>JAPLUL010000083.1:0-51773 GCA_026397635.1 Verrucomicrobiota bacterium | reverse complement strand
CCCGGCCAACCGCCCGACCTCCATCGCTGAAGCACTGCAAGTTTACGCAAACACCACGGCACAAACCAGTGCAGGCACGGGCCTCGGAACGAAAAAACTCATCACCGGAGCGGTGGGAACGACTTCCTCACGCTTGGTCACTGGCAGCACGACCGGCAGTTCTTCCTCCAAACTCATGAGCCGTGCCAGCCGCGCCACACCGCTGCCTACCCTGCCCTCACGCCCCGCCAAGGCTGGTTTTCCAAAATGGGCGTCCGTGACGCTGCCATTTCTTGTCATTCTCATCGGCGGTTTTGGAGTCAAGCGCTTCATCGAGCGCTCACGCGAGGCCGGACGCCAGCAGCGCTTCGCGGAGATCGCCAACGCTGACAATCCACAGGTCACAGACCTGGACATGCGCATGCTGTTTGATTACCTGGAAAATCCCAGGACCAGTGCTGCCGCAGCGCAGGCTCTGAGCCAGGCGGAAGGTGGAGACGTCGTCAATGACATGCTGGTGAGCCACCTCAGCTCCGCCAAAAGTCCCATGGCGAAGGCCAACCTCGTCAAAATCATCGGTCTGCGTGAGATCGGCGACACTTTCTCCAACATCCTGCCGCTGGTGCGTGACGCAGACACCAACGTGCGCCGCGCGGCCTGGACCGCGCTGGGATTCGTCACGCAAGGCGATGATCTCTCCCCGCTGTTAGCCGAGCTGCCCAATGTGCCCGATAAAGAGGCCGATTTCGCCGAGCAGGCCGCCGTTTCGGCCATCGAGGCGCAAAGTGACCGCAACAACGCCATCGTGCCGGTCATTGCGGCCTATCGCGGCGGAGACACGAAGGATGCCGTGAGGGCGCTGCTGCTGCGTGTGCTTGGCCGTGTGGGCGGTGGGGATTCGCTCGCAGTAATCATGGAGGCCATGGCCGATCCCGCCGTTAACGTGCGAAAAGCCGCTCTCAGTGCCATTGCCCAATGGCCATCTTCTGATCCCCTACCCGCGCTCGCCGCACGGCTGCCGCGTGAGAATGATCCCGCCTGTCGTCTGCTGCTGCTGACGGCCGCCACGCAACTCTGCTCGCAGTCGGGCGAACTGCCACAGTCCGAGCTGTTTGCGCAGGCGCAGCGGCTCTACGAAGCCTCCAAGGACATGCGTGAAAAAGACCAAGCGCTCGCGGCTATCAGCCGCCTCACCGAACCGCAGGCCGCTGCGTTTTTTGACGCGCTGTCTGTGAGCGACCCACAGCGCAAGGCCCAAGCCACGGCCATGAGCAAGGGCATCAACGCCGCACTGACCAAAGTCACTACGGTGACTGACAGCACCACGGTTTCCGCCGCAAAAGCTGATTACCCGAAGCTGGGGGCCATGGATTTGATGGCAGACATTTTGGTGAATTGGCTCAGCGTGGGCGACTGGGCTTCGTGGCATCTGCAATTCGACCAGCCCGGCAAGTATGAGATCGCCGTGCGCCAAGCCTCCGAATCGCAGCGTGAAGGCGTGTATCAAGTCGTCATCGCAGGCAAAACCCTGCGCGCCAGCGTCGTCCTAACCGGCAGCGCACAGGAGTTTCGCTCCTGCATCGTTGGCGAGGTCGAGATCAAGCGTCCTGGCATCTACCGCCTGCGACTCAGTGCGCTGGAGGTGCCGGAGCGGCAGCAGCTTTTCCGGCTAAAGGCCATCGAACTGGTCAAGAAGTGATCCGCTCGACACAGGGATGGTGAAAGCTCCTTGCCATCACCCGGTGGGGCTTCCATCATGTCAGTTCAGTTCATCCTATCTCATGATCCGCGCCGTTTTCTCCCTCCTGACCGCCGCATTTGCCATGCTCACGCTCAACGCATGCAGCATGATCCAGGGACTCGTCCCTGAATTCAAAATGCCCAAGATTCCGCTGCCTAGCCTGAGAACCGTCACCAATCTGGTCCCCGGCATGCCGGATAAAGATCAAGTGGATGGAGAAGATCCCACCGTCCCTTTCAACTCACGTGGCACGCTCGGCTACGGCCACACCGTGCGGGTGGAAGCGTATGAAGGAGCGCGTGGCACAGCACGCATCTACCGTGACATCTCCATGGTGGATACACAGGGCCTGCTGCCGCTGGGCAGCGTGGGCTCGGCCCGGATCGGCGGTTTGACACTGCCCAAGGCAGCCGAGGCGATCGCCGCCGCTTTTCGTCTCGCAGGCCGCAACTCCCGCCCCATCACCGTTCACATCATCTCAGTGGAGAACACACCGGTCGTCTCGATCAATGGCGACGTGCGCGAGGCCGAGTTTATCCCCGTGTTTGAAGACATGACCGTGGAACGGGCAGTATCGGTCTCCGGCGGGCGCAAATCTGGCTCCACGGCGCACGGCGTTTACATCACCCGCGAAGGCCAGCGCCGTTTCTTCACCTCGCTGGAGAACGCCAGCAACGACTGGGAGCCCCAGGCTGGCGACATCATCACCCTTTCTCCAGACATCTAATTCATGCTCGAATACACCGGAGGCAATCCCAGCGTGCCGCAGAATCCGCTGGGTTCTTTGTTAAAAACCGTCGCCATCATGCGCATCGGTGCCGGGACACTGCTCTTGGTGCGGCACGGTTGGGGTGGGGCGCTCAGCGCGTATCAATTCTTCTGGAAAGAGCAGCCCTGGGCCTGGGTCACGGCCTTTCACGAGGCCGGACTACCCTACCCGCACCTGACGGCTCCCATCGCCGCCGTTGTCGTCGTAGGCGTGGCTCTGAGCTGGGTCATTGGCTTCCTCACCCGCCTATTTGCGTTCATTTTTCTACCCGTGGTCATCACCGCACTCGTGATTCTGCAAAAAGCTGGTTCCGTGCAGGTTGAGGCCGCGTGGCTGTATCTATTCATCGCCGTGACACTGCTCTTGTATGGATCGGGCGCGATCTCGGTGGATCAATTATTCCGCCTGGGCCAAGGCGGGTCTAAAAAACGCCGCTGATGGCCCGCATCATCCGCAGCAGCGATCCAACCGCCGTCAACGCGGTCGAGCGCGTGCTCGCCATCGACCCCGCCCTGCGGAAAACCGGCTGGGCGGTGGTGGAATGCGAAAAAGGCCAGTTGAAGGCCCTGGCTTGGGGCGTCATTCACAACAAGCCCAATCTGCTGCCCTCCGGCTGCCTCGTCGCCATCCGTGAAGGGCTGCTAGAGGTCATCCGCGAGCATGCACCGACCGTTTGCGCCATCGAATCGACGATTTTCGTGCAGAGCTTCAAAACAGCCATCGTGCTCGGCACGGCTCGTGGTGCGTGCTTGATCGCCGCTGCCGAACATGGCCTGCCGATTTATGAATACGCCCCGCGTGAGATCAAACAGGCTGCCGTGGGTCGTGGAGCCGCACAAAAGGACCAAGTGGCCTTCATGATCCGCGCCCAGCTCCGCCTGCGGGAAACTCCGACTCCCGACGCTGCCGACGCCCTAGCCGCCGCGATCACGCATTTCCAAAATAGCGCCGCCGCCCGCGCCACGGAGCGTGAAACACGGCGCGTTTGAGACGCTGCTGCTCAATTTTGCGAATGGGTGATTGCGCATTGTCTTTCAGGCGGGCATAAGGTTTAATTTCTATTCCCTTCCCACCCGCCCACACCTCTCTTCCCGGTCCATGATTGATGTACAGAACCTCACCAAGCAGTACGCTGGGCGGACTGCGGTGAACAACATCTCCTTCCAGGTCGAACCGGGGGAAATCGTGGGCTTTCTGGGGCCAAACGGGGCCGGAAAATCGACCACGATGCGCATTTTGAGCGGCTACATGCCCGCCACTTCTGGACGCGCTCTGGTCGCGGGCTTTGACGTGTTTCACCAGTCTCTCGATGTGCGGCGCTCCGTCGGCTACATGCCAGAAATGGCCCCGCTCTACACGGACATGAAGGTGAAGGAGTACCTGCGCTTCCGGGCGGAGCTGAAAGGCCTCGGCGGCCTGACCATGCGCAAGCGTGTGGGGGAGGTGATGGAACTGACTGGCATCAACGACATGCGGCGGCGTTTGATCGGCAATTTGTCCAAAGGTTACCGCCAACGCGTGGCGCTGGCGGACGCACTCGTCCACCGCCCAAAACTCTTGATTCTCGACGAGCCGACCAACGGCCTCGACCCGGTGCAAATCCGTCAGGTGCGTGACCTGCTACGCAATTTAAAGTCCAAGCATACCGTGCTGCTATCCACGCACATTTTGCATGAGGTGGAGCAGACCTGCGACCGCGTGGTGATGATCCATCAAGGCCGCATCCGTGCCAACGACACCCCGGAAAACCTGACCAGCCAACTCCGCTCCACCACCCTGCTGCATCTCGAGCTCGAAGGCGTGGGCAATCTGGCGGAAAAACTGGCGATCCTCCCCGGCGTGCGCAAAACCAACGAAGAAAAGTTGCTGGTCCACCCCTGGCGGCGCTTCACCCTTCGTGTGGAACCGGGCCATGACGTGCGCGACGCGGTGCTGGATCTCGCCTTGAAGGAAAAATGGCGCGTCCGCGAGATGCACCGCCAGCTCCCGACCTTGGAGGATGTCTTCGTCGAGCTGTCCATGAACTCCGGCATTCCTGGCGACATCCCCACTCACGTCCTATGAGGATATTCTGGATTCTGCTCAAAAAAGAGCTGCACAGCTTTTTCGTCTCGCCCGTGGCCTATGTGGTGCTGGCGCTGGTGATGATCTTGAACGGTTTCGCCTTCCGCGCCGCACTGTCCGTGCTCGAAAGTGCCCCGAGTGAAGGTTCCATCGTGAGCTGGACCTTCCACGCCATGTGGTTTTGGCTGTCCTACTTCTTCATCTTCCCGCTGCTAACGATGCGCCTCTTCGCGGAGGAGAAAAAGCTCGGCACGCTGGAGACGCTGTTCACCGCGCCGGTGCGTGCTTGGCAGGTTGTGGGTTCCAAATACTTGGCCTCGGTCATAGTTTACTGCGTGCTGTGGCTGCCGAGCTTGTTCAACTTCAAGTTCTCCTCCTGGATCAGCGCCGGGCAGGTGGAGGTGCCTGCCGGGGCCATGCAGGGGGCCTATCTCATCCTGGTGGTGATGGGCATGTTTAACCTAGCCGTGGGCTGCTTCGCCTCCTCACTCACCTCGAATCAGATCGTCGCGGCGATCATTTCCTTCACCCTGAGCCTCATGCATTTCCTGCTGGGCATTTTCATCATGGTGGTGGGTCGGAAAATCTCCGATTCTATTGTCGATGTGGTCAATTACTTCGCCGCCACGGAGCACATCCGCATTTTCACCGCCGGACTCATCGACAGCCGCCCGCTGGCCTACTACCTCAGCATGTCCCTGCTGTTTCTCGCCTTCACGCACCACGTCGTGGAGTTCCGCCGCTGGCGCCCGTGAGCGCCGTTTGAACTCTTCCTCTCATGCCGGATTCCGAACCGCCTCAAGAAACCGCCGCCGCTCCACGCGAGATGCCGAAGCGTTACGGCATCGGCATGAACGTCTTCATTCAGGTCATTCTGGCCCTGGCCTTGTTCATCGGCATCAACCGCCTCAGCTACCGCCATTACTGGCGCTGGGATCTCAGCCCCGGCCAGGAGTACACCCTGAGCCAGGACACGCTGAACTATCTGTCCCACCTTTCTCGCGATGTGCAGATCTACATCGTCTTCGGGCGAGACTCGAAGGTGTATGGCGAGGTTCAGTCTCTCTCCGAAGAATACCGCCTGCATGGACGCCAGCGCATCAAGATCCGCTCCATTGACCCCGTGCGCGACATTGAGCGTGCCGAACAGCTCAAGGCCGACACGGGCCTCTCTCTCGCGCAAAACGGTGTATTACTGCGCTGTGGGAACAACAAACGGTTCATCACCGAGGAGGAACTCGTCATCCGCGAATCAGGCACGAGTACCAACCGCCAGATCATCGAGTTTCGTGGGGAGGATGCCATCAGCTCCGCACTCATTTCCGTCGTGGAGGGCCGTGTACGCCGGTTTTATTATGTCGTCGGTAAAGGCAGCCGCTCCGAAACCTCGCTCAGCGACGCCTACAATGCCGCCCTGGACCTCGGGAGGCAGCAGAACTTCGAAATCGTGTCCATCAACCTCTCCGAAGTGAGCAAAGTCCCTGCCGATGCCGACGGGCTGCTGCTGCTCGGTGCGCGGTATGACCTTTCCGAACGCGAGATCGTCATGCTCGATGAATACTGGAAGAGGAAACGTGCCGGACTCTTCATCATGCTCGATCCGGGTGGCGAGACGGCGCGGCTTTCCGCGTTCCTTGCCCTCAACGGCGTCCGTCCGCGTGGCGACCGCGTCCTAGTGGCTGAGAGCACGAGCACGGGTGCAAAGAAGGAGTTTTCTGTGCAGGCTGAGTTCATGAAGGAAGTGCCTTTTATCCGTCACCTCACCTCATCCTCGATCAGTCTCGTCGGTCAGTCGGAGTCTCTCGACCTGCGTTCAGACGATCCCGCGCTCAGAGAGCAATCCATCAACGTCCTGCCACTCCTCCGCGCCTCGCCGCGCTACTGGGGCGAATCGCAGTTCCTTGAAGAGCTGCCTGTTGTCGATGAGAAGGACACGGTCCCGCCGATCTATCTGTCCGCCAGCATTGAGCGAGGTGCCGTGGAAGATGAAAGCCTAAGGGCCGAAAGCTCACGCATGGTCGTGGTGTCAAACTCCACCCTACTCGACAAACAGACGATGCTTGCCGTCGGTCGTGATTTTGTGGCCGCCGGGCTGAACTGGCTGATGGCGCGTGAGAGTCGCATCGGCATCACCGCAAAGCCGAAGCGCTCTTACCGCATCCAGCTCAGCTCGCGCCAGCACGAGTTGATCTTCTGGGTCACCTCCATCACGCTGCCGGGCATCGTCCTGGGTTTCGGCTTCATGATCTGGGCTGGGCGGCGGGCCGCATGAGCTGATTTTTCGCATGAACACGCGCACCACTGTCATCCTGTTCCTGATCGTCGCCGGGCTTGGGGCCCTCATCTTGGGTGTCGAGCGTTATTTTCCCTCCGCCCAGGAGTTGCGTGAGATCAAGCGAGGCCCCGCCCGCTTCGAAAAAGACAAAATCACACGCATTGAGGTGTTGAACTCAGAAAACACGCCGCTCACCCTCGTGCGCGACGGAGCCGCATGGCGGATGGAGGCTCCCTTCCCAGATGTCGCAGACCCGCAGCATGTCGCCGCTCTCATCCTCACCCTTGATGGGGTTGAGTGGGTGGAGCGCATCCACCGCGAGGAGTTTGACGACAGTGAATGGCAGAAAACCGGCCTCGACAAGCCGCGCCACAAAGTTCGGCTGTTCGCGGGAGACAACGTGGTTCATGAGTCTTGGTTTGGCTCTCCAGCCGTCATCGAAAACAACTACTACATGGGGGTTCCTGGAAAGCGCGGCGAGGAACCGGCTTGGTACCTGGCCAAGAGTGAAGCTCCGCTGGTCCTGCAGATTCCCACCACGACCTGGCGTGATCCCAAGCTCCTCCGCCTGCCTGCCGAGGTCATCACTGGGATTACCCTCACTCAGGCCTCCGGCCAGATCGTGCTCGCGCGTGAAAATGAGCATACCCCTTGGAGTTTGGAAAAACCCCTCAGAACTCGTGGCAGCAAAGAGCGCATCACCGAGCTGCTCTCCACCCTTCTGAACATCGAAGTCACCGAGGCCAAGGACGCCACGGCCTCAAGCAGCAACCCCGCAAAGACCGAAGCTGCGGACATGCCTGCGGACGAAATCAAGATCGTCATCACCTCAAAGCCGCGTGACAAAAGCTACGAGATCACCCTCAAAAAGCCTGCCGATGACAAGCAGACCAACACCACCGCCATCGCAGCTTGGCGAAAGCCCGTCTTCACCGTCGCCGCGAAGAATCTCGCCAGCCTCTGGGTGCAGCCCAACAACTTGCGTGACCACCTCCTGGCCCAGATCGACGGTGAGCGCCTCGAATTCCTCACCCTCAACAGCAAGGCACATCCCGAGGTCAGCCTGCGCCACGAGGGCGGCTCCTGGTATCTGCTGCGCCACGGCAACTGGGACCCTGCCAATGGCGAGCGAATCGCCCGCGCACTCGGTGCCCTCAACACCCACGAGATCCTCCAATTTACCGCCGATACCGCCGCCGATCTGGCCCCTTACGGGCTTGATGCTCCCTTCCAAACCATCACTTGGACTCCCTCACGCGAAAAGCCCGTGAAACTCATGTTCGGCCAAAATGCGCAGAGCACCCAATTCTTTGCCAAATACGAGCATGAACCCTTCATCTACCGCATCGACGCCTCCCTGCTCCCCTCCCTGCCGACCGATGGCATCAAATGGAAAGGCCTGGGTGCCTTGCGCTTTACCACCTTTGCCCTGCGTCGGCTCAGCCTCGCACTGGGAGCCAACACGCCCATCATCCTCGAATACAACCCCGTCTCCGCTGAGTGGAAAGCCACGCGCGGAGGACGCGATGTCAGCGACGAGATCGATCGCGTGAAAGCCGACCAACTCGCCGGCAATCTCGCAAAACTCACCGTCCAGGACTGGGCAGTGGACCGCAGTGCCGCCATCGAAGCGCTCAAAACCCCTTTCCTCACGATCCAGATCGTCCTCGGCGAACCAGGGCGCATCGACGGCCCGGTGCGCGAGGTTGAAATCCTCTTCTCACCCACGCAGCCAAACGCCACCACCGCTTTCTATTTCGGCCAAGTCAAAGGTGATCCCGACATCTTCTACATGACCCGCAACGGCCTGCTACAAATCGCCGGCAGCGATATTTTCAAGCCGAAGCCGGTGAAGTGACCTGACAACCTTTTAAAAACCTCCAGGCCTGAGAAATCAGCGGTGAAGACTGAGAGGTGCCATCTATGCCCGCACCACTGCTGTCATCTGACCGGCGCTTCTTGAGTTTGATGACAGGTCATCAGCCAGTTTTTCTTGGTAAAATCCCTGCGATGTCAGAGAGGAGAACTGGCGGTGAGGGAGGGATTCGAACCCTCGGTAGCTGTTAAGGCTACGCATCTTTAGCAAAGATGTGCTTTCGACCACTCAGCCACCTCACCGTTGCGTCATTCTGCCGGTCGGGGCAGCGCGGCCTTATTTAGCGTGAAGCGTGTGAGATCGTCAAACGAAATGTCATGCTCGTTCGCATCTCGTTTTCACAGCAGGTCAGGGCGGTTCGTCCGCGTGCGCTCCAAAGCCTGCTGCTCCCGCCATGCGGCAATCTTGGCGTGATTACCGCTGAGCAGCATGTCTGGCACCTTTAGACCGCGATACTCGGCCGGCTTCGTGTACTGCGGTGCTTCCAACAGGCCGCTGGCTCCGAAGCTCTCCTCCACCGCGCTCATCTCATCACCCAACACACCGGGCAGCAGGCGCACGATGGCATCCATCACCACCACAGCGGCGATGGCTCCGTTGGTGAGCACATAGTCGCCCAGACTGATCTCTTCATCCACCCACTGATCAATGATGCGGTGGTCGATGCCCTCATAGTGGCCGGAGAGGAAAATCAGATGCGATTCAGCGGACAAACGGCGTGCGCTGGCCTGATCGAAACGCTTGCCTGCGGGTGAGAGGTAAATGACGCGCGCCTCCGGTGTATCCAGGCGGTCCAGCGTTTCAAACACCGGCTCCGGGCGAATCACCATCCCCTGCCCGCCACCGTAAGGCGTGTCATCCACATGGCGGTGTTTCCCGAGCCCCTGCTCGCGCAGATCATGCACGCGCAGGTCCAAAAGTCCCTTCTCCTGGGCGCGGCCCATCATGCTCAGGCCCATCGGCACCGAGACCAGTTCCGGGAAAAGTGTCACCACGTCAATCTGCATGCCAGCGCTATGCCGCAGCCTTTTGAGCACGGCAAGCACGGCATTCTTTCCTTCACCGGGGAATGCGCCTTGACGCTTCGGGTCGTGCCCCTACTATCGCGGCTCGCCCCCCATTTTCCCCCATGAACATCCACGAGTACCAAGCCAAGCAACTGTTTGAAAAATTCGGCGTCGCCAGCCCCAAAGGGATCGTCGCCAGCACGGCGGAGGAAGCCGGCAAGGCAGCGCGTGAGATCGGTGGCCCGGGCCTCGTGGTGAAAGCTCAGGTACATGCCGGTGGTCGTGGCAAAGGCACCTTCAAGAACGGTTTCAAAGGCGGTGTGCATGTGGTGGACACACCTGAGCAAGCGGAAGAAATCGCGGGCAAAATGCTCGGTCAGACCCTCGTCACGCACCAAACCGGCCCGGAGGGCAAACTGGTGAGCAAGGTGCTCATCGCCAAAGCGGTGGACATCACCAAGGAATACTACTTTGCCATCCTGTTTGACCGTGTGAGCAGCAGCCACGCCATCATCGCCTCTACCGAAGGCGGCATGAACATCGAGGAAGTGGCCGAAAAGACTCCCGAGAAGATCACCAAGGAGTTCATCAACCCCGCCATCGGCCTGCAGCCTTACCAATGCCGCAAAGTCGCCGCCTCGCTGGGCCTACAGGGACCGCTGGCCAATCAGGCCGTGAAACTCTTCTCCGCGCTCTGGAATCTCTACCTCAAAGCCGACTGCTCCCTCGTGGAGATCAATCCCCTCGCCATCACCACCGACGGCCAAGTCGTAGCACTCGACGCGAAGTTCAATTTCGACGACAACGCTCTCTACCGCCAAAAGGACGTCACCGCCATGCGTGACACGACCGAAGAAGACCCGCGCGAAGTCGCCGCCAGCGAGTTTGGCCTCAACTACATCGGACTGGACGGCAACATCGCCTGCCTCGTCAACGGCGCTGGCCTCGCCATGTCCACCATGGACATCATCAAATTCCACGGTGGCGAACCTGCCAACTTCCTCGACGTCGGCGGCGGTGCAACGAAGGAACAGGTCACTGCGGCCTTCAAAATCATCCTCGGAGATCCGAAGGTTGAAGGTATCTTGGTAAACATTTTCGGCGGCATCATGGACTGCGACATCATTGCCAACGGCATCATCGCCGCTGCGAAAGAAGTGTCTCTGACGATACCACTCGTGGTCCGCCTCGAAGGCAACAATGTCGAAGCCGGCAAGGCCACCCTGGCCGCAAGCGGCCTGAAGATCACCAGCGCAAGCGACCTGACCGACGCTGCGCAGAAGATCGTAGCCGCAGTGAAGGCGGCATAAGAAGAAAAAATTGATGAATGATGTGTTATGGCGGCCGTCAGCGGCCCCATACACTCATTTGAAGATTTGCAGTGCTGAAAGAAAGCGCCTGAAGTGAGGCTCTTTTTCGACAGCAACGTTGTTGCGCATCTAGCTAGGGATGAAGCTTTGAACTGTCGTACCAGGTCCGTGCAAGATCAAAATCCCGGCGGATAAGCCGGCTGCTACCGTGCTCATCCAAGACGTCTGGGAGCCGGAGAGGGAGACGAAAATGGTGTCCTGGCAGAGTCTCCTGACAATGCAGCGCCCCTGTTCCTTGAAGTTGTAGTCAATGAAAAGGAAATGAAAGCGGCGCTTGAATCCGCATCTGCGGGCATCCCCCTTTTGTATGGCCGCTCGGTGAGCTTTGGCATAAAAAAATCTGCCAGACGGCAAGTCTGGCAGATTGAGATCACTCGATGTCGAAGCACCTAACTACAGCTTCTTCACCTTAAAGCTGCGGAAGGCTACCGGATCGCTGTGACCAGCAAAACCGATGAGTCCTTTCGTACGATCCAGGCCCTTCGGAGGGTTCTTGATCTGGCTGCGATCGAAGGTGCTGATGTCGGCGTCGAGGATCTTGGTGCCGTTGAGCGTGACCTTGATCTTCTGGCCTTGAATTTCGATCTCCTGGGAGTTCCACTCGCCCACTGGGCGGAGGTAGCCGTGCTTTGCACCGACGCAGTGATAGATGCTGCCGTGGTATTGATAGGGCTCCAGGCCTTTCTTGCCAGCAGCGGCCTGTTTTTGGTTGTAGCCGTCGCTGTCGATGACCTGGAGTTCCAGGCCGTCCGAGGCGGAGTGACCGCCCAGCGGTGTGCGCAGGGCGATGCCGTTGTTGCCGGCCTTGGGCAACTTGAATTCGACGCGGATGATGCCGTTTTCGAATTCTTCCTTGGTCAGCAGGTCGCCGCCTTTGCCTTGTTTGCAGACGATGGCTCCGTCAACGACCTCGTAGTTCTCCACCGCGCCCTGCCAGTTGCTGAGGTCTTTGCCGTTGATCAGTTCGGTAAAGCCTGCCTCGGCCCAGTTGCCAGCGAGCTCTTTGTTCGCCTCTTCGGCGGGGATTTCGCGAACAAACACATTCTTCCAGCGGATCTCGCTGCCGTGGGTTTGGAGTTGGATGGGGCCTTTCGCATAGACGGGATCGACCATCCAACCATTGGGCTTGGGTGCGTCGCCGTCCTTGGCCACGACCTTGCCGTAGGCCTGGTAGCCAGCCTTGCGGTTCGCAAAGAAATTTTCGAGCACGGCGTTCTTCACCACGACCTCACCATTGAAGGTGATGGTGACGCGCTCACCGATCATTTTGATGTGGAAGGTGTTCCACTCGCCCAAGGGCTTATCCATGAGCTTGAGCGGGTTCTTGCCCTCGGGGTTCTTGTTGTTCCAAAGACCACCGGAGCCGAAAGGTTTGCCAAGGGCGATGGCTTTTTCATCCTTTTCGGTGAAGTCCCAGATCTGCACCTGCGGGATACCACGCAGGTAGATACCGCTGTCACCGAGCGGGAGCATCTTGTAATCGACATACATTTCGAAGTCGCCGTAGTCCTTGTCAGTGGTGAGGTACAAGCCTTTGCCGTCGTTGACGAGTTCTCCGTTCTCGACCTTCCAGTGTGCGTTGAGGTGGTCGCCCTTATCGTTGCCCTTGGCATCGGTGAGGCCGCCGTCGATAGATTTCTTTTTATAGGCTTCCCGTTCCTCGGGCGTCATTTTCCAGAGGTCGGCAGGATCCTGCGTGCCCCAGCCATACCAGCCGGAAAGATTGTTGCCGTTGAACAACGCGGTGAAGCCTTCCGGTGGGGTGTTGTCGGCCGCCGAGGCCAGCGTGACCGCCGCGAACATGCAAGTGAGTGAGAGTGTGTGTTTCATGGTTGAATCAGGACTCAGGAGTCGCCCGCCGTCCCCGTCATCTTTCAGACAACCCAGTGAACCCGACTTTCCGCTCGACACCCGTGATGAAAACGGGACGATTCGCCGCCATGAAATCACTGCTCCGCCTCCTGACTCTCTGCGCCGGATTTTCCTGCACGACGCTCACCGCCCAAACGCCCGAAGAATCCGCCGCTGGGGCCAAGGCGCTGCTGCAACGCCTTTTTGCGCAGGAAACGAGCGCGGAGGAACTGCAAGCGCTCGTCAAAGAAGCGAACAAGGCCGGTATTCCGCGCCAGCAGATCATTGAAGCAAAGCTCGTCTGGGGGCTGCGCCACCAGGACACGGCCTTCCTCGTGAAAATCCTGCCTGAAGTCGAAATCCTCGCTGCCAGCTTCGACTCCGCCAATGCCGCACTGCTCCCCAGCGCCGAGGCCGCCCAAGGCTTTATCGCTTACATCAAGGCGTTGAAAGCGGGTGAGGCCAAGGACGAGGAGGGCTTCAAAAACAACATCTTGACGGCCATCTGGCTCAATCCGCAGCAGGCACCGGTGTTTCTTCAGAGCATCGAGAAATTTCGCCGGGAGTCGAAAATGGAGAGCCTCATGGTCGATCTGAAAATCCCGCTCACGAACTCCATGGGCGAGGCCACCACGCTCCATGACCAACTCGGCGGCAAAAAAGCCCTGTTACTGGACTTCTGGGCCTCGTGGTGCGGTCCCTGCATGAATTTGATGCCTGCGCTCAAGAAGAAGGCCGAAAAACTCTCCGCCCACGGCATTGTCGTCGCCGCGATGAACAAGGACGATGAAAACGCCGAGTCCATCGCTGAGCGCATCCGCAAGGAGCAGAACGCCACGCTGCCCTGGCTCGTGGAGCCCCCGGACCGTCCTTACAGCAAGGTTTTCGAAATCCAATCCATCCCGCGCATGATTCTTCTCTCACCCGAGGGCAAAGTGCTCTTCAACGGCCATCCTGAAGACCCGGCACTGTGGGTGGCGCTGAAAAAGATCGACTCCAGCATCGAAGCCCCCGCTCCTTGAGTGATGAACGACTTCTCCTCACTCCGCGCCCTGCTGCGACACCGCCTTGATCTCATCGCTGATCATGCGTTTCGAGATCGTGATGCCGCAGCTCATTTGGAAGCCTTGAAAGCCGTGTCCGAAGAAATCAGCGCCGAGCATCAAACACATCGCGCTCAACTGCCGCCACGGCTGAATCATTTCCTCACTCAGGCCAGCTTTTCGAAGGCGCTGGAATATCTCGATAGCTCCGAGGACTGAGCGCGTTGAAGTCGGACCATGTACCGACCTCTCTTGGCACTGCTGTGTCTCTCACTCGTCTCCGCCGCCGCTTTCGCCGCTGACAAACCGAACATCATTTTCATCCTCTGCGATGATCTCGGTTATGGCGATGTAAAATGCCTCAATCCTGAAGGCAAGATCGCCACGCCGCACATGGATCGTCTTGCCAAGGAAGGCGTGATCTTCACGGATGCGCACTCCGGCTCCAGCGTCTGCACACCGACGCGCTACGGCGTCATCACTGGCCGCTATGCCTGGCGCTCGAAGCTGCAAAGCAGCGTGCTCGGCGGTTTGAGTCCGCGTTTGATCGAACAAGGCCGACTGACCGTCGCCAGCATGCTCAAGGAACAAGGTTACTCGACCCATTGCATCGGCAAATGGCATCTCGGCATGGACTGGGTGCGCAAAGGCGCGGTCACCGAACTCGGCATCGAATCAGAAGGCCAGGTGAACAACGTCGATTATACCCAGCCGATCACGAACGGGCCCACCAGCGTCGGCTTTGACACCTACTTCGGCATCAGCGCCTCGCTGGACATGGTGCCGTATTGCTTCATCGAAAACGACCGTGTGCCAGCGACTCCCACCGAGACGATGAAGCTCGCCATGAACGGCTCGGGCGACAAGATGAGCTTCACCCGCGAAGGCCCCGGCTCCCCCGGATTCCGTGGCGAGGACGTGCTGCCTGCCTTCACCACCCGCGCCAAACAGATCATCCAGGAGAAAGCCGCCGCTGCGAAGCAGGGCTCTCCATTCTTCATCTACATGCCACTGAACTCCCCGCACACACCGATCCTCCCGAGCGAGAAGTGGCAGGGCAAAAGCGGTCTCAGTCTTTACGCTGACTTCGTCATGGAAACCGACGACGCCATCGGCCAAATCATGCGCGCCACAGAAGAAAACGGCATCGGCAACGACACGCTCATCATCGTGACGAGTGACAACGGCTGCTCTCCGCAGGCGAATTTTCCCGATCTCATCGCGAAGGGTCATAATCCCAACGGCGTCATGCGCGGCCACAAGGCGGACATCTTTGATGGTGGGCATCGCGTGCCCTTCCTCGTGCGCTGGCCCGCCAAGGTCAAAGGTGGCCAGACCACGAGCCAATTGACCTGCCTCACCGATTTCACGGCGACCGTCGCCGAAATCACGGGCGTCAAACTTCCCGACAGCGCCGCTGAGGACAGCTTCAGCTTCCTCCCTGCCCTGCTCGGCGAATCTGGCAAGCCCATGCGTCAGAGCGTCATCCATCACTCCATCAATGGCAGCTTCGCCATTCGTGAAGGCGACTGGAAACTCGAGCTCTGCGCTGGCTCCGGCGGCTGGAGCGATCCACGCCCAGGTTCCCCCGGCGAGAAGGGACTGCCCAACACCCAGCTCTACAACCTGACCTCCGATATCGGCGAAAAAAACAACCTCCAGGCCGACAAGCCGGAGATCGTCGCCAAGATGACCGCGCAGCTCGAACAACTCGTCGCCAACGGCCGCAGCACACCTGGCGCACCACAAAAGAACGCCGTTGAAGTCGTCCTGCGCAAACCCACGCCTGCGGCGAAGCCTAAGAAGAAGGCGAAATGACCCAACTTTTTTGGTGCGCATGAAAACGCGCCCGCTAACCTCGCCGCCTCGCTTCCCAAACCAAGCAAACACCATGAGCAACTCTGCACCCAAACTTCACAATGCAATGTGGCCCGGCCTCGTCGGCAAAGGCGATGGCGAAGGCCAGGAACCACCGATCAGCCTCGAAAAGATGCTGGACCTCACCGCAGCAGCCAACGTCGGCGGCCAGAAGTTTGAGGGCATCGACTACTTCCTCTTCCTGCCCCACACCAATCCAGAGGCCAGTGATGACGAATTGAAACAGATCGCCGATCTCATCGCCAGCAAAGGCTTCAGCGTCGGATCCCTCGTGGCCCCCGTTTGGCCCGGCACCGTTGGCGATTCCGCCATGGGCGACGACGCCCAGCAGGAAAAATTCCTCAGCGCCGTGAAAATGGCCTGCCGCATCGCCAAAATCTTCAACGCGCATGGCGTACGCAAATACGGTGTCATCCGCATCGACTCCGCCGAGTTCGGCGTGGCCAAATGGCGTGAGAATCCGACCGTCAACACCGCCCGCATCGTGGACACCTTCAAAAAGGCCGCCATCATCGCCGCCGACCACGGCGAGCGTCTCGCCGCGGAAGGCGAAATCTGCTGGGCCGGCATGCACTCCTGGAAAGACATGCTCGATGTCCTCGAAGGCGTCGGCATGCCGAACGCGCTCGGCTTCCAGGCCGACCTCGCCCACACCTACCTCTACACCCTTGGCTACAACGCTCCTGAGCATGCTCTCCTCAAAGAAGGCTACAGCGAGGCCGAGTTCTGGGCCGCCTATGAGAAGATGACCGACGCCCTCCGCCCCTGGACCATCGACTTCCACGTCGCCCAAAACGACGGCACCGTTCACGGTGCCGGCTCGCACGACAAAACCGGCAAGCACTGCCGCGCTGACGATCCGAACGGCAAACTCGACATCACCAAAGCCTCCGGCTACTGGCTCAAAGACGCCGCCGCCCGTGGCATCCAGCACATCTGCTGGGACGGCTGCATGTTCCCCAACGCCGTGCTCGAAACGTCGGACACCTGGAACAACATCCTCGCCGCGATGATCAAAGTCCGCGACGCCCACGGCTGGTAATCTAGCCATCATCACTCCGCGTGGTGAGCCAAACGCAGTCGCAACGCCGCAGAGCTTCACAACTCTGCGGCGTTTCCTTTTCCCCTTCCCCGCATGCTTCGTCTCCTTGTCATGCTCCTCGCTCTCGCTTCCTGTGCGCGAATGCCCGTTCCTGCTGCCTTGCCGCCTAAAATCACCTCCATTTTGCCTGTGAGTTGCAAGCAAGTGCTTCACGTCACCGCACCCGACGATCAAAGCACCTCGGCCCAGCTCAGGATGCTGCAACGCGCCTCCACAGGCACTTGGTCTGTCGTTGGTGAAACCATTCCCGTCCGCATCGGCCGCCACGGCTTGGCTTGGGGAGCGGGTGAGCCTGTTTTGCCCGCCCCGGCCGGTGTCCGCATCAAAAAAGAAGGCGATGGTTGCGCCCCCATCGGCATCTTCCGTATCACCCAGGCCTTCGGCTCAGAACCTGGTCCCAGCGGGATCAAACTGCCCTACCTTCGCTGCACCGCGCATCATGTCGGCATCGACGATGTGCGCTCACGCTTTTACAACCAGATCGTCGATGACCGTGAGGTCGCCTGCGATTGGACGAGCCCGGAAACAATGATCCCGAGCAGCGGCTGCTACAAGTTGGGAGCCGTCATCGCCCACAATCCGCAAAATTGCCCTGGCCTCGGTTCCTGCATCTTCATGCACCTCTGGCAGGGCGAAACCATCCCCACCTCCGGCTGCACGGCGATGAGCGAGCCGGATCTGCGGAAAGTTCTCACTTGGCTCGATCCCGCCGCCGATCCGCGACTGGTGCAGCTTGTGGAACCGCGCTGAGAACTCTTGGTCGTGAAAATGCAGATTGACCACAGAGACACGAAAAGCACAGAGGCCGGAGCAAGCAGTCTCGGTCGCACCAGATAGCTAGAGTGTATTCTGGTTCATACTCTGTGTGCTTCGTGTCTCTGTGGTCAACCAACTGCATCGACACGGCTCAGCGCCATGCAGCCGACCACTGCTTCGCGAAGTACGTCAGAATCATGTCCGCACCCGCACGGCGAATGCCGATGAGCGATTCGTGAACGATCTTCGCTTCATCGAGCCAGCCAGCCGCAGAAGCCGATTTGATCATCAAATACTCCCCGCTGACCTGATACGCGGCGATGGGCAACGTCGTGGCAGCGCGAATTTTCGCGATGATGTCGAGATACGGCCCCGCAGGCTTCACCATGAGGATGTCCGCACCTTCGGCTTCATCCAGCGCGGCTTCACGCAAAGCTTCACGCGCGTTCGCCGGGTCCATCTGATACGTTTTCTTGTCTCCGGCCTTCGGCGCTGAGTCCAAGGCACCGCGAAACGGCCCGTAGTAGGCGCTGGCATACTTGGCCGTGTAACTCATGATCGAAACGGCCTGGAAGCCCGCCGCATCGAGTGCTTCACGCAGCGCGGCCACGCGACCGTCCATCATGTCGCTCGGCGAGACCATGTCCGCCCCCGCACGCGCATGGCAGAGCGCCTGCTGCTGCAATACAGCCACGGTTTCGTCATTCAAGACGCGTCCGTCATCGGCCACGAGGCCGTCATGGCCGTCGCTGTTGTAAGGATCGAGCGCCACATCGGTGATGACCGTCAGCGTCGGATGCGTGGCCTTCAAAGCGCGGATGGCACGCGGCACGAGGCCGTCATCGGCAAAGCAGGCCGCGGCGTCACGCGTTTTCAGCTCATCCGGAATGCGCGGAAACAGCACCACAGCCGGAACGCCCAACGCATGCGCTTCACCCGCCTCTTTGACGAGTCCCTCCAAACTCCAACGCGTGCAGCCTGGCATGGAGGCGATGGGCGTGTTCTCACCGCCCTCTTGAAGAAAGAGCGGGTAGATCAAGTGGCCGGGATTCAGGTCCGTCTCGCGCACTAGATCGCGCATGGCGGGAGACTGACGATTACGGCGAGGGCGGATGGGCAGGTTCATGGCAGGGAAAGTTTACAGTGGTTGACGGTCGTTGAGGCTGTCGCGTTGACCATGGCTTGGCCAGACCACCGTAAACCATCGTCAACAACGTAAACAACCGTAAACTCCGCCTTCGCTCACGGCAGCGTCTTGGACTCCACTTCCTTGATCTGAATGTGCCGGTATTCCATCACACCACGGTCGCCTTCGAGGCCGATGGGGCCGGTGGCGGGCAGCACGAGAGCGGCTTCGAGGACTTCGCCGTTGCAGGTGCAATGAGCCACGCCGTCTTTCACCTCGACGATCATCTGGTTCCATTCCTGCGGCTTGTACTGCTTCAGCTCCTTGTAGGGACCGGCCACGAGGTAGTCGCGGCACTGAAGCTGCGGTTTGCGAAGGAAAACACCACTGTCAGCGTCCACGCTGGCGCGGAATTCGAGCTTGAGGGTGAAGTTCTTCGGGAACTCAGCCACGGTGTAAAGCTGGCCGGTGAGCTTGTCCGCCACGGTGGGAAAAGTGACCGCAATGGCACCATCCTTGACGATGTAGCGTCCTGCATCCGCCGCCTCGGTCTTGCCGTCGTGCTTTTCCAGAATTTTGCCCGGATTCGGATCGTCCTTCTTCGTTTTTTCGCGGAAACACCAGCCGGCGAGGTCTTTGCCGTTAAAAAGCGAAGTGAAGCCGGCTTCAGGCTGCCACTCTTCTGCATGGAGGGTTGAAACGGCTAAGGCGAGGAGGAGTGCGATGTGTTTCATGGTAGGGTTGGAGTATTACTTGGCGACAACAGAGAATCCTTCTTTGCTGTCCTTGATCAGCCAGCCAGCGGCTTCGAGCTGCTTTCTCAAAGTGTCTGCTGTGGCCCAATCTTTCGCCTGTTTCGCGTCCCAGCGCTGCTGCGCGAGGGCTTGGATGTCTGGCGGAACATCGGCCGCGACTTCTTCGAGCACGGGAGGCAGGACGATGCCGAGCGCCTGGAGCATGAAATGCAGGCCGTTGCGCGTGGTGGTGGCTTCTTCGGGGTTGAGCGCGGCAGGCTTGAGCTTGTTCAGCGTGCCGAAGATGGAGCCGAGGGCACCGGGGACGTTGAGGTCTTTGAGCAGCGTGTCCCAGGCTTCGGAGAAGGGACCTGGAGCGCGGACCTCCGAGTCCGCAGCAGGTGAACGAAGCGTTGAGTCACCGTCTGAGCTGGAAGGGGGATTGGAGTCGCTGGCGGAGTGCTGCGGGTTCGGAGACCCGCGCTCCAGCGCCTTGTCAGCCTTGGCCAATTTTTGCAGGGCCTGGCGCGCAGAGTCGAGGCTATGCATGGTGAAGTTCAGCGGGGCGCTGTAATGGCCGGAAATGAGGACGTAGCGGACTTCAGCGGCGGAGTAACCGCGTTTGGCGAGATCTTCGAGCGTGTAGAGGTTGCCGATGCTCTTGCTCATCTTCCCACCGTCCACCATGAGGTGCGCGACGTGCATCCAGTGATGCGCAAACTTCCCGTGCGTGCTGCAGCAGCTCTGCGCGATCTCGTTTTCGTGATGGGGAAAGATCAGGTCCACGCCTCCGCTATGCAGATCGAAGTCCTCGCCGAGGTATTCGAGAATCATCGCGCTGCATTCGAGATGCCAGCCGGGCCGTCCCTCGCCCCAGGGGCTGGACCAGAAATTTTGGCCATCCTCGGGCTTGCGTGCCTTCCAGAGGGCAAAGTCAGTGAGCGAGTCCTTCGTGTACTCGTCGCTGTCCGTTGCGCTGGCCGCTTCGCTGGCGCCGAGACGCAGTTCTCGGTCTTCCAGATGGCTGAGCTTGCCGTAGTCTTTGAACGACGAGACGCGAAAATACACGCTGCCGTCCGCCGCCGCGTAGGCATGGCCTCCAGCGACGAGTTTTTCGATCATCGCGATCTGCTGCGGAATGTGGGCCACCGCGCTGGGCTCGATGTGTGGACGCAGCAAGTTCAGGGCATCGCAATCCGTGTGAAACTTCGCCGTCCAGCTCTGGGTGAAGTCGATGAGGCTCTGACCGGCCTTTTGGGAGTCGCGGATCGTTTTATCGTCCACATCAGTGATGTTGCGGACATGCAGTGTCGGCGTGCCGGAGGCCTCCACGACGCGGCGCATCACATCCTGGGCCACGAAGGTGCGGAAGTTGCCGATGTGCGCCGGACCATAGACCGTGGGACCGCAGCAGTAGAAACGCAGGGTTTGGCCGTCGAGCGGCATCACTTCGCGGTCGGTGCGGGTCAGCGTGTCGTGGAGAGTCAGATGGGCGGGCATGCGGGCGGGGAAAAGTGAATGACGAATGAATCATCCATGTCGTGAAGTTCAGGGGTTCACAAGTTTTTGTATGCGAAGAGCAGGACCAAGAATCAAAGCCCATTTCAATGACCTGAGAGGCCGAATTTTTCCGCGCAGGCTATTGTTTTTGTGCGGGGGCTGTCGGACAAGCTTCGGAGTCCAAGCAGCGAGGGCGTGACCTGTCATGCACTTCAAGCCCGCACCTGCCCCGTCCCATCCAACCAATATTTGTAGCTGCATAGTTCAGCGAGGCCCATGGGACCGCGGGCGTGAAGTTTGTCGGTGGAGATGCCGATCTCGGCTCCAAAACCGAATTCACCGCCATCGTTGAAACGTGTGCTGGCGTTGTGGACGACGACCGCGCTGTCCACTTCGTGCTGAAAGCGTTCGGCGACTGTTCTGTCCTTGGTGATGATGCTGTCGGTGTGGTGGGAGCCATAGCGATTGATGTGAACGATGGCTTCATCGATGCCGGTGACGGTTTTGGCAGCGAGGATGAGGTCGAGATATTCGGTGGTCCAGTCTTCCTCGGTGGCGGCTTTGGCAGGCACACCGAGGTGCAACAAGGCAGCGGCATCCCCCCGGATTTCGACTTTGGCCTCGGCGAGACGTTTGCCTACGAGTGGATAGAACGAGCTGGCGATGTCTTGATGGACGAGGATGGTTTCCAGGGCATTGCAGACGCCAGGCTTCTGGCACTTGGAATTGATGATGATGTCAGCGGCCATCTGCTGGTCGGCATCGGCGTGCACATAAACGTGGCAGACGCCGTCGTAGTGTTTGATGACGGGCATGCGGGCGGTGGAGACGACTTTTTCGACCAGACCTTTGCCGCCACGCGGAATGATGAGATCGAGGTATTGGTCCATCTTCGCCATGTGCTCGACGCTCGAGCGATCCGTGAAGGGGATGAGCTGGACGCTGTCTGGCGGGAGTCCGGCGCGTTCGCCACCGGCCTGCAAAGCGGCGGCGAGGGCGCGGTTGCTGTCGATGGCCTCACTGCCGCCCCGAAGGATGGTGGCGTTGCCAGTCTTGAAGCAGAGTGAGGCTGCGTCGGTGGTGACGTTGGGGCGTGACTCGAAGATGATGCCGATGACACCGATGGGAACGCGGACTTTGCGGATGCGCAGACCGTTGGGGCGGGTCCATTCAGCGAGCTTTTCGCCAACGGGGTCGGGCAGCAGGGCGACTTCACGCACAGCCTCCGCGATGGCTTTCAAACGCTTTGGATCGAGCGTGAGGCGGTCGAGCATGGCCTTGCTGAGGCCGTTTTCCTCGGCACGGGCGAGATCGAGGCCGTTGGCGGCTAGAATAGCGTCCTGACGCGCCATGATTTCATCGGCCATAGCGATGAGGATGGCGTTTTTCTGCTCGGCGGTGAGTTTGGCGAGGGCGTAGGAGGCGGCACGGGCGCGGCGGCCCATGTCGAGAATGGCGGACTGGATTTCGGAATCGGTCATGAAGTTAGGGTTCGCGGTTCTCTGTTCGCAGTTCCCGGTCTGGCTGCAAACGGAACCATGCTCTAGTTGGAAGGCACGGGGCCTTCGGGGATCTGGACATCTTTGTCGAGGAGATGGCGGTCGAGAAAGAGGCGCATGTGCCCGATGAGTTGTGGGCTGAAAAAAACATGACCGCCATCGGTGCCTGTGAGCAGGGTGGCGGGAATTCTGGCCTTTTCGAGCGCAGCATCAAACTCGGTGGCCTGGGAGTAGCGCACGATGTTGTCTTTTTCACCGTGGATGATGAGGAAAGGAGTATCGTCTGGAGTGATGTAGGTGACGGGTGAGGCGCTACGAGCGATGTCGGGCTTGTTTTTGACGGTGCCGCCGATCAGCTTCGAAAGTCCCGTCTTGGGATCGTCCACATTGATGATCGTGCCTTCACCGGCAAAGGTCAGAAAGTTTGAAGGGCCGCAGAAGTCGAGCACGCAGGTGACGCGGCTGCTTTGCGTGAGATTTGGCCCAAGATCACCCTCCAACTCCTTCACACCGCCGGTGACGCCCAGCATGCTGACAAGATGCCCACCTGCGGAAATGCCGAAGACAGCGATTTTGTCGGGATCGATCTGGTTTTCCGACGCATGGGCGCGGAGGGCGCGGATGGCGGCCTTGCAGTCATGAAGCTGAGCGGGCCAAATGGCCTCGTCGGTGAGTCGGTAGTTGATACTGGCCCCGGCATAGGGCTTGTCTTTGATCAGGCTGAGCAGGATGCCAGCCTGATTCTTGCTACCATCCTCCCAGCCACCACCGTGGACGAAAACGACGAGCGGACGCGGTTGGGTGGTCTTCGCATCTGGCAGGTAGAGGTCAAGCTTCTGGCGCGGGTTGTCAGCGCCGACGTAATCGAGATCTCGCATGACCTGATAGCCAGCCGGGCCCTGACATTGAGCCAGGGCTGGAAAGATTAGAGCGATAAGGCAAGAGAGGCGCATGATTGGCCTCTTATACCTGGAAAAGCTGCAAAACAAGAGCCGCTCTAACCTTGCAAAACCTGGATGGTTGTCACCTTGACGCATGGTTAACCAGAACATACTATCGCAGTGATGAAAGCCCCCATCCCCGTCCGCTTGCCACTCGTCCTGGCTTGTGTTGTTTCGTATCTGTCTCTCCCAACGCCTTCGTTTGCGCTGTTTGAATTCATTTTCGGCAAGAAGGACGGAAAAGTGGCCCCAATGGCCAGCGAGCGCGAAAGCCAAGAAGCAGCCGCCTCGGTCATACTGGCCGAAGCTCGCCTCGCCCACAACGCAGGCAAGACAGGCAAGGCGCAGAACCTTTACCAAGCGTTGGTGAAACAGTACCCCTTCACGCCGAGCGCGGCCGAGGCGGCATTTCAAAACGCGCTCATCATCCGTCACACTGGCCGCATGGACGATGCTTTCGAGGCATTGCAGAGTTTTCTCAACGACTACAGGGACAGCCCGCGTTTCAATGAGGCCATCGAAAAGCAGTTTGAACTCGCCGAGGAAGCCAAAGGGGGACGTAAACAACGCGGCCTGCTTCTGGTGGCCATGAAAATGAACAGTTCGGACATCATCGAGTTCTACGACCGCATCATCCGCAACGCACCTTTCGGAAAATACGCCCCTCTGGCACAGTTCAGCATCGCCGAAATCCAGCAGGATCTGAATGAGAAAGACAAGGCCGTGGCCGCCTACCAGCGGGTGGTGGAAAATTACCCCGGAACCTCCCAAGCCGCCGAGGCGCAGTTCCGCATCGGCTCCATCAGCAATATTGCGGCCCAGCGCAGCGAGGACGCCTCCAACTTGCTCGCAGCGCGTGATGCCCTTCGCACCTACATCGCCTCAAACCCCGGTGGTGAGCGCAAACAGGAGACGGAAATGATTCTGAGCCAAGTGAACACCGCTGAGGCCAACCAGTCTCTGACCGTGGCTAAATTCTACAAGCGCATGGGAAAAACACGAGCAGCGGCCATTTATCTCAATGAAGCGCTCAAATATGGCTCTGCCGAGGTGTCTGCGGAAGCGCGCACGCTGCTTGCTGAACTAGCTGCCGAAGATCCAGACGGAGTAGCTGAGGCACAAAAGAATCCAGGGCAGGATTACACCGCCCTGTCCGCACAAAATTTGAAATCGCGCTCAGATTATGTCGGCCCGCTGGCACCAGATCTGGCACGTCTGAGTCAGAAACCGAAGATGCGCACAGGAGATGATGGTTTCATGCCCATTCCACTCCAGGAGCCAACCTTGCCGCTGCGTCCGGGTGCTACCACTCCAGGGGCGGGGTCGCTGCTGCCGCCGGTTCCAGAAACGGAAAAGCCAGCACTGTTGCCAGTGCCTCCCACCCCTGGTGGCGGCACGCTGCCAGTGCCACAGCCGCCTGCTGCCGTGAAGCCCGCGTCATAATTCTTGCGCAGGTAGGCGACGCAGGCCATAGGCTCTCGCGTTCACTTTGCATATCTAATCTTGGATGAAACAGACTCTTTTTCTCCTGGCACTTTGCCTTCTACTTACCGGCTGTGCCGGCTACTCTCTCGGGAGTCAGAAACCCGTGCAAATGCGGCACATCACCAAGCTTGCGGTGCCTGCGTTTGAAAACCTTACCTTGGAGCCACGTTTGGCGGTTCTGGTTACGAATACCATCATCAAACAACTTCAGAACCACGGCTCCTACCAGATCGTCGCCAGAAGAGATGCCGAGGCCGTCTTGGAAGGCAAAATTCAGAACATTCAGCGCGCTCAGTTCCGCTCTGACCGCAACAACATCCTGCGCACCTCGCAGATTCAGGCCACTCTACTTTGCGATTTCACTGTTAAAGAATCAGGTTCAGGCAAGCTGCTACGCACTGGCACCAGTTCGGCTATCTCTAACATGATCATTGATGCCAACATGCAGCTTTCAGAAACACAGTTGCTCGAAGATCTTGCTCAGCAGCTTGCTTTCCCGGTTGCCGATGAACTCTCCGAGGGCTGGTAATCCCCTCTTCGACCCATGCAGCCAGGTCTCGATCCAAACGCGGACCAAGTCTTGCAAGACACTCCTGAGCGGGAGCTTGTGACGCCTAGTGTCAGGCTAAAACCCGGCCTTCATCTCGTCGCCACGCCTATCGGCAACTTGCGGGATATCACCCTGCGGGCGCTCGACACGCTGCGAACGGCTGATATCGTCGCCTGCGAGGACACCCGGCACTCGGGCATGCTATTGAAGCACCACGACATTCGCGCTCGCTTGATCAGTCTGAACGAGCATAACGAGGCACTGCGAATTCCTCAGTTAATCGAACACATTCGCCAAGGCGGCAGTGTAGCGTTGATTTCGGACGCCGGCATGCCCACGGTGTCAGATCCAGGCCAGCGACTCGTGGGAGCTACGGTTGGTGCTGGTTTGCACGTGGAGGGCATTCCCGGCGCCAGTGCCGTGCTCACCGCACTTGCCGCCTCAGGCCTGCCGACCACGCCATTTTATTTCGGCGGCTTCCTACCGCACAAAAAAGGCGCACGGACCACCGAGCTGACGGCCGCCCTCCAGCGAGACTGCACCAGTGTGTTTTTTGAGAGTCCCTACCGCCTAGCCGACACGCTGGCGATCCTTGCCGAGGCTGCACCTGACCGCCGAATCGTCGTGGCGCGTGAACTAACGAAAAAGTTTGAGGAATTCCGACGTGGCCCGGCAGGCATCCTGCTATCCCACTACCAGACCAAGCCACCCAAAGGCGAAATCACACTCCTCATCGCCCCTGTCGAGCCGCCTAAATGGCTCACATGGTGATTCATTAATTTAATTGCACTACCTCATGGAAACACCCGCCAACTGCGCCGTCCAGAACACCAGCGACAGCCTCAAACTCTCGATCACCAACCACCTGCGCTTCACGCTGGGAGCCTACGTTGAGTCCGCCAGTGAGAACGACTGGTTCGTCGCCACCTCCCTGGCCGTTCGTGATCGTGTGATGGAGCGCGCCACAGAGTCCCGCACCAAGCACCGCTCCCAGGGCGTGCGCCGCGTGCATTACCTCTCGCTGGAGTATCTGATGGGCCGTCTGCTGGAAAACAACCTGCGCAACTCCGGCCTCTACGATACCACCAAAAAGGCGCTCATTGAAATGGGCAAGGATCTCGACACGCTGCTGCAAAAGGAACCGGACATGGGCCTCGGCAACGGCGGCCTAGGTCGCCTGGCTGCCTGCTTCATGGACTCCCTCAGCACGCTGGACCTGCCCGCCATCGGCTACGGCATCCATTATGAGTTCGGTCTCTTCCGCCAGGAGTTCGTGAACGGCAAACAAGTCGAGCATCCTGACGCATGGATGCGCGACGGAAGCCCCTGGAAGATCGCGCGCCCGTCCTATCGCCAGACCGTGCATCTTTATGGCAAGGTCATTCAAAAATTCGATGCGCTCGGCCATCCTCATCATGAATGGGTCGATACGAAGTGCCTACTCGGTTTGCCGTGGGACATTCCTATCGTCGGCTACGACAGTAGCACCGTGAATGTGCTGCGCCTTTGGCAGGCGCAGGCTGACGAAGACTTCAATTTCAAGGTCTTCAACGAAGGCAGCTATGTGGATGCCTTGCGGGAGAAGGCCGTCGCGGAAACGGTCTCGAAGGTGCTCTATCCGAACGATTCCACCGAGTCCGGCAAAGAACTTCGCCTCGTGCAGCAATATTTCTTTGTCGCGTGCTCGCTGGCCGACATCGTTCGCCGTTTCAAAAACGGCTACAGTCTGCCATGGAGTGAATTCCCCTCAAAGGCTGCCGTGCAGCTCAATGACACCCACCCTGCCGTCGCCATTCCAGAGCTCATGCGCATCCTCGTGGATGATGAGAAGCTCGAGTGGAGCCTAGCTTGGAGCATCTGCCAGAAAACCTTCTCCTACACCAACCACACGCTGCTCCCCGAGGCACTGGAAACCTGGAGCACCGTGCTGTTTGAGCGGGTCCTTCCACGCCACCTCCAGATCATCTATGAAATCAACCATCGCTTCCTCACTGGCGAGGTGGAGGCTCGCTGGCCCGGTGATTCGGAGAAAAAGCGTATCCTATCACTCATTGAAGAACGTGGCGGCGGCAAGCACGTCCGAATGGCGCATCTCTCCGTCCTCGGCGGTCATGCCACCAACGGCGTCGCCGCTCTGCACACCCGCCTGCTTTGCGAGCGACTCTTCCCCGAGTTTTTTGAGCTTTACCCCGACCGCTTCCTCAATCTCACCAACGGCGTCACCTTCCGCCGCTGGCTCGACGTGTGCAATCCGCAGCTTTCTGCCCTGATCACTGAGTCCATCGGTTCAGGTTGGCTCAAGGACTCATCCAAGCTGCGCGAACTCGATCGCTTCGCTGACGACTCTTCCTTCCGTGAGCGCTTCCAGCAGATCAAGCGCGGACACAAGGTCCACCTAGCCAAGATCATCCAGGATACCTGCGGCGTTAGCGTCAGTCCAGACGCCCTCTTCGACGTGCAGATCAAGCGCCTGCACGAGTACAAGCGCCAGCACCTCAATCTCATCCACATCGTCAGCCTTTACCGCCGTCTCCTCGAAAACCCACAGCTCGACATCGCGCCGCGAGTCTTCATTTTCGGTGCCAAGGCCGCCCCAGGCTACTACCTCGCCAAAAACATCATTCACGCCATCAACGCACTCGCGGCAAAGGTGAATCATGACCCCCGTATCGGCGGCAAACTCAAGGTCATCTTCGTGCCAAACTACGGCGTCTCCATCGCCGAGCGCATCATCCCAGCCGCCGATCTCTCCGAGCAGATCTCCACGGCGGGCAAAGAAGCCTCCGGCACTGGCAACATGAAACTCGCCCTCAACGGTGCCCTCACCATCGGAACCCTTGACGGTGCCAACGTTGAGATCCTTGAGGAAGTCGGCCCAGACAACATCTTCATCTTCGGCCTCACTGTCGAAGGCGTCACCGACCTCTACGCTCGTGGCTACAATCCCTGGGACTGCTACTGGGCCAGCGAAGACCTGCGCCTCAGCCTGGACTGGTTGGCCTCGGACTTCTTCACCGGCAACCAGGACGAGTTCAAGCCCCTGCGCGACAGCCTCCTCACCCACGGCGACCCCTTCCTTGTCATGGCCGACTACGAAGCCTACGCCGCTAGCCAAGCCGAGGTGGACAAAGCCTACCGCGATCAGCCCCGCTGGCAGAAAATGGCCATCCACAACACGGCCCGCGTCGGCAAATTCAGCAGCGACCGCACCATCCTCGAATATGCCGAAAAAGTCTGGAAGCTGCCCCAGGTCGGCGTCTGAACATCCCGCTCATGCGATTGTAAACCGGGTGGGGCCGCATCCCCACCCGACCCTCATTTTTGGCTAGCAAACCTTGGCACGACAGACGACCGAGCCCTTCTTTGAGCTTTGAAAAAATGATGCTCGGAAAGATAACCCACCGAGCGTTAAAGCCTGCCTCGAAGTATTACCTCCGCTTCTTCTTTTTCCGACCGGTGAGGATGGCACGAGCGCGGTCTTCGTCATCGAGAGCTGTGGTGTATTTGTAGCTGAAACCGTCCAGCTTACGACGCTCAATCTTCTGGCCAATCAGGCGCTCGATGGAAGCGACGTTCATCAGCTCATCTGCGGCAAAGAGGGTGAAGGCATCCCCCTCTTTCTGCGCACGACCGGTGCGGCCGATGCGGTGGACGTAGTCCTCGGAATGCTCGGGGACCATGTAGTTGATGACGTGGGTCACACCGCTAACGTCAATGCCACGAGCGGCGAGGTCGGTGGCGACAATGATCTCGAAATCGCCGCTGCGAAAGCCCTGGAGGGCGCGCTCGCGGTCCTTCTGGCCGATGTCGCTGTGCATGACGGCCGCTTTGTATTCGCCGAGGCGGTCGATCGCGGAGAAGACCTGATCGGCCTGCGCCTTGGTGCGGGTAAAGATCATGACGCTCTCGAAATGGGTTTGTTTCAGGATGGCGAGCAACAGTTCCTCGCGCTGATCGCTGGCCACGGGATACATGTAGTGGCTGACGGTCTCGGCGGCGGAGAAGCGGATACCGACTTCGACGCTTTCCGGATCTTTAAGGGCGAAGTCAGCGAGGTTCTTGATCTGCGGCGGCATGGTAGCCGAGAAAAACAACGTCTGGCGCGTGGCAGGCGTTTTTTCGACAATGCGGCGCACGTCGGGCAGGAAGCCCATGTCGAGCATGCGATCCACTTCGTCCAAGATGAGCACCTCGACATCGCGTAAGTCAGCGATGCCCTCGCCCATGAAGTCGAGCAGACGTCCGGGAGTCGCAACGACGATGTCCACACCTTCCTGGAGGCCTTTGCGCTGTTTTTCGTAACCGACGCCGCCGTGAACAAGCAAGACACGCAAGCCGGTATGCTTGCCGTATTTTTCAAACTGCTCGACGACCTGGGCAGCAAGCTCGCGTACAGGTTCGAGCACCAGGACGCGAAATTTACCGGGAGCGCCGAGACGAGTCAGCGTCGGGAGAGCAAAGGCAGCGGTTTTGCCAGTGCCGGTCTGGGAGGCACCGACAACGTCCTTTCCGGTTAGGATGATCGGAATGGACTTCGCCTGGATCTCTGTGGGCTTTTCGTAGCCTGTTTCACGGACGGCCGCGAGAATGGCAGGGGAAAGGCCGAGGACTTCAAAAGCTTCGGGATACGGACCTTCCGGCACGGGCGGAGGAGCAGGCGGGGCGACCGGAGCATGGTTTTCGCGGGTGGGGCGTTCTTCGCGTGGTCCGCGTTCGCGTCCACCACCGCTTGGCCGCTCACCACGCTCACGTCCACGAGGAGGGCGGCCGCCACGCTCCGGGCGCTCACCACGCTCCGGGCGCTCACCACGCCCACCCGTAGGAGCACGGCGAGGGCGATCGTCACGTTTTTCGAAGCGGGCTGGGCGTTCCCCCTGTGGCTGGCGCTCTGCGGGGGCATCATGCGGACGTTTGTGGGCATGAATGGTGGGCGCGTGGGGCTTTACTTCCTTGCTCTCAGTTTTCTTGCCTTGGCCGAGGCGCAGCACTTTCTTCAAGCCGGACTTCAGCCGGCTGAGCATGGAGGTTTTTTTCGGGGCGGAATCGGTGCGGCGGGGGGTGGTCACAAGTGTGTCTGGAAGGGTAAGAACAGCTTTATCGGCCAGTTTGACGGACAATGCAAACCCGCAGACTAGCGCTGAGACGCTGCGGCTAGAGCTTCATGGCGTAATGCACCTGCCTGCCCACTTCCTCAAAACCACAGCTAGGGTAGAGGTGCTGGCCGATGGCGTTCGAAGCCATGGTTTCGATATGAGCGATCTTCATGCCTTGTTGCCGCATGAAATCGATCGCGTGCATGATCAGCCGACGGCCCAGGCCGAGGCCTCGGGCGGCCTCGACCACGGCCAGATTCGGGATGCGGCCTTTGCCATTGAGCCGGTCCAGGCGGATGGTAACGTAGCCCATCAATTCCTCCTCGCGCTCGGCCACGAAGCAGCCTTCCGCACAAGCGGCCACGTCATCGTCAATGTGATCAGCCTTACGAGCTTTCCAGTCCCGGTCGTTCCAGACTCCAAATTTATGCTCCAGCATCTGCTCCAGAGCCACGCTGCCGAAAGATTCGACCGTGATGCGTCGCAACTCGGGCAGGTCGCTAGCACGGTAGGCGCGGATGAGAAGCGGGGCGTCGTTCATAGCAGTTTCAGACTGTTAAAGATGGGGCTAAGGGCGTGCAGCGATGCCAGGCAAGGCATGAATCACGCCAATGGCACGAGTCTTGCGAATTGTATGGGTATGAACAACATTTAAGGTCACGTTATTTCGGAGTTGCTAATAAATTTGTTTCTATCATTCTTCTTAGAAGATGCAGTTTTTTGAACGGAATCCTGAACTTGTCTGCTCAACAGCACGCCTGCTGAGGGCCGCTGCTTGTGTTTTGATCGGCGGGCTTTTTAGCCAATGCACTTCAACCCCTCCCAAGGGAGCGGTCGTTGTCAGCGTGAAAGATCAAAAACTGGGCATTTACAGCACGGATGGGAAGCTGGCCAAGAAGTATGACATCTCCACCTCAAAGTTTGGTCTGGGAGATCAAAAAGGCAGCAACTGCACGCCACTGGGTAAGTGCCAGATCGTGGCCAAAATCGGACATGGTCTGCCTGCCGGAGCCGTTTTGAAGAGCAGACGCTGGAACGGCGAGGTTCTGAAACCGAACGCACCGGGACGCGACCCCATCGTCTCTCGGATTCTCTGGCTCAAGGGCGTCGAGAGTACCAACCGAAACGCCTTCAACCGCTTCATTTACATCCACGGCACGCCTGAGGAAAAAAACCTTGGTCGCCCAGCCAGCTACGGCTGCGTGCGCATGGGCATGAAGGATGTAGTCGATCTTTTCAACACGGTGAACGTCGGTTCGAACGTTGTCATCACCAAGAACCACCTGCCTCGCGGAGCCAAGCTAGCAACCGAAGCCGACGACGACTCCCCTGCCCTGCAAGCGCCTGAAGCACAGGCCCAGCCGATTGAAATCGCGAAGATCGCTCCAAGCGAAGGAGAAAAAAAACGTGCCGCTGAAAACGCGGCCAAGGCCGAGGCGAAATTGGGACCCGCAACGATCCTCTACAAGGCTCCCACAGCAGGGTCGCGGCCGGAGGACAAGGTCGTCGGAAAGACTTCGGTTAAAACCAAATCGCGGGCCTAAAAAAGCCAACGGATCAAGCCTGCACCATTTCAAAGTGCGGCAAGTCAGACAGCAACGAAGGGTTCGTCTCCTGCCGCATGCGCCGCATGACTTCCAACGCTCGCGGATCAATCACCACCCGCTGCTTTTGCACCCCGCTAGTGGCAATATCTCCCTCCACCCAACGTGGTTCGGCACGAAATGCCGCCTGGGAGGGAAAATAAACCGCTGTGCGGCCCACATTCTCGTCGATCAATTCTGACGCGGCTTTCCCGGTGAGATGACTAACACCAACGATGCAGCCCAGTTCCACCGCACGCGCCGAAGCACAACGGTCCACACGTTCGACACCGAGAATCGTCTCCGTCGCACTCGGCACCAGCATCACATCCACACCCGCGCCACGCAGGCGGACGCTGATTTCTGGAATCTCGATGTCCAGACAGATAACCACCGCAAAACGCAAACCCGCAAACTCCCACAGCCGCACTTCCCTCCCTGAGGCAAATGCGCCCTCCCACGGCGTCAGGTGCAGCTTGTCCTGATGGAGGACACGGTCTCCCAGAAGAATCGGTGCCCGGTTATGCAGAATCTCACGCTCCGCGTCCCAAAACGGCACCGTTCCCAGCACCACTGCCTTGTCCGGGCGGCAGAGCAGTGACTTCAGCGTCGGAAACAGCTCGCCCCAGAAACACTCAGCCACCCGCCGCAAAGAAGGCGGCTCCACCAGCGGCTCCAGGCCCATCCAGGTGAACTCCGGCAGCAGCACGATGTCCGCTCCGTCATCCCAAGACGTCTCCACACATTCCGTCACCTCAGCAGCAAAAGCGGCGGGGGATTTGACGCACAAGCCGGGGTCAAAGGTGCAGAGGTCGAGGGAGAGCATGCCAGCAGAAGTGTCGGCCTCACTTCGCGCACCCGCAACCGCCACCACAGCCGGGCTTTTTGCGGCGCTTCGCGGCCCGCACAGCGAACAGCACCACGGTGATCAAAACAACCGCGATGGCGGCGATGGATTGCCAGTTTTCGTTCATGAGAGTTGGAGTTAGTAGCCCAGCGCCGTTCCGATTTGGAAGATGAGCAGGCTCAAAACATACGCTGTGCCGGTCATGTAGCCGAGTTGCAACATGGCCCATTTCCAGGAGCCGGTCTCGCGTTTCACGATGGCGATGGTGCTGACGCACTGCATGGCGAAGACATAGAAGACGAGCAGGCTGATGCAGACGAGCGGGGAATAGACGGGCTTGCCATCTGGGCGGCGCTCGGCGGCGAGTTTATCGCGCAGCGGATCGAGGTTTTCGTCGTCCTCACTCTCGACGGCATAAACGACGCTCATGGTGGAATTGAAGACCTCGCGGGCGGCAAAGCTGCCGATGAGACCGATGCCGATCTTCCAGTCGTAGCCGAGCGGTTTGATCGCAGGCTCAATGAAGTGGCCGGCCTGCCCGGCGAAGCTGTTGGCGAGCTGGAGGGATTTATCCTCGGTGTCGGTCTTCGGATAGGTGGAGGCGGCCCAGATGAGGATGGAGATGCCGAGAATGATGGTTCCGGCGCGGACGAGGAAGGCCTTCGCACGCTGCCAGACGAGCAGGAGGATGGATTTGAGCGCGGGCCGTTTATACGGCGGCATTTCGAGGATCATCGGGCTGCTGTCGCCCTTCATGACGCACTGGCTGAAAATCCATGCGAAGACGAACGCGCCACCGGTGCCGAGCGCATACAGCGCGAGCATGATGCCCGCCTGGGCCCAAGCGCCGACCTGCCCGACCGGAAACAAGACAGCGATGAGCAGCGAATACACGGGCAAACGCGCCGAGCAGGAGGCCAACGGCGCGATGAGGATGGTGATCAACCTGTCTTTGGGGCTGTCGATGGTGCGTGCGGCCATGACGCCAGGCACGGCGCAGGCGTAGGAGCTCAAGAATGGCAGGAAGGACTTTCCATTGAGCCCCACCTTGCTCATCAACCAGTCCATGATGAAGGCAAGGCGCGACATGTAACCGGTGTCTTCCATGATGCCGATGAAGAAGAACAAGATCAGAATTTGCGGCAGGAAGATGACCACGCCACTGACGCCAGGCACAATGCCATTCACCACAAGATCGCGCAGATCCCCCGGTCCCATAATCGTTTCCACCCAAACACCTAGATCGCCAAAGAAGCCTTCAATCCAGCCCATCGGCCCCTCGGCGACGCGAAAGATGAAGTAGAAGAGGAGACCGAGCACGAGCAGCAGATTCAAAAACCCGAGCACGGGATGGAGGAAGATGCGGTCGAGCTTCGTGGTGATGGTTTCCTTCTCCTGATCGGGCCGCTTCAGCACCTCGGCGCAGAGTTTTTCGATGCTGCGGTAACGCTCAGCCACGAGATCATCCTCCCAGCCGGGGAAGGCGGCATCAATGCTCTTCCGCAGCTCATGCACTCGGTTCATCTGCGCATCGGCGAGGCCGTAGTGCGTGGGATCGTGATCAGAAAGCAGATAGAGCGGCTCCAGCAGCGAAGCCTTGGCGTGGATCGCTCCCGTTTCGCACAAAGGGCCGCGGCTTTGCTCCAAAGCCGCACGTACACCAGCGGGAATGACGGCACTCTGCCATTTCGTGGCGGGCACGTCGTCGCGACTGAGGGCGAGTTTTAATTCGATGAGCCCCTGCCCGGTGACGGCCTGCGTCTTGACGACGGGGATGCCAAGAAGCTCACTCAACTTCGCAGCGTCGATGCGCCACTCGCGCTTCTCGGCCACATCGGCCATGTTCAGCACTAAAATGGTCGGCAGGCCGAGTTCGAGCACCTGGCTGACCATGTAGAGATTGCGCTCGATGTTCGCGGAATCGACCACGCACACCACACGGTCTGGGCGCGGCGTCTCGGGGCGGCGGCCAAGCAGCACATCGCGTAAAACAGCCTCGTCGGGTGAGCGGGCGTTCAAACTGTAAGCGCCCGGCAGGTCGATGAGGCGGAGTTTTTTGCCATGCTGACTGTAGCACTCACCAATCTTCTTTTCGACGGTGACGCCAGGGTAGTTGGCGACTTTCTGCTTGAGGCCGGTGAGCAGGTTGAAGAGCGTGGTCTTGCCCGAATTCGGGTTCCCCACGATGGCAATGAGCGGCGTTTCGGAGGCGGGGGCACTCATGCGGCGGAGATGGCGATGAAGGCCGCCTCGTGGTTACGCATGGAAAGCTGCGACCCTCGCACGCTGATCTCGATCGGCTCACCCAGCGGTGCGCGGCGCGTCACACGGATGCGGGTCCCGGGACCAATGCCCATTTCCCGCAGGCGGGTGAGGCAGGACCGACCGGTGGGCATGGCCTGCACGATGGCGTCGATGCCAACAGGTAGTTCAGCAAGGGTGGAAGGCATTGAAGGGGGGGGGGAACGAGTTGGAAAAGAATACGAGCCTGCAAATGAGACTCTGTCGCACACTTGTGCTCAAGATTAACAAGCCGCGTTTCTTTGGCAACGATGACTTGGCGATTGCCTCAAGAAGTAATGCACGCCCCTCAATCCTGGCTCAGTCGAGGGCCGAATCGGCCGCTTTTTGGGCCTCGTAGAGAGAGGCGATGCCAAAGGTGAGCGCGGTGGTGGTGGCGGATTGAAAGCCGTTGGCGCCAATCAGCGCCTCCATGTCCCTGCCGGAGGGAAAGCGCTCGATGGAGCCGCAGAGATAGACATAGGCCTCGCGCTGCCCCGTGATCCAACCGGCGATGCGGGGCATGATCTGCTTCAAGTAGAAGAGGTAAAGCTGACGGATGCCTGGAAAGCGCGGGATGGAGAAGTCGAGCACGAACAGACGACCTCCGGGGCGCAATACACGGCTCATTTCCTGAAGAGCGGCAGGCCAGGAGGCCATGTTGCGCAGGCCAAAGGCAACGGTGAGGACGTCGAATACCCCGTCTTGAAAAGGCAGGCTCAGCCCATCCGCAGCGATGAGTGTGTGAAAACGGCGGGCCTGCGCCTCCCGCATCATCGGCACGGAAAAATCCGCGCCCAACACCCTGGCTTCAGGACAGGCCAACTGCACAGCCTGCGCTAGATCACCGCTGCCAGTAGCGAGATCGAGAATGCGCCGTGGATTGAGCGTAGCGATGCGTTTCGCCGTGGTGCGGCGCCAGAGGCAGTCGATGCCGAGGCTCAAAACATGGTTAGCCAACACATAACGCGATGCGATTCCCGCAAATGCCTGCCTAACGAATCCAGCGTCTTGCATGATAAACAAAAACCGGCCCCCCGAGGCGAATTGCCAAGGGGATGGTGCTCACGACTGGACTCGAACCAGCACGATGTTACTCACTAGAACCTGAATCTAGCGCGTCTACCAATTCCGCCACGTGAGCACATGGGGTCGGGATGACCGGAAAGCGAGTTTTAACCAAGGCAGGGATTTCTCAAGCGGGAAAATGAGTTTCTTCTGGCGATGCACCGATGTGAGGTTTAGTCGCACCGCATGTCCTTTCGTCTCGAAATGCTCCAAGTGGCCCGCCTCGCACCGAAACTGCTCGGGGAGTCGGCGGCTCTGGTGGAGACGTTTTATCGGTCACGCATCGCGCCAGAGGGCGGTTTTTTGGATCGCGATGACAAGCCCGATCTTTATTACACCGTATTCGGCCTCGAGGGTTTGCAGGCACTGTCTTTGGATGCGGCAAAAATCCCTGACGTGAGACCGTGGCTGGCTGGTTACAATGACGGGGCGGGTCTCGATTTCGTGCATCTGTGCTGCCTTGCACGCTGCTGGGCGAACGCGGGCATAAATGAACTTCCCTTGGCCTCTCGCGAGGCTCTGGCAGCACGAGTTGAAGCGTTTCGCTGTGCGGACGGCGGCTATCATCAAGCTCCCAACAGGAAAAAAAGCAGTGCCTATGGTTGTCTGCTGGCCTGGGGCGCTTATCAAGACCTCGGCGGACTGCCACCGGAGCCTTGGCGGCTGGCAGAGTGCATGGGCAGCCTCAGAACTCCTGATGGCGCGTGGTCAAACGAGCCAGGCATCCCCGTCGGCTCCACCACGGCCACGGCGGCCATGGTGGCCTTGCATCGGCACATGGACATGCCACCTCCGCCCGAAGCGGTGGACTGGCTGATGCGCCAATGCCTGCCGCAGGGAGGTTTTCTTGCTCTGCCTGCCGCCCCCCTGCCCGATCTGCTTTCCACCGCTGTGGCCTTGCATGCGCTGGACGCGGTCCAGGCAGATTTTTCACGCCTCAAGGAACCGTGCCTCGATTTTGTTGATTCACTTTGGAATGCGGCCGGTGGATTCCACGGCAACTGGACCGACGACACGCTGGACTGCGAGTACACCTACTATGGCCTGCTGGCGCTCGGGCATTTGAGCCTTTGAGGGCGGGGACGAGGCTCTGCTCTAAAGCAGGTGAAGACAACGCTGCCCGCTGAAGGCGGGCACAGGCAAACTCACAACGACCCAACAGGAGTCGATCAGGAAGCGTTTCTGTGAACTTTCAATCTTTGTCCAAGAACGCTTTGCCGCCGGTTCAACCAGCAGCGCAGGCGCAAAGTCACGCTGTGAATTCATCTCTGCCCAGCCCGTTCTTTTTCATTGCCGCTGCATGTTTGGCGGTCATTATTCAAACATCTGTGTTGTCAGGGGGATATAGCTCAGTTGGTAGAGCGTCTCGTTCGCAATGAGAAGGTCAGGGGTTCGAATCCCCTTATCTCCACCACGACAACCCACAGCCAGGATAGGCTGGCTGGTTTGGGCAAAAACAATCCTTGGATGCCCATGGAAGGAACAAAAAAGATTTCTTCTGCGTCGCGCCCCAAGAAATCCCTTGTCGTGCGAGTGTGACCACCTCAAATAGCAGTTCTCTTTTTCGTCTCTCATTTACCCAGGAGGAAAACACCCGTGAAGTTCAAATGCCCCTCATGCGACATGCAGCTCAAGGCCGAGCCTGAAATGGCCGGAAAAGTCGTCCGCTGCCCCGGCTGCAACACCAAGCTGAATATTCCCGCCAGCGTCGCCACGCCGCCGCCCTCCGGCCTGCCAGCTCCTTCGGGACTGCCTGCTCCCAGTGGCGTGACGCTACCTCCGGCGGAAAATGATGCCTTTGGAGCCGAATATGAGCATGGGGCCTCCGCGCCAGAACAACCGCACACCGAGGCTCCCACCAGTGAGCATCGCGGCGAGCGTGGTGGCTGGGAGGAAATCGACCCGACGAACCCGAACGGCCTGCTGAGTTTTGGCATCGGTTTTGTGTTCTTCCTGGCCTGGGTGGGCATTCTCTATCCGTTCCAGGCGGCAGAGAGCGTCTCTCCGGCTGACTACACCGGCATGCAGTTTGTGGCCTCGCTGTTCTTCAAGCACATGGCCGTGAGCTTCATGAACACGCTCTTCTTCACCTGGTCGATGTCGATCCTGTATTTGAAGTGGCAGAAGCTGAACCATCAGCGCAAGGCGCTGCTGCTCGACGTGCTGCCCTGGGAGTTGGGCGCGGAGATCAACCGTGACAATGTCGGCAGCTTCATCGACAATCTCTATAAACTCCCACACCGCCTGCGTGACAGCATGATGGTCAATCGAATGCGCAAGGCTTTGGAACTCTTCGAAGTCAAACAGAATGTGGGTGATGTGACAAACATGCTCTCCAGCCAGTCAGACATCGACGGCATGCGCATCGGTGGCAGCTACGCGTTGCTCAAGGCGTTTTTGTGGGCCATTCCGATCCTGGGTTTCATCGGTACGGTTATTGGATTGTCTCACGCCATCGGCGGCATGAATTTCGGTAACATGACCGACCTGAAACAGGTTACCGCAACGCTCGGCGAAGTGACCGGCGGCCTCGGCACTGCGTTCGACGCCACCTTGCTCGGCCTTGTGCTGGCGATGACGCTGAACTTCCCGCTGAACACCATGATGAAGTCTGAGGATGACTGCCTCACCGACATCGACGCGTTCTGCAATGAAGTGCTGCTCCCCCGCCTCAACGACGGCGGCAGCATCGCCGGTGGCGATACCAACGGAATCATGGAGACCCTGGTCAAAGCTGTTGCCAACTCGCAGAAAGAATTCCTGGTCGATCTCAACTCTCTCTCCAAGCAGATCAAGGAGCAGGCCGACAACCTAGACAAACGCGCCGCCGCTCATCAACAGCGTGTGGATGCAGAGTTCGCCACCGCCCTCAACCGCATGCGTGATGACATGACGAATGCGGTCAAAGACAGCGTCAAGACCACCACCGATTACACCCGCGCCCTCGCCAGCGGCATCCAGTCCCTGAATACGCTACTCTCTGAACTTGGTGGCAAGCAAATCATGATCCACCAAGTCAAAAAGAAGGGCTGGTTCAGCCGAGACTGATTCCCCTGCTAACTCGATAGTTTTCAGCCTTCAATCACCCAATCGTTATGGCAAAACGCCGGCACGCACCGAAAGACGAGATCCTCCTGGTTCCGTTCTTGGACATTCTGTGCTCACTCATCGGCGTATTGATCCTCATCATCGTCGTCTTGTGCGTCTCCCAGACCCAGCAGACGGAAGGCCGCACCGAAGAAGAAATCCGCATGGCCCAAGAGGCCAAGCGTTTGCGTGAAGAGATAGTCAAGAGCAAGGCGCAGGAGATTGTGGTCAAAGAAAAGCTCGCCACGCTGGAGGAGATGCAGAAGCAGATCGAGGAAAAGCAGCAACGCTTCATCAAGCTGCGCAAGCTGTTGACCACCTCCAAGGACATCCAGGAAGCCAACCAGAAGCTCAGCCAGCAAATGCAGAAGGAGCTGGATGACCTCATCACCGAGATCGCCGGCCTCAAGCTCCAGATGGTCGAAAGCAAAAAGGAGATCGCCCTGCTCATGGCCGAGATCAAAAAACGCCAGGTTCCAGCGGATAAAAAAATCCCACCTGTCATCGTCCAGCCCTCGGGAAGCGGCATGCCGGAGGATACCAAGGCGTACTTTGTCGAGGCCAGCGGAGCGGGTCTCAAAGTTCTTGGTGCCTGGGGTGAGGATTACCGCCTCAGTGCTGCTCCCGAGGTCGTCGTTGCTGATGTGGCCTTCAACCATTTCCTGACCGAGGTGGCCAAAGACCCGAAAGCGCTCATTCTGTTCCTAGTCCGTGACGACGGCCAGGGAGCCTTCAATAACGGCGCCGGTCGTGCTGAAGCTGATTACAAGATCCGCGTCGGCAAGCTGCCTATTCCCGGTCGCGGCACGCTCGACCTCGCTTTGTTTGAAAAATACCGCGGCAAGGTTCCGCAACCGCCTGCCGCAGCCCCGCCCGCAGCCCCGCCGGCCGAGCCCAAGAAAACCACCTGATTTACCACCATGTCCAAGCGCAAACATGAGGAGCAGGAACTGCCGTTCGTCGCCTTGATGGACACCATGACCAATGTCGTGGGCGTGCTGATCATCGTTCTCGTCATGGTCGGCCTTAGCGTGGCCAGCGCCGTCAAAAAAGTACTCTCCGACCTGCCTCCCGTCACGGAAGAGGAGCTCAAGGAGATCGTCGAGCAGGCCAAGCAGCTCCCCAAGCTCCCGACTCCCAAGGAAGTCGAGGACAAGCAAAAACAAGCTGACTCAGACCTGAAAAAAACCGTCGAAGACCTCAAAACTGTCGAGACCTCCGACATGCAGTCCCAGATGAAATTCATGGACCTTGATGTCTTCAAAAAGCAGCTCGAGGAACGGCGAAAAGAACGCGAGCTGAGCAAGGTTGAAACTGACAAAATGCTCGCCGAGCTCGAACGCCTCAAGGCACTGCTTGATCAAACGCCCGAGTTCAAGCCCCCGCCCCCGACTTACATCCGCCTCCCCAATCCCCGTCCTTACCCCGAAAAACCAGTCGAGACCCGCGTTCTCGTCGCCAAGCAAGGTGTGATCACCTTTAGCCAGACCAAATTCCTTCAGCCGATTCTCGATGGACTCGACAAGGTCAAGTCCCAGCTTGTTTACCAGAAAACGGAAGCCCAGCCCTTTGCCAAACTTCTCACCACGCTGCTTGGTTCACCGGCAAACGCCCAGAAAGCCTGGGTGGAAATCTCCCCGCTTATTGAGAATGTGCAGATGGAACATGCCGCGCTGGCCTACAAAGCCCTTACCGAGGCAGGCATCGTCGCCAACAAGCAACTGCTGACCGCCCTCGCCGACATCGCTGTTCCCACTCGCCAAAACATGGCCGTTGTAGCCCAGGCCGTCGCTGCCGCAGCCAAGGGAGATCTCACTCTCTGGACCAAACTCGACCCCTCCCGCGACCCGCTCAAACCTGTCATCAAAGCCGCGTCTGCCGCTGGTAAGATCACTTTCTCCTGGGGATCCAACACCCAGGAGGTCAAAGCCACCCCCAAGGATGTGGCCGACTACTTCCGTGATCTCGGCAAACTCAAGGGCATTGAGGACGCTAGCAAGGCCAAGACCATTTACGATGGTGCTCGCATCGCCGCCATGATCCAACGTGCAGCAGCCAATCCCCTCATCAGCGGCTCCTACGCCTTCGAACCCAAACCGCAGGCTATCAACGTGCAGCTCGTGCTGACTCCCAAAGGCGGCGGCGGTGAAAGTGTGGCATCCATGAAGCAGCCTAACTCTCCCTACATCCGTCAGATGCGCGACATCAAGGAAGACCCAGGTGGTGTCGCCGTTTTCCAGGTCATGCCAGAAGCCTTCGAGACTTACCATGAGGCCCGGCGTATTGCCGATGAAGTCGGCGTGCCCGCCACTTGGGAGTTCCTGGCCAAACTCGACCTAACCTTGACCGTTCCAGGCTACGAGATCCAGCGCCTCACGCCAACTCCGCCGCAGGCTCCGCCCACTGACGCAGGCCGCGTCCGCATCGGGCCACCTAAGCGCTCGCTGGACTAAGGAAGCCTCACTTGCTTCTGAAAATCTCGCTCTGCACCACGGCATGGATCAGATCCCGCATGCCGTGGCCTTTCATCTTCGATTCGGCCACCAAACGCTCGATGGCAGACCGGTCTGAGAAACCCGGGGCACGACCAGTGGCAAAGGTCAGCAGCTTTTCGATCATGCAGCGCGCCACACGGTCCTGCCCGGCCAGCAGCAGCTCTTGAAAGCCAGACATATCAGTGAACTTCGCTCCGGTGTTCAGCTCACCTGCGGCATCCACCGGCGGACCAAGTCGGTAACGCACCTTGCGCCCGTGCACGGTGAGCTTGACCTGCTCTCCTTGGTCGCTGCTGCGAAAACGTTCGCGCCAACCGCCGATGACATCGTAGCTCTCCAACGCGAAACCCGGCGGGTCGATGACACGGTGGCAGGCATTGCAGGTTTCCGAGTCACGATGCTTGTCCAGCAACTCGCGCAGCGTGGTGGCCCCGCGAATGTCCGGCTCCACGCCTGGGATGCCAGGAGGCGGTGGCGGCGGCTCGATGCCGAGGATGCGATCCATCACAAACACACCCCGCACCACAGGCGAAGTGTTGGTGCCGTTCGCGCTCACCTTCAAAACGCTCGCCTGCGTCAAAACACCGCCTCGGTGGCTGTCCGGCAGCAGTTTGATCTTTTGCAGTTTCAATCCGCTCACCCCAGGGATGCCATAATGCTGTGCTAAGCGTGAGTTCAGCATCGCAAAATCACTCCGCACGATGTTTGCCACGCCCAAGTTGTTTTGAATGAGTTCGGTGATGAAAGCGCGTGTCTCCCGCAGCATTGAGTCGAGCAGCAGTTCATCATACTCGGGGTAGAGCTGCTTATCCGGCGTGGTGAACTCGATCTCGCGCAGATTCAGCCAGCCATCGGTGAAATCCGCCACCAGACGCTCCAGCGTGGCAGCCTTGAGCAGGCGTTCTGTTTGCACCCGCAGCACCTCCGGCTGTGTGAGCTTTGCCTCGAGCAGTTCAGCATCAGGGGTGCTCCGCGTGAGGAAAAAACTCAGGCGCGAGGCCAGTTGCAGGTCGTTGAGCTTTCCCGCCGTCTCCTTAAAAAACAAGAACTCAGGCGAACACAGCACTGCCATGGCCGCTGTGCGCATGGCCACGAGGAAATCCTGCCCCTCAGCGAACTCGGCATCAAACAGATTCAAATACGGCTCCACATCCGCCGACGTGGCCGGACGACGAAACGCGGCAGAGATGAAGCCGGGCAGCCATTTACGCGCATCCCCCGCCGGATCCGTGCTGTCGGCAGTAAAGACGGGTTGGTAGCCGAATTTACCCCGCATCCCCGGTTTGGCCGGCACCTCGCGCAGTTTGGCATCACCGAGCAGCAGCTTTTGCCCGCGTGGCGGCCAATCGGTCAAAAATGGCCCCTCCAGCGTCACTTCCTGAATCGCCAAGCCTTCGCCTGGATACTTGTCCGGACCATCTTTGATGGGGGAATGCCCATCGGGTCCATTCAGCCCCTGCGGACTGATCCAGATGCCTTTGTTCGCATCGAGGTGCAGGGTGATCTCCACGGTGCTTGATTGACCGACCGGCAGCTCGTGAAAGCTCTGCGTCACGTTGTCTGCGTTGCGAAAATTGAAGCTGCCAGTGATGAGCGCAAAGACGACCGGCTCTTCAATCTGGTAGCCGTAACCGGTGACTCGCAGCTTGTAGGTGCCGGCTTGTTTGGAGCGGAGATTGGGGATCACCGTGCTGGGGAAACCACCGTTGTTAAAAACGACGATGGCGCCATCGTCACGCCGCAGCCAGTGCTTGCCGATGGTGTCTTTGCGATTGCGCTCCGAGTCGAGCGAAGCGCGTTGCATTTCAGTTTCAGGTTTCGTTTCCTGATTGAGCGCCGTGTTGAGCGCCTGTTCCGCCGCCTCCATGTAGCGCTGCATCTGGATGCCCGAGATGGAAAGCGCCTCACCGATGTTGTCAAAGCCATGCGCACGCCCGTCCTCGGGCAGGGAGTCGATGATGTTCACCTTCACACCAAGCAGATCGTTGATGGTGTTCTGATACTCCCGCCGGTTCAGCCTTCGCAACACAGTGCCCTTCTGTGCGGCATCTTTCGTGCTCAGATCACTTCCTAGCGCGGCCATGAAGACACGCATGTCCTCCGCCTTCGGTCGTTCCTTCTTCGCCGGTGGCATTTCGCCTGCCGCCACACGATCAAACACCCTCACCCACTTTTTCATCGCCGCAGCGTCCGCTCCATCCGTGGATAAAGCCGACAAATCGAGCCCGCCCTTTTTCATTTCCCCATCATGGCAGTCCATGCAGTGCTGGTCCAAGAAGGGCTGAATGGTGGGCAGCGCCGCCGTAGCAGCGCAGGCGCAGAAGACGAGCGGCAAAGCCGCAAGAAAACGATGATTCATGCTCACGCTTGGTTGATGTCCAACACGCCCGTGCTGAAGCCAAACTTGCCCGCTTCCACCCCCATCCGTTGAGCGAGCGCGACGAACAGGTTCGAGAACACATGCTTCTCTTTGTCGATGGCGATGTGACGACCATGTTTGAATCCGCCACCCGCAAGAACGAGGGGAAGGTTGGCCGTGTTGTGAGCACTGGCGTTGCCGAGGTTGGAACCAAAAATGACAGCGGTGCTCTCCAGCAAAGAAGCGGTCTTGAGTTTGGTCAGGAAGTCGGCAAAAGCGGTGAACTCAGCTTTCTCGATGACCTTCAGCTCCTCAATCTTCGCGGGATCTTGGCCGTGGTGGGAGAGATTGTGCCAGTCGTTCTTCACCCCTGCGATTTCCGGCACAGCGTTCATGCCGCTGAGGCGCAGCGTGACGGTGCGGGTGGAGTCGGTTTGCAGCGCGAGCACGATCAAGTCCTGCATGAGCTTCATCTTGCCGATGGCATCGGTGCGGCTCTGGATGTCGGTCGGTGGTTTCGCGTCGATCTTGGGCTTGGGTTTCTGCGCCCACGCCTCGTTCTGCACGAGGCGGCCTTCAAGATCGCGCACAGCACTGAAATACTCATCGAGCTTCTCCTGGTCGCGTTTGCCCAGCTCACCGTGGAGTTTTTTGGCCTGACCGGTGACGGTGTCGAGGATGCTGCGCCCGCGCTTCAAGCCGCGCACCTGCGCCGCGATCTCCGCAGGCGTACCATCGACAAAAAGCTGCTGGAAGGCCTTCGAGGGCGAGCTTTCCGCTGGAAGCGGCACGCCACTGGCCGACCACGACAGCGAATCGCTGCCCGTGCCGAGAATGAGGCTCGGAAAGCGTGTTTGACTGCCGATCTGCTCGGCGATGAGTTGGTCAATCGAGATCGTGTTCTTGAATCCGGCAAGGCCAGGATGTTTCGCGGAGGTCAGCCACGTCATTTCGGAGGTGTGCCCGTTGGCACCGTTCTGCTCCAGATGCTGCAGGCCTGAAATGACAGAGAAGTCGCCTTTCAAGTCCTTCAGCGGCTCCAGATACGGTGTCAGCGTGTAGTCCGCGCCGGTCTCCTGCGGAAACAAGAACGGCGTGTGAAAGCCGAGCGTGGCGCACATCGCGAGAAAGCGCGGCGGCGGCTGTCCGACGGCAGCTTGGGCGCGTGTGGCGAAGGCCGGCACCATCGCCTCCAAAAACGGCAGCGACAGGACAGTTCCAGCACCGCGCAGGAAGGCACGGCGTTCGAGATGGCGTTTGGTGGCGATGTTCATGACACGGGTTAAACGCTAGGGTGCAGCCTTCTTATCAATAGCCACCAGCCCCGATGCTGGCGGTGGAAGCATGCACCACACCTCCCGCTTGTTCAGCGGCCTCACGCTTGCGATACTCCTCCATCATCGCGGCGGTCGCCGTCGCGCCACAGCGGGTGCCACCGAGTTCGCGGACTTTGATGAGACCGTCGAGGTCACGCACGCCACCGGCGGCCTTCACCTGCACTTTGGGGCTGCAACTAGCCCGCATGAGCGCCAGATCGTGCTCAGTGGCACCTTTGTAGTTGTAGCTGCCATCGGGCTGCTTCACGAAGCCGTAACCGGTGCTCGTCTTCACCCAATCAGCCCCGGCGCGTTCACAGATCTCACAGAGCTTGCGTTTAAAATCATCGCTGCTGAGGCACGCGCCACCGCTGGTGAGGTAGTCGTTTTCAAAGATGACCTTCACCTTCGCGCCGTGCTGGTGCGCCTCGTCACAGACAGCTTTCACGTCGGCCTCGACGTAGTCCCAATCGCCGCCCAAGGCCTTGCCGATGTTGACAACCATGTCGATCTCATTCGCGCCGTCCTTGCAGGCCAACTCGGTCTCGTAGCGCTTCGACTCGGTGGTGCTGTTCCCGTGCGGGAAGCCAATGACGCAGCCAACGAGGACGCCGGAACCACGCAGCCACTCCACCGCCTGTTTCACCGCATAGGGCTTGATGCAGACGGAGGCCGCCTGGTACTGCGCCGCCAGTTTGCACCCCGCCTCCAGGTCTGCGTCCGTCATCGTGGGATGCAGGAGGCTATGGTCGATCATCTTGGCGAGGTCGGAGTAGCTGTGTTTCATGGTTTTAAGATTGGCTTAGCCACGCTATCAATTGGCTTAGCCACTTGTCAAAGCCTGTTTTCCCACCAGTCTGCCCCATGTCCGAAAACGACACCTTCCACCAACGGCTCATCGAAAAGCTCCGCGCACTCATCCGCTCGGAGGATTTCACGCCCGGCTCCCAGTTCTTGACCGAGCGCCAGGTCGCCACGCGCTTCAAAACGAGCCGTCCCACAGCCAACAAGGCGCTCAGCAGCCTCGTTTCTGCCGGTTTGCTGGAGGTGCGACGCGGCGCGGGCACCTTTGTGCGCGAATCCGTGCTGGACTACGACCTGGAGCGCCTCGTCAGCTTCACCGACAAAGCCCGTGCCGCCGGCAAGAAACCCGGCACCGAATTGATCGAGTATCGCAAGCTCACCAGGGCCGAGGCTCCGCCCGAAGTCGCTCAAAGCCTCAAAACCGCAGCAGATGAGCCACTCATCTACATGGAGCGGCTGCGTCTGGCGGATGGCAAGCCGGTGATCTATGAGCGCCGCCATGTCGTCGCGAGTTTGTGTCCCAAGATGAGCCGCAGAGACGGCAAGGGCTCGCTCTACACCTGCTGGACGGAAAAATGCGGCCTCACCATCAGCGGTGCGGAGGAGATCATCCACGCCGTGAATGCCACCAAGGCCCAGGCCGCGCGTTTGCAGATCCCCGTGGGCACCGCCTGCTTCCAAATCATCGCCACCGGCTACACCGCAGGCGAAAAGCCGCTCTGGCACGAGGAGACGTTGTACCGCGCCGACGTGTATGAGTTCCGCAACCGCATCAGCGGTCTCACCAACGCCAGCGCGGCCATGGGGCGGATGAAGCTTTGAGGCTCCCGTCATCCCCGCGATGTGACCACCAATCGCCAGTGCGGCGTGGCGGCGGCAGATGACCGCAGAAAAGATCGCGGCGGAAGGGGGAAGCGAGTTCGTTGCACGCGATGGATGGAACGCGTTTGAGGAAGGGCCAAAGGCCGGGGCAAGTGAGCGCCCTTCACGACGCCATCTTCGCCGCCAAACGCACCGCCTCAACGAGGCTGCTGCCGTTCGCCTTGCCCTGCCAGGCGATGTCACACGCGGTGCCGTGATCGACACTCGTGCGCGGCACGGGCAGACCGAGGGTCGTATTCACGGCGGTATCAAAGGCCAGAGCCTTGAGCGGGATCAGCGCCTGATCGTGATACATGCAGATGTAGGCATCCACGCTGCGGCGCTTCGTGGCGATGAAAGCGGTGTCTGGCGGCAGCGGACCTTCGATGGTGATGCCTTTGGCCCGCGCGGCGGCGATGGCTGGAGCGATGATGTTTTCCTCCTCGCCACGGCCAAACAGCCCATGCTCTCCCGCATGTGGATTCAGACCGCAGACGGCGATTTTGGGAGCCTTCCCGCGCACACGCCGCACCGCCTCGTGGGTGAGCTCGATCACGTCCAAAATGCGCGCCGTGGTGAGAGCGGGCACCACGTCTTGGTAGCCGATGTGGACGGTGACGAGGCTGCAAATCATCTCCGCTGAGAAAAACGTCATGCAGGAGCGCTCAGCGGCCATCTTCTCGGCAAACATCTCCGTGTGGCCCGGATAAGTGATGCCCGCCGCATGCAGCGCCTCCTTGTTCAGCGGCGCAGTGGCCACAGCGGCGACTTGTCCGGCGAGCGCAGCCGCAATGCTTTTATCCACATAGCGATAACCTGCCGCGCCGGTCTTCGCGCTGACCGTGCCGGGCATGAAATCCTCTGCATCGAAGCCGAAGAGATCCAGAACCGCAGGTTCGTCGAGGCTGCCACATTTTTCGGCCCAGTCGATCTCGCTCAAGATGCGTTTGGGCGCTGGCAGACCGGTTTGCCGGGCGCAACGAGCCAGCAGCCGCGCATCGCCAAAAACGACCGGCGTGGCGATGGCGCAGACTTCCTCGTTGGCGAGGAGTTGCAGACAGATTTCGGGCCCGACCCCGGCGGGGTCGCCCATGGTGACGGCGATGAGGGGTTTGGACATGAATTAGGCACCTAGCTTCAACGCCCCGCCTGCGCAAAGCTCCTTCTTCCCGAAGGTCTGCAAATCGTGACCCATCCCCTGCGCGACGGACATCCACAGGCGGTTGTGCGCGGCTTTGTCGAACTTCAGGCTGCGGCCCATCTTGAAGCCGCAACCTCCGCCGACCATGACGTAGGGGATGTTGTCCAGCGTGTGGCTATTCCCCTTCCCCAGCTCATTGGTCCACACGAGCAGCGTGTTGTCGAGCATGCTGCCATCGCCGGAAGGCTCCGGCGTTTCGCTGAGACACTTCGCCATGTAGGCGAACTCACCGGCGAACCAAGTGTTGATCTTCATCAGCTTCTCGTAGCTGTCTTTCTTGTCGTCCGGATCATGCGAGAGGCTGTGGTGGCCTTCCTCGACGCCGAGCCAGCGCATCTGCGCCATGCCGACGCTGCGCATGTATTGCAGCGTCGCCACGCGGGCCATGTCATTGGCGAGCGAATTGACCAGCAGGTCGATCTGGATGCGACTGATCTGCGGCGTGTTGTCATTCACCAGTTCGATGCTCGGATCGACCTGCGGCACGGGATGGCTGAGCTTGCCCTGCTTGTCGGCTTCCGCCAAATCCTGCTCCAGACCACGCACCAGCGTCATGTGCTGATCCAGCAGCGCCTTGTCACGGGCACTGAGCTTCGAGGAGACGCGCTTCAAATCATTGCGCACGTCATCCAGGATGCTCACCAGGCTCTCTTTGTCCTTCATCTTGCCATAGACCTTCTTCAGCACCTGATGCGGGTCATCAATCGGTGCGATGGGCTGATTTCCAGCCGCGTAACTCATGCGCGTCCACGGATCGGCACGTTCCGGCACGGCCACGCCGAATTCGAGCGAGCCGAAGCGTGTTTTCGTCTCCGCACGGCTCTGGAGGAAGTTCTTGATTTCTTGGTCGATGGAGATGCTGCTGGCCCAGCCCGCCGGATTGCCGCCGCCACCCATGATGTTGCCCTTGAGCAGCTCGTCGCAGGTGAGCAGGCAGCTCATGCCACGCATGTGGCTGTCGCCATCGCCTTTCACTTGGTTGGCGATGCCATGCAGGATCAGCATGCGGTCTTTGAAAGCTTCCAACGGCTTCAAGATCGACTTGAAGCTGAAATTCGCGCCTTCCTGATCCGGCCAGAACTCATTCGGCAGCGTCCCGTTCGGCGAGAACATGATGACGAGCCGCTGACGCTTCTGCGGTGCGGGCGCACCTGTGAGGCTAGGCAATCCAGTCAAGAAAGGCAGCGCCCCGGCGGAGATGCCGAGATCGCGCAGGAATTGGCGACGTTGAAGGGGTTTCATGAGGGGGGGATGATGATACGCTTGCGCAGCGCGAGGGATTTCCATCAATGACAGGTCTTTTCACCGCTCGGTCCGCTTGATCGCCTTCTTGAGCCAGTCGGATTCCTCTTTCCACGGCGCAGCGTGGCGGAGTTCAGCCATGGTCATGGGCAGACGAGCGCTCCAATTGCTGTCCGCAGCGATGCCGGGCACGTTGAAGCGATCCTCCAGGCCAAACAGGTCGGTGAGCATGAAAGCGGCGAAGCGGGCGTTGCTGGCGAGCAAGGCCTCCAGCAGAGCGCGGCGGATGTGCGTGTCGTATTCCGGCCAGCCGGCGTCGGAGAAGCGCAGGCCGGAGAAATCTGCCAGAGCGCGGAGTTCTTTGAGGGCGAGCGCACGATCCGCCGCCTCCGCGCTGTGCAAATCGCGGCGGCGGTGCTCCCAGTGCGTCTTCATCGGCTCATGGTCGTGCGTGGCGTAGGTGGTGAAGGCGCAGTTGTCGTAGTCTGCTCCCATGACGACGCGGCCCGCGCCATTGTCCTCCCAATGGCTGACCTTAAAGCCGGGAACATCCAGGCTCAGCAGATGCGGACGCACATAGTCCGGCACCGTGCCGAGGTCTTCGGCCACCACCTCGGCCTTGCCAGCGGCAGCAGCCAGGATCATGCGCAGGTATTTGTCCCCGTTGGCGAGGTTGGCGGCCTTGTGCTCGGCTGTGTCATCGTCGTTTTCGATGAAATGCGGCAGACGTCCGCCGGTCAGCGCCTTGGCCTCGTCATCGCTCAGGTCACAGAACTCCGCGTTCCGTGTCGGGCGCCAGGGGAAGCTGTAGATCCGGTAAAAGCCCAGGACGTGGTCGATGCGGAAGATGTCGAAGACCTCCGTGAGCTTCTGCGTGCGCTGCCGCCACCACTGGAAGCCGCCGCGCTCCATGACATCCCAGCGATAGTGCGGGATGCCCCAGTTCTGGCCCCAGCGTTGCACGAAGTAATCGTCTTTAAAATACGTCTCCGGCGGAGCGCCGCCGCACCATTCGAGATCGAACTGCTCCGGCTGGAAAAACACATCCGCGCTGCACCAGGAGATGCCGAAGGGGATGTCCCCCATGAGCTTGATCCCCTTCCCGTTTGCATACGCCCGCAGCGCCGCCCACTGGCTGAAGCACAGCCATTGCACATAGGCATGAAACAGGACGCGATCGTCGATCTCGTCGCCCTTCGCATCGCGCCAGGCCCGCGCTTTGGCGGCGGTGTTCAGGTCGTCACGCCAGTTGGTCCAGTCCTCGTGGCCGTGTTCTTCCATCAGCACCTTGAAGAGGCAGAAATCATCCAGCCACGCGGCCTCCTTCACGCAAAACCGCTCAAACTCAGCCATCCGCCCAGGTTGCGTCTCGATCTGGCTGAAAGCCCGGCGCAGCAGCGTGTTCTTCAGACGGCGCACCTTCGGGTAATTGACTGCGCCCTGCCGCAGCAGGTCGGCGCGGAGGATCCCCGTCACCGTGGCGTAAAACTTCTCATCCAGCTCAGGCACCACCTGCGGGGTGAGATCCAGCGTCAGGTAATCCAGCGCCACGGAGCTGATCGCGTTGTAGGGGCTGCTGTCACTGCCGGTGGCGTTGATCGGCAGGAATTGCACCAAACCGAGGCCGGTGTCCGCCGCCCAGTCGATGAGCTGCCGCACACCACCGATGTCGCCGATGCCGAGATCATCCGGCGTGCGGATGGCAAACACAGGAACAAGGACGCCAGCGCGGCGGGGTTGAAGGGAGGGCATGGGGGGGGAGAAATGACGAGCGTGCGCGGGTTCTCTGCTGCGCTTTCGCCAGTCTGACAAGTCCAGAGAGCACGATGCGTTCCCGATTCCTGACCATGTGTGAGGTGCGCTAAAATGTTGGACCAGGGGATAAGGGAATAAGCAGCATGAAAACAACCCTCCGAAAACGTTACAGCAGTGATTTCAAAGCTCAGATCGTCGATCTCTTCAATCTTGGCAAAACGGTGCCTCAACTCGCA
>JAPLUL010000017.1:0-44692 GCA_026397635.1 Verrucomicrobiota bacterium | reverse complement strand
AGGTCGTGGGTGCGGCGGCGCTCGTCGCCGGTGTTCACACGGAGCTGGAGGAAGTCCTCGATGTCGTTGTGCCAGACTTCGAGGTAGGCGCAGCCGGAGCCACGGCGTTTGCCACCTTGATTGACGGCGATGAGCTGGTCGTTGTGCAGCTTGAGGAAGGGAATGACGCCCTGGGACTCACCATTGGTGCCTTTGATGTAGCCGCCGGTGCCGCGCACGCTGGTCCAGGAGCCGCCGAGGCCGCCGGCCCACTTGGAAAGGAAGGCATTCTCCGCGATGCCACGGATCATGATGGACTCGATGCTGTCGTCCACTTTGTACAAGTAGCAGGAGCTGAGCTGGGAGTGCAGCGTGCCGCTGTTGAAGAGCGTCGGGGTGCTGGAGCAGAAGCGGCGGCCTTTGTAGAGCTTGTAGATGGCGATGATCTTGTCCTCGGGATTGCCGTCGCGCTCACCGACGTTGAGGCCCATGGCGACGCGCATCCAGAAGAGCTGCGGCGTTTCGAGGCGCTTGGCGGGCTTGATCTTCTTATCGACGATCAAGTAGCGGTCATAGAGGGTCTGGATGCCGAGGAAGTCGAAGTCCATGTCCGCGGCGGGGTCGAGCGCGTCGGCGAGTTTGTCGAGGTCGAACTGAAGCAGGCGCGGGTTGTAGCGGTCGATCTCGACGCCACGGGCGAGATTGCGGCGGAAGGCGCGGCGGTGGAAGTCGCGCAGGGCCTCGATGCCATCACGCACGATGTCCCAGCCGAGGACTTCCTCATAAATGTAGCTGAGGAGGACGCGGGCGGCGAACTTGGCGAAGTCAGCGTCCTTCTGCATCAGCGTTTTCGCGTTGAGCGTGATGGTCTGCTTCAGATGCTCCAGCGTGATGTCGGAATTGAGCGAGCGGCGCAGCTCCATCTCGATCTCGGCACGGGTGAGGCACAAATCGAGGCCGAGCATGGCGAAGTCGATGCGTTTCTTGAGGTCAGCGCCGTCCCAGAGGAAGGAATTGCCGTCGGCGGTCTTGACGACGATGAGCGCCTGCTGGTCCTGACTCTCGATCTCGTTGGCGATGGCGGCTTCCTGCTCGTCGGTGTCGCGCATGCTGGTGCGCAGGGCACGGTACTGGATGTAGCCGCGGGCGACTTTGAAGAAGCCCTGCTTCATCAGTTCTTCCTCGACGAGGTTCTGCACGTCTTCGATGTGGATGAACTGCTTATTTTCCTCGGCGATGTAGCGGCTGACCGTCTCGGCGATTTGGACGGCCGGCGAGGAGTCGAGTTCGAGTGAGAGGAAGGCCTTGCGGACGGCGATCTCGATCTTGTTGTGGTTCCAGGGGACGAGTTGGCCGCTGCGGCGGATGACTTTGGTGTTCACGATGAGGGGCTGCGGGATGGCATCGGCGAAGGGGTCATGCGGCTCGGTGCGCTTGCGACGTTCGGCCAGGGTACGCGCCACGTCATGCGCATTGTGCTTGATCAGTGCCCGCTCGATGCAGTGGTAGATGTCCTTCGCGTTCAGCGTGCCCACCCTGCTGCTCCCTTCGGCAAGCTGGGCGGTGCGCTGGTGGATCTCCTCGGTGACTGCCTTGGAGATGTTCTGCACGAACTGGCGATTCGTCTCATTGTAGATGTCCCCTTCCTTCTGACGGGCCAGGAACAGGTCCGTTAAGGCGCTGCCCACGGTGTCCGCGATCTCGGCAGAGTCGAAATCACGCTCCTTGCCGCCGATGCTCACCTTGATGGAGGCGGGCACGGTTTCACCGATGGCCGCCACGGCCAGGGCGCTCCACTCAAACTGAGGCTTCTGGTCTTTGGGGGTTTGAGTGACCCTTTTGAGGACTTTGTCTTCTTGGAGCAGGTTGGCGATCATGGCGGGAGGAGCGTTGAGTTTGATGAAGGAGCGAGAGAGATTGGGGAGGATGAAAAATCCTCGCCGGATCACTCCAGCGAGCATTTTTCGATCCGGGAGGCTTACAGGTCGTCGTCGGAGCTGTGGACGAGGGCGGACGCCTTTTGGTAGTCCGTGACCTTGCCCTCAAAGAAGTTCTGCTCCTTGCGCACGTCCATCATCTCCGCCAGCCAAGGCAGCGGATTGGTGACGCCAGGGCTCAGGGCAGGCAGACCGCAGCCGGCCAGGCGGCGGTCAGCGATGAAGTCGATGTATTGCTCAAACTCGGCGGCACTCAGGCCCACGGCGTTCACCGGCAGGCAGTCGCGGATGAATTCCTTCTCCAATTTGATGGCCTCGCGCATGATGCTGACGAGCTCTTCGCGGAATTCCGGCGTCCACAGGTCCGGATTCTCTTCGATGAGGTCCATGAACAGATTGCGGAAGACCTCGATGTGGTTCGACTCATCCCGCAGCGTGTAGCGGAACATCTGGCCGATGCCGGGGAACTTGTTCTGGCGGTAAAGGCTCAGGATCATGCCAAAGAGGCCGTAGAACTGCGTGCCCTCCATGCACTGGCCGAACATGAAGATGTTCTTGGCCAGGAGCTGCTTGTTCTCCAGCTTCGTGAGGTCGATGTCCCGGCGCATGTTGTTGGAGATGCGGGTGACGAACTCGTTTTTCCTCACGATCGTCGGGATCTGCTCAAACATGGACTCGCACTCATGGGGATTGATGCCCAGGGAGGAAATCATGTACAGCAGCGAATCGGCGTGGATGTTCTCCTCATGCGCGTGGCGACCCAGCACCAGCTTCAATTCGGGCGCGGTGACCAACTCACGAACGACGTGCTGAATGTTGTCCCCCACGATGCCTTCGGCAGCAGAAAAGTAACCGATGCCCATCATGATGATCCAGCGCTCGTTCTGCGTGATCTCGTTGGAGCGCCATTGTTCCACATCCTTTTGCATCTGGATGTCTTCCGGCTCCCAATGGTTGGCCTTCATCGTGCGATAAAGGTCATAGGCCCACTGGTACTTCAGCGGCAGGAGGTTGAAGGTCATGCTCTTGCGGCCATTGATGACCCGCTTTGCGGTGAAGGCGGCTTCGGCTTTGTCTTGATCGAGAATAAACTCGCGGTTGCCAATCTTGAATGTCTTGTCCATGGCGATTTTGTTGCAGATTGAGGGTGTTTTTGTCGGGATTTTGAGGAAACAGCAAAGCAACCAAGACGCACTATAAATACCATATATTGCGGGTGCCGAGACGGATCATGCACAAGATATAGTGTTCTGGCGAGAATTTTTTCCCATCCGTTGTGCTGAAATGCGTTTCTCATCGCAAATTCAAGGGTTCCACGCCGAAAAAAAAGTTCAGGCGTCAAAATGGCCGAGGTGACGACCAAAAATGAGAATTTTTTCACTGCCGCCACAGTTTGCTGAAAACCAATGCGAAACCGAAAAAACTCCCAAAAGGCACCGGCCCATTTGGAGTCCGGTCTGATCTTGTCATGCAAACTGCTAGCCAGTTTCAAACCATGAATTTCCAGAAAATCGTCGGCTGTGGGCTGCTAGCCTGTCTTTGGAGCTCCTGTTCGATCATTGTTCCACAGCGTTCGCCTCCGGGGGTGACCGTCGATTGGGTGCCGAAGGGCTGCTACTCACGCATCAGGCACCGGCCGATGACGCCACGCTACATCACCGTCCACGCTACGGAGAACCGTTCCCGTGGCGCGAATGCCTACGCGCATGCCCAGATGCTCAAAATCGGTGCTCTGAAGGGCCGCCACAACGCCATTGGCTATGTTGGCTGGCATTTCACCCTGGATGACCACTCCATCTACCAAAGCCTGCCCACCAACGAGCGCGGTGAGCACGCCGACTACGACGGGCCAGGCAACCGCAGCTCCATCGGCATCGAAATGTGCGAAAACCGCGGTAACGACCGCGCCCGCACCCTCGACAAAACTGCCCGCCTCACCGCCTGGCTGCTCAACGAGCATGGCATTCCCACCTACCACGTCGTCCCGCACATGCACTGGCGCATGATCCGCCACGATGACGGTCGTGACCTCGGCCACAAGCTCTGCCCGCATTTCCTGCTCGACCGCGGACGCCTCGGCCCGAAATGGCAGGCCTTCATCGCCAAAGTGGAAGCCTATCGCCAGACGATGTGAAATTCCCTTGCCACTTCCACCTGCGCACGCTGGAGTCACTCTCCCATGGCACAAAATCTCGACGCGCTCCGCCTCGCTCTGCAACATTCGCCGGACAACGCTCCGCTGCTCATGCTCTTCGCCGAGGGCTGTCTTGAGGAAGGACTGCTCGAAGACGCGGAGCAGAGCCTCCAAAACGTGCTGAAAAACAATCCGGCGCATGCCGAGGCACGACTGGGCCTCGCCCGAGTCGCGTTGCTGCAAGGCAAGACCTCCCAGGCGGCCGTGCGTACGGAGCAGATCATCTCTGACACGCCCACCTGTGCCGCAGCCTTCATTCTCCTGGCACGAATCCACATTACCGAGGGCGATCTGCCGAAAGCGAAGGCCCTGTATGACCAGGGCATCGAACTGAATCGCGCTTTGGCTGATCCCGGCATCGAAAAAGACCTCCACGGCGTCAAACCAACCTCGGATGACGATGCAGGCCGCAAACGCGCCGCGATCACCTCCAGCGGCGGTTACATCGAGTCCGCGAACGAAACCAAAGACGATGACGACGGTCATCCGCGTGGTGGCACGGCCTTTGACCTCGGTCTGGCCGATTTCGAGAAACCGAAGCTCAATTTCTCCGGTGTCGGCGGCATGGAGGCGCTCAAAGAGGAGATCCGCATGAAGATCATCTACCCGCTGCAGCACGCGGAGCTGTTCAAAGCCTACGACAAGAAAATCGGCGGTGGCGTGCTGCTCTACGGCCCGCCTGGCGTCGGCAAAACGCTCATCAGCAAGGCCACCGCCGGCGAGATCAAGGCGAACTTCATCGCGCTCGGCCTGCACCAGATCCTCGACATGTGGATCGGCAACTCGGAGAAAAACATGCACGAGGTCTTCGAACTGGCCCGCCAGAACGCCCCGAGCATTCTCTTCTTCGATGAAGTGGATGCCCTCGCTGCCGATCGACGTGACTTGCGTCAAAGCGCAGGCCGCAATCTCATCAACGCCTTCCTTTCCGAGATGGACGGCGCTGAGTCCAACAACGACGGCGTGCTCATCCTCGGTGCCACCAATGCGCCTTGGCACATCGACCCCGCCTTTCGTCGCCCAGGTCGCTTTGACCGCACGCTTTTCGTTCCACCGCCGGATGAAGGCGGACGCGCCGCGATCATTGAAGTCATGGCGCAGAAAAAGCCCATCGGTGAGCTCGATCCACGTGCGCTGGCGAAGAAAACCGAAGGTTTTTCCGGTGCCGACCTCAAAGCCGTCTTCGACCTCGCCACCGAGGAGGTTTTGAACGCGGCGATGAAGAGCGGCAAAGTGATTCCGCTCACCACCAAGGATCTCATCAAGGCCGCCGGACGTCACAAACCGACCACCAAGGCCTGGTTCGAGAGCGCGAAGAATTACGCAATGTACTCGAACCAAAGCGGCTTCTACGACGACGTGCTGAAGCATCTCGGCCTCATGAAGCGCTGAAAACCCATCCACAGCGCATGTCCGACGATTTTCATCCCTCGCCAGAAGCCGCCTTTGCACGTGGCCGGTTGTTGCAGAGCCAGCACCGCACGCAGGACGCCATCGCGTGCTACAAGCAGGCGCTGGAGCTCGACGCGCATCACACGCCCAGCTTCGTCATGCTCGCGCTGTGTTGGATGGACGATGACGAGACCGCTCCAAAGTCTGTGGACGCTGCGAAGCGCGCCGTGGCCCTCGAACCGGAAAACGCCTTCGCCCGCAGTGTGTTGGCGCTCGCTTTGAATGCGAACGCCAAGGACGGCCAGACCGGCGCGATCAAAGAAGCGCTCAAACAGGCCGAAGAAGCCGTCGGCCTCGATCCTGACAGCGACTTCAGCCACGCCGTGCTCGCACGCCTGCACCTGCGCCTGCGCGATTATCCCAAAGCTGAAGAATCCGCCCGTGCCGCGCTTTCGCTCGACACCGAGAACACCATGGCAGCCGAGGTGCTCTCCGCCGCACTGCTGCTGCAAAAGAAGGACGGCGACAACAAAGACCTCATCCGTTACCAACTCGAGCGCAACGCCGACGATGACAGCGCCCACACCAGCGCCGGCTGGCAGGCCGTGATGGAGGGGGATCACAAAAAAGCCAACGAGCGCTTCCTTGAGGCCCTGCGCCTTAACCCGATGAACGAAAATGCGCGCATGGGCCTCATCGAGTCCTTCCGTGCGCGTTCCTGGCCTTACCGTATGCAACTGCGCTTCGCGCATTTCATGAACCAGTTCACGGAAGGAAGGCAGACGGCCATCATGATCGGCGGATTCGTCGGCTACAAGGTGCTCAGCACCTGGCTGAAGACCGTCTCGCCGATTCTGGCCTATCTCGTCATCGGCGCGTGGCTGCTTTTTGTGCTGTGGGCGCATCTGGCGCGTGGCTTCAGCTCCGCCTTAATGCTGATGGACCGCTTTGCGCGGCAGGCGCTGCGTCCGCGTGAATACTGGGAAGGCGTCGTGGTCGGTGGATTGATCTTCAGCTCCATCGCCTGCCTCGCACTCGGTTGCGCCTGGGGTTTGGAGGCCGAGGGCGGCTTTTCAGCCCTCGTTTGCATCCTCGCCGCCGTCATCAACGCTGCGGCCTTCACCAACGACCACTGGCTGGGCGTGTATGTCTATGGCGCTGCGGCTGCAGTGGCTGGCCTGGGAGCAGTTTACGCCACTCTGGACGCCTTCGCCGGCCTGCCCCTGCCTTTCGCTGGAGAACTCGGCGCCCTGGTCATGCTCCTCGGCATCGCCACGACCTGGCTGCGCGGACTGGGCGTACTTTATCGCTGACACACTGCGCACCCGTCAAACGAACTTCCAAGTGCTCGATCTCGGCATGACGAGCCTGACGGTTCCGCCCATGGGATGGCATTGCTCCTGCTTTACTAAATAACGCCCCCGCCAGCCGCCATGACTCCCGCCCCGCCTGATACGAGCATCCCCACGCTCGGCCCCTGTCTTTTCCCATCACCCTTGCACCGCATTGGCGGGGTGGATGCCCCTTTCAAAACAGACGTAGCGGACCGCATCCTCTACCACAGCCATCTGCTCGAAGATGGGCGGGATGTCTCAACGCCGAGCTACGAGGAGGCCGGAGCACGGGAGAAGATTTACTTTGATCCGCAGCGCACGACGGCAGGCATCGTGACCTGCGGCGGCCTGTGCCCTGGATTGAATGACATCATCCGCGGTCTCGTGAACCAGTGCCACCTGCAGTATGGCATCTCACGCGTCTATGGCTTTCGCTATGGCTACGAGGGGCTGGTGCAGCGCTACGGCCACACGCCTCTTCTGCTCAAGCCCTCCTCCATCGAGCAAGCGCATCACTTTGGCGGCACGCTGCTCGGCAGCTCACGCGGACAGCAGGACATCGGCGAGATGGTGGACACGCTGGAGGACATGAAGGTGGATATTCTCTTCGTCATCGGTGGTGATGGCACGCTGCGCGGCGCGGCGGAGATCGTGAAGGAAATCGAAAGGCGCGGGCTAAAAAAAGCCGTGGTCGGCATCCCGAAGACCATCGACAACGACATCCGCTACCTGGACAAAAGCTTCGGCTTCGAGACCGCTTTCGCGGCGGCGGTGCAAGCCTTGAAATGCGCGTATGTCGAGGCCACCGGCGCGGTGAACGGCGTCGGCCTCGTGAAGCTCATGGGGCGCGATTCAGGCTTCATCGCCTGCTATGCCGCGCTGGCGGGCAGCAACGTCGATTTCGTGCTCATTCCCGAGGTGCCGTTCCAATTGGAAGGCGAAGGCGGCTTCCTCGAATCTCTGCGGCATCGTCTAGCGAAACGTGGCAGCGCCGTAGTCGTCGTGGCGGAGGGTGCCGGCCAGCACCTCATGCAGACGGATGACGCCACCGATGCCAGCGGCAACAAGCGCTACGGCGACATCGGCCCGTTCTTGAAGGATCGCATCAACGCCTTCTTCAAGTCCCGCAAAACCGAAGTGAACCTCAAGTACATCGACCCCAGCTACATCGTGCGCAGCGTGCCTGCGAACGCTCAGGACAACGTGTATTGCTCCCGCCTTGCCCAGTCCGCCGTGCATGCTGCCATGGCGGGGAAGACCAACATGCTCGTGGGGCGCTGGCACGGCTCCTTTGTGCATCTGCCGCTCGAGCTTGTCATCCAGGGCCGCCGCAAGGTCGATCCCACGCAAGAGCTTTGGCGTTCCGTGCTGGAATGTACGGGGCAACCGGCGGTGATGTGAGTTCCACCGTCATTGACGATCTCAATACAACCCTGGCTTTTATCAATTCGAGGAAGTGAGCTGGCATGAGCACGCTGCTGCCATGCATCTGCTCATCCTCGACAAGCCTTATCGTTTCCACTGCTATCCCGGCTGCTACCTCGACACCTCGGAGTCGCCAGAACGCCTGCTGGAAACAGTGGAACGCTTTGAAGAAGACCTCACGCACCCATGCGGGCCGTCGTGATGATCGGTGCAGCGATTAAAGTCTCGTCTGAGCGGCCACGCGGCGTGCCCGCTGATCCTGTCACCCTCTGCATTCGCCTCAGCATCGTCGTGCTAGCACTCGGTGCCTGGCATTGGACGCAAATCCTCATCGCCCGCAAAACCACGCCGCGTGGCCTTCTTTTTGCTGCCCAAGGCCGGTGAAGGGCTGGCGGATCCGAATCTGCCGCGCAACGTGAACGACGTCTTCGGCATGGACGACGCGCTCCCGCAGACCTGGATGAGTGCAGAGCTTTATCTCGTGACATGGATGGCGCTGCTGATCATCCTTGTGTATCTGCCGACGCACTTCCTGCTGAAGAAAATCTGTCCCACACCTGCCCAAGCGGCCGCCAAACGCGCATGAACTCATCCACTCCCGCCATCAACGAGACGAACTGGAAACGCGGCTTCTGGTGCCTGATGGGCACACAATTCCAAGGAGCGTTCTCTGACAACGTGCTCAAGTGGCTGGTCATCTACCTCGTCATCGCGCAAAAGATGCCGAAGGAGCAGCTCGACAGCCTGGTATCCGATTCCGGCATGTATTTCGCTATTCCCTTCCTGCTGCTCTCGATGTTCGGCGGCTGGATGGCAGATCGTTTCAGCAAACGGCATGTGATGATCGGCGTGAAGACGATGGAGATCGGCATCATGGTCTTTGCCACCTATGCCTTGGCTTCGGGCAAGATGGGCCTACAACTTGCCAGCATCTGCCTCATGGGCGTTCACAGCGCGTTCTTCGCCGCGTCGAAGTATGGCTCGCTGCCAGAGCTCGTTCCGCCCAAAAAACTCTCGTGGGCGAATGGCGTGATCGAAATGCTAACGTTCCTCGCCGCGATCTTCGGCACGCTGGCTGCCGCGTGGCTGGCGGAGAGTTTTGCAGGCAAACCGGCGTGGTCAGGCGGCATCCTGCTCGCTCTGGCGATGATCGGCTGGCTCATGAGTTTGGGCATCACGCGCGTTCCTGCCGCGAGTCCTAACAAACCGTTGCGACTCAACTTCCTCGGCGATCTGTGGCGTGAGTTTAAGTGGATGCGCACAGATCGCGACCTGTGGCGGGCGAACCTCGGCAACACGGGCTTCTTTTTCATCGCGGCACTGATTCAGATGAACCTCGTGCTCTACGCGGAGCAGGTCATGCACATCAAACCGATGGAGAACAGCGCTTTGCAAGTCGCTCTCGCTCTCGGCATGGCCGCAGGCAGCCTGCTGGCTGGCAAACTCAGCGGTGATCACGTCGAGTATGGCCTCATCCCGCTCGGAGCCTTCCTCATGGCGGCGATGGGCTTTGCACTGGGCATGGCTGACATTTCCAAGTCCGCTTTCACCGTCTGCCTCACGCTGCTCGGTATCGGCGGCGGCATGTTCATCGTGCCCTTGGCCGCTGTGCTCCAGCATCGCCCGCCAGCGGATCGCAAAGGCTCGGTGCAGGGCGCGGCTTCGTGGTTATCGTGGATGGGCATCAGCGCGGCGGCGTTGTTGCAAAAGGAGCTGAACATCCGCCTCGGCTGGACGCCGAGAGACATCTTCTCATTCTGCGGGGCCTGCGCGGTCATCGGCGGCGTCTATGTGACAATGTCGCGCCCAACTGCATTGCCCGCGTTGATCAAGCGCTGGACGCATGGCAGGCTGAACGGCAATCATGGCTGATATTCTACTCCTCCCCTTCGGCAGCGCCGGCGATGTCTTTCCCTTCATCTGGCTAGGGCGACATCTCATGGCACGCGGGCACCGCGTAACGATGATCACCGCGTGTTTGTTTGAGGAGCATGCGCGCAAGGCAGGCCTGAACTTCATGCCACTCGGCGAAAAAGATGAGTTTGAGGCCATGATTCGTGATCCGCGCATCTGGAAGCTTGGTCACGGCACGAAGGTCGTCTTCGACTTCGCCGCGAAGTCCGTGGAGCCGTATCTCGCGGCTATTGAGAGCTGCGGAAAGGTCGATCTCATGCTCGCCCCCGTCACCGCCTTCGCCGGCAGGCTCGCACGCGAGAAACACGGCACGCCGCTCATCACCGTGCACTTGCAACCCGCCGTGTTTCTGAGCGTGCATGAGACCCCGTTGCTGCATCCGGCCATGCGTTTGCTGCGTGCGATGCCGGCGTGGTTCAAGCGGGCACTATTCTCGCTGCCGAATCCGATCGATCTCTTTGCGCTGCCCAAACTGCGGCGCATGTGCGTGGCCCACGGCGTCAAACCACCGCGAAGCCTCTGGCGCGAGTGGTGGGACTCGCCGGATGGCGTGCTGGCTTTGTTTCCCGACTGGTTTGCCAAACCGCAGCCCGACTGGCCGACACATCTGCTGCAATGGACCTTCCCACTCGAAGATCTCGCGACTGAACAGGCGCTCACACCGGAGTTGCAGGCGTTTTTGTCCGCCGGTGAGCTTCCCGTCGTGTTCACACCCGGCAGTGCGAATGTTCAAGCTTCGCGCTTCTTCGCCGTCGCAAGCGATGCCGTGAAACGTCTCGGCTGCCGCGCTGTTTTCGTCACACGCGAACCGAAACAAGTGCCGCCGAACCTGCCTGCAAACATTCTGACAGTCGATTACGCGCCGTTCAGCACGCTGTTGAAGCATGCGAGTGTGTTTGTGCATCACGGCGGCATTGGAACCATGTCCCAAGCATTCGCCGCTGGTGTGCCACAACTCATCATGCACATGGCGCATGATCAGCCGGACAACGCGGATCGTCTGGAACGCCTCGGCGCTGGAACTGGCCTCACGGTGAGACAATTCACGCCCAAACGAGTGGCGCATGAGCTCAAGCGACTGTTCGAAGACAAATCATTCCGCGAGGCGGCGAAGAAATGCACGGATCGGATTTCAGAAGCGCCGGACAAGGACGTTTTGATGCGCTGGATCGAAGATCGCATCGTTTGTGACCGTCGCATTCACGGAATGACCACACGATAGAATCGCCGCGTTTTGTTCACGGCATTGAGATCGGTCCAGGTGGAGGCTGAGCTGGTGGCGGTGATGATGACGGGGGTCCAGTCGATCAAATTTTCGCTGTATTCGATGCGGTAGTCGTTGCCGCTGACGGAGGGAAACTGAAGCGTAGAGGTGGCGGCTGCGCGGTTGAGGATGGTCTGCGGCAGGCTGTGGGGATCAGTGTCGCTGGTGCCGAACCAGGTTTCGAGGTCGGAGTGGATGCCGTCACCGTCGTTGTCATGGTGAATGGCGAAGCGGTCCACCAAACCGGAATCGAGGCCCGAGGCGGTGAAGTCATCCTTGATGTAGGACCACTTCAGCGTGTGCGTGCCGGCGGGGACGAGGAATCCTTTGCGCGTCCAGCCGACTTCGCCGCTGATCGCATCCTTCTCCACATCGTCGATGTAGAAGCGCAGGAAGTCGTAGTCCTTCTCGGATGAAATGCCCCAGTAGAAAGTCACCTTGCACGGGCCGGTGACCTCGGTGGTCATGATGCTTTGTTGGAGGTTGTCAATGGGACCGCTGCGGGCGGAATCCTCGCCATCGCTGGAGTACAACTGCTGCGGCGTCCAGGCGAGATCACCGGAGGTGGTGATGGTTTGCAAGGGCGCGTCGAGCGCGTCGGCAAGACCCTGCGTGACGCTGCCGATGTTGAGAGTGATCGTTTCAGTGCCGGTGCCGAAGCTGTTGGTGGCGTGAATGGTCACGGGGTAGCTGCCTGCGGCGGCGACGCTGCCGTAAATGAGACCGGTGGCGTGCAGCGTGAGTCCGGCGGGCAGGTTGTCCGCGCTGTAGCTGGATGGTGCGTTGGTGGCTTCGAGCTGATGCCGGAAGTGCACGCCTTGGTAGGCCTGGATCGTCTGCGTGGTGATGTCCGGAACGGTGGTGGTCGGTGTGATGACGATCTCGTCGATCCAGCCCTTGTCCTGGCCTTTGGCCATCTCCTGGTCCTTGGAGTAGTAGATGTCCACGTTGTGCGGACCGTCGCCGAGATAGGTGGTGGAGGTGGTCCAGTCGGTCTCGCCAGTGATGTAGTCTTTGACATAACCATCCACGGTGAGCACGAGGTAGTCGTAGTTCTTCTCCGAAGAAACCTTCCACTGGAATTCGAGCTTCGCAGGGCCGTTCACAGTGAACTCGATGCCGGAGTACTCCTCATGCGCCACCACCGCAGTCTCGATAGCGTCCACGCCGTCGTGAGTAGTAGCGGTCTGGCTGAAAGGATCGCCGAAACCGAAGGGAATGATCTTCGTGGTGGAAGGCTGCTCCACGGCGGTCGAGAGCAGCGGATCGGCGGCGAGGATCAGGTAATAAGCAAACTCATCGGTGGTGCCAGCGGCGTTGGTGGCACTTTGATAACCTTGGAACAGACCCGTTTCGGTGGGCGTGCCGTTGATGAGGCCGGTCGTAGGGTTGAGCGACAGCCCAGCAGGGAGGCTGCCGGGGAAATAGGTGCCCGCGCCAAAGCTCGTCGGGAAGTTTGCCGCGGCGATCTGGTGCTTCAGTTCCCAGCCTTCGCGACCCACGATGATCCAGTTGGATGTGATGGCTGGTGGCGGTAGCGCCGGACTGGTGGGCGTGCCGTGAAAGGTGAGCGTCACGTCATTCAGCGTGCCGGCGTGGTCGATCATGCGGTCAAAAACTTCGAGTTTCCAGTCGCCTTCCGAACGCTCTCCCCAGAAGTGCGTCGTCATGAAGGTCCAGTCGAGATTCGCAGCGGTGTCGCTGAAGCGTGCGCGCGCCAGCCGGACCTGCACCCCGCTGGGAGAGGTGAGACGCCATTCCAGATTGCCCGCATACGGATGCGTGGCCTTCACTTTCACGGTGACGTGCTCCAGCCGCAGATTGTCCACGGCAGGGACGGTGAAGATGCGGGAAGTGCCGCTCTCATTCGCGTCTGGGATCGCCTGCGCGAGGTTGGTCTGCGTCAGCACACGAGTTTGCAGCGGCGCGACGCTGGTCCACGTCTTCGCCATGCTCGTGGCGGCCTGTGCGTTCACCAGGCCTGCGCCGTAGCGCTCATTGAAGTGAAAGCCACCGCCATTTGTCACCCAGCCACCATTGAACTCGTCGTTCTGCGTGGCGGTGCGCACCAGGATCTCCTGCACATCGCGGTAAGTCAGGTTCGGGTTCGCTTGAAGCATGAGCGCCACCACACCTGCGGCGGCGGGCGTGGCGGAGGAGGTGCCGCCAAAGGTGTTCGTGTAGTCCGTATCCGTGAAGTCGGGATACTCGACCGTGCCACCTTCCTCATTGTAACCCGTGGTGCCGATACGGTCCGTGGTGGTGATGCCCTGCTTGCCGCCGTTGGAAGGTGCGCACACGAGGATGTTCGTGCCTGGCTCACTGTACCACGAGGCCCGGCCTTTGTCATTGATGGCAGAAATAGCGATGGCGTGGGGCGAGTTCGCCCAGCCATCGTAGTTCGAGTCATCACCGCTGTAGTTGCCGTTCCCAGCCGCCCACAGGAAGATCGTGCCTTTACCGCCGCGCCCGTTCGTCACCGCGTCCGCCATCGCCGCGAGACTCAGCGGACCGGGACCGCCCGTGCCGTAGGCGTTGTCGTACGGCCCCCAACTGTTGCTCTTGATGTGAATGATGTCCTGCTTGAACGCGAACGCATCCGCCTCGTCCGCGTCCGTGGTCGGCGCAGCGATGAGCTTGTGGCCGACCACGCTCGCCTCTGGCGCGACACCGCTCACGCCGATGCCGTTGTTGCCTCTCGCCGCCGCCACACCCGCACAGGCTGTGCCATGAAAATCCTCCGCGCCAGGGGAGGGATCATCGTCGAGGTCGTTGAAGTCGTAGTCGTTGAGGAGATCGACATTGGCCGCCAGATCGGGATGCGCGACCTCTAGGCCGTCATCCACGATGCCGATGCGTATGCCACTGCCTTTGTAGCTATCCCAAGTCGTGACCACGTTCACGTCAATGCCTGCCGTGCCGCCATTCTGGCCAGTGTTGCGCAAATGCCACTGGTAGCCGGCATTCGCAGCGTTGTGGGCGAAGAGCGGATCATCCGGCACGAAGCGGCGAAAGAGCCGCCGCGCCAGCATCGGCTCCGCCGAACGCACGCCGGGCAGTGTTTTGAGTTTTGCAGCTCCAGCGAGGGCGGCGTCGGGATTGCCGGCAAACTCGACCACCGCGTATTTGCCACGCGCGGAAGTTTTCACCACGCCCGCGACCCCGCCTAGCGCTGCGGCGGCTTTGCCAGGCTGCAACTCCACCAACACACGTTGGGTCAACCAGCGCCGCGTGCCCTCATTTTGCGGCGCGTCTTTTTCATACAGCACCCACTCGCCCTTCGTGCCCGCCTCCATCAGCGAACGCTCGAAGCGTTTCCCCGCAATCGCGATCTGGCCGTGCAGCAAGGTGCTACTGGCAAGAAGGCTGAGAAAGACAAGAAAACGCATCCGCATGGAGACAATCGGGCGCGGATGATGCTCACAATACAGCCACCTCGCCACAGAAAACCTTCCGCAGCATTTCGCGCCATGAATTGCGAGGACAGCGACCTGCCTGAAAGGACGATCACCGACTACGGCACTGAGGCTTTCGGCAAGGCACCAGAGAAGCCCTGCTTCCTCGCCGTGGGCCTGCACAAGCCGCACATGGCCAGGAACGTGCCGCACACAAATGGCATGACCTATTCCCGCTCCACGACATCAAGCGGCGGCCTTACCAAAAGCTGGCGTCAGGCGATCAGCGGCCCAATCGCAGGCTCGGCGAGCATTTTGAGCACCTCTTCGACGAGGCTCGCGGCAGGCACGGCAGTTTGCGAGCGGGCGACGAGATTTTTCACGATGACCTCGGGATACTCGGCCCCGAAGACGAGGGCGAAGCGGGCTTTGCGGTCTTCGGCGACTTGGAATTGCTTGCCGACTTTTTGCGAGCCGAATGGGTAGTCAATGCGGATGCCAGCGGCGCGGAGCTGCTGGATGGCGGCGAGGGCGTGCGGGCGCTGGGCTTCATCGGCGATAACGACGAAGGCGTCGATGCTGCTGGCGGCGAGGAGGGCACTGGTGAGCTTCATTTGCGCACCGGGCGTGCGCTTGAGCAGGATGCCGAGCACGACATCGCCCATGGCGAAGCCTGCGGCGGGCATATCGACGTTTCCATCGCTGATGAGGGCACACAATTTGTCGTAGGTGCCGCCGCCGGCGAGGGCACGAAGGCCGTGCTTCAGATCGAAGACCTCAAACACGACGCCGGTGTAGTAGGCGAGGCCACGCACGATGGTGGCGTCGATGCGGACGTGCTGCCAAAGGCCACGGGCAGTGAGGTTGGTCTTCAATTCCGCGAAGGCGGGGTGGTTCTCATCCGTGGAGGCCATGAAGGCACGCACCTCGGCGGTGGTGAGGCCGATCTCGCCGAGTTTCTTCTCGGTCTCGTCGGGCTTTGCACGCTCGATCTTGTCGATGATGCCGAGGAAGGTGGTGGCGTGGTCGGGGGCGATGTTTTTCTCGGCGAGGAAGCCGTTCCAGATCTCGCGGTTGCTGAGGCGGATGATGAAGTCGTCGGCGCTCACGCCAAACTCGCGCATCGTGTCGATGGCCAGCGAGATGAGCTCTGCGGCGGTGGCGGGACCGCTGTCGCCGAGGATGTCGGCATTGAACTGGATGAACTCCCGGCCGCGGCCCTCCTGCGGCTCCTCGTAGCGGAAGCAGGGGCCGATTTGGAACCACTTGATGGGCTTCTTGAAGTCGCGTTGGCGTGCGGTGGCCATGCGGGCGAGCGACGGCGTCACCTCGGGGCGCAGCGTGATCTCGCGGTCGGCCTTGTCGCGGAAGCAGAAAAGCTGCGCGGTGATCTCGTTGCCGCTTTTTTTGCGAAACAGGTCGGTGCTCTCGACGACAGGCGCTTCATACTCGACGAAGCCATAGCGACGTGCGACGACGCGCCAGGTGTCGGCGATGTAATTGCGCAGCGCACATTCTTCAGGGAAGAAGTCGCGGAAGCCTTTGACGGTGCGGAAAGTGGACATGGGGCGCGATTCATCCGTGCGCAGGCCTCCAAATCAAGCGAAGAGCCCAGAAAATCCCTGCGCAGAGTTGCGGCTCTCCGCTCTCTGCCCTTAGCTCATGGCTCCATGCTGTCCGATCTGTTTGTGCGTGATTTCCGCTGCTTCGCCGAGGCGAAGGTGGAACTGCATCCGGATGTGACCCTGCTGGTGGGGCGGAATGCGCAGGGGAAGACCTCGCTGATCGAAGCAGCGTGTGTGCTGATGCGGCTGCAATCGCCGCGGACGACGAACCGCGCTGAGTTGGTGCGCTTTGGAGCTGCGACATGCTTGGTGGAAGCCGCATGGCATGGCAAGCGGCTGCGCCACGCGCAATCACGCACCACGCGTCGTCTCGCGCTGGATGGCACGACCTGTGGCAAGACGGCGGATTATCTGGCTGCCTCTGGCGTGGTGGTATGGATGGATCATCGGGACATGAACCTGCTGCGAGGCGGCGCGGAGCAGCGTCGGCGTTTTTTGGATTTTGCCGCGAGCCAGATGTTTCCCGATTACCTGCATGCGCTGCGTGGCTATGAACGCGCACTGCGCGGGCGCAATTATGTGTTAAAGCGTGATGCGGTGATCTCCTGGAAGCAGGCAGACGCATTTGGGCGGGTGATGGACGGTTTTGCGGCCGTTTTGTGGCAACGACGCGCCGAACTCTGCGCGGCGCTGCAACCCGAGGTGACCGCAGCACATGCTAAGTTGAGTGATGGAGCTGAAAAGGCGCGGATTGATTTTCAACGCACGAGTGATGCGGCAACGGGCTTGTTTGAGGCGCTCCTTATGATGCGTGATGAAGAAGCACGGCTGCGCTCGACCGCTTTTGGCCCACATCGTGATGACATCGCCATGCGTTTAAATGAATTGGACGCGACGACCTTCGCATCAGAAGGCCAGCAGCGTTCGCTGGCACTTTCCATGAAACTGGCCCAGTCCCATGTGCTGGAAAAAGCCAGAGGTGAGGCTCCACTGCTGCTGATAGACGATGTTTTTGGCGAACTGGACACGCATCGACGGCGCGCCTTGCTGGCCAGCCTGCCGCCAGGAACGCAGAAAATCATCACCACAACGCATCTCGACTGGGCGGACGCGGACATGCTGAGCGGGGCCATTTATCGAGTCGATCAAGGGACGCTGATTCGCGGTTTGGAGTAAAAAAGCCCGCTCCCAGCCCAAAAGCGTCCGAAAACTTCAAATTTAAGGTCTTAGAAAGTTCTCTTGACGCTTTTTAAGGTGGTTTTAGTTTTATATGGGTTAGAATTTGCTGCGGCGCGTTGCTTTTCGTGATTCTCAAAAAAGCTAGGATTCTCCGCGTTGCATTTGGCTTTTCCCCTGGTTCGATTTTTTAACATTTCCCCTTCTCACACTCAATGTTCGGCAAACTTTTTGGATTCGTCGCCCAAGACATCGGTATCGATCTCGGAACGGCAAACACCCTCGTTTATGTCAAAGATCACGGCATCGTCCTCAGAGAACCCTCGGTGGTAGCGGTTAAAACCGGCACCAACGAAGTGGTGGCTGTGGGGGATGATGCCAAACGCATGCTCGGACGAACTCCGGGCGGAATCACCGCCATTCGTCCACTCAAAGATGGCGTGATCGCTGACTTCCGCGTCACCGAAGCGATGCTGCGCCACTTCATACGCAAGGTGCAGGGCGGACGCCGCCAGATGCGCGGCCCGCGTGTGGTGATCGCAGTGCCATCTGGCATCACCGAAGTAGAAAAACGCGCGGTGAAGGAAAGCGCCGAGCAAGCGGGAGCGCGTGAGGTTTATCTGATTGAGGAACCGATGGCTGCTGCGATCGGGGTAGGCCTGCCAGTGCAGGAAGCTGCAGGCAACATGATCGTGGATATTGGTGGTGGCACGACTGAGGTGGCGATCATCTCGCTCTCGGGCATTGTTTACAGCCGCAGCGTGCGGGTAGCAGGCGATGAACTCGACGAAGCGATCATCAATTACATGAAGCGTGCCTACAATCTCATGATTGGCGAGCGCACCGCAGAAGAAATCAAGCTGCGCATTGGTTCGGCTTTCCCGCTGGGCAAGGAGACGACGATGGAGGTCAAGGGCCGCGACATGGTGGCAGGCCTGCCAAAGACGATCACGATCACGAGTCAGGAAGTGCGCGAGGCGATGCTGGAGCCACTGAATGCGATCATCGACGCAGTGCGCACCACTTTGGAACGCTGCCCGCCTGAGCTTTCTGCCGACTTGGTGGACCGAGGGATCATGCTGGCCGGTGGCGGTGCATTGCTGCGAGGGCTGGACAAGCTGCTGCAGGAAGAAACTGCGCTGCCAGTACACGTGGCGGAAGATCCGCTCAGCGCCGTCGGTGAAGGAGCCGGACGCGTGCTCAACGAGCTCGAGTTCCTTCGCAAGGTGAGCACCACTGAAGTTTGATTACCCGCTCCGGGACAACAACGCGCTGATGAAGATGTGATGGCAAAGCGTGTGACGGCCCGGAGGAAAGGATCAGCATGAAAAAGTTCAACATCCTCGCGCTGCTTGTCTTTGTGGCAGGACTTGTCGGCGTGTTCACCTTCGATACTGCGATCACGCGGCAGATTCAGTCTCGGGTGCTTAGCCTGCTGTCTCCGTTCATTCACTCCAGCGCGGCGATGCAAAATGCTGCGGAGTCCCTGACCGAGCCGCAGGTCAACGCCGCCGAGGTGATGCGTGAAAGGGACGAGCTACGCGTGCAGGTGGAGCGCGGGCGCATCGTGCAGCAGAAGTACAATCAGATCATTGAAGAGAACGCCAAGTTGCGGCAGATCGTCGGGTTCCAGCAGGCGGCTCCGTTCAAAATGACCGCTGCGAAGGTGATCCGCCGCAGATCAAGCGCGTTTTGGAACAGCCTCATCATCGATAAGGGTTCGCTGGACGGTATTGGCACGGACAGTCCGGTGATCACCTCCGTGGGCCTGGTGGGAAAAACGTCCATTCTGGCACCGCGCATGACCGAGGTGATCCTGCTGACCGACGAGATGTGCCGCGTCTCCGCCAAGGTGGAAGGAACACTTGAGCAGGGCATCCTGGCGGGTGAGCGTGCCGCACTGGAGGTGCGCCCTGAACTGCATCTGCGCTTTCTGAGCCGCAATGCGAACATCAATGCCGGCGCATCCATTTACTCTTCTGGCGAGGGGGGCATTTTTCCTCCCGATCTACTGCTGGGGCGCGTGAAGCGATTTGAAAACCGGGAAATTTCTGGAGAGGCCATCGTCGAGCCAGCCGTTGACTTCTCTTCCTTGGATCACGTCTTTGTGATCGAGATGCAGGCCGTCGTGCCCGCGCCGGAACCACCGGCCACCACCAAGCCCTGACCCTCATGCTGTTTCACCCGATCTCCATCATCCTACTGCTGCTCACCTTCATGGTGCAGGAGTTCATTCCTGGGCTGGAGATCGCTCAGTACGCCACGCTGTTCCTGCCGGCCGTGTTTTTCTTCTGCGCGTCGGTGGCCGCGCCTTTTTCGATGATGTTGGTGCTCGCGTTTATCACCGGATTTTTGTGGGATGCGCGGCATCTTCAAGGTGTGACGGAAAGCATGGCGGGAGTCGAGGATTGGTTCGGCACGGGGGAGGACTCTGAGCTGGGCGCGGGCCGCCATTCGCTGCCCTTCGGTCTATCGATTGTGCTCTTTGGCATGCTGGGCTCGCTGATGCAGGGCATCCGCCCATTGTTCAAGCGCGGCCGCTTGGAACTCCCGGTTCTGATGGTGGGTGTGGCGACGTTTCTTTGGCTGCTGACGCAGTTTTTTATCATCACCTTCCTGCGGGGGGCGCTGCACTTTCCATCTGGCCTGTGGTCAAAGATGATCACTGACACGCTGCTGGCGATGCTGGCCTCCCCGCTGATTTTCCTGCTGCTTTACTCGCTGGCCCGTGTGTCGAGCTACGAGATCAAATACGATGGCCTGAGGTACCGATTCGATGGTCGTTAAATATCATTTCCGGCTCTATCTTCTGACCCTCGTCATTCTGGCCGGGTTTGGGCTTCTCGTGTTCCGGCTGTGGTCACTTCAGATCGACCGCCGAGAGGAGTTTGTGAAGATGATCCCGGGAGCGAAAAAGGAACGCGCACGCATTCCCGGCCCGCGTGGTGAGATCAAGGACCGCAACGGTGTGGTCCTGGCCTCGAATAAAGCCAGCTTCGAAGTACGTGTGAATCTGGCCGAGGTCGTCACTGAGTACAAACGGGAGGCTAAGAAAACTAAAAAGGCGCTGCCCGAGGTCACGTTTGAGGTCGTCGAGCGGGGCATCCGCCGGAAGAAGCAGGAACTCGACATCTACGCGATCTTTGAGGAGACCATCGCTGCGCGCATGCGCGAGATGGGTGTGGACAAAGGCTACGCCACCGACTCCCTGCGAGTGCATTATCGTAGCTTTGGCGGCGCGGTGCCGTGGGTTTACCGCGATGACCTGACCTTCACGGAATTCAGCCGCATCGCGGAGCACAATCTCGGCCTGCCAGGTGTCACGGTGGCCGAGCGCGCCTCGCGTGTTTACCCGCTCAAGGCGCTGGCCTGCCACATCATCGGCTATGTGCGGCTGCCAGATGACCAGCGCGCCTCCACCGAGGAGCGCAAAGGCTGGGATTATTATGTGCCGGATGACTTCGGCGGTGCTGGCGTGGAAAAAAGCTTCGACAACCACCTGCGCGGCAAGCCCGGCGCGCGTGTCATGCAGCGTGACCAGCGCGGCAGGCCGGTCGGTGAGGTGTCTGCGGAATACGAGGAGCCACGCAAGGGCAACGATGTTTACCTCACGCTGGATGCGCGCATGCAGATCATCGCTGACAAAGCCTTGCGTGATGGCGGTGTCGGTCGCGGTTCCGTGGTAGTCATCGACCCGGCCACTGGAGAGGTGCTGGCGATGGCCTCTGTGCCTTCCTACGATCAAAATCAGTTCATCCCCAGCATCCAGGAGTCCGACTGGGTGGCGCTCAACGAAAGCAAAACCGTGCCGCTGCTCAACCGCGCGGTGCAGGGCTTCGCGCCGGGCTCGACTTACAAGATTCCCATCTCTTTCGCCGGCTGCCTGGCTGGCATTCAAAAGAACCGCTTCAACTGCAGCGGCAGCGTGACGTATGGAAACACCTCCATGCAATGCTGGATTCAGCGTCAAAACGGTGGTTCCCACGGCGCCATCGGCCTCAGCGACGCCATCATGAAGTCCTGCAACTGCTTCTTCTACCGCTACGGCAACGCCGCAGGCATCGCCAACATCACCAAGGTCGGCAAAATTCTTGGCGTGGGCGAGCGCACCGGCATCGAGTTAGAAGATGAAAAGGCCGGCATCCTGCCCAATCCCGACTGGCTGCGTGCCAACCGCCCCACCGAACGTTGGAGTGATGGTTACACCGCAAACACCTCCATCGGCCAGGGCATGGTGCTCGCCTCGCCGCTGCAAATGGCCTCCGTCACCGCCACCGTCGCCAATGGCGGCAAGGCATGGAACCCACATCTGCTCAAGTGCGTCATGGATGATGGCAAAGTCGTGATCGACAACCCGCCGAGCCTGCGCGGTGATTTGTCCGCCAACGTCACCGCTGAGGAGATCGAACTGATCCGCAAAGGGATGTGGAAGGTCGTCAATGATCCCGGTGGCACGGGCAAAAGCGCGCGCATCACTGGCGTCGAGGTCGCTGGCAAGACCGGCACCGCGCAGAACTGGCGGCGCAACGAGCGTGGCGTGAAGGTGGATGACAACCACACTTGGTTCATCAGCTTCGCTCCTTATCAGAATCCCAAGTTTGCCGTCTGCGTTCTAGTTCAGAATGGGAAATCCGGCGGCGGTTGTGCCGCACCGGTCGCGCGACGTGTGCTAGAGCAATGTCTCGCCTTGGACAACGGCTATGAAGTTCCCATCGTCGCGATGGAACCCGCCACCGGTCATTTCAATCATGTTTCACAAGTCCAATACGCCGACGCCGGGGTACCTCTGGTTCCCGTCACGGATGAGGACGGCGACGTAGGCGCGGGTGCGCCTGCCGCCGAAGCAGTGGATGAGCCGGTGTCACGCCCCAGCGCGACGCCGAACATCCGCCGCAAAGCCGATTCAGCAGGATCGGCTGGAAGCAGCTCCGGACAGAATGTGCCCCAGGCCGTGCCAGTGCGCAGGGTCGGTATCTTCAACCGGGGAGGCTCCCAAGAAACCAAACCATCCGAACCCGCCTCCAACGGCGGACTTTTCCGCAGGTTCTTCAATCGCTGAAGACCTCATTATTTTAGGGAGACAACACATCATGGCATTGACCTTCGTACAAAGAATCAAAGAACTACTCACCGGCAAACGCGACATCAAGAGCGGCGTGCGCCTCGTCATCAACTGCGAGAAGCTGGAGAACCGCGTCGCTCTTCTCGACAAGGGAATCGTCGAGGAATACAACATCGAACGCGTCGGCACCCAGAGCCTCATCGGCAGCGTCTTCAAAGGCCGCATCCGCAACATCGAGCAAGGCCTCAAGGCCATGTTCATCGACATCGGTTTCGATAAAAACGCCTTCCTGCACTTCTGGGACGCCATCCCCGCCGCACTCGACGCTGGTTTGGAGGAGATCAACCGCGGCGGCAGCAAGAAGAAGAAGCGCATCGAAGCCAAGGACATTCCCACGCTCTACCCGGTCGGCGCCGAGATCATGGTGCAGGTCACCAAAGGCCCCGTCGGCAACAAAGGCCCGCGCGTCACCACCAACATCTCCCTCGCCGGTCGATTGCTCGTTCTCATGCCGCTCAACGACACCTGCGGCATCTCCCGCAAGATCGAAGACCCGAAAGAGCGCTCACGTCTGCGCAAGATCATCGAAAAAATCAGCCTACCTGAGGGAATGGGCATCATCTTGCGCACCGAGGCCTCCGGCAAACGCGCGCGCCACATCGTCCGCGATTTGAACATCCTCCTCGACGAGTGGGACCAGATCGTCGCCAAGCGCGACGGTCAAAACGCCCCCGTTTGCTGCTTCCAGGAACCCGATCTCGTCGAACGCACCGTGCGAGATTTCCTCACCGAGGACATCGACGAGGTCGCCTGCGACGACCAGCCCACCGTCGAGCGCATGCAACGCATGGCCGCTCACATTTCCGGTCGTGCCAAGCGTCGCATCAACTTCTACCAAGGCCAGAACGCCATCTTTGAGCATTACGGCATTCAGAAGCAGAGCGACAATGCCTTCTACCGCCAAGTGTGGATGCCCTGCGGCGGCTACATCGTCATCGACCAGACCGAGGCTCTCGTCTCCATCGACGTCAACACGGGCCGCAACAAAGGTCACAAGGACGTGGACAAACTCCTGCTCGAAACCAACCTCGAAGCCGCCGCCGAAGTCGCCCGCCAGCTCCGCCTGCGCAACATGGGCGGCCTCATCGTCGTCGATTTCATCGACATGAAGCACCGCCGAGACCAACAGGCCGTGTACAAGCTCATGCTCGACCATTTGAAGCGTGACAAGGCCAAGACCCAGGTGCTGCCCATCTCCCAGTTCGGCCTCATGGAGATGACCCGCCAGCGCCTCAATGAAAGCCTGGGCACCACGCTCTACGAACCCTGCCCATACTGCAAAGGCAACGGCCAAGTCAAAACACCGCTCACCATGAGCGTCGAGCTTCAGCGTCGTCTCATCGCCGTGCTGGGCCGCTCCAAAGAGGATCAAAAGAGCATCATTGTCGTCGTCCATCCGGAAGTCCTCGCCCGCCTCAAAACCGAGGATGGCGAGCTCCTCGTTGATCTCGAACGCAAATATCAAGCGCGCCTCACCTTCCGCAGCGATCCTGCCTACCATCGCGAGCAGATCACCCTCGCAAATGCGACCACGGGCGAAGAAATCCGGTGAAGCGGCCCTAGCCCAGCGCTGGCCGCTGACCCTGAGCTCATCCAATTCAATGCACTCCTCAGCCCCCAGGCTGCTGAGGAGTGTTACGGCTCTGCGCCAACGGCGTGTGAAATAAGGATCAAGCCCCAGGCCACGAAACTGCCTGCAAACTCGACATGGCGCGAATCAGGGCCACTATGCACGCCCCAAATTCCGCATGCTCTCCGTTTCCAATGTCAGCAAAACCTACGCCGGCCGCACTTTGTTCAGCCAGGTGTCGTTTCACATCAACCGAGGCGAAAAAATCGGCCTGATCGGCCCGAACGGTGCCGGCAAATCGACGTTGTTCTCTCTCCTGCTTCAGGATACCACGCCGGATGATGGCCAGGTGGTCATGGAGCGCGGCATCAGCTTCGGCTTCCTGCCGCAGGAAAGTGCGCCGATTGACGATGTGACCGTGCTCGAACTCGCCACCGGACATGTGGACGAGCACAGCCGCTGGGAAGTCGAGCCGAAGGCCAAACGCATCCTCAGTGGCCTCGCGTTTCGTGAATCTGACTTCGAGCGCAACGCCCGCACGCTCAGCGGCGGCTGGGTCATGCGTGCGCACTTGGCGCGGCTGCTCGTGCAGGAGCCAGATCTGCTGCTGCTCGACGAACCGACGAATCATCTCGACCTCGAATCGCTCATCTGGTTCCAGAATTACCTCCAGGGCTATCCGGGCGCGATTCTCATGATCTCACATGACCGTGAGTTCCTGAACGCACTGACCGACAGCATTCTCGAGATCGCCCACAGCAAGATCACCCGCTACGTCGGCAACTACGACAACTACCTGCGGGAGAAAGCCGCGCGTGCCGAGCAGCTTCAGGGCGCTTACGACAACCAGCAGCGCGAACTCGCGAAAATGCAGGCTTGGGTGGATAAGTTCAAAGCGAAGGCCAACTTCGCCTCCCGCGCACAGGACAAAGCAAAGATGATCGACCGCATTGAAAAGGTCGAGGCACCGGTCGCCGATGCCAAAACGGTCAAATTCCGCTTCCCGCAGCCGCCGCGCAGCGGCCAGCGTGTCATCCGTGTGAAGGACGTTGATTTCGCCTATGGCACGCAGCCCGTTTACAGCGGCCTCAATCTCGAAATGGAGCGCGGCGAGCGCACCGTGCTCGTCGGGCCGAACGGCGCAGGCAAATCCACGCTGCTCAAACTTCTCGCCGGAGCGCTCAAACCGCAGGCAGGTGCGTGCGAGCTCGGTCACAACGTCAAACTCGGCTATTTCGCCCAGTATCGCGGTGATGTGCTGAACATGCGCCACACCGTGCTGCAATCCGCCATGGATCTGCCGAGCCGTCCTGGCGAAAACATGTGCCGCACCTTGCTAGGCTCGTTCTTGTTTCACGGGGATGATGTTTTCAAACCCGTCGGCGTGCTCAGCGGCGGTGAAAAGAGCCGCCTCGTGCTCGTGCGTCTGCTGCTCGATCCGCCGAACTTCTTGCTCATGGACGAGCCGACGACGCATCTCGACATGGGCAGCATCGACGCCCTCATCGGCGCATTGGAGCAATACGAAGGCACACTCGTCTTCATCAGCCATGACGTTCACTTCATCCGTCAGATGGCCAAGCAGGTCCTGCACGTCAGCGCTGGCGTCATCACGCCTTACGCCGGGGATTATCAATACTACCTCGATAAAACCAAGTCCGGCTCCGCCCGCGAAGCTCTCACCGCGACGCTCCACAACGCCCAACCGACCACCTGGGCCGCTCCCGCTGTGCGTGAACCGCCCAAGAGCAAACAGCAGCGCCGTGCCGAAGCCGATGCCCGCAACGCCTACAGCAAGGCCAAGAAGGAACTCGATCTGCGCATCTTCAAGATCGAGCAGGAACTCGCCACGCTCGACAAGCGCAAGCACGAGATCGTCAATCTCCTCCAGGAAGAAGCCACCTACGCTGACGCCGCCCAGTTCCGTGCCCTCAGCGCCGAACTGGAAGCCGTGGAGACCAAGATCCCCAAATTCACCAGCGAGTGGGAAAAGGCAGCAGAGGAGTTGGAGAAGCTGGTGCCTGTAGCTTGACTCTCCAGAGTCGAGCCGAACATCCTCGAACCCTTCGCAAGCCTCCCAGACCCGTCTCTGGAAAGTCGGGCTACGACGTGCAAACTTCAGTTTCTGACATTTGAGGCGTCCAAATGAAAGATTTGGCCGTTTTTCTTTCATTTCAGTTCACAAAACAATAGAAACTTTCGATCTTCCGGTCCAAACTAAAGAAACTTCACCGTTTCTTTCATTGATGAACCGAGGACTCACCGGCCATTTCGTTCCTGTCTCCACTTTGGGGGAGGAATGTCGTGCCTTTGTCCCCTCTCCACTACCTCCGGCTCCTTCGCTTGTCTTGGATGAGTCGCTGCATGAGCAGCTCCAGGATGCCTCGCTCGCCATCGGGCGGCTAGACGGTCAGATCGACGTGCTGCCTGACCGGCAGGTTTTTCTGTATTCCTATGTGCGAAAGGAGGCGGTGTTGTCCTCACAGATCGAGGGCACGCAGTCCTCGCTCAACGATCTGCTCACCCACGAGATGGATCTCGCCCCCGGAGTGCCGCTGGACGATGTGGCCGAGGTTTCCTGCTATGTCGCAGCCCTGGAACTGGGCATGCAGCGTCTCGCCGAAGGTCTGCCGATTTCCCTGCGGCTTATTACTGAGCTACATGCGCATCTCCTGGCCTCCGGACGTGGCAGCACGAAGCAACCGGGCGAATTCCGCCGCTCGCAGAACTGGATCGGCGGCACCCGGCCCGGCAACGCCCGCCATGTGCCGCCACCGCCGGACATGGTGCTCGATTGCATGGGATCGCTGGAAAAATTCATCCACAACGATCCGGTGAAGACCAGCACGCTCATCAAAGCGGCGCTGGCGCATGTGCAGTTCGAGACCATCCACCCGTTTCTCGATGGCAACGGCCGTCTAGGCCGTCTGCTTATCGCGCTGATCCTCAGCGCCGAGGGCATGCTGCGGCAGCCCATGCTGTATCTGAGCTTGTACTTCAAACAACACCGCTCCGACTACTACGCTCATCTCCAGCACATCCGGGAGACGGGTGATTGGGAAGTGTGGCTGTCCTTTTTCCTGCGCGGCGTGAAGGAAACGGCGGATGACGCCGCGCTCACCGCACGTCGCCTGTGGACGATCTTCCGCGAGGACCGCGAAAAGCTCCTGGTGCTCTCCGGTGCCACGGGATCGCTCCTTCAGGCACACGAGCAACTTCAACGTGTGCCGCTGCTCTCCGCCAGCAAAGCCGCCGCGAAGATGAATGTCTCTCTACCGACCGCCACCAAGGCGCTACAACGACTTCAGACCCTCGGCATCGTCCGCGAGATCACCGGCGGCAAATACGGCCGCCTGTATGCCTACGACGCCTATCTCTCGATCCTCAGCGAGGGCACGGAGCCGCTGCGGTGAAATATGCGCTCGGAGCCGAATTGGAAGCCGTGGAGCCAAAGATCGTAAAGCTGGCGACCGAGTGGGAGAAAGCGGCGGCGGAAGTGGAGAGTCTTGCTGATCAGAGCAACGCCAGATAAGTCTTGCCTATGAGCCAAACGAATTTCTTCATGACTGAAGCCGACGAGCAAGAGTTTGTTGAGATGTTGCTCAAGCGATCGGATACAAAGTTTGTCCTTGGCCGACTTCATTCGGCCTCCACGCCCCGACTTTACGACACACTTCCATCTTTCGGAAGCGAGCGAGAAGCTCACCTCGTTAATCTGAGCATCACCCCCTCGCCCACATGTTCTCGACACACGTCTGACGAACGCTGGCTCTTCGACTCGTTTCGTGATGTGCACATCGAATTTGATCGCTGCTACCACCACGAAGGCATTTTGGTCGCGGGCAGGATCTTTGCAAAGATAGGCTGGTGTGCTGATCCAACGCAGAATAGTGACTTTCAGCGTTGGCATTCGGCCATCGAGCGATGGATCAAGAAGCGCTATCGAAAGCTGGACTCTACATTCTGGATCGGCCCCCATGCAGAGAGCTGGTCCATCAGCGGTGGCGTACTTGCGTTTGGATCCCCCCATGCTTTGCAAAAATCGCTCAAAGAAGCATGAGTCGGCGTTCGCTCACCCCACCGTGCAGATCTGCACGCCCTGCTTGAGTGAGGCGAGCTTGTCCGGGCGCTTCGGAATGAATTCCTGGCCCAAGTAGCCAGTGTAGCCGGTTTCCTGGATCGCTTTGATGATGGCGGGGTAGTTCAGCTCCTGCGTCGCGTCGATCTCGGCACGGCCGGGGACGCCGCCGGTGTGGTAGTGGGCGAAGGATTCATGATCGCGGCGGATGGTGGCGATGACATCGCCCTCCATGATCTGCATGTGGTAGATGTCGTAAAGCAGCTTGAAGTGCGGTGAGCCGAGCTTTTTGCACAGCGCGACGCCCCAGGCGCTGTGATCGCACATGTAGTCGGGGTGGTTCACCTTGCTGTTGAGCAGCTCCATCACGAGCGTGACACCGAGCTTTTCGCAGAGCGGCAGCAGGCGCTGGAGGCCTTTGGCGCAGTTTTCGAGGCCCTGCTCGTCGCTCATGCCGTCGCGATTGCCGCTGAAGCAGATGACCTGCTTGAACCCGGCTTCGGCAGATTCCTTCAACAATGGCTCGTAGGCCTGCACGAGCAGATCGTGATGCTCGACGCGGTTCCACCCCTTCGGGATCGGCCCGATCTTCACGCCGCCAGGGCCTTCGATGGTGGGAAAGCTCACCATGGCGCAGTGCAGGCCGTGTTTCTTCACCGTGGCGAAATCTTTCGGATCGAGCAGCTCGACCGATTCGAGGCCGATCTCCTTTGCAGCCAGGCAGAAATCCTCCAGCGGAATGTCCTTGTAGCACCACTTGCAAACCGAGTGGCGCACTTTACCGCCAGCGGCCTTATCAGCGGCTTCGAGGTGCGTTTGCAGCATCGCGGCGATGGCGCTGACGCTGGCGAGAGTTCCGAACTGACGGCGGGAGAGATTGGAAGGAGACATGCGCGGAGCCTACACGGATGGCATGTGGGATTCCAAGCAGAGAATCGTGGGTGACACGAATCGATGGGCAGGAGTGCCCATCGTACTTTTCAGAGTCGCACCGGCACACCGCGCTGACCCAGATACTTCTTCACATCGCCGACGGTGAACTCACCGAAGTGGAAGATGCTGGCGGCGAGGACGGCGTCGGCTTTGCCATCGCGGAGGACATCGACCATGTGGTCGAGATTGCCAGCACCGCCGCTGGCGATGACGGGGATGGAGACGGCTTCACTCACAGCACGGGTCAAAGCGATGTCGTAACCGGCTTTGGTGCCGTCGGAGTCCATGCTGGTGAGCAAAATTTCGCCTGCGCCGCGTCGGCAGACCTCGGCGGCCCATTCGACCGCGTCGAGTTCGGTGGCGTTGCGACCACCGTGGGTGAAGACGGTCCAGGAGCCGCGATCGTTGCGTTTGGCGTCGATGGCGACGACGAGGCACTGGCAGCCGAAGGCATTGGCGGCTTCGTCAATGACGTCCGGCGTTTTGACGGCGGCGGTGTTGATACCGACTTTATCAGCACCGGCGAGAAGCATCTCACGCATGTCAGCCACGGTGCGGATGCCGCCACCGACGGTCAACGGCATGAAGCAACTCGCCGCGGTGCGGGCGACGACATCGACCATCGTTTTGCGCTCCTCATGGCTGGCGGTGATGTCGAGGAAGACGAGTTCATCGGCTCCCTGCGCGTTGTAAACCATCGCGCACTCCACCGGATCGCCAGCATCACGCAGCTGCAGGAATTTCGTGCCTTTGACGACACGGCCTTCCTTCACGTCGAGACAGGGGATGATGCGTTTGGTCAGCATGAGCGGGAACAGTCAAGGAGTGGTCAAGAGGTCGAGGAATCGTCAAGAAGTGGCCGTTTTGACCACCTTGACGACGACTTGACCATTGCTTGACGCTTTGGGCATCAGCCCAAAGCCGTCTTCACCATCGTTTCGAGCTTCACGATGTCCTTGGCGAAGTTGCGAATGCCTTCGGCGGTCTTTTCAGTCGCCATGGCGTCTTCGTTGAACAACCAGCGGAAGGTCTTCTCGTCGCTGCCGATGCGCTCGATCTTCAGGGACTTCGCATTGGCGGCGTTGAGCTTCGGCGTGATCGGGTCTTCGCTCGCGGCGAGTTCGCCGAGGAGGCCGGGGCTGATGGTGAGGAGGTCACAGCCGGTGAGTTCGGTGATCTCGCCCTTGTTGCGGAAGCTGGCACCCATGACCTCGGTCGTGTAGCCGAAGTGCTTGTAGTAGTTGTAGATCTGCGTCACGGACTGCACGCCTGGATCTTCGGCTCCGCCGAAATCTTTGCCGGTGCTCTTTTTGTGCCAGTCAAGGATGCGGCCCACGAAAGGCGAGATGAGCTTGATGCCGCCTTCGGCACAAACGACGGCCTGGGCGAGGCTGAAGAGCAGCGTGAGATTGCAGTTGATGCCTTCTTTTTGCAGCACTTCGGCCGCTTTGATGCCTTCCCAGGTGGAGGCGATCTTGATGAGGATCCGCTCACGGCCAATGCCAGCCGCTTCATAGGCTCCGATGATCTGGCGGGCCTTCTCGATGTTGCTCTGCGTGTCGAAGGACAGGCGGGCATCAACTTCCGTCGAAACACGACCTGGAACGATCTTCAAAATCTCGAGGCCGAAGGCGACGACGAGTTTGTCCATCACCGCGTCCACGCCGCCGGATTTGCCATCCGTGACGGCCTTGTCGAAAATGGCCTTGTACTCGGCCTTCTGAGCAGCCTGGAGGATGAGGGAAGGATTCGTCGTGGCGTCCTGGGGCTTGTAGGCCTTCATGGCTTCAAAGTCACCGGTATCGGCGACCACCACGGTGTGCTGCTTCAGTTGATCGAGCTGGGTCATGTTCTTGGGGGTTTGGGGGCGGGCAGAGTAAGGGCGGTGGCGGCTTAATCAAGCGCCAGAAACCGCACGCAAATGCTGCCGGGGACGTTCACCTTGGTGCCGGTAAAAGTGAGCTTGCCGCTGTCCTGATCGACCTTGAAAAGGGCCGCTGTGCCGCTGTTCTGATGCGCGGCGATGAGCCACTTGCCAGTGGGGTCGAGGCAGATGTTGCGGGGGATTTCGCCTTCGACAGGGACGTTTTGTAGCAGGGTGAGCTTCCCGGTGGCCGGATCGCAGGCGAAGACAGCGATGGTATCGTGCGTGCGGTTGGAAACATAAACGACGCGGCCATTCGGATGCGCCAGCGTCTCGGCGGTGCTGAGGCCGGTTTGGCCCCGGTCGGCCTCAGGCAGAGTGGAGACGGTTTCGATCTCGGTGAGAGCGCCTTTTTCAGCGTCGTAGGCGAAGACGGTCTCGGTCATGGCCATTTCGTTGTTCACGAAGACGTATTTGCCGCTCGGATGGAAGGCGAGATGGCGCGGGCCACCTCCTGCGGGCGTTTTGGCAAAGGCAGGCTCGTTCGGCGTCAGTTTGCCCGTGACGGGATCGGCTTTGTAGATGAGCACCTTGTCCAAACCGAGGTCACAGGCGAAGGCGAAGCGGTTGTCGGGGCTGAAGTTCACGGAATGCGCGTGCGGCCCTGTCTGGCGCTTCGGATCGACGCTGGAGCCTTCATGCTGGATGAAACTGGCCGCTTCGGTGACGGAGCCGTCATCTTTGATCGCATACGAAGCGACACTGCCACTGCCGTAATTCGCCAAAGCGGCCATCTTGCCGGTTTTATCGACATTCACATGGCAGGGACCGCTGCCGACAGCGCTGGCCTGATTGATCGGCGCGAGCTTGCCCGATTTGAGGTCGATGCCAAAGGCGCTGATGCCACCGCCTTTTTTGCCATCAGGCGTGGTGACATCTCCAATCGCGTAGAGATACTTTTTCGAGGGATGGAGCGCGAGGAAACCCGGATTGCCAGCCTCGGCAGCAAGTTCGGGCTGCGTCAGCTCACCGGAGGCGGAGTTGAACCGGGCGACGTAGATGCCCTTGCTGCCGTTTTTGGCGTTCGTGTTGGTGCCGAAATAGACGAGGAAATTTTCCCCGGCGATGGCGGTGGTGGTGAGGGCGGCGAAGACAAAAGAGAGCGTGGAGCGTGTCATGGCGGCAGGATGCTGACGGTTGCGCCCGATTCGGTCAAGAACTGGATGGTTTCTGAGGCGATTTCGAATGGCGCAACGTCACGATTCCCACTGGCTGCGCTGCACGCCGACAAAGGTCATCGCCAATCCGACGATGACATGCAAGAACAGCACAAAGGCGGCGACGGCGGGTGTGACGAGGTCGGTGGCGGTGACCTGCTTCACGGCGTCATAAAAAGCGGTGCTGCGCATGCTGCTCAAACTGCCGCTCCAGCTCCAAAACGCGGCGATGAGCGGCTGCACCCAGTTTTCCAGCCAGTCTGGCAGCGTGAGCACGGCACCGGAGAGCGGAAGCTGGAAGCCGACGAGGTAGATGCACAGGATCGTGGCCTTTTCCGGCGTCTTGCTCATGGCGGAGATGCCGAGGCAGATGCTCGTCATCGCCGCCGAGGCGAGCGTGAGCAGCGCCAGCTTGATGACGAGATCCCCCGGCAGGCCGCCAACGACAAGATCAACGAAGAATCCCATCCATAAACTTTGCGCGAGCACGAAGATGCCGAGGAAGATGACCTTGCTGCCGACATAGGCGAAGGGCTGCAAACCACCGAGCTTCTCACGCTCCAAAATCAGCCGCTCGGAAGCGATCTCACGCGCGGCGTTATTGCTGGCCATCAAGGTGACGAGCACCACCTGGAGCATGACGAGGCCTGAGACGAGGCTGCCCGCATTGAGCTGCTCGACCTGATGCTGCGCCTGACGCTGCATCTCAAACACCACGTTGTCATCCTGATGCGTCGAGAGCGCCCGCAGCGGCTTGATGCCATCGAGCGCGAAGATCACCACGAGCAGCGGAAAGCCGAGCAGCATGGCGAGATGGAGCCAGACCTGCGCCTTATCACGGCGGAAGATCGTCCAGCGCCGCCGCAGCAGCTCAAACAACTGCGTGGTCACGGATGGCATCTCGATGGGCGGGAATTCGTGATGCTCGGGGATAAGGTCTTCTGGGTGCGCGGAGGCTTCAGCCTCCACCGCCGGACGATCCTCGCGCACAGAGGTCTTCGAGGGGCCGCTGTCGCGTTTCTTCTCCGCGTCGGCGGCTTCATCGTCCTCTGGCAGCACACGTTTGCCGTCGAAGCCATGACGCTTGTAATAGGTGTCGCGGTATTTTCCCCAGGACTCATGCCAGTCGCCGTTTTTGCGCTCGGTGAGCTTCAAATAGACTTCCTCAGGATGCTCCACAGCGAAGTAATGCATCATGGCCTTCGGCGGGCCGTGGAAGGTCAGCACGCCCTGGTACATGACCATCACACTGTCGTAAGCATCGAGACTGGCGAGGCTGTGCGTGACATTGATCACCACGCGCTTCGGATGCCCGCGCGAGAGCACGCGCAGCAGCGCGGTGATCTCGTGCTCGGAGCGTGGATCGAGGCCGCTGGTGACTTCGTCGCAGAGCAGCAGGCAGGGATCGGTGACAAGCTCCAGGGCGAGACCGAGGCGACGTTTCTGCCCGCCGGAGAGCACTTTGACTTGGCGGTCGGCGAGATGCGTCAGCCCCGTGACCTCCAGGATGTAATCAAGCGACGGGATGAAATCCTCCGTCTGCGCCAGTTGCGTGCGTAGCGCCATGGCGCTGGCGATGCTTTCCTCCACGGTCAGCAGGTCGTAGGCCACGCTGAACTGCGGCACATAGCCGAGATCGCCAGGGTGCAAATCTTCCTCATTGCTCAGATCGCGGCCATCCCACAACAAATCACCTGCCGTCTGCTCCTGGATGCCGGTGATGACCTTCAGCAGCGTCGTTTTGCCGCAGCCGGAAGGTCCCACGATGGCCATGAGATGCCCGGGTGGCACGTTGAAGGAAACCTCGCGCAGCAGATGCAGGGTGGAGTTCTGCTCGGAATCACCCGGCCCATCGACTTCAAGACTGACGTTGTGCGCTTTGAGCATGCGGTTTAAATGGTCCGCATAAGATAGGCTGGGCACTGATGCTCTGGCGATCAAAAAATCCATCCCACGCCGAAATGCACCGACGCACGCGCCCCGCACGCCGCAAGTCATCGCCCCTTCGCTGGCTGGGATGGCTGGCGGCTTTGATCGTCATCGCAGCCGTCACGCTGAACCTGCTGGCCCCGACGCTCGTCACGCGCCTCATCCGCGCTTATGTGCAGAAGGATGCCTTTCGCCAGAAGGCGGAGGAATGGATCGCCGCGAAGACCGGAGGCAGGTCGCTCATCGACGCTCTGACCTGGAATGATGACAACGCCCTGGTGAACGAGATGCAGTTGGAAAATGCTCACGGCTGGGATGTCGAGGCGGTGGGCCTGCATGCCGCGCTCGATTTTGGTGCGATCCGCACCGGTGTCTGGAGCATCCACAGCGCGGGGGCGGATGAGTTCACGCTGCGGCGTTCCGCGTCAGCCATGTCCCATTTGGAGACACCGCTTGGCTCTGGCGACGCGATGGATTCAATCCCGTCCTTCCTGCGGCGTCACATTCCGACGAAGACGGACATCAGCGGTTTCGACGTGCGGAGTTTCAACTTCGAGCAGGCGGGGTGGAAGATGGCAGATACAAACGCGAAAGCGGGTGCCTGGGAAAGCGGCAAGACCTCAGTGCCCGTCAAACTCAGCGGTGGCACGCTGCAAACGCCCTTCCAAGCACCGCAGCAGGCCGAAGCCATCAAACTCGACCTCGTCAAAGCCACTCTGCGGGTCACCGATGAGCAAATTCAGCTCAGCGACGCCGCATTGCGCTGGAAGCAATCCTCCGAGGCCACCCTGCGCGGCTCGCTGAAGTTTGAATCCGGCGCATGGCAGACCTTTGCCCACGTCCAGGCCGTGCCGCTGGATGAATTCCTCAATGCGTGGTGGAAACAGCGCCTCTCCGGCAAAATCAAAGGCGACCTCGAATTCTCCGGCAGCCGCCACATGCCCGTCGCATGGAAAGCGGACGCCGTGCTCGAAAACGGTGTGCTGCAAGGGCTGCCCGTCCTCGAAAAACTCGCCACTTACACCCACGCCGAGCGCTTCAAGCGCCTCGTGCTCGACCTCTGCCAGGCATCCTTCCAACCGGAAGGCGAGGCGCTGCGGGTCGATAAGGTCATCGTGCAATCCAACGGCCTGCTCCGCATCGAAGGCAGCATGATTCTGCGTGGCAATCACATGGAGGGCGATTTCATGGTCGGCGTCACGCCCGAGACGCTGAAATGGATCCCCGGAGCGGAAAGCCTAGTCTTCACCCAAACCAACCCCAACGGCCCGCCAGGCCTGCTCTGGACCCGCGTCCGCGTGACTGGGCCGATCGACGCACCGCAGGAGGATCTGACTTCACGCCTGCTCGGTGGCGCGGGCATGTCGCTGTTATTCGACACGCCCGGAAAAGTGGTCAATCAAGGCGCGGAAGCGCTACTCAAACCCGTCTTGGGCGAGGACGCGGCCAAAGTACCCGGCACGGTGATCAATGGAGCCTCTGGCTTACTCGAAAAGGGCGTGAAAACTGGCTCAGGCCTACTCCAAAACGTGCTGCCGTTGTTTCCGGGGAAATGAGCCGGTTGCACGGCGGGGATGTGCCGCTAGCATGCGCTGCCATGTCCGCCACAGCACCCATCGCCTTTGCCGCCCGTGAATCCAAGCAAGCCATCGAGGAGGGGCTGCTGTTTGCGCCGAAGTTCGACGAGCACGGCCTCATTCCCGCTTTTGCGGTGGATTCGGAAACTGGTGCCCCGTTGATGCTGGCCTACATGAACGAGCAGAGCCTTAAAATGACGCTTGAACTCGGTCAGGCGGTTTATTGGAGCCGCAGCCGCAACCAGCTTTGGCACAAAGGTGCGACGAGCGGCGAGTTTCAGGAAATCATCGACATCCGCACCGATTGCGACCAAGACGCGTTGGTGCTGCGGGTCAAACAGCACGGCGGTGGCTGCTGCCACACGAAGCGCCCCACCTGCTTTTACCGTGTGGTAAAAACAGCGGAAGGCGAGGCGCTGCTGGAACCCAGTGAATAAGCCGGATCAACGGCTCTGCGGCATCATGCCGCCGAAGCGGGCATTGCTCTCCCAAGCTTTGGGACGGTTCCACGGCAGGTTGCTGTAGGCGCTGCCATCTGGACCGACTACTTTTTTGCGCTTCGGCTCATCCGAGGCGCAGGAGGTGAGACCAGCAGAAACAAGCACCAGACAAATCAAAAGGTAAGAACAAGTTTTCATCATCACCCTTCTCATAGCCGGAAGAATCAGTTTTGCAGCAGATTTTCGAGGATCACACGGTCTCCTGGCATGATGGTCATGCCGTTGATGACGGCATCTGGCACGATGGCCGCCATGGAACGGGTGTCTTCAACGTTCATGACGCTGATTTTACCGACCGTGAGTGAACCGCGTGTGACAATGAGCTTGGTGTCCTGGGTCAGGCCGGTGGACTTGCCTGCGTCGATGACGACAAAACCCCAGTCTTGGTTCACAGCCAGGACGCGGGAGGTCAGGCTGTTGCGGTCAAAGTTCTTGCGGCGCTCTTCGATCTTGCGGACGACTTCGGAGAGGCGGCCCTGCACGACCGCGACTTTTTCAAGCTCTGCGACGGTTTCCTTCTTCTTGGCCTCTGCTTGCGCCTCAAATTCCAGCTTTTCCTTCTTCATGCGAGCGATGTCCTCGTTGATGGTCTCAGGCTTGACGTCCTTGGGCAGCTTTTCGAGATCCACCACGAGTTTTTGCTGTTTTTTGACCTTTGCGTCCAATTCTTCCTGAGTGCGCGTGGTTTCGCCCTCCGCCTGCGACAGCTTGTTTTTGTGGGCCTTGAGTTTTTCTGCCTCGATGTCCAGCTCTCCTTGCACGCGTCCGATGTCGGCGACGAGTTGGTTCACTTCGCCGATGATCTTTTTATCAGCAGCCTGCTCTTTAGTGATTTGAGAATTGATGCCCGCGACACTGAGGCGCACCGAGGCAAACTCACGCCCGTTCTGATAGGCGAAAAAGCTGGCCACGAGGATCACGACGGCGCTGAGGATGAAGAGAACTTTGGTCATGGGAGTGAGAAGCGTGAAAATGAGCTGAGAAGGAGGAGATCAGTTGGCTGGTGGGGCGGCGGGCGGAGCACCGAAGGGATCGGCGGTGCTGGGCGGTGTGGCTCCGGCTGCAGGAGCGGGAGCGGCGGCGGGCGGGGCACCGAAGGGATCAGCACCCATCGCTGGAGCGGCTGGAGCGGCGGCCGGGGCAGCAGGCGCACCGAAGGGGTCAGCGCCCATGGCGGGGGCCGCGGCAGGAGCGCCGAAGGGATCCGCACCCATGGCAGGCGCAGCAGGAGCCGGAGCGGCAGCATCACCAGCGGCGGCGGCTGGGGCAGCGGCGGCCCCGGTGGCAGGCGCTTTGGCTGTTTTCGCACTCTGCTCGGCAGCGGCCACTACGAGATCACCTGTGCGAATACGCTCGCCTTCGGCGAGGCTGCCTTTGACCAGATCGGCCACGGAGGATTGCTGCTCCACGTTGCGCACCTTAAGCTTAGCCACGACATCCTTGCCGCGCTTCACTTCCAGGTCAGCATTGGCGAAGACGCCGCCACCATTGCCTTTGTTGATCACCACAAACCCCCAGTCGGCGAAGGATTGCGAGACATTGGCGGTAAAATCATCATCCACAATGCCACGACGGCCGCGGGATTCGCGCTCCTCAGCCTCTTTGGCGGCATTGGTCAAGGCAGTCACTTTTTCCTGCGCGTTGGCAAATTGCTGATTTTCGTTGGCGACGGCGGCCTCGGCGACGGCACGTTCCTTTTTGATGGCCTCGATCTGTGCCAGAAGAGCGGGGATGTCACCTGCATCGGCGATCTGCTTTTCGAGGTCGTTCACGATCTTGGTGACCTGATCGAGATTCGTCTTCACCACAGAGAGCTCTTGCTCCTTGGTCTGGGCCTTGGCGGCGATGTCCACCACGGCCAGCTTGGCCGTTTCTAGATCCTTGTTAACCGTAGCGAACTGGGTATCACGGTTCTTTTTGGCCTCCTCGGCCTGCACCTTGTGATCCTTGATTTCCGCTAGGTTGGCGGTGGCAAAAGTTTCGCGTTTGCGCTCCTCCACGAGGGCTTTTTGGTTGGCCCAGGCGAAGTAGCAGGCGGTGCCGAGGCAGACGGCGGAGAGAGCGGATAGAATTTTCCAGACCATAAAAGGAAGCGGATTTACGAATTAAGGGCGCGATTTTTACCGGAAGCGCTGTCTTTCGACAACACCAATCTTCAGTCATTTTGTGGCAGAGGGTGGAATCGTCCTTGTGCGCGACGGGGCCAGCGGCTAAATCGAGCGCGTCAGGGGCCGCGGATGTTCAGCTTGCGAACCCCGCCAGGTCCTGACGGAAGCAACGGCAGCCTGCCTGTCCATGTCGCGGTTCCCTGGCACTTTTCCTCATTTTTGCGGCTTCAACCCGCCAAATGGGTCAAAACTCTGGCGCGGACTGTCGCCACCCAAAGCATCGTTACCGCCCAGTGCCTCCCCTGCCCGCGGCGAGTCATGCAGGATTCCAGCCCGGCGAGGGAAAATCGACCGTCGTAGCCGCAAAGGTCGGAATTAGGCAGCGAGACGGCGTTTTTCTCCCAGAAACGAGGCAAGTGCCCCCGCCGTGGCGAAGCGATCACGCGTCATCTCAGCCGGACTCACCGAGAGGCGGAAGCGTTCCTCGATTTGGAGCAGCAGTTGCATCATGGCCATCGAGTCCAGTCCCAGAGTGAACAGGTCCGTGTCTGGCATGATCGGCTCCTGCGGCTCCAAAATATGCTCGGAGGTCAGCAATTCGATCAGGGAATCCGGAGTGATGGGTGCTGGTAGCATCAAAGCAGAAAGCCCGCATCCCGCGCAACGTCAAGAACACCCTGCATGCGTATTTTGGCCGCATCCCAAGGTTGCACAAAGTCACGCCGCCGCCACCATGCGCCCCCCATGAATAAGCTGGACGAAATCATCGCCCACAAGCGCGCCGAAGTGCAGCGCCTCCTGCCCCGCGTCGAAAAACTGCGCGCCGCCGCCGCCCTGCGCGACGACGTGCGCTCCTTTTACGACGCCCTGCGCCTCGACCCCACCCGCCTGGGCATCATCGCCGAGGTCAAACGAGCCTCACCCTCCGTCGGCACCATCGCCGCAGACTTTGACCCGCTCACCATCGCCCGAGGCTATGAAAAAGCCGGCGCCAGCGCCATCTCCGTGCTCACGGACGAAAAATACTTCCAGGGCCGCCTCGAATACCTCACGCTCATCCGTGAGCAGCTCGACATCCCCTGCCTGCGCAAAGATTTCATCATCCACGAGGCTCAAATTTTTGAAGCCGTCGTCGCCGGGGCGGATGCCATCCTGCTCATCGTTGCAGCGCTCGACCAGCCCACGCTGGAGCACCTCCTCGAAGTCGCGCACACCTTCCAGCTCGACGCCCTCGTCGAAGTCCACGACCTGCCCGAGCTCGAACGCGCCCTGGCCACCGATGCCCGCATCATCGGCGTGAATAACCGCAACTTGAAGAGCTTCACCGTCGATCTCGCCACCACCGAACGGCTCGCCGAAGAAGTGCCGGACGACATTGTTCTTGTCTCCGAAAGCGGCATCAAAACCCCCGCCGACGCCCTCCGCCTTGCCGAAGCTGGCGCAGATTCACTGCTCATTGGCGAGACGCTCATGCGCAGCCAGAACATCCTCGCCGACCTGCCGCAATTCCGCGCCCCCACACCGGAACGGCACGGCGCTTGACCTTCCCATCCTTGGGCATGGCTAAAAATCGATTCTCCGCAACCACGCCATACGAGAAGGAATGAAAGAGGCTCCCCTTCACAGCCACCTCTGCGGAGGTGCATAAAGCACGTGGATGGCCGCGTAGTCTGTGGATGCCACTCCGCGCCTTCTTCCTCGTCGTTCTATGGACCAGTGCCATCAACGCCGCTCCTCCGGGAGCCACGCCGCTGTCGCCTCCTGCGCCGCCGAAGTCCGTCGCTCCCCACGTTCCGGCGAACTGGAAGGTCGGCGTGGCTGTGGCCAAAGTGACGCCGCAGAAAATGCTCTTCATGGCGGGCTATGCATCGCGCAACAAGCCTGCGGAAGGCAAGGTGCAGGATCTTTTCGCCAAGGCGCTGGCGCTGCAAGATGAGCAGGGCAACAAACTCGTGTTTGTGACGCTGGATCTCATCGGCGTGCCGCAATTGCTGCGTCATGCCGTCGCCGAGCGTGCGGAGAAGGAATTCAAGCTGCCGCAGGCGAACCTCGTCATGAACGCCTCGCACACGCACAGCGGCCCCTCGCTGCGCACGACACCGCTCACGGAGAAGGATCAAGACAACCCAAAAGCCAAAGACTCCTGGGAATACACGCAGAAGCTGCAAAACGACATCGTTGGCATCATCGGCAAGGCGCTGGCTGAGGTGCAGCCTGCGCGTCTCACTTGGAACAAGGCGCGCTGTGGCTTCGCCATGAACCGCCGCCGCGACTACACGCTGCCGCCAGATCATCCCAACGCGAACAAAGCACCGAACCCAAACGGCCCGGTGGATCACGAGGTCCCTGCCCTGCGGGTCGAAGCGCCGGACGGCACACTGCGAGCCACGCTCTTTGGCTACGCCTGCCACAACACCAGCCTCGGCTTCTACAATTTCTGCGGCGACTACGCCGGATTCGCCCAGGAACACCTCCAAGAGCATCGACCCGGCTTCACCGCATTGTTTTTGATGGGCTGCGGCGCCGATCAGAACCCCTATCCGCGTCGCAGCGATGTCGTTCCCGGCATCACCGACCTCGAACTCTCGATGCAGCATGGCCGAGCGCTCTCCAATGCCGTCGAAATGGCGCTTGTCGTGAATCCGCGCTCAGTTGCGGGTCCGATTCGGGCCGCTTACGAGGAAATCATTCTCGATTACGCCAAACCGGGCCGCGAGCCGCATCCCTATCCCGTGCAGGTCATTAAACTTGGCAAAGACCTCACCTTCATCACGCTCGGAAGCGAGGTGGTCGTCGATTACTCACTGCGCTTCAAACGTGAGTTCGCGGGTGAGGCAGGCGTTTGGGTGGCGGGTTACTCCAACGACTACACCGGCTACGTCCCGAGCCTTCGTGTTCTCAAAGAAGGCGGCTACGAGGCTGCCGCAGGCTGGGCTGAAAGTGTCGAGGATCGCATCGCGAAAAAAGTTCACGAGATGCACGCTCTTCTGTCGAAGTGACCGGCTCACAAGCCTGACAAGCGTTTCAGCACTTCCACGGCCTTCGTCTCAAACATTTTCTGCCACTCCGGGGCAACCATCACATCGCAGTCCTCCTGGGCGTAGCCGGTGTTGCGGCGTTGCTGCTCCGTGGCGGTGTACCAGATGTAGCCGTTGGTATAACCGGAAACGTGCGCGTTGGCATCCTGCGCGGCTTTTTTGATGTTCAGGCCGACCTGCACGGTGACCTCGCCGGGAAAAGTCACGAGTTTGAAGGCACCCACGCGTAAACCGCAGACCTCCGCGTCGAGCGTGGGGCTGTTCGCCGCCAGCGTGTCGGCGAGATGTTTTTTCAGCAAGGCGAGGTTCGCATTCAGCCGCGTGAGCTTTTCCATGAGGGCGAGATTGGCGAGGTAGGCCTCGACGAGGGCCTTGTTATCAGCATCGAGCTGCTGGAGCGGCTTGGCGTTGTCGAGATAGCCCTGCGCGTAGTGCGAGGGCATCTCGGGAAAAAGTCGATGCTGCATCAGCAGCGGCAGGAAGGTCTTGAAATTGATGTTCGTGGGCTTCAGGGCCGCCACGAGGCTTCGTTGCTCGGTTTCGATGTTGGAGATGCGTTTTTCAAAATCGGCGGCACGAGGCAGTGCGAGCACTTCGCGGCTGATTTTCAATGTGGCGTCGTTTTGCGGCTCAAATCGTCTCATGGCGGCCAAAACGCTCGCGCCAAGCATGGTGCCAAGCGGTTCGGCATCGGCAGGACGGCTCACTTCTTTGTAATGAATCGGATTGATGTCGCCGCCGCAGCCTTGGACGAAGAAAGCCATCGCGCCGGTGGCCTCTTCGATGACTTTGGAGGCAAAACCGGGGTAGTCAGCCGAGTTGCCCTTGCTCGGCGGGTTCATGATCGGATGGCAAGCAAACTGATACACCACCGCGAGCGGCGTGCCGTCGGCTCGATCCAGCCGCAGCAGACCAATCTGCGGATCAATCGGCCCGGTGCTCACCACCTCCTCATCGCGCGGCATCGAGTAAGCACGGCGCATGTCTGTTTGCGTGCCGTCTTTGAGGAACATGCGGCGGTTTTCGCTGATGCGGCTCTCGCTGCCAACGCCGGCGCTCACTTTGACCGGCACGAGGTTCTTCGCCGCATCTCGGATGGCCTGCACGACGAGCTGCTGCAAATCCGTGCGCACGATACCGTGGCAGTGGCTGGCATTGATGATGACCTCATCCGCGAGATCACCGAGTTCCTGGCGCACATTCGCGAGGAAGCCATTTCCGATGCGTCCGATGCCACCAATCGCCACCGCATCGACCGTCACGAGCACCGCGGTCGTCTCACCGCTCTTCAAAACGAGCGCCTTGGCAAAACACGCATCATTCACCGGCACCGTGCGGTCGGTGATGTCCACCTTCGCGATGCCCGCGAGGATTTCGGCGTGAAGGGGCAATGCGAGAAGAAAAAGAGCGAGGAGAGGCTTCATGGCTTGAGGGTCCAGTTCACGGCATTCATGAGCAGCGTGCGCACATCGGGGATTTCCATGTCTTCCGGTGCGCCGAGGCTGGTGTAGAAGATGCGGGCTTTCTTTGGGCCGTAGCTGCGGGTCCAGGCGACGGGCATGGGCGGGCTGGTGTCGGTCTTGGCGGTGCCGATGAGCAGCGGGGTGACATCGGCGGCGAGCGGGAGCACTTTATAGAGGGACTGGGCACCCCGAATGTTCGCGGGCTTCACTCCAGCGAGCAGCGAGCTGTTTTCGGCTCCAGGGGCGATGCGGACGGTGTAGGGCAGGCCTTGGGTTTCGTAGCCGGTGTTCGGTGCGCCAAGGACTTCGTCGGTGAACTCAGGCCAGGGCACGAGGCTGGGATCGACGATCTCTTTGGGCTTCGGGATGAAGGCGTGATTCGCGGTGCGGATGCCGAGGAGCGGCTTTCCGGCGGCGAGATGGGCGCGGATGGCGTCCATTTGATCCTTTGGTGGAAAGCGGCGGCGTGAAAAGAGCACGAGCAGGTCGGCGTCCTTCAGCGCCTCGACGAGTCCGGCAAAGTGATGCGGCTGTGGCTTGTCGCCGTCGATGATCGTGACGTGGTGGCCGAGTGGACGAAGCTGCTTTTCGGCGAAGTCACGCATGGTGCGTGGCGCTTCGTAGTTGTTCGGGTCCGCGACGACCATGATGACGATGTTCGAGGCTTGGGAAGCTGTGATGAGGCTGCAAAGCAGCGCGAGGGCGAAAAGGATGTGTTTCATGAAGCGTGATGGACGGTTGCGAATTGCCTCTTCTTGTCTGGGGAGAAATGCTCAAGCAAACAGCGCTTTAATCGGCTGGCCGCGATCAGTAATCGGCACGGGGCGATCACCGTCGTAGAGTTCCTTGGAGGGATCTCTTCGCCTTCGGATCACCCAGCGCCTTTGGATCCCAAGTATCCACCTGCGCGGCCTCTTTGGCGAGCGATGCGATGTCCGCTTGTGCGGCGGCACCGGCGGCTCCGGTGAGTTTGAGAAGGGAACGTCTTTTCATGCGTTGAGGTTAAACGGCTTCAGCTGCCGAAATTACGGCGCTTCAAACAAGAACTTCGACACTGGCAGCGCATCAAAACGCAGCGCTGGGTCGGATGACACATGCATGCGTCCCGCCATTACCCGCAGCACGGTGTCGAGCACGCTCTACCGCTGCTTCCCGAGATCATCCGTCACGAAGCGCCCCATGCGGCAAACGAGGGTTTGCAGCAGCATGCCCTTCCTCCGGTCACGTCGATACGCGGCGGCCTATTGAATCAATGCTTCACCGAGCACCCTGGACCTACCGTCTGGAAGAAGTCATTCCCTTTGTCATCAATCAGGATGAACGCCGGGAAATCTTCCACCTCGATCTTCCAGATGGCTTCCATGCCGAGTTCGGGGAACTCGACGACTTCGACCTTTTTGATGTTTTCTTTGGCCAAAATGGCCGCAGGGCCGCCGATGCTGCCGAGGTAGAAGCCGCCGTGCTTTTTGCAGGCGTCGGTGACCTGCTGGCCGCGGTTTCCTTTGGCGATCATGATCATGCTGCCGCCGTGGCTTTGGAAGAGATCGACGTAGCTGTCCATGCGGCCGGCGGTGGTGGGGCCGAAGCTGCCGCTGGGCATGCCGGCGGGGGTTTTGGCAGGGCCAGCGTAATAGACGGGGTGATTCTTGAAGTAATCGGGCAGCGGTTTGCCGGCATCGAGCATCTCTTTGAGCTTCGCGTGTGCGATGTCGCGGGCG
>JAPLUL010000202.1:0-10314 GCA_026397635.1 Verrucomicrobiota bacterium | reverse complement strand
TGGATCAGCCAGCACGCGCGCAAACGAGTGCTCAAGCTCTCGCTACCGCGCAAAAAGCGCCCCTGGATGGACTCCATCTTTCGCCAAATAGTGGCCCGACCACCACCCTTCGCCTACTCCATTGCATAATCCGGGTTGAAATGAGGCTGCGTTCGCGACCCCAATGCCCCTGCCCCAAAATGCCTGAGACGGAAGATCCATATCCCAGCGGATATTCATTCGTGAAAACTTCGGCGTAGGTGCCAAGGCGGGCAGTTCTTCCTGCTCCCTCGCCCGCCTCCCATCACTTCTTTGGTACCGGTGGTCGGACTCGAACCGACACATCCTCACGGATACAAGATTTTGAGTCTAGCGCGTCTACCAATTTCACCACACCGGCATGTCTCAAAGAAGTGAGGATTAGTTAGCGAGATCGGTGGAGGTTTGCAAGGCTTTTGGCGGCCCAAGTATCTCTTGCATCAAAATTGCCTGCCGCATCAGCGCGGGATCACTGCGCAAATGACACACAGCCGCGAGTACGGAGACCGTGGTGGTCTTCTGTTGCGGGTAGTAAGCCTCCTTGGCCACGACCGCAGGCGCAGGCGTGCTGACCACCGTCGCCAAAGGTGGCGCTGGTGGCTGGATCTGGCTACGGGCAGAGTATGGGCGTGGCTTTGCGGCCAGCGGTGGCGCAGCAGACGGTGAGGGCTTTGCTGCCGGGATGGGGGGAGGAGTGGGTTTGGCTACCTCCTGGAGCTCTTTCCATGCCTTGCGTAGCTCGTCCCATGGCGAAGCAGCGACGACAGGTGGGATGGGTGGTGGCGCGTCACCGCTCTGACCGGTCTGCTTCCGCCAAGCAGCCTCACGCAGGCGCTGCTCTTCAGGATCGAGTGGCAGATCACGCTTGGATGCCTCATTTTTAAGCTGCCAGTTTTCCCACAGCCACTTGATGAAGCTGGCGAGCACAAAAATGACGATGATCGCGATCTGGAAGGGATCGAAATCGGCGCCGCGCATCAGAAAAGGCTGCATGAGCTGGAGATTAAAACGTTGAACACGAAACCTTATCTTCTGAACCTTGATCTACTTCGTGACGGGAGAGTCCCCAGCGATCTTGCTGCGCATGTCGGTGTCGGCGAGGACGTTCTTGTATTTCGCGTAGTCCATGACTCCAAGCTGGCCATTGCGGAAGGCCTCAGCGATGGCCAGGGGCACCAGCGCCTCGGCCTCGACCACTTTCGCGCGCATTTCCTGGGTGCGGGCGGACATTTCCTGCTCAAGGGCGACGGCGGCGGCACGGCGCATTTCTGCCATGGCTTGGGCGATCTTTTTGTCAGCCTCGGCCTGCTCGGTTTGCAGTTTTGCGCCAACGTTTTCGCCGACGTCGATGTCGGCGATGTCGATGGAGAGAATTTCAAATGCAGTACCAGCATCCACCCCTTTGTGCAGCACGAGCTTCGAGATGCTGTCAGGATTTTCGAGCACCGCTTTGTAGGAGTCGGAAGAACCGATGCAGGTCACGATACCTTCACCCACGCGGGCGACGACGGTTTCCTCCGTGGCACCACCAACGAAGCGATCGAGGTTCGTACGGACAGTCACGCGGGCACGCACACGCAGAGAGATGCCGTCTTTGGCCACAGCGTCGATCTTGCCGCCACGGCCCATGTCAGGATGCGGACAGTCGATGACCTTGGGATTGATGCTGGTGCGCACGGCTTCGAGGACGGTCTTGCCGGTGACTTTGCAGGCAAGGTCGATGGCGCAAGCACGATTGTAATCCAACGGAATGCCGGCCTTGTCAGCGGCGATGAGGGCCAGGACGACATGCGTGACCTCGCCTCCTGCCAAGAAGTGAGCCTCAAGCTGATCGGTGTCGATAGGGATGCCCGCTTTGGCGGCGGTGATGCGCGTATCGACGATCATGGCATTCGGCACGCCACGCAGCCACATGGCGAGGAGGGTGGTGAAGCTGACCGGCGCGTTTGCGATCCGGGCGCGCAGCCAGAGATTGAAAAATTTGGCAACGATCAGGAATAGGACGAGCGCGATGACGATCACGACGCCGGTGACGAAGATTTCGAGTGTGGACATGGTTATGGTTTGGTTGGTTAGGATTAAAAAACGTCTGTCAGACGGTGCGGACAAGCAAATTTCCTGGTTCGGCGGCGATGACCTCCACCTGAGCTCCGGCAGCGGCTAGGCCGCCTTGGCAGCGTACATCATAACGTTTCCCGGCGATTTCAGCGCGTCCAAGCGGTCGCAGTTCCGTCAATGCAACGCCTTGTTTGCCGATCGTCACTTCAGAAACAGGAGCCCCCCCAACGGTGGCGGATAGAGTCATCGAGCGGTGGAAAAACTTCACAGCAAACCAGCGCAGCCAGGCCATCAAAACAGCAGCGGAAAACACCACGATCCCAAGGGCTAGTGACAGCCGCCATCCCGAAGACCAACCCGCTAGATCCTCTGAAAACAAGCTAATTCCCACCGCAGCGAGGATGGACACTGTGCCCAAAACACCGGCCACTCCTCCTGGCAAAAAAGTTTCCAGCATGAGGAGAAAAACACCGAACAACGTGAGAATGGCGATGCTGGCGATCATACTTGAATGCTGAATGCAAGGCGAGAAGCCGTCAACTTGGGATGTGCACACTTTCTCTGCGCACTTCACGGCCCGCGCAGGGGTAGCATCAACTGTGTCCAGTCTCTGGCACCACAGGGGATGTCACCCAGGTTGAGAAACGTCGGGGAGGCAGGACTGGCAAAGCTGGTGCGTGCTAGACGGGACGAGTCCGCCGTGGCCGAGGCTTCCAGCAAACTTTTGGATTGGTTCTTGAGCGACATACCCAACGGTGCACGCGTCAGAATGGGATCGCCCCCCAGTTCGGTGCGCGGCTCTATGCGTGTCCAGGTGTTTGCCGACCAGTAGTCCCCTTTCCAGGCGCGATTGGCGCTCACCGGCACATAAATGGCAAAGCGGTCAAACAGAACCTCCGGCACGTAGCGGCTGCCCACGCGGCTGGCCAAAGGAGGGTCAGTCGGGTCAGGACGACTTTCCGTGGATTCGATGAGGTATTCCTTGTCATCAATCTTCACCACACACCAAGCGTGGCCGCCCAAATCGCCATATCGACCCAGTGCTACTCGCACCTGAAAGCCGCGGGACATGAGCCAGTCGGCCAGAAAGATCGAAGAATCCTCACAATCGCCCCGCTGTAGCCGCTGCGTCTCGTCCGCGAACTGCCAACTGTCCATCTGGTCCTTTTTGGCAAAACTGCTACCCGCTTTCGCGCCAGGATCGTTCGCATAGCGGCAGTTCGCGTTCACCGCGGACCAGATGGTGAAAAGCTGCTGCACCCGGGACTGGTTTTTGGGAAAAAACGAGGGGGGCGCATAGCCGGTGAGAAACTCGTTCACGTAGCGAAATTTCCCACTGCTGTCAGCCGCGATGACGGCATAATTGCGACGGCATTTCGGGCACTCAAGCGCCAGGCTGCGCTGGGCATTGGACAGTTTCATGAAATGCGGCTGCCGGCAGTGCGCACAAGTGCTGAAGAACGGTTCGTCGCCCGATTGTGACAGCGCCTCCGGTGTGAACTCCCGCAGCCGCTGCCCCATGACCAAAAGTGCCTCGTGCATCAACCCGCTAGCGCGCGGACGCAGCGCCACGGCCATGTGTGTCATCTCCGGCTGGGCGCGATGCGTGTATTCGTGGAAGCGCTGAAGAAGTTCCCGCAGGCTGGGGCTACTGGCAGAGCAGACAGACACCCGGTAGTAGCGCGGCATGCCGCTTTGCACCTGCTCCGTAACCTTATTCAAGTCAGCGGTGTCGATCTTCGGAAACTCTCTTTCAAGCCAGGCCTCCATCTCGGGGTCCACTCGCAGCATGGGCGTTTTTGCTGCAATCCGAGCGTAATTGAACTGATCCAGGAGGTCGATGCGGAACCTTGGCACCAAATACTGCGACGCCGGGCTGGCCGTCATTTCCACAAGACGCATTTTCCAGCCATCCAACCAGCCTTCTTTCACCGCCGCCAGCCCTCCTGCCAACAGGATGGCAGAAGCGAGTGACCAGATGGTGAGACGGCGATTCATGCGGCCCAAATTATAGTTTTTATAAAGCGCCGCGCAACAAAAACCCCAGAGCAGACAAAATCCTTACGTATTGCCAATTCCCCACCTCAAATGGTGGGGAGGCTAGGTATCATTTTTTAGTCGTGAACGAAATGCGCGGTTTGTAAGGCCAAAGTTTCGGTGCGCTCAGACCCATCGCTCCGAATAAGGTGCCGGGACTTTCATCCAGCTCGTCCTTAGGATCACCAAACCACGCCGCCTGTGGATTTCCTGCAGCACTGGAAACAAAAATACCACCATCCTCTGCGCGTCCGATCAGGACGCCCAACGTGCGCAGGCGCTTCGGCGACTTGTAATAAGTGCCCTCGGCGGCGGCCACCTCGGCCTTGTACTCACCTGCGGGGAACAAAATCCTCCCATGGCCGCATTCGCGTTCCTCAGCCTGCGACACCACAATGCTCGGGGCATCGGAAGAGGCTATTTCAACGGAACCACAGGCCGCAAGCAGCAGTGACATGAGAACGGCAGGCAGAGAGGAGGAGAGTTTCATAAATTAGGTCCGAACTTAAAGAATTAGCAGGCTGCAAGCCAGGATGGAACTATAAAAAAATGCTTCCATGTTGTGGCGTGCGTCTTCGCAGTGCCCGCCCTGACACGCGTGAGTTTAAAGCATGCATTCTGCCTTTCGCATAAGCCGGACGACCCGCTTCATGACTCTTATTGTGGGCAGTGGGCTAACTGCCTTCCCTCCTCAAGCGGAATAACATGGCAAAAACCCGCTAGGACATCGACCAGCCGTGTGCGGCCAAAAAAAAGCCGTTGCGCATGCACGCAACGGCTTCAAGAAAGGTTACTCGTTTACTCCATTACTACTCGGCGGACTCGTCCCCTTCGGCTGCCGAGGAATCACCAACAGCGGTGACACTCAGCTTGATCGTAGCCGACACTTCGTGTCCGAGTTTGACGTCGATTTCGAAATGTCCAGTGCTCTTGATCGGCCGCTCCAGAGAAATCTGATGACGGTCGATTTCCAGTCCGGCCTGCTCGGCAATCGCCTTGGCAATGTCCATGGTGGTGATGGCTCCGAAAGCCTTGCCACCCTGACCAGTGGCCAATGTGAGCTTGAGCTTGGTTTTCTTGAGCTTACTAGCGAGCTTTTCAGCCTCGGCCATTTCTTTGGCTTCACGCTCGGCCCGGACAGCCTTGAGACGCTCCGTGTAGCGAAGATTACCTTTGGATGCCTCATAGGCCTTGCCTTGAGGCAGAAGGAAGTTACGGGCGAAGCCGCGCTTCACCTTGACGACATCAGCCTCGGCTCCGAGACCTTTGATTTTTTCTTTGAGAATGACTTGTGTGGTTGCCATGGTGACGTTTCCCCGGGGAAAAGGGGGGCGAGAATACATGCCAGCCCCCCCCTGTCAAAGGAGGAATATGGAGTTTTTACGAGTCCAAGTTTCTTTCGGGCATCCAGAGCAGCGATGACAGTGCAGGCCTCGAGCCGCTGACTAGGGTCATGAGCACGAAGAGAACCCTTCAGCTTGCTCAGTCAGCTTAAGACTGCTCGAACGCATGAGCCACCCGCAGGACGGTGGCCTCATCCAGGGCTTTGCCGACAATTTGGAGACCGACAGGCAGTGCTTTGCCTTCCACCTCAACCGTGCCGCAGGGCACGCTGATGCCAGGAAGACCGGCAAGGTTCACCGGAATGGTAAAGACGTCCTCCAGGTAGGCCGCGAGTGGGTTGTCCTTCATCTCCCCGAGCTTATGCGCAGGGCTGGGGCTGGTGGGAGAGAGGATGACATCGACCTTTTTAAAGGCTTCGGTGAAGTCGTCGCGGATCAAAGTGCGGGCTTTTTGAGCACGAATGTAATAGGCATCGTAATAGCCGGAACTGAGAACGTAGGTCCCCAGCAGAATGCGGCGCTTCACCTCGGGGCCGAAACCTTCGGAGCGTGAACGCGTGTAATGCTCCATCAAATCCGTCGCACTGGCAGTGCGGTGACCGTAACGCACGCCATCAAAGCGGGCGAGGTTCGCGGATGCCTCCGCCGGAGCAAGCACATAGTATGTGGCAACACCGAGCTCGGTGTGTGGCAGGCTGATTTCCTCAATGATCGCTCCCAGGGATTCCAGTCGGCGTATGGCAGCCTGCACGCTGACCGAAACACCAGGGTGAATGCCGTTGATGTAATATTCCTTGGGCAGGCCGATGCGTAGGCCTTTGATGTCCTGGCCGAGGGCAACGGTAAAGTCAGGTGTCTCGACATTCAGCGAGGTGGAGTCACGCGAATCATGACCGCAAAGGTGGTTCAGAAGCAGGGCGGAATCTGCGACGGTTTTGGTCAGAGGACCGATTTGATCGAGCGAGGAGGCGAAAGCGACCAAGCCGTAGCGAGAAATACGTCCGTAGGTCGGCTTGATCCCCACACAGCCGCAAAGAGCGGCGGGCTGGCGGATCGAGCAGCCCGTGTCTGAACCAAGGGCTGCGATGGCGAGATCGCCGGCCACAGCCGAGGCGCTGCCGCCGCTGGACCCCCCTGGAACACGTTCCAGATCACGCGGATTTCGCGTGACGCCGAGCGCAGAGTTCTCCGTGCTCGATCCCATGGCAAACTCGTCCATGTTCAAACGACCAAATGGAATGGCACCAGCCGCTCGCAGCCGCTGAATCGCACCCGCATCATAAGGCGCGGTGTAATTTTCCGACAGAATACGCGAGCCACAGGTGCAGGGCTGGCCGGTGACATTGATATTATCTTTGATGGCAATCGGGATGCCACCGAGCGGGCCGGAGGTGTCGGCTTTAGCCGCTTCTGCGAGCGCCGCGTCAATGTCCCAGGAAAGGTAGGCCCCAAGGGTGGTGTTGCGAGATTCTATCTCCTTGGCAAGATCAAGAACGATGTCTTGCGGGGTAATTTCACCAGCGACAAGTTGCTGGCGGAGCGTGGTGATCGTGGAGGAGGAAAGCATGAAACAGCAGGCAGTGAAAAAGCGGAATTATTCGATCACTTTGGGAATTTGAATCTGGTCACCAGAGCGCTTCGGGGCATTGGCAAGAGCCTGCTCCTGAGTGAAGCCCGGACGTGATTCGTCAACGCGAAGCACATCGTAAACCGGCATGGCATGAGCCGTCGGCTCCGCCGCACCAAGGTCGTGCTGCGTTAGGGTGTCGATGTAAGTCAGGATACCGTCCAACTGGACCGCGTAACGTGCCAAAACAGATACGTAAATTACCAAGCTTGGGAGCGAGAATAACTGGCATCCGAACGCGATCCAAGTTCTGGCGCAAACTGGGTGTAACCCCACCAGTTGTCCAAGACCTCATTGGTCACGTAAGTCGGACGGTAGGTCCGCTTCCAACTTGCCACAGGGAAAGTGGCGGTCTCGTAAATGCCGTGTGCAGCTCTCACGAAAGTGCGTTTTGTTCCTTCAACCAGAAAATCAGATGCTGCGGCGATGGAACCGTCAGATTTATTGGTCTTGCTCCAAACATTCGGATACTCGAGCCAACCGAAAAGAACGTTGCCAATGCCTCGGCTGAGCTTGCGACTCCAGTTGAAGTGATGCCCAGGAGGAGACTGGATGTCAGCCAAGGCTGAACTGGTGAGGACCATGACGACGGTGGCGAGGAGTAAATAGCGGATTTTCATGCTCTTTAAAAGGATTAACAAATATCCGACCCATTTGGCAACCACGAAATTGGGCTTTTTTGCGCAAAAAGTCATCCCGCCTGCTTTTTGAGCTCTTCGACCGCCCGATTGCGCCCTCGCCGCCATTCCGCACGGTGATTTTGGGCCCAATAACTGAGAGCCTGCTCAAACCCGATGTCATGCCCGACATCCTCACTGGAAATCCATTTAAGGCGCTGGATCTCATCAAGCTCTGCCATAAATTCCTGGTATGGCAGTGTGGACGGCGGCGAATTGGACAGAGACGACATGGATGCATCTTTTATTGGCGTGACAGCCCCGAGGAGCAAGCTGGCTTTCAAAGCCTTTTTACCGGTGATTTTTTCCGCTCTCTCAAAGAAAGAAAATGACAAGAAACAGTCAGCCTCTATAAGGTGAGTTTCAGACACTCGTCCAAGCCGGAGTAGCTCAGTGGTAGAGCATCGCATTCGTAATGCGAGGGTCGCGGGTTCAAATCCCGCCTTCGGCTCCATTTAGAACGCGTGCCCTCCATGACCAACCCAATCATCGCCGACAATGATTCGCCGCGCCGCAGTCGCACCCGGCGCAGGGAAGCCATGGTCAATGCGATTGCCACGGTCCTGGGTTGCATGGCCCTCGTTGTCATGATTGCCACTGTGGTGCGTGTAGTCATGGTCAAACTGTGGGAGTCAGCCCAAGTAAATCCTGAGTATGTGCAGTCAGTGTATGATACTGGAACTGAACGCGCATGGTCTGGCAACACCCAGCGGCAGACCGCTTTGCTATCCGAAGAGGGTGTCAAGTCGCCACAACCGCGTTTAGCAGTGGACGCCCCCCCCCCTGACGAAAGTACGGCTAACGCCACTCTGGCAGCCCAGCCCAGCACACCCAAATCGATCCTCGCACGGGGAGCCGCAGCGACCAGTCAAGACATCGAGAGCAAACGGCAGAAAATTGAAGCCACCATTCGTAGTTTTTTTGCAGCCAACGCTATCGACAAGAAATTGGCTTTCGTGCGCGACCCACAACGAGTGCGCCCATTGATGGAAAATTTCTACCAACAACACCCTTTTGAATTTCGTGAATGGAAAAATCTTGGCTGGGTTCTGCCAGTGGAGGAGTCCGGTTATCGTCTTGGCTACGCCCAGGCCATCTTTGACAACGCCGAGCCTGTCAGCCTGATCATTGAGGAACTGGCAGACAGCAGTTTCCGTGTGGATTGGGAGAGTTCGGTTCGCTATGGCGAAATCGGCTGGGACGAGTTCGTGCGGACACAACCTGCCGCGCCCAAACTCTTGCGCGTCATCGCCTCCAAACCACGCCATACCCCATCCACTGAAGCCCCTCAGGGCAGCGAGATCCTGGAGATCAAGCACCCCGAGAAGGCCGACGCGATCTATGCCTATTTCGACCGGCTGGATCCTAAATTTCAGCCTCTTCTCCAGCAACTCCAAACCGGAAACTGGAAGGACGTTCCTCTCACACTGCGGCTCTGCTATCCGGGCCCCGCAGGCAGCGGCAAAAGCGCACGTATCGCCGATGTCGAAGGCAAGGGATGGCTGATTTTGCAAGAAACCAAGAGCTAGACAGTGAGTAAATCCAAAAGCATCAAGAAAAAGGCGGCCCAGGGAAAGGCCATGCCAGCAGCGCCCAGCAAGCCTAAAAAATCGGCCATTGCCAAAAAGCCCGTCTCCAAACCGGCTCCGAAAAAGAAGGTCAAACCCGCGTCAGCCAAGAAACCGCTGCCAAAAGCCAAACCCGCACCTCAAAAGTCAGTCAAAAAGACTTCGGCAAAGCCTGCCAACGCGAAAGTGGCCACAAAAAAGCCTCTCCCGAAGCCTGTGGTTAAAAAATCCACGGCCAAAAGTGCGTCCGCCAAACCTTCACCAGCCAAAGCGGCTCCAGCGGCAGCCAAACCTTTGCCGGCGCCCGCCAAGGTATTGCCACCCGCAGAGACCACCCCAAAAACAGCACCACAACCTGTTGCTGTGGCTGAAGCAGCCCCGCTGGCCGTCAAAGCTCCTTCACTGCCTCTACCCGCCCCTGGTCCGACCAAGTCTGGCGCTTTGTTTTACGACTCTCACATGCACACGCCATTGTGCAAACACGCCTGGGGGGAGCCTGAAGAGTACGCCCAGCAGGCAGTCAAAGCCGGACTCAAAGGGATCATCTTCACCTGCCACTGCCCCATGCCCGATGGCTTCTGGCCCTCCGTTCGCATGTCCGAGACCGAATTCGACACGTACCTCGCCATCGTGCAACGCGCTGCCAACGCCTTCAAAGGCAAGCTCGACATCCGCCTTGGCATTGAGAGCGAGTACTTCCCTGGCTGCGAAGAATACATCGCCAAATTGCACCAGCGGGCCGACTTCCACTACGTCCTTGGTGCCGTCCATTGGCAGGCCAAAGAGTACCTCAACAAGTACGAGACCGGCACCATCGAGAACTTCCGCCGCACCTATTTTGACCACCTTGCCAAATCCGCCGAGTCCGGTCTCTACGACAGCCTTGCACATCCCGATTTGGTCAAAAACTACCACCCGGACTCCTGGTGCTTCGCCATCATTAAAAACAGCGTCGCCACCTGCCTCGACCGCATCGCCGCCACCGG
>JAPLUL010000171.1:0-15927 GCA_026397635.1 Verrucomicrobiota bacterium | reverse complement strand
GTTGCTGGAGCACCTGCGCATTCTCTACAGCAAGAACTACGTCGGCCTGCTGCGCGATGAGCTGTCTGATTTGCGCCAGCGTGGTCTGGAGACCCTGGCGCTACAGAAGATAGAAACCCTCAAGAAGCGCTTCTGCGAGCTATCGTTGTTTGTGAAGGAAGTGAAGGAGCGCTTCAGCCGCTGGTTCAACAAGCGGCGCGGTCGCCGAGGCACGCTGTGGATGGACCGCTTCAAGAGCGTGCTGGTGGAGGGCCAAGGCGAGGCGCTGCGCACGATGGCGGCTTACATCGACCTCAATCCGGTGCGTGCTGGTCTGGTGAAGGATCCAAAGGACTACCGCTGGTGCGGTTACGCCGAGGCGCTGGGAGGCAGCCGGAGGGCTCAGCGCGGCTTATGCAAGGCCATCGGCAAACCGGTGGACGGATGGCAGAGCGCGGGAGCCGCCGAGGCCTACCGAGGCATTCTCTACGCGGAAGGACGCGAGGTGCGGGATGCGCAGCATGAAAAGGTGGTGAAGCGTGGCGTGAGCGTGGAAGCGGCGAGAGCGGTGTTGGCTGAGCGAGGGAAGCTGAGTCCAGGGGAACTGGTGCGGCTGCGAGTGCGCTACTTCAGCGACGGAGCGGTTCTAGGCAGCAAGGCGTTTGTGGAGGGCATCTTCGAGGCACAGCGGGAGCAGTTCAGCCCGAAACGGAAGCGCGGAGCGAGGCGCATCATGGAGGCTGATCACTCTCTGTATGCGCTGCGGCAGTTGAAGCTGAAGCCCGTTGGCTGAATTCTGAAATGACGGGCTGTCCGAAACCCGAGATCAGCCGCAGCGGCATCTCGGCAGGTTCTTCCCTCCGTCACGCCACCTCGGCCTCGTCATGTAACGCAGCAGGCGGGCCTGTGTGCCAAAAATTGACCAATGAAATCGCGTCGGATGCAAACAGCCGGGGTCTCCCTTGAAGGCTTGACCGAGAGTCCTGAAATCAGCCACTGCGGCCGTTAGCTTGGCTTTTTTGGCGGGGGATCATGGCGTCTCGCGGGCGTCCTGGCGTTCAGTCGGGGCATGGCTGGCTGAAAGGCGAGGGAGGCGGCGTGGCGCGGCTGCCCTACTTTGTGCGTGACATTCCTCCGCTGAATCCCGTACCCTCCGCACGAACTCCATCCCACCCCGACCATGAAACTCACCTGCCTGCTCATGCTTCTCACGATCGCCCCCGGCCTCTCGGCCGCGCCGGTCGCTGCCTCAGCGCTCATCGAATCGCCGCAGACCGGCGGTTTGCAGCTCAAGTCCCTCAGCTCGATCAGCTTCGGCCCGGAAGGGCTGCTGCTTGTCGCGGAACCGGGCACGGCCAGCGTCCTTGCGATTCAAACCGGCGATGTCGGCCCGGCGAATGCGCGGCTGGAAAAACCGGTGGCTGACATTGGCGCGGTGATCGCCGACGGCCTCGGTGCGAAGAAGGAGGACATCACCGTCAAGGATCTCGCCGTGAATCAGGCCAGCGGCCGGGTGTATCTGGCCGTGCAGCGCCGCCCGGACAACGCGGTCATGGTCATGACCGTCGATGCCGCTGGCAAGGTGGCTCCGCTGAACCTCGAGCCGCTGCCCTGGGTGCGCGTCACCCTGCCGGGGGGCACCGCCAGCAAGGTCACGAACATCACGGACGTGGCTTTCGACAAGGACCGCGTGTTTGCCACCGGCACCTGCAATGAGGAGTTCGCCTCCCGCATCTTCACCATCCCTGTGCCGATCAAGCATGGCGCGACGGCCAGCGTGTTCAGCGCGGAGACTTACCACGTGGCGCATCGCAAGTGGGAGACCAAGGCTCCGATCCAGAGCTTCGTAGCGTATTCGTCCAAAGAGGGCACCTATGTCGTGGGTGCTTTCGCCTGCACGCCGGTGGCGAAATTCAAGGTGGATGACCTCGAAAGCGGTGCGCAGGTCAAGGGCGTGAGCATGGTGGAGCTCGGCAGCGGCAACCGCCCGCTCGATCTCTTCAGCTACGAGGACAAGAGCGGCAAGGAGTGGCTCGTCGTCCACACCCAGCGCTTCAAGCAGAACCTCTTCGGCCCCAGCGCCATGTGGGGCGCGCGCATCAGCATGGACTATCTCAACGCCGCAGAGACGAACGAAAAAGCCGCCCGCCGCAATGAAAAGGAAGCCAAAGGGCCGGATGGCATCGAAGTCGTCGATGCGCTCTTCGGCGCTGTGCAGGTGGACAAGCTGAGCAACACCGAGGTCGTCGTCCTGCGAGACAACGCCGGCACCCTGAGTCTCGAAGTGGCCGCGCTGCCGTGAAACGGTGGTTGGTTTTCTGCCTCCTCAGCAGCGTGATGCTTCACGCCGCTGAGGTGCGCCTCAACGACCAAGGCCAGATCGAAGCACCAGGCAGGGAGGTGCGCGTGTTTCGTGGCGAGGCCGCCACGCCGCTGTTTGGCAGTGTCTCGAAGGAGAATGACAGCGTGCGTTTCACACCCTCGCTGCCTTTGGTCACCGGAGAGAGCTACCGCGTCGAGTTTCAAAGCATCGACGGCACCTGGAGCACGCAGCGCCTGCGCGTTGAACTGCCAGATGCCGTGGCTCCTTCGGTGCGCATCGCGCCCGCCTTGCCTACCGACCTGCCCGCGAACGCGTTGAAGATCTACCTGCACTTTAGCCACCCCATGGAGCAGGGCGTGTTTCTCGACCGCATCACGCTGCATCGTCAGGATGGCCGTGTCGTGAGTGGAGCGTTTCGTGAGACGGAGCTGTGGTCGCCCGATGGCAGACGCCTCACGCTTTGGCTGCATCCTGGACGGCAGAAGAACGGTGTGAATTTGAACCGCGATGAAGGGCCGGTGCTGAGGGAAGGGGAGCGGCACACGCTGAAGATCGCCGCGTCGTGGCGCTCCGCCGCTGGAGTTCCGCTGGGAAAAGAGACCGCCATCCCCGTCACCGCCACCGCCCCAGACCATGACTGCCCTAATCCCAGATGCTGGAAGCTCATCGCACCACAGGCTGGCACACGCGCCGCGTTGAAGCTTACCTTCGACGAACCGCTTGATCCAGCCATGCTGCGCACGGCTTTGACCATACAAAAGGGCACTCAATCCGTCTCCGGCGCCGTCCAGGTCGCCGCAGATGCCAAAGGTTGGTCATTCACCCCTGTCGGAGCATGGCAGCCCGGCCCACACACCATTCAGATCGACCCACTCCTCGAAGACCTCGCCGGGAACAACCTGCAGCACCCCTTTGAGGTGGATCGTGACCAGTCGCCGAAACCAGCAGCCGCCGCCAAGTTGCGCTTTGAGGTGCGGTAGCAGTTTGGAATGGTGAGGACGCTTCGGCGTTCGCAGGCGCACTGAACGCAGGGCTGCAAGGTTGACGCGATTCACCGCCGCAGCACGAAGGCGGGGCTGAGAATGGCTGCGCTTGGCTGTTTCAATGGTGTTCCTGATTCTGCCGGTTAAATCAGGGTTTCCCTAAAGACATGCGGTTTGACCGTGCGGGTGTCGTCGCTAGTTTCGCGACATGATTTTTCCAACGAAGGGCCTGGCGAACAGCCTCCATGCCAGGGTTGCAGCACCATGAACCGCGTCTTCATCATCGCAGGCGAGGTCAGCGGGGACACGCATGGCGCGGGCCTGCTACGCGAGTTGAAAATCCTGGAGCCGGAGCTGAAGGTCGTCGGACTCGGCGGCCCGAAGATGTGCGAAGTGGCAGGAGAGGGGATCGAAGACTGGGTCGAAACGGCGGGTGTCGTGGGCCTATGGGAGGTCTTAAAGATGTACCGCTACTTCAAAGAGAAGATGGATGCGGTGCTGGACTCCATTCTCGATCAGAGGCCCGATGGCGTCATCCTCGTGGATTATCCCGGCTTCAATCTGCGACTGGCGAAGTCACTGCGCACCGCCGGTTACACCGGGCGCATCCTTTATTACATCAGCCCGCAGGTATGGGCCTGGAAGAAGGGGCGGGTGAAGACGATGGCGAAGGTGCTGGATCTGATGATCTGCATTTTTCCCTTCGAGAAGGAGTTTTATGAGAAAAGCGGCCTGCGCACCGAATTCAGCGGGCACCCCATGGTGGACCGTGTGGTCACCCTGCGGCGTGACTGGAAACGCGAGCCAGGCCTTGTCGGCTGGTTCCCCGGCAGCCGCCTAAACGAGGTGCGCCGTCTGTTTCCACTCATGATGGACGCGGCGAAGCTCATCCACCAAGCTGTGCCCAGCGCCCGCTTTGCCGTTTCTGCCGCGAACGAGACGCTGGCAGGCTTCATGCGCGAGATGGCAGACACTCATGGCATGCCCGAGGCTAAACGATGGATCGAAACCGGCACGGTCTATGATTTAATGCAACGCGCCGAGGTCGGCGCAGTGGCCTCCGGCACCGCAACCCTGGAGGCGGCCTGTTTCGGCCTGCCCTACGCCTTGGTTTACAACGTGAGTTGGCCCACCTACGTCGTTGCAAAGCTCGTCGTGAAGATCAAGCATCTCGGCATCGTGAACATCCTTGCCAAGCGCGAGGTGGTGCGTGAGTTGGTGCAGGAAAATCTCAGCGCTGCTTCGCTAGCCGGTGCCATGCTCGAAATGCTCGGCAGTGAGAGCCAACGGCAGCAGCTTCAGGACGACCTGGCCGCCGTGGTGGCCACGCTGGGCTGTGGCGGTGCCTATGCCCGTGCCGCCCAAGCGGTGCATGACTCGATGGCCAGCGCCTGACCCACAGCTTCCATCATGACGAATCAGAGAGGGAAGGTGTGCAAGCACTGCCGTTGATCCGAAACTTGCCGAGCGGTCTTGCGGAAGAAAACGCTGAAGAATGATGTCTTGCGCTCAAGTTTCCCCGCCTCAATACTCGCGGACGCATGGTCGCCCGCACCTACTCCGCCACACTCGTTGGTGTCAATGCCATCGAAATCGAGATTGAGTCTCACGATGGTGGTGGCAACCCAAAGATGCTGATCGTTGGGCTACCAGACACGTCGGTGAAGGAAAGCCGCGAGCGTGTGACCGCCGCCATCCAGAGCAGCGGTTTCATGATGAATGACGGCGTCACCACGGTGAACCTCGCCCCGGCGGACCTGAAAAAAGAAGGCCCCGGCTTCGATCTTCCCATCGCCATCGCGCTCGTCGCGCATCGTTCACGGATTCCCATCCCGGTGCTGAGTGAAACGGCCATGATCGGCGAGCTCGCACTCAACGGTGAGGTGCGGCCCGTGCGCGGACTGCTGGCTGTGGCGCTGGAAGCGCGTGCGAAAGGCCGCAAACGCCTCCTGGTGCCAAAACGGGCCGCGGTGGAGGCCAGCGTTGTCGCGGGCATCGACATCATCGGCGTCGCTAACCTGCGCGAGGCGGTCGATTTTCTCAAAAGCGACCTCGAAATCGCTCCCGAGCCATGCCGGGCCGCTGAATTCTTCGCGGCGTCCTCGCATTACGAGATCGACTTTTGCGACGTGAAAGGCCAGGGCGATGCCAAACGCTCGATTGAGGTCGCGGTGGCCGGTGGGCACAACATTCTCATGATCGGGCCGCCCGGCACCGGCAAGTCGATGATCGCCAAACGCATCGCCACCATCATGCCTGCGATGAGCGAGGAGGAGGCCATCGAAACGACGAAAATTCACAGCGCCGCCGGGCTGCTGACTGAGTCGAACGCCTTTGTGGGCACACGGCCCTTCCGCTCGCCACATCACACGATCAGCGATGCCGGACTGCTCGGCGGCGGCAGCAATCCCGGTCCTGGCGAGGTCTCGCTCGCTCACAACGGCGTGCTGTTTCTCGATGAGTTGCCCGAATTCCGCCGCAGCACGCTCGAAGTGCTGCGGCAGCCGCTTGAAGATGGCAAAGTCACCATTTCCAGAGCGGCAGGCACCGTGACCTTTCCCGCGCAGTTCATGCTCGTGGCCGCGATGAACCCCTGCCAGTGCGGGTTCTATGGTGATCTGAAGCGGGAGTGCCGGTGCAGTCCGCCAATGATCCAAAAATACCGCCAGCGCATCAGTGGTCCGCTTTTGGACCGCATTGATCTTCACGTCGAGGTGCCGCTGGTCGATTTCAAAGCGCTCTCCTCCGCTGAAATCGGCGAAAGCTCGTCAGACATCCGCGAGCGCGTCGAAACAGCGCGCGGCATGCAGCGCGAGCGTTTCGCCCAACATGCGGGCGTTCACACCAACAGCGCCATGACGCCGCGCCTCATCAAAAAGCACTGCGCCCTGGATGCTGCAGCCTCCGCGCAGCTCGAGCATGCGATGAGCCAGATGAACCTCAGCGCCCGCGCCCACGACCGCATTCTCAAAGTCGCCCGCACCCTCGCTGACCTGGGTGGCACCGATCACCTCACGGAAAACCACATTTTCGAGGCCATCGGCTACCGCACGCTGGACCGAAACTTCTGGGCATGAGCCCGCTTTTTTATGTCTGAAACATCCGCATCTTCATCTCCCGCCGCTGCCGAAATGGGCATCGGCTCCCAGGTCAAATTCAAGGCCGGTTTTCCTGGGGCGTTGAAGGTGGAAGACATCAACGCCCTGGAACAAGCGGCTCACCTGGAGCGCGGAGAAAATGCCTGCGCCAGTTACAAAGCATGAAGCCGCACAGTAACGAGATGCAGTTGATTCGACCAGAAGGCTTGCCGCGCACCTTCATTAAAACGCATCTTGCCTCTGCCTTCCGCTCGGATAAACTGAACATCTAAATCTCGTTTTTTTGATTCATCGCAGAACTGGAATATGAGCTTTACGAGGTAAGTTGCCATGAGTGGCTGTTACTGAATGGTTCATTCATCTCCTAGAGTTTACGAATGCTGTTTGAGTGCCTTATTTCCGTTCTTTATTTTTTAAACATTTCTATCAATTTATATGCGAATTTTGATCACTGGTGGCGCGGGTTTTTTAGGTTCTCATCTCTGTGAGCGATTGCTTGATGAAGGACACGAAGTCATCTGTTTGGATAATTTTTTCACGGGAAGCAGGGACAATATCATTAACCTTTTGCCCAACCCTCGATTTGAGCTCATCCGACACGATGTGATAGACCCGTTCAAAGCCGAGGTTGATCGAATTTACAACCTGGCATGTCCAGCCTCCCCTCCTCACTACCAATACAACGCCATTAAGACGATCAAGACGTCTGTCATGGGAGCTATCAATGTTCTTGGCCTAGCCAAGAGAACTCGTGCCCGTGCTTTCCAGGCATCGACGTCTGAGGTCTATGGCGATCCAGAAGTTCATCCTCAATCCGAAAGTTACTGGGGCCACGTCAATCCGATTGGGATTCGCTCTTGTTACGATGAGGGGAAGCGTGTGGCGGAGACCCTTTTCTTTGATTACCACCGCCAAAACAACGTGGACGTCCGTGTGGTTCGAATTTTCAACACTTATGGTCCAAGGATGCGTCCTGACGATGGCCGTGTGGTCTCGAACTTCATCGTTCAAGCGCTTCGCGGGCACAATCTGACGATTTATGGCGATGGCAGCCAGACTCGCAGCTTTTGCTATGTTGACGACCTTATCGAAGGTTTTGTCCGCCTCATGGAGACTGAAGGCGTCAGCAGTCCGGTCAATATTGGAAATCCCAGTGAGTTCACCATGTTGCAGCTTGCCGAACTGGTGGTGAAAAAGGTCGGAGGAAATTCCAAAATCACGTTTCATCCGCTTCCTTCGGATGACCCCAAGCAGCGTTGTCCCGACATCACCCTGGCCAAAAAGCTGCTGGGTTGGGAGCCGAAAGTGCCGCTTGAAGAGGGGATAGAACGAACCATCGCTTATTTCAAAAAGACGCTTGGTTTGTGATGTTGAATTTTCGTGGTGCGCACTCATAGGTCCGGGCAACGACGATCATTGACCAGAAGCTGTTTGCTTCTATTCTTCGCTCCCGCATGAGCAACGCCACCGCTATCACCCCCACCCGCGCCAAAGATTTCCCCGAATGGTATCAGCAAGTTGTTCGTGCCGCCGACATGGCGGAGAACTCCGAAGTGCGCGGCTGCATGGTGATCAAACCCTGGGGCTACGGCTTGTGGGAAAACATCCAGCGGCAGCTTGATGCGAAGTTCAAGGCCACCGGTCATGTGAACGCCTATTTCCCGCTGCTGATTCCGCTCAGTTATCTGGAAAAGGAGGCGCAGCATGCTGAGGGCTTTGCCACGGAGTGCGCGGTGGTCACGCATCATCGCCTGGAGGCGCAGAAGCAGCCGGATGGCACGACCAAGATGATACCGACCGGCGAACTGGCCGAGCCTTTTGTCATTCGTCCGACTTCGGAGACGATCATCGGTGCTGCCTTTGCTCGCTGGGTGGAAAGCTACCGCGATCTGCCGCTGCTCATCAACCAGTGGTGCAACGTGATGCGCTGGGAGATGCGTCCACGCCTGTTCCTGCGCACCGCCGAGTTCCTCTGGCAGGAAGGTCACACCGCCCATGAAACAGCCGAGGAGGCCATCGCGGAGACGCGCACCATGCACAAAGTCTATGAGGACTTCCTGCGTGATCATCTGGCCATCCCGGTGATCCCTGGCGAGAAGACGGAGCGCGAGCGTTTCCCTGGCGCGGTGCAGACCTTCACCGTCGAAGCGATGGTGCAGGACAAGAAGGCCATTCAGGCGGGAACCTCGCATTACCTGGGGCAAAACTTTGCCAAGGCCGCGAACATCCAGTTCCTGGGTCGCGACAACACCCGCCAGCTCGCGCATACCACGAGTTGGGGCGTGAGCACACGTCTCATTGGCACGCTGATCATGGCGCATGGCGATGATGACGGCGTGATCATCCCACCACGCGTCGCGCCAAATCAGATCGTCATTTTGCCCGTCACGCCGAAGCCGGAGACGCGCCAGGAGGTCATTGATGCTTGCGAGGCACTCGCCCAAACGCTGCGCACGCAAACCTTTGGCGGTGAGCCGCTGCGCGTGCATGTGGACAAGCGCGATCTGCAAGGCGGTGCGAAAAACTGGGAATGGATCAAGAAAGGCGTGCCGATGCGCCTCGAAATGGGGCCCCGTGACATCACCAGCCGCAGTGTGGCTGTGTGCCGTCGCGATCAGGGGCCGAAGGCGAAGGAATTTGTGCCGAAGGAGGAGTTCATCCAGTCGGTGCAGGAGCGTTTGGGAGAAATTCAGGACGCGCTGCTCGCCCGGGCCACGGCTCTGCGTGACGCGAACATGAAGAAACTCGAAACGTTGGAGGAATTCAAAGCCTACTTTGCTGAGAACTCCGAAGGCGGTTTCGCTCTCATGAATTGGGCCGGTAGCAGCGAAGATGAAGACACCCTGAGCAAAGAACTCAAGGTGACCATCCGCTGCATCCCGCATGGCGATCAGTTTGCTGAGGAAGGCAAGTGCTTCCTCACCGGCAAGCCGAGCAGCCGGCGTGTGGTGTTTGCGCGGAGCTATTGATTTCCTCTCATGATGGGACGCATCCGTCGGCATGGCTATGTGATCGAGTGGTTCATCGGCGACCACGATCCACGGCATGTGCATGTCTATGATGCCAAGGGTGGGTTCATGGGACGATTGAATCTAAACACGCTGACCGGGCATGAAGGCTAGAATCCCGATAAAAGGCTGCTAAAGCTGATCGCAGAACTTCAAAAGCAGGGCCGACTATGAAAATCGCCGTTCAACTTAAAAAGCCTTTCGGCGCGGGAACCTTCTCCCGTGTCAAACATGCCCGATATCTTGGCTGGGAGGATGCTTTTGATGTCGAGTTCGAGGATGGCCTTTGTTTTCTGGAGCCACACGCGACGATCCGCAAAGCCAATGACATTTCCACCAAGGCGGTTCCGGTGCAGGTAGAGGTGGACGAGGAACTTCGCAGCCATTTCATCGTGACGTATGACACGGGCGAGGTGGCCGAAGTCTCCTGGTCATTCATTCGTGAACTGCCGCCAAAGACAGCACGGCGTCATCCTCAGCGGATGAAGTAGCTCAGGTTCTCAAGTTCCACGGCGAGGTCCACGCTGTTGACCACGACGTGTTCTGGCACGTCGAGGACGGTGGGGGAGAAATTCAGGATGGCCTGGATGCCGTGATCCACCATGCCGTTGACGACGGACTGCGCGCTGCTGGCAGGGACGGTGAGGATCGCCATCTTGACGTTGTTGCGTTGGATGAACTCGGCCATCTCAGCCATCGCCAACACGGGCACACTCACCTGCGGGAGCTTGCGTGGGTTCAAATCGAACGCGGCAGCGACTTCGAAGCCCTCTTTGCGGAAGCCGCCGTAGCGGAGGAGTGCGGAACCCAGGTTTCCGACGCCGACGAGGATCACAGGCTGCAATTTGTTCTGCCCCAGCACGTCACCGATGGTGGAGCTCAGGGCGTCCACGTTGTAGCCGAGTCCTCGCGTGCCGAGTTGGCCGAAGTAGGCCAGATCCTTGCGTAATTGCGTGGATTTCACCCCGGCTGCCTTCGCCAGCGCGGCGGAGGACACCGTGTCCACCTGATTCTCTCGCAGCCTTTGCAGGCAGCGCTGGTAGATCGACAGGCGGTAGATCGACTTGCGGGGAATGTCTATTTTGGTGGGCATTGGTAGGGCGCATGTGAAAATTCACCCGGAAGTGCTGCAAGTCAATTGGCCCGAACCTGACGGACCTGTCACCTTTGCGGCCCGACTGATGGCCCTGGCACCCTGCGGACAGGGGCTGTGTCCGGGATGCGTTGCTCCGCCGGAATGCGCAAATGCTGCTCCAGCAGCTTCATGTGTTCGACCAGTCCCGGTGTGGACTTGGCGCCAGCGTGGAGGCGCTTCAGGATGGCATAGCCCTTGTTCCAGGACTCAGGATCGTTCGACTGCGCCCAAGCATAGGCCGCGAAACGCTCGGTGTAATTCAGCCCGCCGTGCTGAAACGAGTTCCAGTAGGCGTCACCGGCTTGTTTGAAGTCATAAGTGCGGCGCAGATGGATCTCTGCCAGCTTCGCCCACAGACGCGGATGATCCGGCAGAAAGCGCAGCCCTTCCTCCAGGATGGCCACGCCGCGCATCACATGATCGTGGTAGAAGTGCCCACGCAGGGCAGGTTTCAAATCTTTGCTGTAGAGGTAGTAAGACGCGGCGTTGTAGGCCATGTGCCAGGATGCCTCCTCCCAGTAGCGGAAATTGCGCGGCTGCAGACGTGTCACCAGCTTGTAGAGGCTGTCCACCTTGGCCCAGTTCACGTGGGTGAACTCTAGGTGCGCCCGCAGTTGAAACATGCAGGCCGCCAGCCCGCGCAGGCCACCCAGCGATGCCGCCAGCCCGGCCTGCCCCAGGTTCTCTCCCACCCCGAGACGGATCGGCTCTTCCAGCATCTTTTGCTGCCGCAGATCTGCCGTGATCTTCTGCTCCAGCGGCAGTTTTGCTACACCGAAGACCAGCAGCACCACGATGGCCTGGAGTTCGCGTTTCATAGCTCTTTTTCGACGAATAACAGATGCGTGACGAACAGGTAAACGGTCACATAAAGCACTGCGATGCCTGTCATATCATAGACAGCTGCCCAGGGCACGATCTCGCCGTTCACCACGCTGTCCACGATGTCAAACTGAGCCAGATCCGGGCAGATTGCTGCCAGGACCAGCGTCGCAGCACGTCCGGCCCAGCCAGAGAGATTTGGCTGGAAGAAGAATTCGCGGATCAGCGCCTCGCCGTGGCCGATGATCGTGATGCAGAGCGTGATCACGATGGTGAAAAGCGTCGAGCTGGCGATGCTGGAGAGCAGCAGCGCCACCGTGGTCACCACCGTGGCCTTCAAAAAAATCGCCCACACCGCCCAGTGCAGGTTCCACGTCAGTCCCTGCCGCGCCACGATCTCACGCATTTGCGCCACCGTCTCTGGCGTGTCCATTTTCTCCAGGCGCATGCGGGCCAAGGCGTCATCAAACAGCATCGACTGCCGCAGCCACAGGATCAGGCTCAGCACCGCATCCATCACGATCAGCCCGCCGCCGATGAGCAGCAGCACGCCCAGCAGCTTGCCGAGCAGGTAATCAAAGCGCGGCACCGGCTTCGATAGGATGGTGTAAAGCGTTCGATCCTCCATGTCTTTCGGGATCAGCAGCGCGGTCGAAACCACGCCGATCACGATGCTGAAAATCTGCAAGGCACCCAGCGTCACGCTTTTGAGCAGGTTGAGCTGCTGTTCTGGGTTGATCACCGAAAATGCAAAGCCCGCGCCCACGGCCAGCAGGCAAAAAATCACGAGGAAGGCCAGGATTTTCATCCGCACGAGCTGCGTCACCGTCGCCATGGCCATGGTCCAGACGCGACGGGGCGAGAAGCGCACCTTCGGCGTCATTGCGGCGGCAGAATGGGGTGGGGCGTCACTCATGTTCATTTCGATTCATCAGTGGCCTCCAGGAACAAGCGTTCCAACGTGGTGCGTGGATGACCGCTGCGCAGGATTTTTGTGCCGCCGCCTTCGGCTTGGACGAGGGCGTCAATTTTTGCCAGTAGGGCGGGGGAGGCGTTTTCGAGCACCATCTCGGTTTGATTCTCCACGGCGATCAAATCTTCCAATCGACCTTCTCGCACCATGCGGCCATGGGCCATGATGCCCACGCGGTCGCACACCTCCTGCATCTGCTCCAGCAAGTGTGAAGTGACGAGCACCGTGATGCCACGGGAGCGAAATTCGATGATCAGATCACGAATCTTTCGCGAACCTGCCGGATCGACCCCTGCCGTCGGCTCATCCAGCACGAGCAGACGTGGTTCATGGATCAAAGCCTGCGCCAGACCGAGCCGTTGCAGCATGCCTTTGGAATAACCACCAACACGACGCGTCGCGGCATCTTCCAGGCCGGTCAGCGCCAGCATTTCCTCAGCACGGTCTTTCAGCCTCGTACCGCTCATGCCGCACAGGCTGCCGTAAAAATGCAGCGTCTCGCGCCCATTGAGATGCTTGTAGAAATACGGGTTTTCCGGCAGGAAGCCCACGCTGTGGCGGCTGGCCACTTCCGTGCTCGGCACGCCAAAGATGCACGTGTGGCCCTGCGTCGGCTTCAGCAGGCCCAGCACGGCCTTCATCGTGGTGGATTTGCCCGAGCCATTCGGGCCGATGAGGCCATAAACCTCGCCCGCTTTCACTTCGAGCGTCAGATCATGCACCGCACGAAACGCCCCTTTCACCAAGGTGCCTTTGAAGACCTTGGTCAGATTTTTGACGGATACAGCAGGCGTGTCGGGCATGGTGGTTGGACTGCGCTAATCAACGCACGATGCTGAATCCGCGCAAGCTGGTCTCTGCGGTGGCGGCATTCACCTCGCGCTCCTTGATGTGCGAGCTCAGGCTGCTTTGCTGGATGTCGTCCAAGAACGCCTCCAGTTCATCCGCTTCAAACGCCTGCGCAAACAGCTCCACGCGTCCGTCTGGCAGGTTTTTGACCCACCCTGTTACATCGAAGCCGGAGGCGATCCGTTTCGTGCTGTAGCGAAAACCCACGCCCTGAACGCGGCCGGTGTAGAAAACATGTCTGGCTGTCATCACTTCATTAAAAGCTTCATCGCGGTGCGTGCTTCTTCACTCGCCGCATCCATCAAAACCACGCCCGCGTCACCGCGATTTCGCATCAGGCTCACAAAGCGGCCCTGCGCGTTGAATTCGGCCTCGCCCTTCGTGTTGTAGCGCTGTTTGAGCGAATTGAGCATCGCTTTGTGGAAGGCATCTGCGGAGGCTTTGTCCATGAACAAGGTCTGCCACGCCGCGTGATCGCGTTTCGCGCCGCTTTCCGCCGCCCAAGCCAGCAAACGATCTGCCACGAGGCCGCGTGTGCCCATGCCTGCGTCCTCGTCGTTGTTGTAGGTGCGCAGCGCCGTTGCACAGACGAATTTGCCGAGTCGGTCGTCGAGAAACGGTGCCACCCCGCTGAGCTTCACGTCATCCAGTGTGATCTCTACCGGGGCAGGCCGTTCAGGATCAAGATAGGCCTCAGGCTCGATCACTTCCGCCGTGTTGACCGGTGGGCGGCTGTAGGCGGCGTTGAGTTGCGGGAAATTTCCCGCGCTGTGCAGCGTCTGTGCGAAATCGAAGCCGCGGCTGAACGGGAAGAGCGCCATCTCGCGCAGGAACACCGGCATGGGCACCTGATTCAGCGGATGATCGGGATCTTCGCTTGGTAGATCGTCTTTGGGAGCCGAGGACGGGTTTTGCAGGGAGTGCAGGAAGCGCGTGAGGGACGCATCACCTGAGATCAACGATTCACGCGCGAGCCGCTTGTCCGTCGTCAGCGGTCCGTGCTGGGGCTGAAACAGCGTGCTGCCGTATTCGCGCAGCAATTGCCCGAAAGCGATGCCCAGCGGCTCGTTCGAGATCACTGCTGGGCCGGTGGCTGTTTCAGGATCGACCGTGAACATCGTCTCTGTCTCCGTGTCATACCAGCCTCCGAGCAGCCTGGCCAACAGGGCGGCGCGTAGCGGCAGCGGATCGACCGCTTCGGGAATCCAGCCCAATGCCGCGAGGGCGCGGGTGAGTTTCTTCGCTTCATCCTTCGGCTGCTGGCGCTTTAGCCAGGCCAGAATCGCCATTTCTACCTCCTCCTGGCGCACTGAGGTCGTCACCAGCGGCAGCGCCTGCAGTTTACGCATCTTCATCATCTCCAGGCCCATGCCCACGAAGTCCGGGGCCACATCGTCCTCCTTCATCACCACCGGCGGCGCGTTCTTCATGCCCAGCGTGCCAAGCTTTTGCAGCAGTTCGGCGTTCTCATCCTTCAGCGCATCGTTCTGGCCTTGCAGGTATTCGATCTGTCCCTGGAGCAGCACGATTTGCTTCTGCAAATCCTCCAAACTGCCATCCGGCAACGGTGGGGGGGCAGTTTCAGGCCGGGTTTTCACCACGGCAGGCGGCGGAGCCTTTGATCCCGACAAAATGACACCCGCCGCGCCACCCAAGGCGAGGAGAACGAGCAGCAGCATGGCGGGGTTGGACTTCATCGAGCCTTCATAGAACAGACCTTACATCATCTCCAGTTTTCTCGTTGGACGGATGCAAATTCGCGCCACCATACCACATGCTCCGCTGGCGATTTGGCAACCACGACCTTGATCTCACTCATCGCGGCCTCATCATGGGGATCGTCAACGTGACGCCTGACAGTTTTTCAGACGGAGGTCGCTTCAACGACCATGGCCGTGCCGTCGAGCACGCGCTCACCTTGATCGCTGAAGGGGCGGACATTCTCGACATCGGCGGCGAGTCCACCCGCCCTGGTGCTGAACCCGTGGAGGAAGCTGAGGAACTGCGCCGCGTGTTGCCCGTGATCCGTGCCGTGCGCTCGCAAACCAAGGCGCTCATCTCCATCGACACTATGAAGGCCGCGGTCGCCCGTGCCGCGCTTGATGCCGGGGCGGACATCATCAATGACGTTACCGGCTTACGCGGCGATGCCGCCATGCTGCGTGCCGCGGCTGAATCCAACGCGGGTCTCGTCGTCATGCACATGACCGGCAATCCGCAGACCATGCAGTCGAACCCCCATTATGACGATGTCGTCAGCGAGGTGCGCGGCTATTTTGAAAAACGCCTGCGCCTGCTCGAAAACGTAGGCATCGCCCCTGAACGCGTCGTGCTCGACCCTGGTTTCGGCTTCGGCAAGACTTTGGAGCATAATCTTGGCCTCATGCGGGAGCTGCCGCAGCTCGCTACGTTGCGCCCGCTGCTCATCGGCGTCTCACGCAAATCCATGATCGCTAAAGTGCTTCATTCCGACGCCATGAACGACCGCTACTGGCCCACCATTGCCCTCACCGCCCACGCTCGCGAGCATGGTGCCCGCATTGTCCGCGTGCATGATGTAAAGCCAAACCGTGAGGCTTTGCGAATGATCGAGGCGATTTTGGGCGCTGTCTGAGCTTTCAACCCGGATTATGCAATGGAGTAGGCGAAGGGTGGTGGTCGGGCCACTATTTGGCGAAAGATGGAGTCCATCCAGGGGCGCTTTTTGCGCGGTAGCGAGAGCTTGAGCACTCGTTTGCGCGCGTGCTGGCTGATCCA
>JAPLUL010000144.1:0-2651 GCA_026397635.1 Verrucomicrobiota bacterium | reverse complement strand
CCTGCATGCTTCTCTTTGTGGCCCATGCTCACTACCTTGTTGCGCAACGAGCGACCCCGTTCGGTTGACAGCAGCACAGGGATGCAATGAACGATTCCCCAGCCTTCCCCTCACCTGCTTCTTCAGCGCGCACAGAATCTCCTGCCGAAGAAACGCTTTGGACCAGCGACGACGTGGCCCGCTATGCGCGATGCAGCGTGCGTCACGTCACCACTTTGCGTGAACAACAAGGCCTCCCTTTTCGCAAACTGGGTCATCTGGTGCGCTTCAGCCCCGAGGCCGTGAAACGGTGGTTTGAGGATTGATATGATCCATCGGAGCGCCTTCACCTAGGGGGTGGACCCGCATCAAAAGGCAGATTGAAATACTCGAACACAGCCTTGGTTCGCTCGAAGATCTGGCGCTCGCTCATTCCGGCACGCTCACACATCTCGTTCATCGGCACAAATCCACCGCTGATGAACTGCACCACTTCCATGGGATTGATCTGCACCTGAACTTGCGGCTGCCCCTGAACCTTGAGCGCATCGAGAGAGTCCAAGCAGCACATCACCATCATCATGAGGTTCTCGGTGTCCAGGTTACAGAAATACAGCCAGTAAGGCCAGCGCTGCCAAAGCTGCTTGTAAAACGACCTGACTTCTGGGATGGCGTAGATCTCTCGGGGGTCGTGATTGTAGCCTTCGATCATCAAGGCAACGCTGTTCATCATGGTTTCCAGCTTTTTGCCTGTCGGCAGACTCCTCTTGCCAAACCTGGACAGAAAATCCTTCGCATCACTGGCCTCCACACGATCCCGGCTGAACTGATAGAGGATGAGTTCGGACATGATACAATGCTTCGTTGTTGTTACGTGTCTCAGAGGTTCAAGCCAAGGCGCTCCAGTCGGTCATTGAGCACATGGGTGTAGGCTTCCCGTGCCGCTGGAGATAGGAACGAACGTCCGATCAGTTCGCGCCAGCGCGGCACGGCATCCGACAGATCTTTCACGATGCCTGCCAGAATGCGCTCCGGCAGTTGCAGGCGCTCTTGGCAGAAGTAGTCCAGCCAGTTCGCCTTGGTGAGGTTCTTTTTCCGTCCATGCAGCGGTAGGGCCGTTTCTTCGATGGCACGTTCCAGCACGACCGTCGTGTTCAGCAGGTCGTATGCGGGCGACAAGGTGACACGCCCTTGGTCCATCATCAGCGACCAGTTCTTCAGGTGCATGTCCTCGTTGCCGGTCATGAAGCAGAATAGCGCCCGGCGCGCCAGCTGCGCCTTCTCGATGGCCGGGAAAGTGCAGAAGTCCTCCACCACCCTGGCCACACGTTCCAGGGTGCTGTTGTACTTCGTGTCACGGGTTTCGCCGCAGAGCTGGGCAAAGTCTTCCACATGCACCTTGCTGGAGCGTCCCGTCCGGTCGAAACGCTTCACCACATACACCCAGCTCCCGTCCACGGCGGGCACCAGCCCATGCGTTGGCACGTCAATGCCCGCCACGGCAGCCATCGTCATCGTCAGCGCTTCGTTCGCCGGCACTTCGGCATAGGGCGGCGGGTTGGGTTTCAAAATGAAGCGTCCACCCGAATCCACGATCTCCAACTTGCCCGCAGCGACGTTCAGCACTGCCGAAAGCTTCGGCTGCACGCCTTGGACCGACATCTTGTCCGCACGCAATCGAGCCTGCCGCAGTTGTTCCTCATGGGTCAGTTCCAGCGCCGCCAGCCGCTTCAGGCGTGGATGCAGCGAGCGCAGGCCTGCGGCTGAAAAGACGCTGCCAGCGGGAATCTCATCCAGAGTGATGGGGCAGACCGCCATGAGATCAGGTCGCCTCCTCCACGGTTAAAGATCCCACCACATCATGCCCAACCGTCAGCAGCAGACGAAAGCTGTCGTGACGGTCGATTTTGTGCAGACGCAGCAATGCCTCCAGTTGCGGACCTTCAGGCAGCAGACCTTCAAACACCGCCGGGAAGCTCGGAAAAACATAGGGCTCCGCGCGCACTGGCAGCGTCAGTGAGACAGGCTCGCCGACATACGATTCCAGATAGCTAAATTGCCAGCAGCCCGCAGGGAGTGACTCCAAGTCCCCAGCGATCACTCCGTGCTGCGTCACCCGTGCTCGACGGCTCGGCTCGCTCATGGCCGGGATACCTCCGAGGTCTGCGTTTGCCGCCACTCCGTCACGAGCGGGCCTTCCGGCTCCAGCTTCAGATTCAGCACGGCCAGCACGGCCAGAAGATTGCGCCAAGTCGTGCGATCCCGACCCGCCTCGATGTCCTGCACCACGAAACGACTCACCCCGGCATGACGTGCCAACTCCGTCTGCGAGAGTTGGGCTCGCTTGCGGTGAAAAGTGACCAGAGATGCTAAAGGGGGTGGCTGCATGATAAATCAGGCATCAAGGCCTGTGACGGGCCATTTTAGCGACCAAAGCCCAATGAAGCAACTTTTTGATTGGTATATCTGTCAGTTTATCTGTGTAACCAAGCACAGTGGCAAGCAACAATGGTGATCACGCCCATGTACCCGATATTTCAGGCGTTTGATCAGAAACGTCAGCGTGGAACACTTTCCCTTTCACAACCGCTTCGATCCCATGAGTGGTTGCTTAGACATGGAATCCTCGCCTTTCCTTCGATACGACAGTGCTGCGCTAAGCCTAGTGTGTT
>JAPLUL010000205.1:0-2274 GCA_026397635.1 Verrucomicrobiota bacterium | reverse complement strand
TTGGAGCGGGTATGTGGAGCCCTGATGAGGCTGGAGCAACACCGCAAGGAGCCGCTGCCGACCTCTCTGATGAGTAATACCCGCGCGGCTGCTCTCGGGGTCCACACCGCCGATGCGCAGACCGAGGAAGCTTTTAAAGCTCGTGCGGTCAAATATTTGCTCCTCAGTGGCTTCGTCGCGCAGCTCGTGGAACTTTTGCAGCACGAGCACCTTGAGCATGAGCACGGGGTCGAAGGGCGGCTTGCCACCTTTGCTCCAGTCGCGGGTGGCGTAGCCGGTGAGTTCTTCGAGCAGCGGGCGGAAGCTCTCCCAGGGGATGACGTCACGCAGCTTGAGAATGCCAGTGGTTTTGGCTGCGACGGCCTGTTCGTGCTCAATGGCGGAGAACAATCCGCCGCCCCGTTCTATCTTGCGGTAACGCTTCATCGCCCCTTTTATCCCGAACGCCGCGATTGAAGCAGGTCGTTTTGCGCGGCGGAGTCGGTGCGATGGGTGTTTGTGAACACAACCCCTACTCCGCCCACCGCACAAAACGATGCCGTTGATTTTGCACCTCTTGCCGGTGCTCGCCAGTTACTTTTGACCACCACCTCCAAGGCGGTCACGCCCTTCGCGGGTCTCGCCAGTTTCATCGCCTGGTTGCGCCAGATTGGCTTTCTCGACGAGGCGGCTCGCGCTCTGCCCTTCAGCTACGCTTCGCCCAACGCGATCCCCATCGCGCACACCTTCACGGCGTTCTTGCTCTCGGTGGTCGTCGGGGCTTCCCGCTTCGCTCATTGCGACTGGCTGCGCTTTGACTCGGCTCTGCACGCGATGCTGGGCTTCAAGCGCTTCCCGGGCGATGATGCCATCCTGCGCTTCTTCGCGCGCTTCAACCAGGGCTACATCGAGGCGTTCTTTCGCCCGCTCTTCCGTTGGTTGCTCGCGCTGCTCAGGCAGCCTGCCGAGGGGTTCACCCTGGATTTGGACAGCACGATCTTTGCCCGCGAGGGCTCGCAGGAAGGCGCGGCTAAGGGCTACAACCCGAGGCGTCCAGGGCGCAAGAGTCATCACCCGCTGCTCGCTGTGCTCGCCGAGGCTCCGTTCGTTTTGCATGCGTGGCTGCGCAGTGGCAATACGGCCTCTGGTCGCGGCGTGTGTGCTTTCCTCAAGGAAGCTTTCGCGCAATTGCCCGCTGGCTGGCGTTTGCGCTGCCTGCGCGCCGACAGCGGCTTCTTTGATCAAGCGCTGCTCGCCATGCTCGAAGAGCACGCCGTACCCTACATCATCGTGGCGCGCATGACCACGGCGCTCAAAGCCCGGCTGCACAGCTCGGCGCTGGTGTGGCGCGACATCGGCAAAGGCTACGCGGTGAGCAGCTTCACGCTCAAGCTGCTTGGCTGGAACGACACGCGCCGCTTCGTCGTCGTGCGCGAGCTGGAGCGCGAGGACAAGAGCGCCGTGGGCCGCCGCCTCATCGACGTGCCCGGCTACACCTTTCGCGTGTGGGTGACCAATCGCACCGAGGACGCCGCCACACTTTGGCGCGACTACAACGGGCGCGCGACCATCGAACAGCGCATCGAGGAACTCAAAAACGACATGCACGCCGACGGGTTTTGCACCCGCAAGTTCTTCGCGACGGAGGCGGCGATGCTCTCCGCCATCTTCGCCTACAACCTGCTCGCCGTGTATCAGGCGCAGGTGACGCCGCAGAGCGGCTGGCGGCAGCCCTCGACACTGCGTGCGGCGGTGTTTGTCTGCGGAGCCGTGCTCGGGCGAATCGGGCGCAAGATCGTGCTCAGACTCTCGCAAACCGGGGGAGGACTCGCCAAGCACAAAGCCTTGATCGACAAGGCTTGCGAGCCTCCAGGGCCAATCGCGCCGCTTTTGGCCCGAGACTGCCCACCAGCTCCCGATTGGGACACCGTTGCAACCGGCGGCTGCGCGATCTGACACCGACTCAACCGCCCTCAATCATATGGCAAAAGCGGAGTTCGGGCTTATCAGGAGATCGCCGCCCTCACCCACTTCAGCGAGCGGCAGATCCTGCGCTACATGCAGGCCTTTAACACCCGTGGCCTAGACGGCTTGATCCCTGGCCGCAGCAGCGGACGCCCGCGCGCCCTGTCTCAGGATGACATAAAGGAAAAGATCATGCCCTTGGTCGATGAACCCGCGAAGGCGAATCAAAGCCACTGGACGGCCGTCAAGCTGCATGGCTGGATCAAAGAGAAATTGCAAATCGAGTTAGGCTACAGCACCACCGTGCGCTACCTCCATGAGCAGGACTAC
>JAPLUL010000125.1:0-30669 GCA_026397635.1 Verrucomicrobiota bacterium | reverse complement strand
CTTTGACCAAGACCTTCAGCATCAGCGGTGGTGCGGATTCGGCTCAATTTAACATCGTCTCAAGCACAGGCGTGCTGACTTTTGCTTCAGCGCCGAATTACGAAGTGCCTACGGATGTGAATTCGGATAACGTTTACGAGGTGACTGTTAGAATTGTCGATGATGGCAGCCCAGTCCAGAATGATACGCAGGCGCTCAGTGTCACGGTGACGAACGTGAACGAGTTGCCAAGCTTCACCAAGGGCGGGGATCAAAGCGTGCTGGCGGGCACGAGCACGGCCCAAAGCATCAGTGGCTGGGCCACCGCCCTGAATGATGGCGACAGCACCGTGACGCAAGCTTTGAGCTTCACCATCACCGGCAATACAAACGCGGGCCTCTTCGACACCGCCCCGGCCATTTCCAGCGATGGCACACTGACTTACACGCCTGCCACCACGATGGGCGAGGCCACGATCACCGTGACGATGAGCGACGACACGAGCATCGACGGCAGCGCTTTGACCACGGCGAGCCAGAGCTTCAAAATCAGCGTGGTGAGCATCTATGAGCAGTGGGCCAGCACGAACAACGTGAGCCCCACCCTGATGACGGATGATGATGATACCGATGGCGTCCCGAACCTGTTGGAGTTTGCCTTTGGCACGAATCCGCAGTCCGGTAGCAGTGGCCCGCCGCAGCTCGCCTATAGCGGCACCTTTGCTGGAGGGGGGAGCATCACTGGCAGGGGGCAACCGGACGTGGACTTTGAGAGCGTGACGAATGGCGTTGACTACCGCGCCCTGTTTGTGCGCCGCAAGGACCACGCCGCCGCCGGGCTTTCCTACAGAGTGGAATTCAGTACGAATATGACGACCTGGCAGACGACCAGCATGCCGCCAACGGTGCTGGCCGATGACGGCGTGTATCAAGTGGTCAGCGTGCCTTACATGAGCTTCATCCAAGGGCGGAAAGTGACGTTCTTCCGCGTCCAGGTGACGCTCACGCCGTGAGGAAGACCGGCCATTGAACGCTCCCGCTTGCCTATTGAAAATTTGACCCTTTGAAACGCTTTATGACTCGCTCCTGCTCACCTTTCCCCCGCCAGCGCACATTCATGGTGCGGTGCTCGATGTTCATTGTTCAATGGTGGCTTCTGACCGCCGCCGCGCCCGCTGCGATCATCTACAGTGGTTTGCAGAACGTGGTCATCCCCTTCTCGGTGGACGGCCTGTATGTGAACGTGGACACAAACGACACGAGAACGAGTCAGCCGAGCAATTTTGCCTGGGGGCCGTGGATCAATCTGTTCTGGGGCGGCACCAAGATCGCCAGCAACGACATCTTACGCCCGAGCGTGATCACGGGCACCCCCTTCGCCGAGCAAGTGCTCAACCACAGCTTTGGCGACTTGCTGGAACCCATGGATGACTATGCTGCTGACTACAATGGAAGCGAGCTGCACATCGGCTCGGACTTGAACCAGTTCCAGCTCAATGCGCCGGGCTATATCGGCTTCCAATTCGATCTGGCGGGCACTCCCCGCTATGGCTGGATGCAGATCATTCCCAACAATGCCAGTGCTGATGCGTTGGTGGTGGACTGGGCGTACAACTCGGTGCCCAACGAAGGCATCGTGATCGGTAAACTGGACGTTGTCCCAGAGCCAGGGCGGTCGCTGCTGCTGCTAGGCGGGCTGTTGGGCCTCCTCTTCCGCCGTCGGCGGTGAAGATCATCCGCGGGCAAAAAATGCCGGCAAAGAGGGGCAACCGCCACGGCTTGCGTCCAGCACTCAGTTCAGCTCATTGATTGCAGACTCCCGGAGGGCTCAATCCATCCGACGGCTGGCTCAATCAACCCAAGGGTTGATTCGACCCATCCGAGGGCTCCACGCAGACGGTGTCAGTTTCGGAATCCGGGTTCAACGCCGATCTGGAGAAATAGCTGGAGGCGAGTCTGGCTGGTAGCGGGACCGTACATGGGCGCGTTCGGAGGTTAAGGAGGCACGCCCCCCCCTGAGCCTCTGCGCCGAGAAACTTGTTTGTGCGCTTTTGTTTTTCGTTAGGTTGGCATAGGCATGGTGCCCGCTGCGGGTTGTTCGATGATTCATCAGTTCTATCAAAAGCTCCGGAATGTTCTGCTGAATCGCGCGGCGACGCCCGGCCCGGCATCGTCGCAGACTGCGCTCAACAGGCCGCCGAGCAGTGGGGCGGAAGCTTCATGGTTCTTTTCGTTCTGGCCCCTGCAGATCGGCGGTTGGGGGCTCAATTTTCTCGTGCCGCTGCTGTTTCTAGTGGCGGGTTCACTCGAGGATCCATCTTCCCTTTGCTATGCGATTTCCCGTCCCGTGAACGGTTTCCTCATCACGCTGGCGCTGAGACCCTGCTGCTCCTGGGTGTGGCCCCGCTATGGGAATCGTTGGCTGTTGGTTCCTGGCATTGTCCTCGTCTCACTGCTGCTTTCGTATCTGGATTTAATGGTGGTTGACCGGGTAGTGCTTGCTTGCGGACTTCCTGCGATCACCAGTCAGTTCTGGATCGCGATTTTTCTCATGAGGGCAGCCACCTTCATGATTTGGCTTCTCCTTTACATCGGCATCAAGTCCTTAAAACAGCATGCCGAGATCGAGCGGGAGTTTCAGCAGTCCGAGCTCAAGTTGCTCCGCTCCCAGGTGAACCCCCATTTTCTATTCAATGCCTTGGCCACGATCATGGCGGTGCGGAAGGATGAGGCCCTGGTTTCCCAGGTGACCCAGTCGTTGGCCGACTACCTGCGCTTCTCGCTCGCTCAAGATTCCCAAGTTCAGTTCAAGCACTCGCTCGGCCAGGAAGTCAGCGCCCTGAAGAACTATTTGCTGGTGGAGAAGATCCGCTTTCAGGAAAAGCTGGAAATCCGCATCGATGTGAGTGATGAGGCCTGCGCCGCACAGGTGCCCACGGCCTTGATCCAGCCGCTGCTGGAAAACGCCATCAAATACGGCCAGCAGACCAGCCCGTCTCCGCTGTGCATCGCCATCGTGGCGCGACTGTCGGAGAGGCGGCTGCTGCTGATGGTGGAAAACACTGGCCGCTGGGTGGAACCGCACGGCCCAGACTCCATCGGGCTCGGCATCGCCAATCTCAGGAAACGCCTGCACCTCCTCTATGGGGATCAGGCAGAGCTGGTCTCACTCCCCGTTTCTAAAACCGCATGAACGCCGCCGGTGCCACACTCCCGCCCAAGGCTATCCGCGCCATTCTCGTGGATGACGAGTCATTGCTGCGGCGGGATCTCCGCGAACGCTTGGAGAAGCATCCAGAAATGGTCATCGTGGGCGAGGCTCACGACGTCCAGTCCGCGGTGGAGTTGGTGGTCGCCACTCGGCCAGAGATCATTTTCCTCGATGTGCAAATGCCGCCGGACAATGGCTTTGATCTGCTGCCTCATCTGGAGAACATCGATCCGCTTCCGGCGGTGGTTTTTGTCACCGCATTCGATCGTTACGCGCTCCGGGCCTTTGAGGTGAACGCCTTGGATTATCTGACCAAACCGGTGCACCCAGACCGGCTCGCGCAGACGGTGGCCCGTCTTCAGCGGGCGCTCTCCCAGCCCAATGCGGGCGCCGTGGCCAGCCTTGCCCCCGTTCCCCCTCTGCTCCCTGAAACGCCCCTGGAGGCGGCGGACCTAGTCCGGCTGCAGGACGGCAGCTTTTTTCGTTTTGTCGAAGCCGGCCGCATCGCTGCTGCTCAGAGCCAGGGAGATTACACGCGCATCCTGGCGGCCGGCGGCAAGCCGGTCATGATCAAAAGCACGCTTTCCCATTGGGAGGCTAGGCTGCCAGTGGGGCTCTTTTTCCGGATCAGCCGCAGCCTGTTGGTTAATCGCCAACAGATCCAAGAGGTGTCCCGGCTCGATCGTGAGAAAACCCAGGTGTTTTTCAAAGACATCGCGCAGCCTCTGACGCTGAGCCGCCTCGAGTTCCGCCGCCTCAAGAGTTGGGTCTAGCCTCCCCGCCAGGCGCGGTATCAGGGTGGCTCAGGCACCCCAAGCAGTGGGCCAGAGGGTCGGGAAATCCCAGCCTCGTGACCAGTTCATCGACGCTTCTGCCCAGTTCGTCGACAACAGATTGTCTGCTGTGGTCTCTGAATTAGAAGGCAAGCCGTTGCCGGGTGTCTGCCCAGCAGCGTCCCTGCCATCCTTTGTCACATGTCTTTTTCCATCATGAGCCTCGCCTTGAATTCCCATCCATCCGGCCCCGTCACGCTGGCCGTGGGAGCGGGCCATTCCCAAATCATGAAACCGCCCCACCAGGCTTTCCATGCCGCCCTCACGTCCTCACCCTCAGCCGGCCCTTTAAACCGGATGGTCACTGTGCGTTTGTCCTCCTGGATCCTCGGATTGGCTTTCCTTGGATTGCCGCTTCTGGCGCAGGCGCAGGACGTCACGAGCGGGACGGCCATCTACGGCACGGGCCAAGCAGCCACGGACTGGACGGGCGGGATCATCTCTCCAGGGGCGACGCTGCGGCTAGACGACGGCGGCACCGTCTCCGGCGACGTCACCAATAACGGCACGCTCCAATACAACGAGTCGGGGAATCTCACGATCAGCAACACGGTGGCAGGCACCGGCACGCTCTCGTTGACGGGCTCCGGCATCCTCACGCTCTCGGGGGCGAACACCTACACGGGTGCGACGACCGTTAGCACGGGGGTGTTGAACCTTCAGAACGCGAATGCGCTGGGCACGATAGCAGCAGGGACCAATGTGCTCGCTGGTGCGGCGCTGCAAATCCAGGGCGGCATTACGACGCTAGAGGAGGCGCTGACCTTGAACGGCACGGGGGTGAGCGCGGATGGTGCGCTGCGCAACATCAGCGGCAATAATACCTACGCGGGCCTTGTCACACTGGGCGCACCGACGCGGATCAACTCGGACGCGGGAACCTTGACCTTGAGCAACGCAGGCACGATCACAGGTGACACTTTTGGATTAACGGTGGGCGGCGCGGGGAATACGACGATCTCCAGCATCATCGGCACGACCAGCGGAACCCTGACCAAGGACGGCACTGGCACGCTCACGCTCACCAAAACCAACACCTACAGCGGCGGTCTGACGATGGTGGACAGTGCCGGAACTGTGATCGCTTACACCAACTCGGGCACGAATGTGAGTGCCTTGGGCTCCGGGGCCGTCGCCATCGGCAGCGGCTCCACGCTCGAGCTCAGGAGTCAAAATACGTTGGTGTCCGCAACTGCCATCAACAATACCTTCACCGGCACTGGGCTCCTCAAGCTGAGTTCATCGGCTACAGGTGGTGTCAATAATTACCTCGGAGGCATCAATGGATTCAGCGGCACAGTCGAACTGGCCTACACCGGAACACACGTTAACATTTTGACTGGATCAAGTTCCGCCCGCACATCGGTCATCAACGCGCCCAACGCCACGCTCCAGATCAACAGCGGCAACACCGTTTACGTCGGCTTTTATGGATCGCAGACCTGGAAAGACATCAAGGTCAGCGGCTCTGGGAATGCCGAGGGTTATGGTGCCATCCGATTTGATTCCAATAGCACTCTCACGGTCACGGGAAGCGTGAGCCTCCTCGGAGATACCACCATCGGCACGGGAGGCGGCACATTGAATGGCGCGATCACCAGCGGGGCCGGCGGCACTCAGACGCTGACCCTCGGCACCTCAAAGACAACCTCCGGCGCGGTGACGCTGAGTGGAGCCATTGGCGGAGGCATCGGCAGCATTGCTTTGAACAAGACCCAGGGGAACATCGTTATTCTCACGGGCGCCAATACCTACACGGGTGCGACAACAGTGAGCGGCGGGATATTGAACATTCGGCACGCGAATGCGCTGGGCACGACCGCGGCAGGGACGACCGTGAGTTCCGGCGCTACGCTGCAAATCCATGGCGGCATCACGACGGCAGAGGAGCCACTGACCTTAAACGGCTTGGGAGTCAATACGCTGGGTGCGCTGCGCAACTTCAACGGCAATAATACCTATACGGGCCTTGTCACACTAGGCTCGCCGACGCGGATCAACTCGGCTATTGGAACAACCCTAACCTTGAGTAACACGGGCACGATCACAGGTGACACCTTTGGCTTAACGGTGGGCGGCGAGGGAAATACCACGATCGCCAGCATCATCGGCACGACCAGCGGAACCCTGACCAAGGACGGCATCGGCACGCTGACGCTTTCGGCTGCCAATACTTACACGGGAGCCACCACGGTGAGCAGCGGCACCTTGCAGGTGGACACAGACAATGCCCTCGGCACCAACGCCGCAGGCACCAGCGTCAGCGCAGGGGCCGCCCTCAAACTCAACGGCGTGAACTACAGCAGCGCTGAAGCCTTGAGCCTCAACGGCACCGGCATCAGCAACGGTGGCGCCTTGGTCAATAGCGGCACCAGCACCTTCGCCGGTCAAATCACCGCAGCCACCAACGCCAGCATCAACGCAGGCGGCGGCACTTTGAACCTGACTGGCGGCCTCGTGAAGAACGGCACTACCGCTACCCTCATGGGCGGCGGCCGTGTCAACATCACCGGCACAGGCATCAGTGGAGCCAGCGCCAACAGCGACCTCGTGGTGGACGGCACCACCGTCGTGGTCAGCGCCGCGAGCAATTACAACGGCCCCACGACCGTGCAGAACAGCGGCACCTTCGTGGCCAATGCCGCCATCACCACCACTGCGGTGACCGTGAGCAGCAGCAGCACCCTGAGCGGCACCGGCAGCATCACCACCGGCGCTGGCAGTTACATCTACATCAACGGCAAACTAGAGGTGGGAGACAGCACCCTCGGCACTCCGGTCGCCTCCAACCTCGGCCTCGCCACCAGCGCTGGCGGCTCCACCGTTCTTGGCGCGACCGGCCTGATGGATTTCAACATCTTCCAACGCGGCGGCGACCTCAGCGCCACCGTCTCCGCCGCCGACTACCTCAGCCTCACCGGCACGCTCGATGCCACTCTCGGCGGCACGCTCCTGCTCGGAAACACCAACAGCCTCACCGGCTTCACCGCGGGCGACTCCTGGAAGCTGTTTGACCTCACCAACGGCAACATCACCGGCGGATTTACCAACTTGGACTATTCCGCCCTCAACCTCGGCAGCGGTCTCACCGGCAGCCTCAACTACGCCACCGGTGTCTTCAGCATCAGCAGCACCTCCATCATCCCCGAACCAAGCCGCGCGCTGCTGCTGCTGACAGGTTTGGTAAGCCTGCTGCTGCATCGCAAACGCCAAGCCTAAGCTGCCGCATCACAAAGCACTTCCACGCTCGGGACTTGTCAGCCGCCCGCAACCACGTCCCCGTGCCACGTCCAGGGCCAATTCGACCCGGCCCCTTCAACAGCAAATTATCCGTCGATCAACTCGGCTGAAACCCGATCATCCTCCGGTTCTTTCCCTTCTCCCTCCAAGTGCTCACAGCCTTGGCCTTCCGAGCCGCCGCATTCTCCCGCTCCAGCATCCCCTGCATCCCCTGCCACTTTGCCGGATCATCATCCGTGCTCCCCGCATGAATCGCGTTCACGCACACATTCAGGATGTTCCCGCCGCTGAGGCCGCGTGATTGCTCCGCGAGAACCGCGTCATCAGCCGTCACCCGGTCAGGGGTAGGCAGATGAAGGGCGAACCCTCAAATTAGCTTTGAATCGGGCGGCGATGAGTGTGGATGAGGTCTTGAGTGTCCTCGCCCGACTTCAAGATAACGGTTTTGGAATAAGCCCGGGGTGGAGCGTCCACCGCACTTCGCCGGAGCGTGGGGGCTTTGTGGCTTGCTCTCGCTGCCGTGGGATTCTCACCTTGAGTCTGGAGGCATTTAGCTGCGCTGCGTGTGCATGAAGGTGTCTTCACGCGCACCTGCGTGCTCGCCGGGCACCAGAATGTGCATCCCCCTCTCGTCATGACGTTACTGTTGGCCATCGAGCGTCATAGGTCCGCCGTCGCTGAGCTTGGGTCATGATCCGAAAGGACGCTCCATCTCACACCACCGGCCCTGGCACATCCGCCCACTTGGCGTGCCATTCCTTGAAGACGGTCGGGGAGATCTCGCTGGGCTTGATCTCGCTACGGCCGCCCCAGAAGACGTTGGTGTATTCGACCGGGATGCCGGTCTCGACGAGGTGTTTATCAATCGCGGCCTTGTGGGCGAGCACGGTGTCTTTGTCGGTGCCGTGGATGACGCCCATGATGTTCACGTTGGCGAAGCGGTCGCCGCCCTCGCGCCAGTAAGCGTGCGTCATGATGGGATGGCGGCCCACTTCGCCGCCAGCGCGTTCTTCCATGCCCTTTGGCACCTTCCAGTGGAAGAGGGCGTTGAAACGCGTGACACGCTGGCCACTGGCACTGGGTTTGACATGTTCGAGGAAGGTGGAGAATCGGCCGATGACGCCTTTGGTATCGAGGCGCTTGGAGACCTCGCAGAATTTCTCCAGGCTCACGCCGGCGGCCTCGGCACGGCCTTTCCACGGCTCAGGGCCGATTTCATCGGAGGAGAGATCGCCTTTGAGATGGAGCAGGACGTTCCACTCCTCCGCATCAAGGTCGGCAATGTTGGTGGTCATCATGACGGCGGGTTCGTCGGCTTTTTCACCGGGCTCCATGGTCTTGCGGCGCACATGGCCGACGCCGAGGGCAAAAATGCCGTGTGCCTGCATGGTGTAATAGTCTTCCGCACCGATGAGGCGCTTCAGCACGTCGCAGTGGTCATTGATGGCGCGGTCCTGCGGCACCTTGAGCGTCGTCCACAGGCGGAAGTCACTGCCGCTGACCTCGCGGTCGGTGCTGCGCAGCACGACGTGGCCGCTGAAGGGGTCTTGTTTGAAGAGGAACTCGAACGCGCCTTCCAGCTTCTCTGCGGGCACCTTCCAGGCCACGAGAGCGCCTTCGGCGAGCTTGTTGGCCAGCAAGGTCTGCCGCACGCGACGAATCACGCCGCCCTTCAGCATGGCGCGGATGCGCTCCACCACGGTGTCAAACGGCAGACCGCTCTGCTCGGCGATGAACTGGAACGGATGCTGGTGGAAGCCCTTCACACGATCCTCGCTCACAGAGAGGATTTGCGCGTTGATGGGATCGGTGTGCTCGATGGGAAGGGAAACGTCGGACATGGTTGGCTGGGTCGGAAGGAGGGCCGCCACCTTTAGCGGCCTGCGCCAGGAACACAAGGCCGGGCGCTGTGCCAGGATTGCGATTCCACCAGACCTTCGACACGGGCAAATGCCGAAACCACAATGATGAAAGCCGAAGGAAGTCGAATCAGGGGGCGCCAGGCATGCATTCGTCATTCTGACCTGCCACTGCCCCAGAAGCCATTTCACCCTTCCGCCGCCTGAGGCGATAAAAGCCCTCAACAACGCCCGTTTAGGCCAGTGGTAAGACCTCTAACCACATGACTTTTTCCGCCATCAAACCCCAGCGCAGCCTTGTCGAGGAGGTCTGCGCCCGCATCGCCTCGGAAATCCGCGAGGAGATCTTAGTCGGCGATGGCTGGCTACCGCCGGAGCGCGATCTGGCGCTCAAACTCGGTGTGAGCCGCCCCGTGGTGCGGGAGGCCACGAAGCGGCTCGAACTGCAAGGTCTGCTCGAAGTGAAGCACGGCGTGGGCACCAAGGTCGTGGACAAGCTGCATAAACCGCTCAACGGCTCGCTGGCGCTGCTGATTCCCGATGACAAGGAGCGGCTGCGTCAGCTCATCCAGGTGCGCTTCATGCTGGAGCCGGAAAACGCACGACTCTCGGCTGAAAACGCCAGCGCGGTGCAGATTGGCAAACTGCGCACAGCTTTGCAGCAGCTTGAGGACGCGAAGGACTTCGACACCACCGTGGAAGCGGACATGAACTTCCACTGCGAACTGGCGGCGGCCTCAGGCAATCAAATCGTCACGCTCCTACTGCATTCGCTCTCCGAATTGATCCAGACGAGCCTCAAGCGCGGCTACAGCCGCACCTCGACCACAAACGCAGTGCGCCAGCATGCTGCCGTGCTGGATGCCATCGAGAAACGAGATCCCGCCGCCGCCGCAGAGGCCATGCGCGCGCATCTGATCACCGCCGAAGCCGATCTGGCCCTACCGACGCCCAAAAAATCTCACTGAACATGAAATCCCTTCTCCCCATCTCCTTATGGATCGCCAGCACTCGCTTGCTAGCCGCTGAAACTGATGCCGCGAAGCTGTTTCACGAGCAAGTGGCCCCGATCCTGGTGAAACACTGCGTCGAATGCCACAACGATGTGACGACCAAAGGCGGACTGAACATGGAGACGCTCGAAACAACGCTGAAAGGCGGTGACGAGGGGCCGGCCATCGCTCCGGGCAAGGCGGCGGACTCTCTCCTCTACACGAGGACCGTGCCGGAGACGCCCGGCGAGAAAGCCGAGATGCCGAAGAAAAAGCCCGCGCTCTCGTCTGCGGAGACCGATTTGATCAAACGCTGGATCGACCAGGGGGCCGCATGGCCGCAAGAGATCGTGCTGAAGGAGAAACCGAAGGGCGATGTGACGCACTGGGCTTTTCTACCACTGAACACGGGTAAAAAGGACTCCGTGGACGGTTTCATCACCGAGAAGCTGAAGGAGAAGGGACTCGCCATGAATCCGCCGGCAGATGCTCGCACGTTCATCCGCCGCGCGAGCTTTGACCTGGTCGGACTGCCCCCGACCCCCGAAGAAGTAGCCACCTTCGAGAAAGAGTTCACCAAGGATCCAGCATCCAGCATCTGATCGACCGCCTCCTCGCCTCCCCACGGTATGGCGAACGCTGGGCACGGCACTGGCTGGATGTGGTGCGCTTTGCGGAGAGCCACGGCTTTGAGATGAACCGCGTGCGGCCGAATGCGTGGCCGTATCGGGATTACATCATTCGCTCACTCAATGAGGACAAACCGTATGACCAGTTTGTGCGCGAGCAGATTGCCGGAGACCAACTTGGCGCGGACGAGGGCACCGGATTCCTCGTGGCGGGTGCCTGGGATCAGGTGAAGGGCCAGGACCCGGCCCTGCGAGCGAATCAACGGGCGGATGAAATGCATGATCTCGTGAGCACCACGAGCAGCACCTTCCTGGGACTGACGGTGGGGTGCGCACGCTGCCATGACCACAAATTCGATCCGGTGAGCCAAGTGGATTACTTCCGCGTACGGGCCATCTTTGAAGGCGTGCAACATGCGGAGCGTGAGTTGCGGCCAGCGGATTCGGAACAGCGGCAGACGAAGGCGGAGAGCGTGCGGCAGCAGATCGCGGCGATTGATTCCGCGCTAGCACGCTTCCAACCACGCGCGCAACTGACGAAACGCGTGCTGGTGGATGATGATCTGCCGCCACCGACGAAGCCGGATGCCATCGGCTGTGTGCAGATCGAGCAGCCGGCGAATGGAAAGCCGATTGAGTATTCGCCGGGCACGGAGTTCGGTCAGTTGTCCGATCCGGGCGATTCGACGCGCCTGCCAAACCTTGGCGAGAGCTACCGATACTGGAGCGCGAAGACGAATGAGGTGGGCAAGGATTTCTTCTCCTGGAATCCGCGTGTGGGAGGCAAACAACGCGTATGGCTCTCCTGGGGCGCGTGGACGACCCATGCGAAGGATGCTCGCTACATTCTCGATCTCGATGGCGATACGAACACGAAGAATGACCAGAAGGAAATCGCCGTGGTGGATCAAAGCAAGTTTGCCGACGGCAGCGGGGCGATTGCTGAGCAAAGGCGCTGGAGCGGCTTCAAATTGGCCGGAACGCATGCGCTGACGCAGGATTCCATTGTGATCCTGCGCAGCGGCAAGCTCGGTGGGCCAACGGTGGCGGATGCGGTGCTGTTTGAGACGGCTGACGATGCCAAACCGGCCACACAGCCGCATCTGCGCGCACCGGTGACGCATCTGACGAATCGCGAGGGCTTTGACGCGGTGAAAGCAAAGTTCGTGCGCTTCACGATTCACGCGACGATTGGCAGTCAACCCTGCGTTGATGAGCTGGAGGTTTTTGCGGGCGGCAAGAACGTGGCCTTGGCGAAGAACGGGGCCAAGGCGACGGCTTCGGATGTTTACAGTGATGGATCGAATCCAGTCCACCAGATCGCCCATGCGAATGACGGGCTGTATGGCAATGCCAAGAGCTGGATTTCGAAGAACGCGGGCAAGGGCTGGCTGCAAATCGAACTGCCGCGTGAAGAGATGATCAGCAGCGTGGTTTGGAGCCGGGATCGCGTGGAAAAGGGCAAAGTTTATCAGGACCGTCTGGCGACGGATTATGTGATCGAAGTGTCGCCTGATGGAAAAGCCTGGAAAGCGGTGGCTTCATCGGCAGACCGGCTGGCAGCGGACTATCGGGAGCGGATTCGGGATGTTCCGACGCTGAGCGGTGTCACGGGTGAAAACGCGGCGGAAGTGAAGAAGCACAGCGAGCAGCGGGCAGCGCTGCATCGCGAATTGAAGACACTCACGAGCTTCCCAATGGCCTACCTCGGCAAGTTTGAGCAGCCTGGGCCGACTTTCCGACTGCATCGCGGCGATCCATTGTCGCCAAAGGAAGAAATCGCGCCCGGAGCGCTCTCGCAGCTCGGTGCCAAGCTCGATCTGGCAAAGGACACGCCCGAACCGGAGCGACGCATGGCTTTGGCGAAGTGGCTGACCGCAGCGCAGAATCCGCTGACGGCACGCGTGATGGTGAATCGAATCTGGCACTATCATTTCGGCACGGGGATCGTGGATACGCCGAGCGATCTGGGCTTCAACGGCGGCAAACCCTCGCATCCTGAGTTGTTAGACTGGCTGGCGGCTGAATTCATGAAGCGCGACTGGAGTTTGAAAGAAATGCATCGCCTGATCATGAACTCGGCGGCCTATCGACAGTCGAGCGCGGCACATGATGCGGGGATACTCGCGGATTCAGGAGCGCGGCTGCTGTGGCGCTTTCCGACACGGCGCATTGAGGCGGAGCCGTTGCGGGACACGATCCTCGCCGTGAGCGGTGTGCTGGATCTGACGATGGGCGGGCCAGGATTCGATCTGTTCGACGCGAATGACAACTATGTGAAAGTGTACCAATCGAAGCAGGAGTTCGGCCCCGACACGTTTCGGCGCATGATTTATCAGAGCAAGCCACGCGTGCAGCTCGATGACACGTTTGGGGCCTTCGACGTGCCAGATGCGGGCCAGATCGCCCCGCGACGCACGTCGAGCACGACGCCGTTGCAGGCGCTGAATTTCCTGAACAGCACGTTTGCGATGCAGCAGGCCGGTTTGTTTGCGGCGCGACTCGACCAGGACGCTGGCAAAGCGGCGGAGGCGCAGGTGAAGCGAGCATTTCAACTGGCCTACCAGCGTGATCCGCGTGCGGATGAGCTGAGCGCATCCACGAAACTGATTTCCGAGCACGGGCTGGCGATGTTTTGCCGGGCGCTACTCAACACGAGCGAGTTCATGACCCTTTACTAATTTTCCCAGCCATGAAAAACCATCTACTTTCACGTCGCACCTTCCTGAATCAAAGCGTCAGCGGGCTGGGCAGCATCGCTTTGACATCTCTGCTGGCTCAGAAGGGCCTGCTGGCGAACGATCCGATCCGTCCGCTGATCGACCCCTCGCGTCCCTACGCGCCGAGGGCTCCGCATTTCGAGCCGAGGGCGAAGAACGTGCTCATGATTTTCTGCTCGGGGGCGATCAGCCACGTGGACACGTTTGATTACAAGCCGGAGCTGGTGAAACGCCACGGCATGCCACTGCCGGGCGCGGCGGATTTGATCACCTTCCAAGGAGCGCAGGGGAATCTGGTGAAGCCGCTGTGGCAATTCAAGCCGCGTGGTCAAAGCGGCAAGATGATCAGTGATCTGGTGCCAAAGATCGCGGAGTTCGCGGACGACATGTGCTTCATCCACTCGATGACCGCGAAGTCGAACACACACGGCCCGGCGGAAAACCAGATGAGCACCGGGTTCATCCTCGACGGCTTCCCCGGCATCGGCTCGTGGGTGACGTATGCGCTGGGCTCGGAGTGTGATGACATGCCGGCCTTTGTGGCGATCCCTGATCCGCGTGGCGTGCCGCAGATCGGCTCGCGGCATTGGAACTCGGCGTTTTTGCCAGCCATGTTTCAGGGCACAGCCTTCAATGCGAGCAAGCCGATCCCGAATCTGCTGCGGCCGACGAGTGTGAGCGAGTCCGCGGATCGTGGCACGCGTGATTTGGTGAACCTGCTCAATCGCCGACAGGCGGTCGAGCATCCGGCCGACAGCGACCTAGCGGCGCGCATTTCGTCGTATGAACTCGCGGCGCGGATGCAGATCGCGGCTTCCGAAGTCGGCAACATGGCGGGGGAGAGTAAGGCAACGCTGGATCTCTATGGCGTGAACGACAGCAACGAAAACAAGGCGGGGTTTGCGAAGAACTGCCTACTGGCGCGGCGCTTGATCGAGCGCGGCGTGCGCTTTGTGCAGCTTTTCAACGGCTCCTACGCGATGGGCGAGGGCGTGGGGAACTGGGACGGGCACAAGACGATCGAGAAGCAGTATTCCGTGCATGGGCCGATCCTCGACCAGCCAGTGGCCGGGTTGCTGAAGGATTTGAAAGCCCGGGGGCTGCTCCAAGACACGCTGGTGGCCTTTGTGACCGAGTTTGGTCGCATGCCAACCTTCCAGAAGGGCGCGAACGGTCGGGATCACAATCCGAAGGGCTTTACCGTGTGGCTGGCCGGAGCTGGGGTGAAAAAGGGATTCAGCTACGGGGCCACAGACGAGTTCGGCTACCAGGCGGCGGAGCGGGTGAGCACGATTTACGACCTGCATGCCACGATTCTGCACCTGCTGGGCATCGACCACGAGCGCCTGAGCTACTACAACAACGGCATCGAACGGCGGCTGACGGACGTGCATGGGCATCTCATCAAAGATGTGCTGGCGTGATCCCCTGCCCTACCTTTTGGACTCGAGTCAAAGAAACAGGCGGAAAAACCGTTTGATTTCCTCTTCAGCGTCTCCATCATGCGCGTCCCCAAAACCTGACCCACATTCCTGTCTCAACATCATGGCCGTAGTTATCCGTCTCCGTAAAGAAGGTGCCAAGCACCGCCCCATTTTCCGTATCGTTGCGGCTGACAAGCGCTTCCCCAAGGAAGGCCGTTTCCTTGAGATTCTCGGCACCTACGATCCTCAAAAGGGACTCAAAGGAGCGACCGTGAAGCTTGATCGTGTGAATGCCTGGATCTCTCAGGGTGCCAAGCCCTCCGAAACGGTGGCCAGCATCATCAAGAGCGCCGCGCTCTCGGCTTAAACCGACATGGACGCGCCGGAAGCCCTCCGCGAGTTCCTTTCGTATGTGGTGGCGAATTTGATCGACCACCCGCAGCAGGCAACCATCGCCATTGGCAGCAATGTGAATGGTGCCATCACTTACCGAGTTCAATTGGCGCAAGAAGATGTGCGCCATGTGATCGGCAAAAATGGCATGACCATCAGCGCCATCCGCTCCCTGCTGAACACCGCGGCGGCGAAGCATGGAATCAAAATTTCTCTCAAAGTGGGATCGGCCCGCGAAGAAGACGCAGAGGCTGCCGGGTTGATGGCGAATGGTTGATCGTTGATGGCCTGAGCGTTGGACGTTTCTGGCCATCAAACATCAACTCCAGACCATCAACCATTCCTCACGCGCATTTGCTGCCCGCCCACCAGCCCAGAGCGGCAGCGATGACACCCAGGACGATGCTTCCAAAGGCATTGAACAGCGCGAGCCACGAATGCTGGCTCACCATCAGCAGCCAGGAGTCGTTCGACAGAGTCGAAAAGGTGGTGTAGCCGCCAAGGAAGCCAGTGGCGGCAAACAACCACGGACCGCTACTTTTTTCTTTCATCGCTGGCAAGGCAAAGAGGAAGCCGAGCACAAAGCTGCCAAAAATGTTCGCAGTGAGCACCCCCCACGGAAAGACGGCCTTGGGCAGCATCCGCGCCATGCTGAAGACGGTGAGGTAACGCAGCACCGAACCGAGACCGCCGCCGAGGAAAACTAGAAGCACATTGCGCATGATGGGTGTGTCATTGAATGAATCCGCCCTGCGCTGCTCAGGGGGAAATCGTACCGAGCCGGGCTCCACCGACGGTCTGCGGCGCAATGCGTGCGCGCCAGATGTAGCGTTGAAACAGCACCTTGACCGAAGCAGTCAGCGGCACAGCGAGGATGGCACCGAGCAGGCCACCGAGCAGCAGGGCCCAGACCAGCACGGAGGCGATCACCGTCATCGGATGCAGCCCCACGGCCTCCCCCACGATGCGCGGGGTGATGAACAGGGCGTCAATCTGCTGCACGAGGGCAAAGACCCCCGTCACCACGAGTGGCATGACCCACCAGGGATCTCCCGGGATCAAGGCGCTGCCCCCCTGCACTGCTGCAATGACCACCGCCGGAATCCAGCACAGAGCGATGCCCAGATACGGGATGATGCCCGCCACACAGAGCGCCAACCCGATGAGTAGGCCAAAATCCAACCCGACAATGACCAAACCGATGCCTGTGGCGATGCCATTGATCACACTGACGAAAAGCTGGCCGCGGAAGAAGGCCACGAGGTAGCTGTTGATCTCGTTCAGGCAGCTCACCACCTCGTCTTTGAACGCGGAAGCACGTAGCGGCAGGTAGTCTGACCACTGCTCCTGAATCTTGGCGCTCTCGATCAGGAAGTAGTAGAGATAGAGCGGCACGATGATGAACGAAAGCATGAAGCCGAACACGCCGAGGAAGCCCCCCACACTGGAGCGGACGAAGGCCCAGGCCATTCCTGGCAGCTTTGGCAGCGTCGTCTTCACCCAGTCACCGCTCAAAAATGCCTGCAAATCGAAATCATAGTCGTCCACACCCGTCTTGGCATCAGTAGGGGGTGCCACAGGTACGGCGGCAGTTTCAGCAGGCACCGGGTGGATGGGGAGCGTGATGCCGTAGTCTTTTTCGACCCTATTTGCAAAGTCGAGCACCGCCAGACGCGCCTTCGTGCAGTAAACCGGCACACGTTCGGCGAGGTGCCGTGTCGGATCATCGAGTTTCACCACCATCCACCAGCCCAGCCCCAAGATGACGAAGGTAAACACCGCAAACGTCATGAGCACCGAACGCTGGCGGTTCAATCCGCGACGCTCCAGCCATTCCACACCGGGCTCCAGCAGGTAGGCCAGAACCCCAGCCACGGCGAAGGGTACGAGGATCGGCTGCAAAAAGGCGATCACCTGCGTCATGAGGTAGATCAAGACGATCGCCAGTGCGCCGATAGAAGTGATCGACAGGGCGGTCACAGCGGTCCACAGCGCGTTGCGCTGAAAAGCAGTGGGCAGATTTTTCATCGGGAGGGGAAAGCCGCGCATCGTAGCGGCTTGCGCCGGTTTGGGAACTCCAAAGATGCGGCCAAATTAGACTCCCACGTCTCGCTGCGTATGATTCGCCATGCCACAGCCTCCCCTGCCCCAGCCCGTTGATCCCGCCGAACTCCCGCAGCTCACCCAAGCCACGATGAAAGCCGCGAAGTTTCCCATGCTCGCCACCGTGGATGGGGACCAGCCGCGCGTGCGTCCTGTCTCCCCCGTGCGCACGGATGGATTCGTCGTCTATGTCGCCAATCTACGCCGCTACGGCAAAACACACGAGCTGGAGGCCAATCCGAACGCCGAACTCTGCTACAAGGACGATCAGGACAATCAGGTGCGCATCACCGCGCAGGCCGAGGTCCTCACAGATCGACCCCTGCTGGAGGAAATCTGGGCCGCCAGCCCACTGCTGCGGGCCTACCTCGGCAGTCTCGACAATCCTGAGCTGATCATCTACCGCTTCGTTCCCAACCGAGTGCGCTACATGCGTGAGTGGGCCTTGGAGTACTTTGAAGTGCCGCTGAAATAGACGGACTCAGCAGGTCGTGCGCGGCTGCCGCATTGCAGTCAGTTCTGCCACGCTCACAGGGCTGGGATCAACTGGGGGCTGAGTGAGGAGCTGCATACGGAAATCTCTTCGCTAGGTCGAGTATGTCTTCCATCAGGTGGACGAACAGCCATGCGAGGTGGTGACGTGTGTGTAACTTCCCAGCTAAACAGGACGCTCCAACTTTTGCTTGAGCGCCACGAGCTTCTTTTTCATTGCCGCATACGGCACCTGCTGCACGGGCATGTTTTCGCTCACGGCCATCGCCGCAGCGACTCCGGCGGACTCGCCAAGGATCATCCAGACGGGTTCCATGCGGATGGAAGTCATGGCAATATGGCTGGCAGAAACGCAAACGGGCACGAGGAGATTCGTGCACTCGCTCTGCTTCGGTGTGATGGCGCGATACGGGATCTTGTAGATGCCTTCATGCTTGTCATCGAGGTAGAGCATGGAGAACTCGCCGCCATAGAGCGCCACTTTGCCTTCGTGGACATACGTCGCATACGGCCAGTCATCGACACCATAGGAGGCGAGCCCGATGCTGTCCGCGGGATCGGTGGTGCCTTCGAGGTCCCTTTGAGTCAGGACGTAGTCTGACTTCATGCGGCGGGCTTCGCGGACGTAAAGTTGGTGCGGCCAGCCGTGTGTGTCGTCGAAAATGCCGCGCTGAAAGCCAAGTTCAGTGGCGAGTTGTTTGAATTTGTCCGGCACACAGTCGTCGGTGCGGAGGAAATGCGTCATGCCGCGCATGAACTCCTGGTCCGCTTTCCAAATGCGGGCACGGGTGGCGTAATCGCCATCGGGATACGCAGCGTTGCTGCCGTAGTTCGTCGGCGCGAGCAAGGCGCGGGCGAGATTGCCCTGGCCGATGGAGTGGATGCGTCCGCCTGCAAGCTCATAGAAGCCGAGCTTGCCCTTCATGCGGCGACCTTCGTCGATCTTGGCCTTGGTTTTGAAGCCGCGACGATACAACTCCCATTGCTTCGGGTCATAATGCTCCGGCGCAGGGATGGGGAGGCGGTCCGGCTCTTTGCTGAACTTCCAGCGGAAGCCGTAACCCATCGTCAGGCGATCCGCGCTGCCTTCTGGCTGCGCTATCATGTCCTGCACAAAGGGCAGCAGGCCGCTCTTCGCATCGCCCGGCGTCACATACGGGTCGATGGCATACACAGCGAGATTCGGCCGCACACCGGCGAGCGATTCGCCATACTCATCGCGACTCTCGCGGCCCCAGGTGTAGCTCACGCCCGCACGCGCCATGAGATCGCCCTCATACGAGCAGTCGATGAAAACCCGCGCCGTTATCGTCATCGCGCCCGCCTTCGTTGGAGTCGCCACTGGGCAGCCAAGCGCATCCGGCGGCGCATGATCGAGCGTGAGGCTGCGAATGCTCGCACCGTCCTTCTGCACCGCACTCACGCGATGCTCATCGATCACGCGGATGCGGTATTTTTTCACCAAGTCGCGGAACACCTGCCGATACTGCGCATCGTCGTAGTTCTTCGACAGGATGCTCAAAGCAGTGCCGCCTACGGCCTTTTCGCGTCCCCAGTCCACATGGCTCAAGCCCCCGCCCGTCATGCCGCCGAGCCATCGACTCGCCTCGATGAGCACCACGCTGCGCCCTTGCTTCGCAGCCGTCACCGCCGCCATCACACCACTCGCCGTGCCGCCGTAGATGCAGATGTCGGGCCGGTCGCCTTCAGCGGCAGAAGCTGCGACGGGCAAGGTTGCAACGGCGATGGTGTTCGCGGTGAACCGGCGGCGAGAAATGGGTGAGGTTGTCATGTCGTGTGCTTCGGCGCACTACTTATCCTTTTGCGGAGGGCACGCACCTTCAAGTTGCGAATACAGCAGACTCGTCTCGGAAATGACCAGATCGCGTTTGAGGACCTGGAAAAACTCGATGAGACGGTCGGCTTTGGCTTTGAGGATCGGGTCGGTTTTGAGTTTTTCGAGGAATGGCTGGTCGCCTCGACCTTCGTCAGCGACGTGTGCGGTCATGAGGCGGGCATAGAGCGTGGCGCGGTCGTCGGTGGCGATGTTCATGCCGTAGGGTTCGGCGAAGCCCTGCACCTTGGTGTTGTCTTTATAAAAGCGGAGTTGGCTGGCGCTGCTGGCAGCGCCGGGGCTGCCGACTTTGTAGTGGAATCCTTCTTGATTAAGGCTGTCCCAGTTGCGGCCGTAGATGGGGCCTCCTTCCTTGGAGAACTCACGGTCCATCAGGTGCAGCACTTCGTGGTGAATGGTGCGGCGGAGGAAGTCCATAGATTTGACCACCGCCGGATCAAAGGTGCGGAGGCCATAAGCGAATGAAGCCTGGGGCAACCAGCTCATGCCTTGTCCAGCGACACCCGCACCGCGAAAATTGAAGGTGTCCAGCATGTAGAGGTTCTTCACATTGAGCTGCTTCGTGATCTGCTCGGGATAGATCTCCAACTGCTCGCGGCACATGCGCATGAATGCTTTGAACTCAGTGAGCTTCTTGTCGGTGAAATAGGAGTATTCGAGCCGCACCTTCACAGGCATGGGGGGCGCTTCGGAGCCGGGTTCCCAGAGCACTTTGAAGCCCCATTGCTTCTCCAACTTGCGAATGTCGCTTTGGATCTCGGCATCGGCTTTGATCTTATCGACACTGTGCGTGTCGGTCAGATCGTTGAGGCAAATGGTGCGCTGATGGTCGGGAATCGTAGCAAGCTCGGACCAGAAGGCCTCATTGAACTGCGGATCGAGCGACGTCATCAAGGCCTTCACGATGTCGATTCGCTGCTTTAGCTTGGCGTCGGTTTTGGCGAGCGTGAGCAGTTCATTGAACTCCCAGGCATCCCACAGCACCTGATAGAGTCCCTCTTGTGCGTTGCTCGCCTTGGTGAGCCGTTTGGCGCTCTCGTTTTCGAGCTTCGATTCATCGGACTCCAGTGTTTTCCATTGTGGCAGGGCGAGCGGCGAACCGGGAGATGTTACGTCCGCAAGCAAGTCGTTGAACAGCGTGCGGTGGATATAACCACGACCAAGGACTTCGACCGCAGGAGTCATCGTCGTAGGCACGGTCACGAGGATCGAATCGCTGGCTCTATCGCTGACGAAGGTCGGCGAGTAGGTCAACGCCGCGCCTTTGGCGGACTTGGAAATGTAGGCGTTCGCCAAAACGAGATTTTTGGGACCGTGCTTCTGGATGAATTCAGCCGGATAGCGTTTCAACTCAGTTTCCACCCAGGTGAGAATTTGCAGTGCGTTGTCGTGATGCTCAGGCTTGAGCGCGGTTACATTATAGTTTTTGGCGAACACCGGATCATCGATGCTAGCGCGCTTCAGGGAGAGCCCGAAGTCGGTTTGGAATCGCTGGGCGACCTCCATGAACTTAGAGTCTTGCTCAATCGCTTCGCCAGCAAAAGCTGAGACCGTAAGCATCTGCACTGCGGCGAGGAAGAAAGATGTTTTGAGGCGAAGCATGAGAAACAGAACGTAGCGCCCCCCATGTTTCGTGCGATGCGATCATGCAGCAACTTCGCGCATCACGGGGGTAAATACGCGCGGAAGTATGCGTGCGGGTTGTTGCCTCTCAGCTGCGCGAAGAGGTCCAAATGCAGGATTGCCAGTGAACCATCAGCAAGCAGACTGAGATTGCTCATGGAAGACCACGATATCATCATCCTCACCGACGAACGCTACGAGACACCTGACGCGTCACACTGGTATCAGGCGCAGTTGCTCGGCGAAGAAAGACTCTTGATGGCAGGACTAGAGGCGCGTGGGCTGCGCACTGCGCGGGTAGCATGGTCGAATCCTGATTTTGATTGGAGTCGCGCTCGTGCGGCGGTGTTTCGCTCAACGTGGGATTACTTTGAGCGGTTCGGGGAGTTTTCGGCCTGGATGGATCGTGTTGCAGACTCGATACCGCTTTTCAATGCACCAGAGTTGGTGCGCTGGAATGTGGACAAGCACTACCTGCGCGACCTCGCTGAGCGTGGGGTGAACGTGCCGATGACACGATTCATCGAACGCGGGGAAACGACGACGCTACAAGAGGTGATCACTGCCCAAGGATGGAAAGAGGCGATTATGAAGCCGGCAGTCTCGGGTGCAGCGCGACACACTTATCGACTGAACGCGTCAAACCTGGAGGCGCATGAATCGGTGCTCCAGGAACTGCTGCGTGTGGAGTCGATGATGGTCCAGCCGTTCCTCGTCAGCGTGCTGACGCAGGGGGAGCTTTCGCTGATGGTGATCGGTGGTCACTGCACTCATGCGGTGCGGAAGATCGCCAAGCCGGGCGATTTCCGCGTGCAGGATGATCACGGCGGCACGGTGCATCCGCACACTCCGACGGCGGACGAGATTGCCTTTGCGGATGCGGCAGTCGCCGCTTGTCCGCAGTCGCCACTCTATGCTCGTGTTGATGCGGTGCGTGACGAGTCGGGCGAGCTTTCTCTGATGGAACTGGAACTCGTGGAGCCGGAGCTGTTCTTCCGTTTCTATCCGTCCGCTGCGGATGCGCTAGCGGCGGCCATCGCGGCACGACTGTGAGCATTTACCGTGCGATCCATGACGATTGCGGCATGATGCGGCACGTGCCGAGCATCCTTTTCATCACCGATCCTTACATCGAGCATCTGCTCGAAGGGGTGGTGGATTTTGCCCGCGAGCAGCGCTGGGCGCTAAATGCGATGATGCGCCGCTCGGGGCGCTTCCCCGAAGGCATGCGGCCCGATGGTATCATCGCCACCATCGAGCACGACGACACGGCGCGGAGGCTCGCGCGTTTCCGTTGCCCGGTGGTGCAAATTTTGCGGATTCGGGACGAGGTGTGCTATCCGCTCGTGACCGCACCATGCGTGACGCGGACTGCGAGGTGACCAAGCTCGATTTCCCTCACGAAACATCGCGAAAAGCCATCAGTGAAAAGGAATGGGAACTGCGTCTCGCCAAAAAGCTGCACGCTCTGCCCAAGCCCTGCGCCATCATGGCTGAGGATGATCGCTGTGGAGCCCAAATCATCCGACTCGCGCTCGATGCAGGTCTGCGAGTGCCGGAGGATGTCGCCGTCATCGGATGCGACAATCATCAGCCTGATGTGAATCTCTCGCCGGTGCCGCTTACTTCCGTGGACAGCAACCTGCGCGGCATGGGATACGCCGCAGCCAATTTGCTCCAGCAACTGATGTCCGGCAGGCCCCCACCTGTTGCGCCCATCGTCATTGCACCGCACGGCGTCATCGAGCGCACCAGCACGGCTGCCTTCGTCTGCGCGGACAAACGCATCGCCGCTACCGTGCGCCGCATCCGGCGTGACTTTGCCGAGCCACTCGCAGTCAGCACGTTAGCCCGCGAAGCCGCCATGTGCGTCCGCGCTCTACAAACGGGTTTCAAAGCCGCAACCGGTCACTCACTGCGCGACGAACTCATCCGCTGCCGCCTCACCTGTGCGGAGCGATTGCTCGAAGACACCGATTTGAAGATCCAAGCCGTCGCCATCGAGTGCGGACTCGGCGATGCAAAGAGCCTCACGCGATTCTTCCACCAGAAGCACCAGCGGACCCCGAATGCCTACCGGCAGGCGTTTCGATCGAAGAGCCTATGAAGGAGGATGGGCAGCCAAGGACTCACTTCCCGCCCTTGATGAACTCTTCGCGGGAGAGCAGGCCGTCTTTGTCCTTGTCGCACTTGGTGAAGCGATCTTTGGATTCTTCGGCGTTGGATTGCCTCGCTAAATAATCGTCGAGCGATTCGCCATACTCATCGCGACTCTCGCGGCCCCAGGTGTAGCTCACGCCCGCACGAGCCATGAGATCGCCCACATACGAGCAGTCGATGAAACGGCGGCGAGAAATGGGTGAGGATGTCATGGCTTGGCTGAATCAAAGTGCTCAATCAGCGGATAGACGCGGCTATTGAGTTCGCGCATCGCATCAAGCAAGGGCGCGTAAGGCTCATAACGAGCATTCAGGATGCCTTTGTTGCTGTCGCGGTTGGAGGCATCGGTCTTCGTGTTCGTGGGATCGTTGTCAATGTATTTGAACCAATGCCAGCCGACAGAGGTTTTCGATTCGAGTAAAGCGAGGGCAAAGTTTTGGTAGAAGGCACCACGATCGGCCTGCGTCTTCACCACCCAGCCTGCGCCGCTGGTGTTCCCCATGCCGCTGTCCATGCCTTTGACATAGAACTCGGTGATTAGGCACGGCTTACCTGACCACTCGTGCCACTGGCGCAGGTGCTCCATCTGCGGGTTCCAGTGATCGTAGTAGTTCATCGAGATGGCATCACACCAGCGGCCCGCGGCCTTCCACGCACCGCTGGCGTGCTTCGCAGGTCCGTGAAAGCGGGAGCCGAGGCATAGATGATGCGGCAGCACCTCACGAAGTGCCTGCGTCGTGAGGCGGAAGTAGGCGTCAAAGACATGCTCCACAAAGTCGCGGCGCAGTTCATCGGTGACGGTTCCTTTTCCTGTCATGAAGGCCTGCGCTGCGGCCTGTGTAGCTCCACCGCGCTTCAGCATGCGATCCAGCATGTCCTTTTTGATGGGCAGCTCATTATCGGAGAAGACACCGACGAGCCACGGATCATCCTTCATCGCAGCGAGTCGTGCACGGCATTCCGTAGCGCAGAACTCGGCAAAAACAGGCTCAAACACCGGCAGCAAATCGTCCGCATAACCCGTGTGCCCGGAGTCCGCATGGGTGAGGCCCAGTTTCCTCCCAAAGCCGCTCATCAGACCCAACGTCACCGTGTAGGGCATCGGCTTTTCTGCCTTGCGGATCGTCTCGTGATCGGAAAAACCTCCGCAGCCGTTGAAACCATGCTCGCGCAGCAGATCGAGCGTTTTCGTGGCCCAGGCCTCTGGCGTGCCAAAAAGCTTCTCGAACGGTTCCTTCGCCGCCAGTTTCGATTCCGGCTTCAGTGAGCAAACACCTGCGAAGACAAAGCGACCGCCTTCGGGATCAATCATCCACCAGCGCTCGCCAATCTTCTCCACACGGAAAAAGCCCGTCGCCCTTTGTTTCTCCGTCGCTAATCCGCCGAAACGCGTCAGCGCATCTGCGGACAACGGGACCACATCGAAACTGGCTACCGTGCGCGTCTCACGGCCCTTCCAATCAGCGGAAACCACTGCCTTCGCATCCACCAGACGCACGTCTGCCGCATGTGCGGCCATCACAGGAAAAATCAGCAACCATGGGAACTTCATGCTGCCTGCATAGCACGCCTGATGCATCCTGCCCATCATGATCTCATGCGCTCGTGGAAGCCTACTTCGCCGGATACCCCTTCCACAGCCACTCCAGCGCCTGAGGCAGGATTTGTGAGCGTGCGGGGCCGAGGCCGTGACCGACATTCAGGCAATAGACATACTGATAGGGATAACCTTTGGCCTTCAGCACCTTCGCCATGCGGTGATTCGCCTCCACCCAGTCGTGCATGTCATCACGCATGACGTTCGGATTGAGCAAATCGCGATCTCCCACGGCTAGATAGATGCGCAGCGGCTTCTTGGGGCTCTCCGGGATGATCTTGTTGTGAAAACCCCACGCGCCATCCGGTGTCTCAGGGTTAAAGGGCCACTGCTGGTTCACAAACGTGCCCGAGGTGGTCAGCACGCGATGATACAAATCGGTGCGATACCACGCCATCGCCAGCGCACACGATCCACCGGAGCTGCTGCCCATCGTGGCACGGCCTTCGGGATCCTTGGTGAGTTTAACGCCTGCATTCTTCTGCACGAGCGGCAGCACCTCGTTCTCGATGAACTCCGCATACAGGCCGGACATCGTGTCATACTCACGACCGCGCTCATGCCCCTGCGCATCGCCACCGCCGCTGGAGATCAGGATGGCCACCTGCACCGGCACACGCTTCTGGGCGATGAGATTGTCGAGGATGTGCGGCAGCGTCATGTCCGGCTTTCCGCGCGGTCCGTCATGTCCCACGATGAACGGAGCCTCTGTGCCCGCGACGTATTGCGCTGGCACATACACCGTCACGAAGCGCTGGTAATCGATGGGATGCGTCTCCACGTTCAACGTCTTAGGATTGTTCGGATCCACCGTGCCGAAAACATCCCGCGCGATGCCGGGATTGAAGAGCTTACAATCCTTCGACTCCATCACGAACTGCTTCACCACACCATGCGGCACGCCTTCGACCACCTTCGCCTCCGGCGGAGCAACATAGTCCGGCCCGATGACGAAATCCCCGTCCACATCCGCCGGCGCATTCAACCCCGGCTTGCCATCCAACCGCGTGAACTTCGGTGCACTCGGCGCATCAAACGGCCGCGTGGGAGGTTGCGGACGATCCGGTTTCTTCTCCTTGGCCTTCTGAGCGAAGGCTGGGAGTGCGAGTGCGGTGAGAGCGAGGAGGAGATGAAGAGAGCGCATAAGTGAGATAAGGAGAACTGGGTGTAACTTATTTCACCTCGGTGACATCGACGACATCGAGCTGGATGAACTGCCCGTTGAAGGGCTTCGGTGCAGGAGCCACGTCGGGCACGACGAGCTTGGAGAAGTTCGTGATCATATGGCCGTTTTGGCCGTCGCCGTGGAGGGTGAGGGTGGCACCGCCGTCGATCTCGACGGTGGCGGTGTAGTCGATGGTGAAGATGCGATGGCCGACCTTGTCATCGCGGTTAAAGAAAAAGTGCTGGGCAGGCGATGACACGCTGAGCTGGTAGATGTTGTAGGTCTTGTTGTTCGGCACGCCGCCGATGTAGAAGCGCTCGCCGACCTGCTGGCCGTCCTGATACATCATCGGCTCCACTACGCCGCGCACGCGCAGGGTCACTTTGTAGCGCTTGCCAGCCTCACCGCCAAAGGTCTTCACGTCGGTGAATTTGTCGTTCGTCTTCGGGTCATCCGTCATGCGGGCAGAGATGCCATCCGCGCCGGGCTTGGGATTTTCCGGCATGGGATCGCGGCAAGGAAACTCAAAACGGTAGCCGTCGAGAGCCGATGCGACCTTCTTCAAGTCATCGGCGGCAAACGAGTGAGCGGCGAATAGGGAGGCAGTAAGGCAGAGAGTGAAACGGAGGCGGTTCATGAGGTGGGTGGATGGTGGTGAAGACTACCAACGCGCAATTAAGCGCCGCATTGCGTCACTTCCCGCCCTTGATGAACTCTTCGCGCGAAAGCAAGCCGTCCTTGTCCTTATCGAACTTGGTGAAGCGCTCCTTCGCCTCATCGCCGTTGGATTGCCGGGCGAGATACTCGTCCAGCCTGAGTTTGGCTTTGCCGGGGTAGAGGCGGTCGTAACGAACATCGCGAGGCTCATCGGTGGAGGCGGTGGCGGGCTTGGTGGGTGATTTGCCTTTGCCTTTCGGTTTGGCGGCGGGATTCAGATCAGAGCCGACGGGTGGGAGGTGTTTGATAAGTGTTTCGAGCAGTTTCTTGTGCTCGGGTTTGTCGGAGAGGCTGACGGTTTCGGTGGGGTCGGCTTGCTCGTCGTAAAGTTCGGTGGCGACAATTTTGGAGCCGTTGCGCTCACGCCAGAAGGTGGCGCGATAGCGTTCGTTACGAATGCTGTAGCCCATGACGGGGCCTTCAGGCGCACCGCGTGGATATTGGCTGATGGCGACATCGGTGGCGGGTGCTGCTGGGTTGGCGATGAAGGTCTTCAAGCTGCTGCCGCCGAGGCCGCTCGGGATCGGCAGGCCGCAGACATCGGCGAGCGTGGGATAGACATCGACAAACTCAACGGGAGCCTCGCACTTCTGCCCGGCGGTCTTCGTTCCCGGCACGCTGATGAGCAGCGGCGCACGTGCAGCGATCTCGAAGTTCGTGTGTTTGTGCCACAGGCCATGCTCGCCAAGCTGCCAGCCGTGATCGCCCCAGAGCACGATGATCGTGTTATCGGCGAGGCCTTCTTGATCGAGAGCGTCGAGCACTTTGCCGATCTGCGCATCGGTGTAGCTGATGCAGGCATAGTAGCCGTGGCGCAGTGTTTTCGCGAATTCAGCGGGGACGGGATTCTCCTTCGGCACGCCGGGGTAAGCATGGAGCTCGCTGTTGGTGTGTCCGGCGAACTCAGGGCTGCCAGCGGGCAATTTATCCGTGGTGGGCACGGGAATCGCGTTCGGGTCGTAAAGGTCCCAATACTTCTTCGGTGCCACGAAAGGCAGATGCGGCTTCAAGAAGCCGACGGCGAGAAAAAACGGCTCGCTCTTCGATTTGAGCGCCGCGAGACGCTTCACGGCTTCCACAGCCGTAGCTCCATCGGGGAGTTGCTCATCCTCTTTCGGGCTCACTTCATACGCGGGGCCTTTTTTGGCATCCTTGCCGTTCTTTCGAGCCGGACCGCCTTCCTGAGGTGCGCTGAATTCCTCCACGTTCACGTCGTGCCGCGTGACGATCTGCTTCGTCCAATCCACCGGGTCTGTATCCACCGCACGGCCCTTCGGATACCAGTGCGGCTCATTCCAGGAGCGGCCATCTTCAAAGCCTGCGTGGTAGAGCTTGCTCAGCGCGGCACAGTGGTAGCCGTTGGCCTTGAAGTGCTGCGGCAAGGTGATGCAATCCGGCTGTGCCACGCGGAAGTGCGTCTCTAGGTCCCACACCTTCGTCACATCGGGACGCAAGCCAGTCAGGATGGCGGTGCGTGACGGACTGCACACGGCCTGCTGGCAGTAGGCTTTGTTGAAAACGATGCCGCGAGCCGCGATGCGGTCGATGTTGGGTGTCTTGATGATCGTGTTGCCGTAACAGCCGAGGTCTGGCCGCAGGTCATCGACGGCGATGAAGAGGACGTTGGGCTTCGTTGAAGCGTGCAGCGAGGCGAGCGGCGCGAGCATCAGGCCGACGAGGAGGGTGAGGGCGGATTTCATTGCGATTGAGATTGTATTGACGAGCTTGGGGAATGCTTGGCGGAGGAACGGGCTTTCCCGTGTGGGAGTGCCTCCAGAGCACGTCGGTTATCGGCCGGTGCACCTAGTCGAGGTTGCAGCCGTAGTTCTTCCATTTCTTCTACTTGGCTTCCTTTCGCTTGCCAGCTTTGCGCGCGGCTTTTTTGTCTTCCTTGTTGGTGGGTGCGTCAGGCTCGTTGTGCGTCGGGAGGAGCGCTTTGAACTTGGCCATGATGGGCTTGGATTCGGGATGGCTGGCCAGATTTTTGTGTTCCAGCGGGTCGGTGCGGTGGTCGTAGAGCTCCTCGGTGCCATTCGCTTTACCGCCATACCAAGTATAGCGGTAACGGCCATCGGTCAGGGAATGGTTGCTGAACTGGTAGGTGGTCAGGGTGGGATGATTCCACTCCATCTTCGGGTCCTTCAGCAAAGGCACAAAGCTGCGTCCTTCGTTCTCTGCGTTGGGTGGTAGGCCGCACAACTCGATCAGCGTGGGATACATATCGAGCAGGTTGACGACTCCATCGCATTTGAAGTCGATGGGAGTCATGCCGGGCACGCGGACCATGAACGGCACACGGTCAGACTCTTCCCACAGGTCGGTTTTGCCGTATTTCGTCTTCTCGCCCAGATGCCAGCCGTGATCGCCCCAGAGCATGAGGATGGTGTTGTCGGCATGCTGGCTCTTCTTCAATGCATCGAATAACACACCCAGGCAGTGGTCCACGTAGCTGATGTTGGCCAGGTAGGCACGTTGCGCTTGCTTGTGCAGGTTGGCTTTGTCGATCGCTTCAAACGAGCCAATCGAAGACTTGAACAGGCGTTTTCCACTCGCGTCCACGATGTCATCGAGATCGTCGCGGAAGATTTCGACCGGCTTGATGCTTTCCAGCGGATAGAGGTCAAAAAACTGCTGTGGGACGAACCACGGCAGATGCGGTTTCGAGATGCCCAGAGCCATGAAGAACGGCTTGCCGTCGAAATCGCGTTTCAGCTGATCAGCGGCCCATTGGCAGGCGACATAGTCCTTCGTCTCTTCGACCGCGGCCTTGCAGGCTCCCCACTTCGTCACTTCCTTTTCCTCGCCTTTCGCCTGCACCTTTTCGTCGGCTTTTTCGCCTGAAGTGGATGAAGGAGATTCCTCCCAGAGCATGCCTTTGTTGCGTCCTCCGCCTTCAGCGAACTCTTGAAACGCCCATTGGCCCTCATCCATCCCTTCAGACGTCGGATGCTTGTGGAAGATCTTTCCCGTGGAGAGCGTGTGGTAGCCGTGCTTGGCGAAGTATTCGGGAAGGGTGACCACATCCTTGGCTTTCGGGGCTTTCTTCAGGTCTTGAGTGTTACCGTAAATGCCCGTCGTGGAGGGGCGTTTGCCGGTCAGGATCGCCGAGCGGCTCGGGCAGCAGACCGTGGACGCGCAGTAGGCCTTGTTCATCACCATCGCCTGCTCTTTGGCGAGCCGGTCAAGGTTGGGCGTGATCGCCTGCGGGTTGCCACCGAAGCAACCAATCCAGTCGTTCAAGTCGTCAACGGCGATGAACAAGACATTGTAGGGCTTGGCGGGAGTTTGACCATACATCTGTCCGAGTGGCAGGAGCAGGAGGGTAAGGACGAGTTTCTTCATGCGTTTCAGCGTTGGGTTGGTTGCGATGGATGACCGGTAAAAAATCAGCATCGTGATTTCAACTCACATGACCTCAAGGCCGCTGCTCACGACGGTGTCCGGCTTGTCTTTGCCGGCTTTGACGGTGTATTTGCCAGGAGCGTAAACGCGGGGTTTGAAGGCCTCCGTTTGCGAACGCACGGTATAAAGAATCTCACCGCAGTCCTCGGCGATGACCTGCACGACCGGATTTCCGATGCCATCGAGTTTCATCTCGGGGAGTTCGCCGTGGACCTTGCGGCCGTCATTGGCGTCCTGACTGATGGTGATGGGCCAGCCGGGGAACTGGGCCTTGT
>JAPLUL010000108.1:0-45801 GCA_026397635.1 Verrucomicrobiota bacterium | reverse complement strand
CCCGCCACAGATGCCGGGCTATCCGCAGGGTTATCCCATGCCACAAGGCTACCCGCCACAGATGCCGGGCTATCCGCAGGGCTATCCCATGCCACAAGGCTACCCGCCACAGATGCCGGGCTATCCGCAGGGTTATCCCATGCCACAAGGCTACCCGCCGCAGATGCCGGGCTACCCGCAGGGCTACATGCCCAGCGGCATGATGCCCACGATGCCGATGCCTGCGGTCATGCCGCCTCCGGCTCCGACCACCGGCGCGGTCGCCCCTGCCACGCCGCAGCCCCAACCTGTCAGCGCACCGATGCCTGCCATGCCCGCTCCGGCGGCGGTGGTGGCTCCTTCGGCACCCATTCCCAGCAGCGTAGCCCCAGCCATACCAGCGCCAAGCTCGCCGATGCCCCCTGCCATGCCAGCGCCGAGCACGCCGATGGCGATGCCCCCTGCCGCGCCCACCGATGCAGCCGTGGCTGTGGCCGAAGCTGCTGTGCCGCATCTTGAGGGGGAGATTTTTCATCCTCCAGCCCTGACGCACATTGAGGTGGGGCCGCCGCCCAACAAGTTCGTGCAGATGTGGCGCAAGGCGGGTGGCAGCGCCCTGCTCATGAGCATTCTCATTCACGCGGGACTCGGCGTGCTGGCCTTGTTCATCGTGTTCAGCACCGGGGTGATGGATAAGCAGGTCGATTTCCTGCCTGGTGGCGGCACGGCGCAGGGAGCGAAGGCCAGTTCTGACTTGCAGCACAAGGTGCAGCAGAAGAAGCGTAGCTCGATCAACAAGACGATGCCGATGAAGAAGCTGGTGAGCACGAGCATGAACTCGTCGATCACACTGCCGGAAGCGCCGCCAGACGCGTTGGATATGCCAGATGTGAGCGCGATGCTCGGCGGTGGATCGCTGGGCGCGAGCGGAGGCTTTGGCGCGGGCGGCGCCGGAGGCGGCTTTGGCAAAGGGATGGGCATGGGTGGAGCGGCAGGCTTTGTGACGCTGCCCCCGTCGATGCGGAGCCGTTGTTCGACGCAGGAGCGTTTGGAGAAGCTGAGGCAGAACGGCGGCAGTCCAGAGTGTGAGGCGGCAGTGAGCGCATCATTGGAGTGGCTAAAGGGCAAGCAGAACGCCGACGGCTCCTGGGGCCGTAGTAACAAGGCCGCGATGACCGGCTTGGCGCTGCTGTGCTATCTGGGCCGCTGCGAGACGCCGGAATCCCCGTTCTACGGCGACAACGTGATGAAAGGCATCATGTATCTTATTGAAATGGGTAAAAAGAACCCTCACGGCATCTTTTCAGACAATTGGCAGGGCGAAGCCAATGGTGGCAAAGGCGGCTCCGGTACCTATGAGCACGGCATTGCCACCTACGCACTTGGCGAGATGTACACCCTAGCCCGTCTCGGCAGCAAGAGTCTGCCTGGCATGCGTGAAGCCTTTGAAAAAGGCGTCAAAGTCATCATCGACAACCAAACGCCGAAAGGTGCCTGGGCTTACGGCGGCAAGGAGCAGATCGTTTACAACAAGTCTGCTGGGGCCGACCTCTCCGTCGTAGGTTGGCAGTTCCAGGCACTCAAGGCCGCCAAGAACACCAGCCTCAAGATCGAAGGACTTCATTCGGCGATCAGCAAGATGACTGATTATTTGGAAACCATGCAGACGAAGGACGGCGGTTTTGGCGGTGCGAATCGTGACGCGCACTACAATCAGTGGAGCCTCTCAGGCGTCGGTATCCTTGGCCTGCAAACCATGGCCAAAGGGAAGACCACCGCTATCAAAAAAGGCATGAAATTCCTCACGGATTTCCTCACGGCTGAACCACTGGACTGGAACAAGAACTGCAATCTTTACTGCTGGTACTACTACACCCAGGCGTTCTTCCAGCAGGGCGGCGACGACTGGAAGTTCTACAATCAGCAGTTCCTTCCCCAAATCCTCGCTGCCCAGCAGGCCGACGGCATGTTCAAGCGCGGACGCCCGAACTGGCCTGCTGGTGATGCCGCTGACGACATCTACCGCCAGACCCTCTGCACGCTTCAATTGGAGGTCTATTACCGCTATCTGAAGGTCGGAGACCGCGAGGAAAGTTCTTTCTTCGACAAATAATCATTCGTGGGTTGCGCTCTTTTCACAGCGGGCGCCCCACAATGATTCCCGCATGGCTTTTGATGCCGGCTAAGTAGTCATGGATGGATTTGTCCACGATGACTTTCTTGTGCGTGAGCGAGGCATGCATGAAGCGGCATACGTCATCCTGCGCTCGCACCGCTAGGCCGACGTGCGAGCAGAACACATGCGCCCGATGCGTCACGATGCCGATGATGTCGCCAGTTTGAATGCGTGGTTCACAGGCTGCGATCTGCTGCTTCGGGATAAAATCAAACGGCACCCGCTCTAGCCCTGCCTCAATCTGCCGCATGGCAGGCACCAACGTCGGATTGGTCCGTAGGTAGCGGTAGAGTTTCGGATTCTGCGACATCTCATCGTTGGCTCGCCCCTTCAGCCGCACCACGGGGCCGACCTCACGAGTCACTGCGCGAATGTTGCCCCGCGCGGCATTGTCCGTGAACCATTCGTCCAAATAATGAATCCGGTCGAGATAATGGCCCCGACACACACCGCCCCGGTAGCGCGTCCACTCGATCTGCCGCAGTAGATCAGATGGCGAGTAGCTGCGTTGGCATTTGCCGAGCATTCGTGCCAACCCCAGAGCGATCTCAAAAAACGTCCAGCAGTCCAGCCCGTTGAAATTCGCGGAAGGCGACTCAATGCGGTCGTCGATCTCCAGCGTCCAGGCCACATACTTCGTGCCCAGCAGCGCCTGTCCAAACTGCGCTACCCGCATGCCCATCGGCAACGCAGCCCAGTTTTCCGCGACGGCTTTTGCCACGATCTGCTGAAACTTCCCGCCTCCAAGAAATGTCACGCTTTGCGGAAGAAACTCAGCGGCGGCGAGCGTGGATGAGGCGCTTGTCAGCAGGCCTAGTTGGAGAAATTGGCGTCGATTCATCATGGTCGTAGTCAATACAAGCTTTCGTTTGTCGTCATGACGCCTGCATCTTCCTCCGTCGCATCCATCCAATGCGCATCGTCCACTAGGCCGAACTGTTTGGGTATCAGCCGGCATAGTTCGCCCATTTGGCGGTCTAGCTCCCGTGTGAAGGCCTCAATGGCCTGCCCGAGATGTCCATGCTGCAGCGGTTGTTCAGCGGCCTGGAGGCAACTTTGAAGATGCGTCTCTTGGACGAAGGGCTCCAGCCCGTAGCCCACCATCGTGATCGCCCGCTTGGTTTGCGTGTCGATCAGCAGCAGCACTAGATGATTGGCTCCACCTTTTTCCACCGCGCTGGAAAGCTGGCTGCGGTTAAAGATCCAAAACGCGTACGCCGCCAGTGGAGCCTGCTGTGGCACTTCAGTCAGCACCACAGCCACCGCCACTTGCGGGAAACGCCGCTCCAGATCCGCGATCACCCGCGCCACCTTTTTGCGTGCGGTAGAGTCGAGCACCCCCGAGTTATCGCTGATCGGTCTCTCCAGCGTCGGGGCGATGCCAAAAACACGGTCCGCCGTCTCCAGCGAAAAGCCACACTGCCCGCAGGTAGCGTCGGTTTCAATTGCAGGAGTTCGGCAGGCAGGGCAGCGCACGACATGACTCTAAATCCCGCTGTCGCCTTTGCGCAACGATCATTCCTTGCCATGCCGCCAGCGTAGCAGCGCACGCATCAGCCCGAGTGGCATCGCTCGGAAAATGCGCGCAGCGATGGCGACTCCCGCGCCTGGAAAGACACAGGATCGGCCGCGTTGCAAAGCTGCCAGTGCCACCGCCACCACACGCTGCGGTGGGATGCGCAGAAGTCCTTGTCCTTCACGATTGGTATCCGTGCCGTCCTCACGCTTCGCAGTTTTGCTGAAGTTTGTCGGCGTTGGTCCTGGGCAGACACAGGTTACGGTGATGTTTTGTGGGGCCAGTTCCACCGCCAGCGCCTCGGAAAAACTTGTCACATAGGCTTTTGAAGCCGCGTAAACCGCTAGATCCGGCATTGGCAAGGTGGAAGCAAGCGAACTGACGTTTAACACGCCGCCTGGTCGTTCCATCCTCGCCAGCACAGCATGCGTGAGCATCGTGAGCGCCGTGATGTTCAGTTCGATTTGTGTTCGGGTCTTCTCCGCCGTCGAACTCCTGAAGCTGCCGTAATCGCCCATGCCCGCGTTGTTGATGAGCAGGTTGGGCTTCAGATCATGCCCATCCAGAAAGGCCAGCAACGAGTTCCGCCCTGCGTCCGTCGCCAGATCGGCCACACAGCAGAAGATCTCGGCTGGCAAGCCTGACAGTTCGTGTTTCACGGCTTCGAGCGCGTCAGTTCGTCTTGCTACGAGAACGAGCGATGCAGCCTGCGGGGCCAATTGCCGGGCAAATTCCGCCCCGAGGCCCGAAGAGGCACCTGTGATCACCGCACGGCAGTTTTTGAGAGGAAATCCGTTCGCCATCATGTGCCACAGCAGTAACACAGTCCGAGCATGACCATCAACCCGCTTTCCGCGCAAACACCCTTCACCACCAAGGACGGCAGCACCATCCGCAGCATCCTGGATCGCACGAACGCTCCCGTGCAGAACCAAAGCCTCGCCGAAGCCATCGTCCCCGTCGGGCAGCCGACCGAGCGCCACTACCACAAGCTCAGTGAGGAGTTCTACTTCATCCTCGAAGGGCAGGGGACCATGGAGATCGGTGGAGAAATCCGCGAAGTCACCCCCGGAGACGCCATTCTCATCCCGCCCGGTGCCTGGCATCAAATCACCGCCTCACAAACGCTTCGCTTCCTCTGCTGCTGCGCTCCGCCGTATTCGCATGAAGATACCTATTTTGCCTAGCACGCGCCGTCGTGCGCTGCCTTCCTCTGCCTCCACACGAATTGGAAGGGGAAACGCGCAGAGAAACTCCTGCGTCTCCAAACTGCCGAGTACGCGGGTGCAGTCTGCCTGGTGCTTCATGCGACTGCGTCAGTCCAGGAAACCTCAAACACATCGTGATCCGCTCCTTCCGCCTTTGCCGCGATCACTTTGGCCGTGGCCGGGGTGGAATAAAGCTTACCAAGCCCCTGAACCAGCCCCACGACGAAATCCGTGAGTCCAGAGCGATGGGTGAAGTAGTGTAGATGCATCGAGTTTGCGCTGATGTCTGAGCACTCGAATCTCGGCGGCTGGAGCTTGGGATAGATCATTTGCACGCGCGTGTGGAAGTTTGGCAGATTGATGAGGAAATCCTTCAGCGAGGCTCCCCCAGCGCGAAGCATCGGGCCATAACTCTCTGAGGCCGTCTTCAGCACCCAATGCTCGCCGAAAGCGACCAAAATGGCGCTTGCCGATTTCCCCAGAACCTCGGACGCCGCGCTGACGAGGTCATACGTCATTTCATCCGGGTAAGCTTCATTGCTGACGAAGACTTCTACGTCCACGCTCGCCTTCTTTTTGATCAGCTCCCATTGGTCTTCTCCAAAATGAGTGACGACGAGTTCTTCGATGGCTTTGTTGACGAGTCCGTACATGGGTGTGGGAGGTGGTTAGAGAGCAAGTTTGAACCAGAATCAAATCTCCGCACTGGGTTTTCTCCGTCATCCCCCCCCCCCGCGAATGTGGGGGGCTGAATTCCCGGCATGATCCAGCCTGAAGGCTCTCATCCCACCGGTTTCTAACCCTTCAGCGTCATCAGATACGCGAGCAAGTCGGCCACCTGCTTGTCCTGGAGAGCATCGAGCAGGCCTTCGGGCATGAGAGAGCGGCGGATGAATTGGGTGCTGCGGATGTCGGCTTTGGGGACGCGGCGGTCGGGGAGGCCGGCTTGGCGGATGACGACGGCGTCTTTGTCTTCGCTGACGAAGAAGGCATCAATGAGGTCGCCGTTTTTCATTTCGACGCGGTAGATGCGGTAGCCGGGCTCCATGGCGGCGTTCGGCGTGAGGATGTTGCGCAACACGGCCTCCAGGCCCATCGCGCCCGCGCCGGAGAGGTTCGGTCCGATTTGACCACCGGCGTTGCCGATTTGATGGCAGGCCATGCAGAGGGCGCTGAGGGCTTTTCCGGCCTGCGGATCGCCTTTCGGGGCCAAGGCGGTGAATTTGGCAAATTTGGCGTCGAGGGCCTTCGCGGCTTCTTCGGTGAGCAGCGGCGGGGTGTCGATGGTTTTGGCGATGCGGGCACCTTTGCCGAGTTTTTCGCCTGCTTTGAGACAGGTCTTATGGGACTCATTCGACGCATAGGACCTATCAAAGCCGCCGCGAATCTCCTGGGCGCTGCGTGTCGTTTTCCAAATCCGAAACTCCATCATCGCACCTTCGGTGCCCTTGGCAGGGCCGCTCCAGCCGATCTGGCAGTTTTTCCAGGCGGTGGGGGCGGGTTGAGTGCCTTCGGCGTCGAGTTCACCGTTTTGGTAGATGCGAATGATGCCTTGGGCATCGCGGGTGACGGCGAGGTGGGTCCAAAGATCGGGCGTCATGGGTTTGGTGGCCACGCAGACATCGCGCAGCTCGGAACCGCCATAGACGCGGAATTTGCCGCCGAAGAAATTCATGTCCACGCCGCCCTTCACGCCGAGGAGGCCGTCTTCATTGCCGATGCCGGGGGCGAGCCGCACCCAGGCCTCGACGGTGAAGGGACCTTCGAGCGTGATCTTCGAATCGACCCACGCGGTGTCTTGGCCGTCGAGCAGTAAGACCTCGCGGAAGATGCCACCGAGCTGCTGCTGGAGTTGGGTGATGGCGGGATCATTGCCAAGCACGGTGGCGAGGCGTTCGACGGTGGGGCCGTCGAGGTCGGTCTGCGGCAGGGTTTTGTCGAGCAAAGCGGTGACAATGGTCTTGGCTCCGGCTTTGCTGCTGGAGAGTGCGTTGAGGGCGCTGCGGCGCTGCGGCGGCTGAAGCGAGGGATAAAGCGCGAGGAGCTTGGTTCCTGCATCCGGCGCACGTGAGGCGGCGAGGGCTTCGAGCGCGGCATCGCGGGTGAGGGGATCGGGATCGGATTGAGCGAGGGACGCGAAGAGATCGGCTTCGGCGCTGCGGAGGTCGCGGAGGGTGGTGAGGATGGGAGCGCGGACGCCTCGTCCGCCTTGGTCGTTTTTGAGCAACGCGATCAAATCTGCTTCCAGCGCGGTGAGTTGGAAGCCGCTGATCAGACCCAGCGATTGAATGCGGACGAGGGCGTCCGCGCTCCTGAGCATTTGCTGCGCCGTTTCAGTCAGCAGCGGCGCGATCTGCTTCGCATCCAGCTTCGTGCGTTGCGCGACGAGCTTTTCGGCGACGGCGGCGCGGGATTTTTCGTTCGTCAGAAGCGCTTGGAGGGCTTCGCCGACGCCGGGCTCGGCGGGGAACTGGGCGAGGCGGAGGAGTTCCTCGTCATTCGGGGCGCGGTCGAGCTGCGGGAGCAGTTTGGCGACGCGGGAGGCACTGGCCTTCGGCTCCAACGCGAGCGAGGCGAGCACACGGGCCTCCACCGGCAGTTTCGCGGCAGCTTCGGAGTCGAGGAACTTCGCGACGACCTCCGGGTGACGTTCCAGGAACATGCGGACGAGGAACCGCTCGAACTCGCGGTCATAGGCCTCACGCACCGGGATTTGCTTCGTGCCACGGGAGGATTGGATCGTGGGGCCGGGGAGGCTGGGTTTGGCGAAGGCGAGGAGGGCGGCGATGTTTAGATCGGACAGATTCCGACCGATCTGACTGATCTGACCGAATTGACTGCTAGCGAGATACTCTTGAGCGGCAAAATGCGATGCTGGGAGCTGTTTGCGGTCGAGAAGCTCCTGCCAGGCCAGATGCACACTTCCGACCAGTTCGTCACCCAACATCGCGGTAAGCTGCTCAGGTGCGAGTTTGGTGAAATCTGGAATGGGATGAGTAAGCGGGCTTTCTCCGCCTGATTTAGGCTTCACCCTCCAAATACGTCCGCGCGTCTTATCCCGATCTGGATGCGCCCGCGGGACTTCGTTGTGGGAGATGATCTTGTTGTACCAATCGACGATGTAGATGCAGCCGTCGGGGCCGTTGGTGAGGGCGACGGGGCGGAAGAAGGGATCGTCGCAGGTGATGAGGTCGGGGAGCTGCTGGAGGCGCCAGCCGAGGGTACAGTAGCCCTCTTGCTCCGCAAGAGGAGCGGGAGGTGTGGCAGCGGAGTTGCCTTGCGAATTCGGTGGCGTGCCTGTCTGCGAAGCGCCTCGCTCATCTCGCGGAGCGAGTTGGCTACCGTACGGAGCGCGATGCATGGCGAGGGTTTGGATCTTGGAGGTGATGGGATTGGCGACGGCCATGGTGTGCGCGGCCTCCTTGTCCTTGAGCGGGCCGCTTTCGATGAGCGCCAGGCCGCTCAAACCGGTGCCGCCCATGCGGAACTCGGCCTGGGGTGGGAAATCGGGCTGGTAACTCTTCTTCAATGCCTCCATGCCGCCGGGGTAGTAGGCGTATTCGTGGAAGGGCATGATGGGGTAGCCGTAGTCGTTCGCTTCCTGGATAAAGGTCTCGCCTTCGCCGGTGATGACGAGGCCCCAGATGTTGTTCGGGCCGGTGCTGATGACTTCAAACTCGCTGCCGTCGGGCCTCATGCGGGCCATGCTGCACTTCGGCCAATCGACGACGACATCGCTGCCGGGTTTGCGGACCTGGCTGTTGTTGAAAAGGCCCTGCGCCATCCAGATCCAACCGCCGGGTGCCCGTGTGAACTGATGTGGAAAGAGGTGCGAGTCCTGCACGCCGAAGCCGGTGAGGATGACATCAAAGGTGTCCGCTTTACCGTCGCCGTTGGTGTCTTTGTAGAGCTTCAAATCGTGGCCGTGCTGCACGTAGCAGCTATCGCCCGCGCCCCAGGGCAGGATGCCGAGCGGGATGGCGAGGCCGTCGGCGAAGACGGTGGCGTTGGTGAGTCCACCCGCGGGAATCTTTCCGTTCAAAGACTCCCGCGGATAGACGAGCACCTTGTCCTTGCCCTTGCCGGCATAAACCGCCTCGGCAGCGGCGGGGTTTTCATTCGAATCGACGGGATACTCGAGCGCGGTCTGCGTCCACAGGCGGCCGCGTTGATCGAAATAAACACTGATGAATTTGCCGAGGCCTTCGCTCTCCTGCACGACGAGTTCGATCTCGTAGCCTTCGGGCAGGTGGAAGAGCTTTTGCTGCTCGGCGGCACTCTTGGAGGTGCCTTGCACGTCGTTGTAGCTGATGTCCCGTTTCACGTTTCTAGTTTCAGGTTTCGAGTTTCCTGGAACTTGAGACTTGGAACTTGAAACCTTCTTCAAAGCCGCCTCGCGTCCTCCCAGCGACTCCCAAGTGGGCGCTCCGGGTGTCGCGGGCAGTTCTTCAATCGTCACGTCTTTGACCTGCACGAGGCAAACGCCGCCGCTGTGGACCTGCGGGGCAATGTGGCCGTCGAGGGCGATGTTCGGATCGGTCTCGGTGTAGTCCATGCAGAGGACACCGTTGATCCAGGTCTGGATGCGCGGCCCCTCGGCGCGGATGCGGTATTCGTTCCAACCGAAGACGTCGATGGCCTTGTCGAGCGCGGCCTGCTGCTCGGGCGTGGGTGCCCAGATGACCTTGTTGCGGCGGTGCTCGTCGTAGATTTTGCCGAACCAACCCGCGCCGCAATCGATCTGGTAACCGCTCATCGCGCCGCCATCGGCCCGCACGCTGCGAATCTGGATGCCGCTATTGAGCATGCCGGTCTTCGGATCGCCGCTGACCTTGATTTTGAGCTTCAGCTCGAAGTTTTGATACGACTTCTTCGTGCTGATGAAGTCGTTCTTTTTGATCTTCTCCGTCGTGGAGCCGCCGGTGATGACGCCGTCCTCGACACGCCACTTGGCGGGATCGAAGTCCCAGCTTTCGAGCGTTTTGCCGTCGAAGAGGCTGGTGGGCTCCGCGTGGACGGCGGCGAAGAGCAAAGGGCTAAGGGCGAAGAGCAGTGCGAGGCGCATGGGGTAAAATACGGGATGAAGCCAGCAGGCTAGCAGGTGCGCATGCACGGTGTCATGCCTGAAATGCACCTGTGCACGAAAGTCGAAGCATTGAACCGCTGATATGACGCTAATCATGAAATTCTGGCGTCAGCGTCTAATCAGCGTCATATCAGCGGTTGGAAGGCATTTTTCTTCTCAGCATGCCCACAGAAACAGAACTCTCCGAAACAACGCTCGATGGGCCGAAAACCCGTCGCTGGCTCATTGAGGCGCGTGATTGCGCGGAGATGAGCACGCACCGCATCGCGCGGCTGGGCATGGATGAGGCGCTGCCGCCGTATCGGCGGGTGAGGATGAGTCCGGGAGGCAGTTTTGTGCTCGCGTGTGTGAGCGGCGAAGGCTCGATTTTGCTCGATGGTCGCTGGCAGCGTGTGAAACCGGGCATGGTGTGCCTCGCGCCGCCGCGGGTGCTGAACGCGTTTGAGGCGAAGGGGCGCGAAAAATGGTGTTTCGCGTGGGTGCGCTATGATGAGCCGAGTTTTGTCACGCCAGTCGTCGGTGCGGCGTCACCGGTGATGCCGGGGGCGCAGGCGGAGGAGATTGCTCGGATCGTGCATGGTCTGCGGGCCGAATGGGAGGGCGAAAAGGAGCCGCGCATGCTGCATCACTGGCTGGAACTGCTCCAGGGCACGATCCGCCGTATCGCGCAGCCGTGGCGGAGCAAAGAACCGCGTGTGGCGAAGCTCTGGGCCGATGTGGAGCAGGATTTACGTCGCGACTGGACGCTGGCGGAGCTGGCGCATCGCAGTCATTGCAGCCCGGAGCATCTGCGCCGTCTCTGCATGCGTGAACTCGGCCGCAGCCCCATGCAGCACCTCACCTGCCTGCGAATGGAACTGGCACGGCGACTCTTGGAGCGGGAAAACGACAAGCTCGAAGTCGTGGCAGCCAGCGTTGGCTATGCGAACGCGGCCATTTTCTCCCGCGTCTTCCGCCGGTGGGTGGGGCTGGCTCCTGGGGAGTATCGTGGCGAGGAGCGGTGAGCGATTCGGGCAAGCAGTCGCTTGGCGGTCGATTCGAATGATGCTCTGTTCCAGGACGCATGCCAGCACCTACCACTGACGAGACCACTCTTTTTCGCCAATCTTGGACCCTCTACGACTCCATCTCGGAGATGAACTACATGTTTCATCGCGAGATCTACGCGCACATCGCCGCGTTGCTGAGTCAGCGGCACGCGGGCGGCCCGTATTCGCTGCTTGATCTTGGTTGTGGAAACACGCGTTTTATCGCCCCGTGTCTCAAAACGGCCACGCCCAGCCGCTATGCGGGGGTGGATCTCTCAGAAACCGCTTTGAAGGAGGCGCATGAGTATTTGAGCGGACTTGAAAATGTGGCGCTGCATCACCAGGACATGCTGCAAGCCGTGCAGGCCGCCGACGCGTCTTTTGATGTCATTTTCAGCGGCTTTGCCGTGCATCACCTCGATGCGGAGGGCAAACAGGCTCTTTTCCACGCCTGCGCGGCGAAGCTCGCCCCTGGCGGCCAGTTCATCCTGGTGGATGTGGTGCGCGAAGAGGGCCAGACGCGTGAGCAATACCTCGAAGGCTACCTGAATTTCATGCGCACGCAGTGGACGGCGGTGCGGCCCGATCATCTCGAAGAAGCCTGCGCTCATGTGGCCGCTTATGACTTCCCCGAGACGTTTCCGGAACTCAAGCGCATGGCCGCAGAGGCTTCCCTGACGGACGCCCGTGTGGTGGATCGCTTTGCTCAGCATCATGTCCTCGTCTTCAGCGCCTGAAAGAGCCTCCGGTGGCCTCTCGTTTGCGTTCGCACACATGCGCTTTTTGTTGTCCACGTTCATCCTCGCCACAGCGGCCTCCGCCGTGGACATGACGCATTTTGAGCAGCGCATTCGTCCGCTCCTGATCGCCAATTGCATCGACTGCCACGGCCCGGACAAACAAAAGGGCGGCCTGCGCCTCGATTCCCGTGCCGGATGGCAAACCGGCGGCGATTCCGGCCCCGCCATCACGCCGGGTAAGCTGGATGCCTCGCATCTCTTCCGGGCCATCAGCTACAGCGACCGCGATTTGAAGATGCCGCCGAAACGGAAGCTCAAGGATAGCGAGATCGCTGATCTCAAGCTCTGGATCGAGTCCGGCGCTCCTGATCCACGCGATGAGGTGGCCAGCACCGGCGATCAATCGAAGTCCGCGCGTGCGGATGCTGGTTTTTGGTCATTCCAAACGCCGAAGGCCACACCGCCGCCAAGTGTGAAAAACACCGCCTGGCTGGCGAATGACATCGACCGCTTCATTCTCGCCAAACTGGAGCAAAACAGCCTCACACCTGCGCCAGAGGCCGATTCACGCACGCTGTTGCGTCGCCTCAGCTTTGATCTCACTGGCCTGCCTCCCCATTCCGCGCATTCATCCACTGCATCCTATGAAAAGCTGGTCGATGACTTTTTAGCCTCTCCCGCCTTCGCTGAGCGCTTCACCTCGCACTGGTTGGACATCACCCGCTTTGCGGAATCCTCCGGCGGCGGGCGTTCGCTGCCGTTCAAGGATGCGTGGCGGTTTCGTGATTACGTCCTCGAATCCATCCGCGACAATGCGCCTGTAGATCGCATGATCACCGAGCAGATCGCGGGTGATTTGATGCCCTTTGAAAATGCTGAGCAGCGCCGCCGCCAGCTCACCGCCACCGGCTTTCTAGCCCTCGGACCCACAAACTACGAGGAGCAGGATAAGGGGATGCTGCGCATGGACATCGTGGATGAGCAGCTCGACACCATGGGCCGCGCTTTCCTCGGCATGACCATCGGCTGCGCTCGCTGCCACGATCACAAATTCGACCCCATCTCCACGCGGGACTACTACGCGCTGGCCGGAATCCTTCGCAGCACCAAGACGCTCAAAAATTACACCGATAACGTCGCGCACTGGATCGACACGCCGCTGCCGCTGGATGGCGAGGCCGAAGCCGCGATGGAGCAGCATGAAAAGCAGCTCACGGCCCTCAAAGACCAGATCGCCGTGCTCAAGGATGATCTGCGTGATGCTGGCAGCGCCGATCTGCGAAATCGTAAAACGATCGCCGCCAGCGATCTGCCCGGCGTCGTTGTCGATGACAGCGAGGCGCAAAAAGTCGGCATGTGGAAGAACTCGACCATTTTCGGCCCGTTCATCGGCAGCGGGTACGTCAGTGATCACAATGACGGGAAAGGGGAGAAGACCATCTCCTTTGCGCCAAAGCTGCCGAAGACTGGTCGTTACGAGGTGCGCGTGGCCTTCAACGCTGGCCCCGGTCGTGCCGAGCGAGTCATGGCGAACATCCTGCATGCGGATGGCGAGGAACTGAAGGACTTCAAGATGGCCACGGAGAAGCTCAAGGGGCTGCAATTTGCCTCGCTGGGTACTTACCGTTTTGAAGCCAGCGGCCAGGGCTTCGTGCTCATCACCAACGCAGGTTCCGAAGGCTATGTGACCGTCGATGCGGTGCAGTTCCTGCCTGTGGGAGCGGTGGAGAGCAACACCGTCGCCGCTAAGGAATCGCCCAAAGCCGCCAAGCTCAAGACGCAGCTCGGAGACCTCGAAAAGCAGCTCAAGCTCCTGCAAAAAGACCTCCCCGCACGACCTGAGGCCATGTCGGTGGCTGAAGACGAGGTGCCGGAGGACGCGAAGGTCCACATCCGTGGCAGCGTCCGCAATCTCGGCGCTCCGGTGCCGCGTGGTTTCATCCAAGCCGCTATGCGTCCGAACGCGCCCACGATTCCGGCTGATGCGAGCGGTCGTCTCCAACTCGCGCAGTGGATGACCTCACGCGAGCATCCGCTCACCGCCCGCGTGATGGTGAACCGTGTCTGGCACTGGATCTTTGGTGCGGGCATCGTGCGCACCACGGACAATTTCGGCTCCACCGGCGAGGCGCCGAGCCATCCTGAGCTGCTGGATTACCTGGCGGTGAAGTTCATGGAGGACGGTTGGAATTTGAAGCGGCTGGTGAAGGAAATGGTCATGTCGCGAACTTACCGCATGGCCTCTTTGGGGCAGATTCGTGTCCTCGATCCCGACAACCGCCTCCTCAGCCGCATGAACCGCAAACGCCTCGACGCTGAGTGCCTGCGCGATGCCATGCTCGTGGCCGCAGGAACTCTGCAGCGCTCGTTTGCCGGTCCGGGCGTGAGCGAGGTGAAGGCCATCGACGCCAATGACCAGAAGATTCAGAACATCGAGTACGGCTACCAGTTCCTCGACACGCGCCGCAGCGTGTACACCGCTGCCTTCCGCAACGTGCGCCATCCGCTGTTTGAGGTCTTCGACTTTGCCGACATCAACCAACCCATCGCCCAACGCACCACCAGCACGGTGGCCACGCAGGCCTTGTTCCTGATGAACTCGCCCAAGGTCATCGAGCAGGCCCGTTCTGCTGCTGAGGTCGTGCTCAAATCCAGCGACGACACCGACGCCCGCATTGGGAATGCCTTCCAAATCTCCCTTCAGCGTCCGCCCACGGCGAAAGAGCAGGCGCAGGTTCGCGACTTCCTTGAATCTTCCGCCTCAGGCAATGCCACGGCGGAGGAACTGCGTGATCTCTGGGCCAGATTCATCCAAACCCTTTGGGCCACGCCTGAGTTCCGCTTTTTGGACTGAGTTTGCCAACCTTTCCCAAACCCACTCATGAATCTCCGTCTTTTCTCTCTCCTGGGCTGTTTCATAGCCAGCAGTGTCATCGCCCAAGACACTCCGCTGCCTGCGAAGGAACAATTCCATCTCTTCCTACTCGTCGGGCAGTCGAACATGGCCGGTCGTGGCGTGGTGGAGGAGCAGGACAAGACGCCGCATCCCCGGGTGCTGATGCTGAGCAAGGAAGGCAAGTGGGTGCCTGCGGTTGATCCGCTGCACTTCGACAAACCCGCCGCAGGTGTCGGCCTCGGCAAGACTTTTGGTCAAATGATTGCCGAGGCGAATCCTGGCGTCACGGTTGGATTGATTCCATGCGCTGTCGGCGGCTCGCCCATCGACACCTGGCTGCCGGGTGTGTTTTATCCGGCCACGAAAAGCCATCCATGGGATGACATGGTGAAGCGTGCGGCCATCGCCCTGCCTGCGGGCACGCTCAAAGGCATCCTGTGGCATCAAGGTGAGAGCGATTCGCTGCCCGAGCTTGCTCCGGCCTACGAAGCCAAGCTGCATGATCTCGTGTCACGGCTGCGGCAGGAGGTGAAAGCGCCGGAGATTCCGTTCATCGCCGGGCAGATGGGCCAATTTGCCGACATGCCGTGGACGCCGGAAAAAGTGATCGTGGACCAAGCCCATCAGGATCTCGCCAAAAAAATGCCGCACACAGCTTGCGTGAGCGCCGAGGGCTTGAAACACAAGGGAGACAAGATTCACTTCGACTCGCCGTCGTTTCGGGAACTGGGCAAGCGCTACGCCGAGGTTTTCCTGAAGATGACGGGGAAGAATTGAACCCGCAGGGATCGTGGAAAAAGACGGTGTCGTGCCCGTATTCTCCACATGCTTCGTCTCATCCTTCCGACCATCGTTGTCTTAGCCACGACCGCCCTTCACGCTGAATTCAAGGCCGGAGCCGCCGTCATCGACATCACACCGCCGAAGCTGCCGGTGCTGGTCAATGGCGGCATGCTGAGCCGCTATGTGGACAAGATCAACACACGCGTGAATGCCCGCGCCATCGTGGCGACGGATGGGAAGACTCAAATGGCCATCGTGGTGGTGGATAGCTGCATGATGAGCCGTGAGGTGCTCGATGACGCGAAGAAGATGGCCGCGGCCAAGACCGGCATCCCGGCGGATCGCATGCTCATCTCGGCCACGCATGCGCACTCGGCCCCGGCGTCGATGGGATGCCTCGGGACCGACCCTGATCCGGCCTATGTGCCGTTTTTGAAGGAGAAGCTGGTCGAGGCCATCGCGGCGGCGCAGGCGCAGTTGAAGACTGCACGCATCGGCTTTGCCAAAGCAGACGCGGCGGAGTTCACCGCGCTGCGGCAGTGGATTCGGCGACCAGACAAGCTGGCGGAAGATCCCTTCGGCAATCTGAGTGTGCGCGCCAACATGCATGCCGGCGCGAAGTGGGATGATGCGGTGGGCGAATCCGGCCCGGAAGACCCGGATTTGTCGCTGATCTCGATTCAAACGAAGGAGGGTAAGCCGCTGGCCGTGTTGGCGAATTTCTCCATGCACTACTTTGGCGACAAGGACATCAGCGCCGACTATTTCGGCCTGTTTGCCGAGGGGTTGCAGCAGCGCATCGACCCGCAAGGCAAGATGGTCGGTATCATGTCGCATGGTTGCAGCGGGGACATCTACCGCGTGGATTACAAGGTGCCTGCGGATCAGCGCCCCAAACCCACCATCAACGAATACACGCAGGGATTGCTCGACATCGCGATGAAGGCCTACGCGGGCATCCGGTATCGTGACAACGTGGATGTGGCGATGGCGGAAAAGCGCATGACCCTGAAATACCGTGTGCCGGACAAGCAGCGCCTCGAATGGGCCCAGCGCATCGTCACGGAGATGGGAGATCGCTTGGTAAAGACGCCCACGGAAGTCTATGCGCGTGAGCAGATCCTCCTGCATGAGAAGCAGCAGACCGAGATCGTGGTGCAGGCGCTGCGCATTGGCGACATCGGCATCGCCACCACGCCGAACGAAACCTACGCCATCACCGGACTCAAAATCAAAGCCGCCAGCCCGCTGCCGCACAACATGGTCATCGAACTCGCCAACGGTGGCGACGGCTACATCCCGCCGCCGGAAATGCACGCCTGGGGCGGCTACAACACCTGGGCGGCACGCTCCGCCGGTCTGGAGGTCATGGCGGAGCCAAAGATCACCCAGGCGGCCATCGGTTTGCTCGAAACCGTGAGCCAGGCCCCGCGCAAGCCCTGGGTGCTCGGCGCTGGCCCCGCGACGAAGGCCGTGCTTGATCTGAAACCGGTGGCTTACTGGCGTTTGAACGAGTTCACTGGTCCCGTGGCCGCCGACGAGACGAACAATCACCGTGACGCCGCTTATGAAGGCGGGGTGGCCTACTACCTTGACGGTCCGTATTCGGGCCAGTTTTGCACAGGCGAGGTGAATCGTGCCCCGCACTTCGTCTCAGGCCGCTTGTGCTCTCAAATGAACGGAATCAGTGAGAACTACTCTGTCTCGATGTGGATCTGGAACGGCATGCCAAACGATGGCCGCGACTTCTGCGGTTGGTTCTACTCCCGCGACCACAACCACGGTGTCAGCGCCTACGGCGAGCATCTGGGCGTCGGTGGCAAGAGTGGCAACACCGGCAAGTTGGTGTTGCAGGGCAGCAGTGGTCCGGTGGCCGGCAAGACAGAGCTTCCTCGCTGGAGCTGGCAGCATGTCGCTCTCGTGCGTGAGGCTGACATGGCGCGCGTTTACCTCAATGGCGTCCTGGAAATCGAAGGTAAGGCTCCGCGAGTGAGCATCCCCGCCGTCTTCTTCGGCGGTCGCAGTGACAACGAGTCGAACTGGGAAGGCCGCCTTGATGAGATCGCAGTGTTTGACCGTGCGCTGAGTGCGGAGGAAGTCGCGAAGCTAGGCGTGAAGTAGTCCAGCTGCTGCGCAACTGGAGGCTCCTGTCGCGGCGCGACAGGACAACTTTCAGCTCTGCCGCGCCCGAATATCGAGAAGCTGCTTCATCACATGGCTGAGCTTGCCGCTCCAGTCGGACACGCCAAAGGCATCATGCACGTCGCGATAGAGCGCATACAGCTCACGATAGACGGCCACGTTCTCAGGAATGGGGTGATACACCTTCTCGCGGATGGCGGTGACTTTGGATTGGAGTTCCTGCCAGGTGCCCGCTCCAGCGGCGACGGCACCGAAGATGGCGGCACCGAGGGCGCAGGTCTGCTCGCTTTGGCTGACTTTCATCGGCTTGCCGATGATGTCCGCATAGATCTGCATGAGCGTGGCATTCTTGATGGAGAGGCCGCCGGTGTTGATGACTTCCTCGATCTTCACGCCGTATTCTTCGACGCGTTTGATGATCGTGAGCGCGCCAAACGCGGTGGCCTCGATGTAGGCGCGGTAGATCTCGTGGGCCTCGGTGTGCAGTGTCTGGCCGAGCAGTAGGCCGGTGAGACGCACATCGACGAGGATGGTGCGGTTGCCGTTGTTCCAATCGAGCGCGAGCAGGCCCGTGGCACCCGGTTTCTGGCCTTCCATGGCCTTTTCCATGGCCACAAACTTCTCGCCCACGGTTTGGCCGTAACTGTCGGGCACGAGGTGATTGACGAGCCAGAGGAAAAGATCGCCCACGGCGCTCTGTCCGGCCTCGATGCCGTAGTAGCCGGGCAAGACGCTGCCATTCACGATGCCGCATACGCCGGGGATGTCCGCCAGCGGCTTGCTGGTGGGTGAGATCATGAGATCGCAGGTGCTGGTGCCGAGAATCTTTACCAAGGTGCCCTCTTTGATACCCGCACCGACCGCGCCGGTGTGCGCATCGAAGGCGCCGACACAGATCGCGGTGCCTTCTTGGAGCCCAAGACGCTTCGCCCACTCGGCGCACAAACCGCCCGCCTTCGTATCGGCGGTGTGCGATTCGGAATAAAGGCGGTCACGCAGATCGGCGAGTTTGGGGTCGAGCTTGGCGAGGAATTCCTTATCTGGCAGGCCGCCCCATTCCGCGCTGAACATGGCTTTGTGACCGGCGGCGCACACGCTGCGCTTGAGGGTGAGCGGATCGGTGTTGCCGGTGAGCACGGCCGGAATCCAGTCGCTATGCTCGACGAAGCTGAACGCGGCCTCGAACACCTGCGCGTCCACGCGGCTAAGGCGGAGGATTTTGCTCCAGAACCACTCGCTGGAGTAAATCCCGCCGCATTTGGCGATGATGTTCGGCCGCATCTCGTGGCCAAGCTGGGTGATCTCCGCCGCCTCGGCATGGCCGGTGTGGTCTTTCCACAGCCAGACCATCGCGTTGAGGTTGTTCTTCCATTCTGGCAGCAATCCGAGGGGCGTGCCGTCCTGATTCACGGGAATGGGCGTGGAGCCCGTGGTGTCGATGCCGATGCCGACGACCTGCGCGGCATCGAAGCCCGCGATCTTTGCCTTCGCCTGCTCCAAAGCGCCTTTCACGACGCTTTCGAGGCCGTCGAGGTAATCTTGCGGATTCTGCCGCGCCACATGCGGGTCCTTCGGGTCTAGCAGGATGCCCATCTCGCCGCTCGGGTAGTTAAACACGGTCGATCCGGCCTCCGCGCCGTTGTCGAGGTCGATGAGGAGGGAGCGGCAGGAGTTCGTGCCGTAGTCGATGCCGAGGGAGTAGCGCTTCATGGTTAGGAAAGTGAGTCGGAGTTTTAGCGGAATCATTCCGCAAGGCTAGCCAAAACCGGACGAGGTTGGTGATCTGTGCGTGCCGTCAGTTCTTGATGCCTGCCAGAATCAGGCCCCCTCTCCTCGGAGAGGAGAGGGCTGGGGTGAGGAGTCGGTGTGGTGAAGAACCTCACCACCCACTTCTCGGATGAGCCTTCTGGCTCATGCCGCGGCCTATTCCGCCTTCAGCAGGGGCCACAGCGGCGTCTGCCTTTGCAGGAAGGCCACCGTGTGCTTGTCCTCGGAGGTGATGGACGCGCAGTAGAACTCCAGATGCCGGGGCGTGAGCTTCTGCGCCATCAGGCAGAAGTCGTTGTAGAAGATGGCGTCCGACTGGCGCAGCCACAGGATTACCCGCAGGTCATTGCCCGGCACCTCCCCGGTCTTCGCGTTCGCCTGATGAAACACATACACGCCGATGGGCACCCGCCGCCGCGCGCAGAAGATGCGGATGGCCTGTCGCAGCTTCAGCGGGATCTTCTCTTCCGGCACCGGGTGGAGCGTCACGGCCTCGATCTCCCCGGCCTCAACCTTCTGGGCGTGTTCGCCGGTGAATTTTCCCGCCACCAGCGAGGCCACCGCCTGCGGCTGCATCCGGATCGTGCCGCCGCCCGCCGCCATCACCCGCACCGTCGTCTTGCCGTCGTTGAAAAAGGCGAACAGCACATCCGCCGGCATCTCGCAGATCATCGGCTTGGGGCCGCCGGCCTTCCGCACATTGCGCATCTCATATTCGGCGGCGGCCTGGCTGGTGAAGACCGCCGCAAACGCGCCGTTCGCGTCCGCGTAGGTACACCAGACGAAGCCCTCGTCGGTGGTGCGCGTGTGCTCTCCCTCCAGCTCCGGGTGGTACGGCACATAGACGCAGAGCGTCGCCTTCATCAGCAGCCGGAACATCCGGCCCTGCACCGCGGGTTCCTCCGCCGCCTGCTTGATCAGTCGTTCCAGTTCATTCTGCGGCAGCGGCTCGGGCCGCCAGTCTTCGGTGGGTACGTAGGACATAGGGGTGGGTCTGTTGAGGTAACAATGATCTACACCGCAGAGCTAGGAAAACCGCAGAGAAATGCAGGGTGAGGCAAATCCTGCGCGGTGGCTTGCATTAGCGTCGTCTCAGGGCGCGCCGGTCACCTGCACGCGCATGAAACGGGCGGGCGGGGTGCCAAAGAGGGTGTTGTCGCGCACCTTGAGCGTGGTGGCGTCGTTGAGGAGCACCGTGGTGGAGCTGGCGCTGAAGGAATCCGGCAATGCAGGCAGCAGCGTGCCCGCGCTCTGCACCTCGTAGGCCGCGCCGGGCTGCTTGGTGATTGTCATCGTCATGAAGCCGCCTTCGTTGGCCACAGCGGGCAAACCCCCGGCGCTGGGCAGCGTGGGGTTGAGGCCAAAAGCCATCTCCAGCAGGTTCACGAGGCCATCGTGGTCGTCGTCATCCAGTGGACGATGGCCCGTGGTGCTGGGCCAGTGGGTCAGCTCCCAGAAGTCGAGCAGGGTGTCGCTATCCTGATCCAACGGGTGCGGACCGAAGATGTAGGCCGCGCCTTTGTCGGTCGTCGTTGTGTCATCTCCGGGTGCACCGATCACTGCGGTGACCCCGTCGAGGGCCAACGACCAGGCGAACTGATCTCCTGCCACCGGACTAGGTTTGTGCAGCGTAGTCACCGGCAGAGCGGGGGGGGCGTTGTTGAGGTCATACACATAGACGCTCCCGGCATAGTCCACGTCATTGGCCCCCACCAGGATCCGGGTGCCTGAGATCGCGACCGTGTAACCGAAGTATTGGTAGGCTGCCGGACTGGGGGAGGAAAGTGTGGTAGCAGGCACTAAGGGCGTGCCACTGGTAAGATCATAGACGTAAGCGGCACCACCGTCTTCTGCGATCGTATTGTCACCGAGCGCCCCCACCAGTACCCGCGTGCCTGAGATGGCCACCGAGCAGCCAAAAAGGTCGTTCGACGAGGGGGCGGGATTGTTCAGGGTGGCTACGGGCACCGTGGGGGTGCTGCTGTTGAGGTCATAGACATACGCGCTGCCAGAGTTGAACTCACTGGTGTCGTCATTCAATGCCCCAACCACCAAGCGGCTGCCGGAGATGGCCACTGACCTGCCGAAATCGTCATTCGATGCCGGTGTAGGGTTGGGAAGAGCCGCCACTGGCACGGCAGGAGTGCTGCTGTTGAGATCATACACATAGACGCTTCCTGAGGAGCTGCCACCCGAGTCGTCCTTGGACGCTCCCACGACCACTCGCGTGCCGTCAATGGCCACTGAGCGCCCGAAGCTATCAAAGGCTCCGGGGCTTGGGTTGTGGAGAGTGATCACTGGCACGGTGGGCGTGCCACTGGAGAGATCATACACATACGCGATCCCTGCACCGTTTCGGTCCGTGTCATCATCATACGCTCCCACCACGACGAAGGCACCGGAGATTGCCACTGCGTTCCCGAAAGAATCACCCAGGCTCGGGCTGGGGTTGCTCATTAGTGACACTGGAACCGTGGGCATACCATGGGAGCGATCGTACACGTAGGCGGCCCCGGAGTTCACCGCGCCCGTGTCGTCTAAAGGAGCGCCCACCACAATGCGGGTGCCAGAGATGGCCACTGACATGCCGAAGGCGTCGCCCAAAGTGGGGCCAGGGTGGTTCAGTGTGCCTGTCGGTACCGTGGGGGCACCATTGGAAAGGTCAAACACATAGGCGCTTCCAGCCTCAGGCGCACCAGTGCCATCACCGTAGGCTCCCACGACGATCCGGGTGTTGGAAATGGCCACTGAATAGCCGAACCAATCAAAAGCTGCTGGTGTGGGATTGGCGAGCGTCACCACTGGCAGGCTGGGGGTGCCGCTGGAGAGGTCGTACACAAACGAGACACCCGTGCCGTTGTCCAAATAGGCAGCGCCCACCACCACCAACGCACCAGAGCTGGCCACCGAATTACCGAAGGCAACACCGGAAGCCGGTCTGGGGTTGTTGAGAGTTATCACTGGCACGGCAGGCGTGGCGCTGGAGAGGTCATACACATAGGCACTCCCTGCATTCTCTCCGCCAGTGTCATTCAAAAGCGCACCTACCACCACCTGAGTGCCCGAGATGGCCACCGAGTGGCCGAAGCGGTCATCCACACCTGGTTCAGGGTTGTTCAGAGTGGTCACGGGGACCGCTGATGTTCCTGTGGCGAGGTCATACACATAGACACTTCCTGCGTCGGCGGCACTGGCATCGTCCTGGTAGGCACCTATCAACACACGCGTGCCAGAAATAGCCACGGCATTGCCGAAGGAGTCAGATGCCGCCGGACTTGGATTGGTGAGCAACACCATTGGCTCGGCGGGCGTGCCGCTGGTGAGGTCATAAACATACGCGATTCCTGCATCGGTCGCACCCGTGTCATCACCTGTGGCTCCCACGACAACAAGCGAGCCGGAGATGGCTACTGAGCCTCCAAACAGATCAAAGCCTGTCGGGCTGGGATTGTTGAGCGTTGTCACTGGCACCGTGGGTGTGCTGCTGGAGAGATCAAACACATACGCCCTCCCTGCGTTGCTTGCGCCCGTGTCGTCCCTGGGGGTGCCCACCACCACTCGTGTGCCGGCGATGGCCACGGAGTTCCCGAACTCGTCATTTAGATCAGGGCTTGGATTGGGCAGCACCCACAGCAGCGCACCGGTCATCGTGTCAAAAATCTTGACCACTCCCGTGTCTGCCACAGCAAAATCATCCGAAACCGCCCCCACAACGGTGTAGCCGCCATCCACCGCCACACTGTATCCCAGCAACCCATCGGATTGCACACCCGCTGGTGGGGAGGCAATGGAATGTAGAAGCGTGTTCGGCTGCTGTGCGAATGCAGACAGGGCAAGGGCCATGAGACCAGCCTGAATAAGACGGCGCACATTCGTTAGAGGTTTTTTCATCGCACAATGTAGGGAATTCATACAGGGCACTGGATAGGAGTCAAAAAATTTTGAGTGGCGGATACATTGGCTGCCGACGTGCTATACTACGAATCCTCCGTATTCAGGCTGTGGATGGCGGCCCGGATGGCAGTGATGCTGCCCATGAGGCGGGTGCGTTCGGGTTCCTGGGTGTCGAGGAGGTGGTTGCTGGCCTCGTCGGCCAGGGCGTGGAGGCGGCGCAAGGTGGTGGCGTCGTGCGCGCCGGTGGCGGGGTCGAGGAGCTGGATGGCTTGTTCCAAGGCCTGTTTGGCCTTCCACGCACCCTGATGGTGCTTCAGCGTGCGCAGGGCGGCTTGGGCGGCCTGGTGCACGACGGCGGTGTCCGGACTGTGCGGCGTGGCGAGCCTGCTTTTGCAGTGCGCCTGCATGGTTTCGGCAAAGCCGGGGTCGTGCCGGAGGTGGTGGAGGAATGGTTTCACGTCGAGCGGCGGTTCGCCGTCTGGGAGAGGCTGGAAACGGGTTTTCATGGCGTGGGGTGCGGGTTTGCGGGGCGGCAGGGTGGAAATGAGAGGCTGGCACCGTCAGAGGCGTGGTGCGGCTCCGCCAAGGGTGCGGAGGGGCAGAGCATGACTTGCGGTGCGGCAGAGAGAAATGTGCGGTGAGGCTCCGCAAGGGCTGCGGAGCCGCCAGGGAAGGGGTGCGGAGGGCCTCTGCAAGCGTCGCGGGGTGCCACCGCCGCTCTGGCGGTGGCGGCTTGAAACAGGGGTGAGGTAGTGGGGCATGGCAGGAGGTTTGTAGCGGTCGGCGTTTCCCCCCTCACCTAACCTCTCCCCCAGGGGGAGAGGGACCAGAATCAGGCCCCCTCTCCTCGCTGAGGAGAGGGCTGGGGTGAGGAGTGGGCTGTCTTTACGTCAGCGGGAAGGGATACTCGCTGGTCCGCAGGGAGTTGTTGATGAGGGCGGTGACTTCGACGTGCACGGTGCCGCTGAGGCCGCTGGGCGGGGTGCAGACGACAGTTTTGCCTTTGATGTAGGGATAACCTGCGGCATCGACGAAGGTGTTGTCTGCTTTGCGGAAGCGGGCTTTGCAGGCTTTGGCGGGGTCGAACTCGAACTTGGTGTTGCTGAAGCGCATGCACAGGCCTTTGAGGGCTTCGTAGTGGTTGGCCTCCTTGGTCTCGCTGTCATAGACTTCGACAAAGACGGGGGCGCTGCGGCTCTGCTCACCAACCTTTTCGGCGGTGAAGAGGGCGCGGCTGCGGGCCTCTCCGGTCTCTCCCCAGTGGCAGTTGAGGTCGATGTTCATGCTGTCGAAGTCCCAGCCCTCAGGTGCGCCGATGGGGGTGCTGCCGCCGGTGGTGAGGCGGTAGCCGATGAGGTCGTGGCAGGGGGCGATCTTCCAGCCCTGGGTGGCCCAGTCGATGACGATCTCGCTGAAGCAGCAGAGGACGGCGTCAATGGCGGGGGTGGGAGTGCCGAGACGGAGGGTGATCTCGGCGACGAGGTCGTCCTTGGTCTTGGTGCCGCGATAAACGGCCTGGGTGGTGGTGGCGTCGCCCACGGAGGTGGGGCGGGTGATGTATTGATAGGAGTCGCTCATGGCTGGCAGGTTCGTTGGTGGTGCTACTGTGGGTTTGGCGCGCTTCTTGGGCGCATTCGGTTTGGCGCTCTCTGGCCAAAAGCCATTCCAAGTGGCACCAGGGGTATCCCATCGAAGGGGTTCACCGGTGCTTGGATTCGTTGAATCCCATCGTAAGGGCTCGGGCATAAGAGCTTAGTGGTTCTGATGTTTTAAGGGCGGCTTTAACCCAGTCTGAAACAGGTGGGTAATAACCGCCTTAGGTACTTATACCCGAACCAAGGCCGAGGGTTCCAGACTTTTTTGATGCCTGGATGTAATTATTTGCTGCCAGACCGGTTTGGAGGGCTGCGTTTAACACCTTCCTATGACTCACCGCCTCCTTCTCTCCGCCGCCGTTCTCTCCTTCGCTTCGCTTCTTCACTCCGAAGACGCCTTTGTTCCGTTGTTTGATGGCCAAACGCTCTCCGGCTGGGAACAGCACAGCGGCACGGCTCAGTATCGCGTGCAGGACGGCGTAATCGTGGGCAAGACGGTGCCGAACACCGGGAACTCGTTCCTTTGCACGGCGAAGAAGTACGGCGACTTCATCCTGGAGGTGGAGTTCAAGGTGGATCCGTCGATGAACTCGGGCATCCAGTTCCGCAGCAACTACTACACGCAGGAGACGGAGGTGGAGATCGCGGGCAAGAAGAAGAAATTCCCGGCGGACCGCGTGCATGGCTACCAGTTTGAGATCGACCCCAGCGCTCGCGCCTACACGGGTGGTGTGTATGACGAGGGTCGTCGCGGCTGGCTCTTTGATTTGAAGAACAACGAAGCGGCGCGGAAAGCTTTCAAGCAGGGCGAGTGGAACCAGGCGCGCATCGAGTGCAAAGGCAGCCGCATCAAGACCTTCATCAACGGCGTGCTGGCGGCGGATTTCACGGATGAGATGACGAAGGCGGGGGTGATCGCGCTCCAGGTGCATGGCATCGGCAAGAAGACCGAGGCGGTGGGCAAGGAAGTGATGTGGAAGAACATCCGCATCCAGGAGATCAAGTAACAGAAGCGTCTCGCTTGTGTCAAAGAACAGGCTGGCAGCCTGTTTCACGTTCATTTATACGTCTCTAACCATGAAGCCCCAACCCGTCCTGCTATTTATCACCTGCTTGCTTTGTTCTGCTGGCCTCTTGCAGGCAGAGATCAAGGAAACCGTCCTCGAATATCAATCGGGAGGTGTGACCTGCGAAGGGTTACACGTCGTCGATAGCGCGAAGACTGGCAAGCTGCCGTCGGTGTTGATCATTCATCAATGGACCGGTTTGAGTGACAACGAGAAGATGCGGGCGCGAATGCTCGCGGAACTGGGCTACAACGTCTTCGCGGCGGACATTTACGGCAAGGGCATCCGCCCGCAGCCACCGGAGTCTGGCAAAGAGGCGGGCAAGTACAAGTCTGACCGCAAGCTCTACCGCCAGCGCATGCTCTCAGCGCTGGAAGTTCTCAATAAAGACGCGCGGACCGATCCAGCGAAGGTTGCGGCGATTGGCTACTGCTTCGGTGGCACAGGTGCCATCGAGCTGGCCCGCAGCGGTGCGGTGGTGAAAGGTGTGGTCAGCTTCCACGGCGGCCTCGATTCGCCCTCACCGTCTGATGGCAATAACATCAAAGGCAAGGTGCTAGCGCTGCATGGCGCGGACGATCCCTTTGTGCCCGTGAAGGACATCACCGCCTTCGAGCAGGAGATGAAAGACGCGAAGGTGGACTACAAGCTGGTGAACTATCCTGGTGCGGTGCATGCCTTCACGCAGAAGGCCGCTGGCAGCGATAACAGCAAAGGCGCGGCTTACCATGAGGCTGCTGATAAGGCCTCGTGGGAGGAGATGAAGGCGTTTTTTGACCGCTTGTTCAAGACGCAGGGCTGAAACATCCATTTCCACGACGATGAAGCGACTCCTTCTGCTTCCGGCCTTGCTGGCCCTGGTGGCGCATTCCGCAGCGGAGGAACCCAAGTCCAAGTTCATCCGTTTTTCCGAGGAAGAAGCCAGCGACAGCCTGCAAACGGCGGTGGTGACCTATGAATCGCCACAGAAAGTGCAGGTCGATCTCGTGGGGGCCGTCCACATTGCCGACAAGGCCTATTTTGATGGCTTAAACACGCGGTTCAAAGCTTACGACGCCGTGCTGTATGAACTCGTCGGACCGCCGATGAAAGAGCGTGGCAAGGAGCCGCCTGCGAAGTACGGGCAAAACCTCGCGTGGGTGGGGCAGATGCAGGCGATGATGAAAGACGCGCTGAAACTGCATGGCCAGCTCGAAGGCATCGACTATCAGGCGAAAAACTTTGTGCATGCCGACATGAACATGAAGCAGTTCACGAAAATCCAGGAGACGAAGAAGGAGAGCTTCCTGACTCTCTACTTGAAGGCCGTGCAGGCGCAAAAGTCGGCCAATGCGAAGAAGGGTCTCGATTCCGATACGGCGGGGCTGGTGATGCTGCTGAAGGTGTTCACCGCCAAGGATAGCAGCAGCGGCTTGAAGCGGATGATCGCGCAGGAGTTTGACAGCGTGGAGGACATCATGGCCGGGGTCGAATCTGGCGACGGCACCGTGCTTGTCGGCGAGCGGAATCGTGTGGCGCTGGAAGTGATGGACCAGCAGATCGCCGCCGGGATGCGGCGCCTCGCGATCTTTTACGGAGCCGCCCATCTCGCCGACATGGAGGAGAGGTTGCTCAAAAAAGGCTTCAAACGCACCCAAACCGAGTGGTTGAAGGCCTGGAACCTTCCGCACGAGGAGTGAGCAGTGAACAAAACTCAGGCGGCGTTCTTTTCCCACTTTGACGCCCCCTCGGTCGCAGCTTTGTCGCTCTATTTTCTTGTCGCCTACGGAGCAAAGCCAATCCACACTCGCAGATGACAACCGGCCATCTTCTTGTTCTCGGCAGCAGCATCCTGTGGATCCTTTTGTGCATGCGTTTTTGGTGGGCTATCGACCCGGAGAACGTCTGGCAGCGCCGGTTTATCGCCATCGGTGCCGGAGTGGGCGGCGGACTGATTTATCTCATCGGCACGATGATGCTGGAGATGCTGAAGGAACCGCCGCCAGAGCCGCAGGGGGGCGAGGAAATCCGCGTGATGTCACGCCCGGCTGATCCTACCAAACAGTGATCCAGCATCTAGCATCTAGCATCTAGCATCCAGCTCACTCCACATCGCCAAAACCAGAGGAAACGAGTTCCTCCAGATCGGCCACAGCCTGCTCGGCGTCGTTGCCATCGGCGATGATCTTGATCGTCTCGCCGCGACCAGCGGCCAGCATCATGAGGCCCATGATGCTCTTGCCATTCACTGGCTCATCGTCCTTTTCCACCCACACGTCGCACTGGTACTTGCTGGCGCGTTTGACGAACTGAGCCGCTGGGCGCGCATGCATGCCCATCTTGTTGCGGATCGTCAGTTCTTTTTCAATGCTCATGGTGTGGGGCGGGGAAGGGGGGGGCTGGCTGGCTAACCTAATTGGTCATCCGTCATCTTTTTCAACAACCTTTGATCAAACTCAACGGCACTGTTGTAGCCGAAGGTTCGCAGCTTGAAGTTGATGGCGGCCAGCTCAATGAGGCCCGCCACGTCCCGCCCGGGCTCCACGGGCAGTGCCACGCGCTCGATTTTCATGCCCATGACCTCGCGTGCGTCCGTGCTGACGCCTACGCGCTCCAAATCCTGGGTTTTAGCGCCACGCACCAATTCCACGATGAAATCTAGCCGCTTGCTCAGGCGCACTGCGCCCACGCCGAAGAGCGCTGCCACGTTTAGGATGCCCAAGCCGCGGATTTCGATCATCCCACGCGTGAGGTCCGGCGCGGAGCCGACGATCTCGCGGTCCTCAATGAGCCGCAGCCGCACGGCGTCATCCGCCACGAGGCTGCCACCACGCTGAAGCAGCCCGATCACGCTCTCACTTTTGCCGCAACCGCTGTCACCCTGGATCAGCACGCCGACGCCTTGCACGTCCACCATGCAGCCATGGACAAGTACGCTCGGCGCAAAGGTCCACTCCAACTTGATGGTGGCCGCATTGAGAAAGCGCATCGTCATCATGCTCGTCTGAAACACCGTGATGCCAGCCGAGTTAGCGATCTCGATCAGCTCCTCGTCAAGGCGATGCCCACGGGCGATGACAATGCAGGGGATGTCCCAGGAGCAAAGCTGGCTGAAACGCGCCGCACGCAGTTTCGGTTCCAGTCCTTCCAAGAAGGAGTGCTCCGAATTTCCGATGACCTGGATGCGCTTGTAGGCGAAGTAGGTGAAGAAGCCGGACAAAGCGAGGCCTGGGCGGTTCACCGAGGGCTCATAAATCTTGCGGTCAAAACCCGCCTCCGAGCCAACCAGCTTCAATTTGAGCGCCTTTTCGTTCTGCTTGAAAAACTCCCCCACCGCGATGGCGGACGGGCGTTTGACTTTGGTGGGAGGCGGCATGCGGATGACATTACGCGATTCCTCTCTCCTACAGCAACGAAAAACCAAGCTCGTGCTGGAAAACCTGCCCCAACCGGCTACATCATCGCCCCCCCGAACGCCGCAACAGCGGCATTGGCTCTTTTCCACACCTCCCATGCCCCGCCAGAAGCCCGCCCTCTTTGACTCCGTGGAGTCCGTCCTTGCTGACATCCGCGCTGGGCGCATGGTGATCGTGACTGATGACGAGGATCGCGAAAACGAGGGAGATCTCATCTGCGCGGCTGAAAAAATCACTGCCGAGATGGTCAATTTCATGGTGCGCCAAGGCGGCGGCATGCTCTGTGTGCCGGTCTCGCTCGAAATCGCTCAAAAGCTCAATCTGGCTAGCATGGTGCCGGAGAACCGCGAGGCCTTCCGAACGGACTTCACCGTCACCGTCGATGCCGCCCAAGGCATCTCTACCGGCATCAGCGCCGCTGACCGCACGCGCACGATACGTCTCCTGGCCGACCCCAAGAGCAAGCCTTCTGACCTCGTGCAGCCCGGTCACATCAATCCGCTCGTCGCCAAGCCTGGCGGGGTGCTGCGTCGTGCCGGTCACACCGAGGCGGCGGTCGATCTGGCCCGCATGGCGGGTCTGCGCGAGGCCGGTGTCTTGATCGAGATCATGAATCCTGACGGCACCATGGCCCGGCTGCCTCATTTGAAGAAATTTGCCAAGAAGCATGGCCTCAAAATGTGCAGCATTGCCGATCTGATCGCGCATCGTCGCCTGAGCGAGAAGCTGGTCGAAAAAATTGAGGTCGTGGACATGCCCACTGACTTTGGCACCTTCAAGCTGCATCTCTACAAAGGCAGCCTCGACGGCGTGCACCATGTCGCTCTTGTCATGGGAGACATCACGCCAGGTGAATCCATCCTGGTCCGCGTCCATAGCGAGTGCCTGACGGGAGACATCTTTGCCTCTCGTCGCTGTGACTGCGGTAGCCAGCTCCATGCCGCGATGAAACACATCGCCGAAGAGGGGAAGGGGATCATCATCTACATGCGCGGTCATGAAGGCCGCGGCATCGGCCTGCACGGCAAGATCATGGCCTACAAGCTCCAGGAGCAGGGGCTCGACACCGTCGAGGCGAATCTGAAGCTCGGCTTCCCCATGGATTTGCGCGACTACGGCATCGGCGCGCAGATCATCTCCGACCTCGGTGTGCGAAAAATCAAGCTAATGACCAACAATCCGCGCAAAGTCGTCGGGCTCGAAGGTCACAAGCTCGAAATCACTGAGCAGGTTCCCATCAAGTCATCCCCGAAGCCGGAAAACGCCCGCTACCTTGAAACCAAGAAGAAAAAGATGGGGCACCGGCTTTGAAATGCCGAATGACGAAGGAATGACCCCATACCCAAGCCCAAATAATCCAAACAACCACCAGACTCACCTTGAACGACGCCATTCGTCATTCTGAGTTCGTCATTTCCTCTCCAATGTCCAATTACGCCTCCAGCCGTCCCCGTCCCACCCAGGAGCCGATCAGCATCGCCGTCGTCGCCTCGCTGTATAACAATCAGTTCGTCCAGGGCCTGCTCAATGCCGTCAAGGAAGAGATCGAAGTCATCGCTCCGAATGCCTCCCTGGATGTCTATCGTGTCCCTGGTGCGTTTGAGATTCCGGTTTGCACCGAGCTGGTGCTGCGTGGCAGCGCACCGGATGCGGTGATCGCCCTTGGCGTCATCATTCGTGGCTCCACGGAGCATGCCGATCTCGTCGGTGCATCCGTCACGGATGCCTTGCAGCAGATGGCCGTGAAACATTGCGTTCCCGTCATTCATGAAGTCCTGCTCGTCAGCAGCGAGGAGCAGGCTGAGGAGCGCTGTTTGGGGGCGACCATCAATCGCGGCACGGAAGCCGCCCAGACTTGCGTTAAAATGATCAACCTGTTCGGCAAAATGAAGGCCAGCTTTGCCGGCGAACCCATCGACCACGCCTAATATCATGGGAAAACGCCGCGACGGCCGCGAAGCCGCCATTCAATTCCTTTTCTCCAGAGACCTGCAAGGTGAGCAAAAACCCGAGGATGCCGAGGTCTTCTGGACTCTGCACAGCGCGAAGACATCCACCCGTGCCTATGCTGAAAGCCTGATCAAAGGTGTCATCGACCACCAGGAGGAGATCGACGGGCACATCACAGGCCTCGTCGAAAACTTCCGCCTGGAGCGTCTGGCCGCCGTGGACCGCAATGTGTTGCGTCTCGCCTCCTATGAGCTGCTATACTGCCCGGACGTGCCCGCTCCGGTCATTCTCAATGAGGCTATCGACATCGCCAAAGCCCTCAGCGCTGGTGAATCCGGCTCCTTCGTCAATGGCGTGCTCGACAGGCTGGCCAAGGCCCTTCGAAAGCCCGAGGTCAAAGGAGCGCTCGGCAGTTGAAAAAACTCTAAACATTGAGGCTTGAACCAGGAACTCCGCACCGCCAATTCCTCGGACATGGTTTTGCGCCTCCTTCTTCTCGTAGTCTTGTTGAGCGGTTGCACCTCCGTTCAGACGGCGGGGAACAACAGCTTTCAGTTCGCCCGCCGTGTCGTCACCGGGGAGATTCCACGCGCCGCTCGTTTTGTGAACGGCCAGCTGCGCCACGTCATCGGCCTTAACCGCAACGAGGGCTCCTTCTGGTATGCCGACGGCATGCAGGGCAGGCCCAGCATCCTCATCCATTTGGGCGAGCAGATGGTGTACTTGTTCAAGGGGGGAGAACTAGCCGGTGGCTCACCCATTTCTTCCGGCTCCGAGGGTTATGACACCCGTCCTGGCCGTTACAGCGTCATTGAGAAGGACATCGACCACAAATCATCCATTTACGGCGACTACGAGGACTCCTTCGGCAACGTCATCGTGACCAACATCGACAACCGCAACGTCACCGCGCCGCCCGGCACGCGCTTTGAAGGGGCGAAGATGTACTACTTCATGCGCATCTACGGCTGCGTCGGCATGCACCAAGGCTATCTGCCCGGCTATCCCGCCTCCCACGGCTGCATCCGCCTCCCTGGTCACATGGCGGAGAAATTTTATTACGCCTGTCCGCCAGGCACGCCGGTGCAGGTGGTGCCGTGACGCGTGGCGAGTCCTGCTTCTGTTCGATCACGCAGGTTTACTATAGTTGACGGCTGTTGACGATGGTTTGGCAAACCACGTCAACGGCGCACCGCGCCCTTCAGCCACGGTCAACCACCGTAAACTTCTGCCTGTGCCAATCCAAATCACAGCCGTTCCGGCGCATGCAAATGCTCTGGCGGCGGATGGTCCGCGTCCACGTCATGCACCTCCATGATGCGCCCGTCGTCCATGCTGGCGATGCGATTGGCGTGGTGAAAGATACGGTTGTCGTGTGTCACAATCAAAACGGCCCGGTCCTGGCCGCGCGCCACATGCTCAAAAAGCTCCATCACTGCATGGCCGTTTTTTGCGTCCAGCGCGGCGGTCGGCTCGTCGCAGATGATCAGCTTCGGCTCATGCACCAAAGCACGTGCGATGGCGACGCGCTGTTGCTGCCCGCCGGACAACTGCGCGGGCCGGTGCCTGATGCGGTCTCCCAATCCCACCTGAGCAAGCACTTCCCGCGCCCGCTTCTCCGCCTGGTGCGCTGATACGCCCTGAATCAAAAGCGGCACGCTCACATTCTCCGCGCAGGTCAGCGTGGGGATGAGATTGAAAGCCTGGAAGATGAAGCCGATGTGATGCGCTCGAAAGCGCGTGATGGCCGCCTTGCTCATCTTCCGCAGATCATGGCCAAACACGTCCAGTTCACCCTCATCCGCCGCCAGAGTGCCTGCGATGATGCTGATGAGCGTGGTCTTGCCGCAGCCAGACGGACCCACGAGCATGGTGATGTCCCCGCGCCGCACATCAAGATCAATGCCCTTCAGCACCTTGATCCGCGCCTCGCCATCTCCAAAACTTTTGGAGATGCCACGCACTCGCGCTGCGAGCTGTTTGGATTCGTCATTCGTCATGCAGAATTCGTCATTAACTCCTGAAGACCATTGCAGGCTCCAGGCGGCTCACGCGCCAGATGCCCATCAGCGCCGCTAGCATGCAGATGCCTAAAACAACCGCCAATACGGCGAAGGGCACGAATTCCGGCATATAAAACGGCGGTTGCTCGTTTTTGAGCGCTCCAAGGGCAAAGCCAGCCGTGCCCAGCAGGCCGATGCCATAACCGATGAGGCCGACGGTAAAGGCCTGCACGATCAACATCAGGCAGAGCGTGCCGTTGGAAGCTCCCATGGCTTTCAAGGCACCAAGGTGTCGCATGTTCTCCAGCACGAAGGAGTAAAACGTCTGGCAGCTCACGGCCATACCCACCAGCAGGCCGATGATGACGGTGGTGCCGAAGGAAATCGGAATGCCGGTGTTCTTCACATACCACCACACCGTCGAGACATTGAAGTTCGTCGTCGGCTTTTCGGGTGTTTGACTCATGAACTCCTCAAAGGTGGCCTCGCGGTTAATGAAGGCCTTCAATCCCGTTTCCTTGCGGATGTCCGCGATGGCCTGCTCCAGACTCACGCCCTCACGCGGGGCGCAGATCACCGCTTGCAGCATCTTGCGTTGTGACGGGACGTATTGCAGTGCCCGCTCATAGGTTGTCCAAACATACGGACCGCCCGTGAAGGAGTTCACCGCATCCGCGATGCCCACCACACGCGCTTCCTGGTCATTGATCTCGAATGCGTCGCCGATTTTGACCTTGTCCCCGCGTTTTTTGGCCAGCCGCTGCACGCCGAGATCGTCGATGATCACCGAATGTGGCAAGCGCAGCTTCATGAGGTCGCCTTCCAGCATTTTAGCCGGAGCGCCGGCCAGCGTGTTCGCGTCGATGCCTATGAGCTGAATGATCTTAAAATTTCCGTTCTCCAGCCGCACGCGCTGGATGCCGGAGTAGATCGGCGATGCCCAGGCCACGCTGCTGACACTGCGCACGCGCGCCACATCGGTATCGAGCAGTGGATTGGTCTCGTTGGCCTGCTCCACCTTCTCTTCCACCACCCAGATCGGACCGGGGACGTTTTTGAGCGTGGATTTCGTCCAGCTCATCAGTCCGCAAAACACCGCCGTTTGCTGCGCCATCAAAAACGTCGCCACTGCCAGCCCCGCGACGAGCATGAGGTACTTCGCCGTGTCACCAAAGAGCATTTTGAGGGCGAGGCGGAGCATGAAGAAAAAGTGTTACGCTGAAAATGCGCCAAACGGCGCACTGCTTTAACGTTTTCCGCCGCCGAACAAGCCGCCCAAACTGCTGCTGATCAGGCTGGTGAGTACGCTTTGAATCTGGCCGCCGCTCGGGTTGTTGTCGTCGATCTGGCCCTTCGGCGTGAGTTTGTCGATCACCTGGGGCAGAAACTGCGCGAGCAGCGGCAGCACGGTCTGCGTTTGCATGCCCAGCTTGCTGGCGAGTCGCTGAATTTCATCCATGCCCACGGCACTTTGCACCTGCTCGGCGTCGAGGGGCTTGTTTTCACCTGTCCCCACCCAGGATGCGAACTGCTCGCCGAAACCGGCTTTTTGAAACTGACCCATCAGCCCTTGCAGCCCTCCGGCGTCGTTGAGTAGGCCGGAAAGCATCGCGGCGGGGTCTTGTTTGGAAGAGCCGCCGAGCAAGCCGCCCAGCGCGTTTTTGGCGAGTGAATCGAAGAGTCCCATGGGTGCGCGGAGTGTGGGGGAGGGGGAGGCAAAGTCAAGGCTGCGCCGTCAAGCAGCGTCAAGGTGGTCAACTATCGAGCCGCATTGCTCACTACATTTGACGACTCCTTGACCTTTGATGACGCAGCCGCCTTGACCACACATCACGAACCGCTACTTTCCCCGCCCCCAAACCCACTCTAACCACCCACCATGAGCCAAACCCACGAATTCCAGGCCGAAGTCAAACAAGTCCTCGATATCGTCATCCATAGCCTCTACACCGACCGCGAGATCTTCCTGCGCGAGTTGGTGTCCAACGCCGCTGACGCGATGGAAAAGATGCGCCTTACCCAGCTCACGGAGAACGACATCTTCGATGCCTCTGCCGAGCTGCAAATCAGCATCACCACCGACGAGGCCGCGCGCACGCTCACCATTGCCGACTCCGGCATCGGCATGACACGCGCCGAGTTGGTCGAAAACCTCGGCACCATCGCGCATTCCGGCTCGAAGGCCTTTGCGGCTGCTTTGAAGAACGCGGGGAAGCAAAACGATGCGCAGCTCATCGGCCAGTTCGGCGTCGGCTTCTACTCCGCCTTCATGGTGGCCGACAAAGTCGAGGTTCATACGCATTCCTGGCGCAACGACGGGGAACACCTCGTCTGGACGAGCGACGGCAGCAGCAGCTACACCATTGATGAATCCACCGATCAGAAGCGCGGCTGCAAAATCGTGCTGCACCTCAAGGAAGATGCCGCCGACTTTGCCAAAGAGCACACGGTGAAGCAGATCATCGAGAAGCACTCGAACTTCGTCAGCTTCCCGCTCCTGCTCAATGGCGAGCGCGTTAACACCGTTGAGGCTCTCTGGCTCAAATCGAAGGAAGGCATCACCGATGAGCAGTACAACGAGTTCTACAAGTTCACCGCTCACGCGTTCGATGATCCCAGCTACCGGCTGCACTTCCAGGCCGAGTCGCCCATCGTGATCAATGCGCTGCTCTTCACACCCACGCAGAACATGGAAGCCTTTGGCATGGGCCAAATGGAGCCCGGCGTGTCGCTTTACTGCAAAAAAGTGCTCATCGACTCCAAGCCGAAGAAACTCCTGCCGGAGTGGATGCGCTTTGTCCGTGGCGTGATCGACAGCGAAGACCTGCCGCTGAACATCTCCCGCGAAAGCATGCAGGACAGCGCCCTCGTACGCAAAATCGGCGACGTGGTCGTGAAACGCTTGCTCAAGCACCTCGACAAGGAAGCTGCCGATGACGCGGCGAAGTACGGCAAATTTTACGCCGACTTCAGCCGCTTCTTCAAGGAAGGCGTGGCCACCGATCACACCAATCGCGACGCCATCGCCAAGCTGCTCCGCTTTGAGTCCAGCATGACGCAGCCCGGCGAGACCGTTGGCCTTGCCGACTATGTGAAGCGCATGACCAGCGACCAGAAGGCCATCTACTACCAAGTGGCCCCATCCCGCGCCGCCATCGAAAGTGGGCCGTATTTGGAGGCCTTTAAGGCCAAGGGCATCGAAGTGCTCTACATGTTCGAACCCATCGACGAGTACGTCCTCTCCAGCCTGCACAAATTCGAGGAAAAGGACCTCAAATCCGTCAACGCCGACGACATCGACCTCGGTGACAACGACGCCGAAGGCGAAGCACTCCCTGAAGCCGAAACGACCACGCTTTGCGACTGGATCAAAGAGCGCCTGACCGCCCAAGTCGATACCGTCCGCCCCGGCAAGCGACTCGTTGGCTCACCCGCCCTCGTTTTGACCCCCGAAGGCGAAATGACGCCGCAGATGCGCCAGATGATGAAAGCCCTCGGCAAAGACGGCGGCATGCCCGGCCCGAAAGTCGTCTTCGAGATCAATCCACGCCACAATCTCGTCAAAGGACTCTCCAAACTCCACCAAAGCGACCCCGAAACCGCAGGACTCATCTCCGAGCAGATTCTGGACAACGCCTTGATGAGCGCTGGACTCCTCGATGAGCCGCAACGCATCATCGAGCGTACTCAGAAGCTCATGGAGAAGCTGGCGAAGTAAAAGTGCTTAACAGAATCGACAAAGGCCGAGACGACTGCGTCTCGGCCTTTGTCATTTTCCATTTCAGGCTGCTTCAGATTCAGCCTGTCAAACTCGCTGCACCACCACGACCAGATGCTTCTCTGGCCACTGGTCATATTCCAGATGCCGAATGACACAGGCCGCTTCGGCGATGAGACGGCACAAGGCGGGCAGGCCGGGGGTGGCGTGATACATGGGAACGCCCATGTGGGCGTTTTGAACTTCTTCAGCCTCATCAAGGCCGCCAGTGCTGAGGATCATCACGCCGCCGGGAGACAATGAGCATAGGAGCTTCGTCCAAACAGCCTCCTGCGAGACCAGCGGCACATGCCAGACGCTGTCCCAGGCGCTGATAAAGTCGTAGGCCTTGGTTGGCATCCACTCCATGACATCGGCGTGATGGAAAACGACCTGCGGATGCCGCTGGCGGGCCAAGCGGATCATTTCGGCGGAGATGTCGATTCCTTCGACCTCAAAGCCGCGCTCCATGAGCAAGTCGATGATGCGCCCACTGCTGCCGCAGCCCACATCAAGTGCCTTGCCTGGCTTTGAGATGAATTGCAGCGCCCGGCGATGCTGGAGCATGCCATTGTCACGGTGAAAGTCAGAACCGGCCCAAAGCGCCGCGAGTTGGTCATAGCTGTGAGTGACCACAAATGGGGACATGGATGAAGAGTTGGGCATGTTTGAGTGACTCAATCGGAGCCATTCCCGAACTCCGCTGGAATTGCGAGAATAAATGCTTCCGATTGTTTGACAAAACGCATCACTGGTCTAGTCTCGTGGCCCGCTGCTTCCGAGCAGTGGGTCTGGCGAAAGCCAAACGCACCCGTAGCTCAACGGATTAGAGCATCTGACTACGGATCAGAAGGTTTCAGGTTCGAATCCTGACGGGTGCGCCACTCAGCTTTAAAAGCCTGAGTTTATTGATTTCCTGCTTTCGACCATTCTCACCCGAATGCTGAGGACATGGGATGCGTAGGGCCAAAGAGGTTGCGGGGCGGCATGGGAAGTGCTTTTTGCGGTTCGCGCGTGACCAGCCGAGACACGCATCTGTTCAAACCATCAACGCACACTTTTCCATCCATATGAGCCACTGGGATCGCTTTCAGAAGTCTTTTGTCCGTTACCCGAGCCTCGGTTTTTCCATCGACATCAGCCGTATGGGCCATGATGACGCGCCCTTTACTCGTATGGCAAACAAGGTCGAACGAGCGTTCAAGGACATGCGTGAGCTGGAGGCCGGTGGCATCGCCAATCCCGATGAAAACCGGATGGTGGGCCATTATTGGCTGCGGGACTCAAAACTGGCCCCGGATGCGGCTTTGAGGAAGGAAATCGACGACACGCTGGATGCGACGCTGAAATTTGCTTCCGACGTGCATTCGGGTGTGGTGAAAGCCTCAAATGGGCAAAAATTCACGCGCGTACTGGTGGTGGGTATCGGCGGCTCGGCCCTGGGGCCTCAATTGGTGGCGCAAGCGATCACACCGGCTAATCCGCCGATGGCGATCTCGTTTTTTGACAACACGGACCCGGATGGCATGGACCGTGTGCTGGCGGAGATCGGCGCTGAGCTGGCGACGACGCTAACGCTGGTCATCTCCAAGTCCGGTGGCACCAAAGAGACGCGCAACGGCATGCTGGAAGCCGAGGCCGCTTACAAGAAGGTGGGAATCGAATTCGCTAAGCATGCCGTAGCGGTGACTGGCGCTGGCAGCGAACTCGAAAAGCACGCCATTGCCCAGGGGTGGATGATTCGTTTTCCGATGTGGGACTGGGTAGGCGGCCGAACGAGCGTGATGAGCGCGGTAGGCACACTGGCAGCGGCACTGCAAGGCGTGGACGTGCGCCAGTTCCTGGCCGGAGCTGCGGCGATGGATGTCGAAACACGTTCCCGCCCGGCTGCTGAGAACGCGGCGATGCTGCTGGCGCTGATGTGGCATCACGCCGGTGGCGGCCAGGGCCTCAAGGACATGGTGGTGTTGCCTTACAAGGACCGGCTGGTGCTGTTTAGCAAATACCTCCAGCAGCTTGTCATGGAGAGCCTGGGTAAGGAGCATGACCTTGATGGCGCGGTGGTGAACCAAGGCATCGCCGTCTATGGCAACAAGGGCAGTACGGATCAGCACGCTTATGTGCAGCAGCTCCGCGACGGAGTGAACAATTTCTTTGCCACCTTCATTGAGGTGCGGAAGGCACGGGACTCTGCGGCGCTGGAAGTCGATCCCGGATTTACCAGTGGTGACTATCTGCAGGGTTTCCTGCGCGGCACACGCAAGGCTCTGGCGGATAAGGGACGCGAGAGCGTGACACTGAGCATCGAGGAGGTCAGCGCTTACACCCTGGGCATGCTCGTGGGCTTGTTTGAGCGGGCGGTGGGCTTTTACGCCAGCCTCGTGAATGTGAACGCCTACCATCAGCCGGGTGTGGAGGCTGGGAAGAAAGCTGCCACGGATTTTCTCAAGCAGCTTGCCCAAGTGCGCGGCGTGTTGTCCGGCAATGGCGTGAGTGCGGAAGAAGTGGCCGCGCAACTCGGCATCGACGCCGAGGATGCCTTCCATATGCTGACCCATTTGGCGGCCAATGGAGGTGCGAAGTTGGCTCTGGGGGCCAATCCGGCCGAGGATCGTTTCACGGCTTCGTGACAAATCCTTGTTTGCACAGGTATTGCACGAAGGTTATACATCAAACTTCTTTTTCTCCACTGGCCACATGCGCGAGATTCCCATCCAGTATCAGATCGCCTGCGTGATCCTGACCGCCCTGTTCATCTGGTCGTTCAGCATAGCGCGTGAGCCACGCGGCTGGCGGCGGCTGTTTCAGTCCATGTTTTCGAAATCGGAGAAGTTCTCCGTGAACAAAAACAAGGTGATTGACGAGGCGCTGAAGAAATACGGCATCGTTATCGCCATGATCATCCTGGTGGCAGACGTTAGCTGTTTTGTGATGGGGGTGACGCATCCATTCCGCGAGCGGGCAAAAACCCTGTCAAAACAGGAGCGTGATAGCATGAGCGAGATCAACAAGATCCAGGGGAACAATCCTGAGGCTGCTCGTCGCTCAGCGCTGCCTTGATGGGGGGGAGCATTTCCCTGCGTGAGAAGTTAGATGTTAGTTGTGAGAGGTTCTACTTTGGCTGCACAGCTCTCACATCTTTACATCTCACGTTTTACACCTGCCTGTGCTTGCTTAACAAGCCGTCACTTCTGGGGACGCCGCACGACCCGCGTGTCTGCGATGAAATCATGCAGGCAACGGCGGTCTGAGCGAAAAATCAGCAGCACGTCGGCGATCAGCAGGAATGGACCGACGTGGGGGAGAAAAAGAACAAAGATGGGCAGCAGGCTGCGCAACAGCACCGCCCTGAGAAAACCTGCCCTGACATCATCGCCAGAGCGCATGATCTGAATGCCCATGAGCAGCTTGCCTAGCGTCTGACCGCGCATGGTCAGCAGGATGATGTTGGTGATGACCAGCAGGTCCATGAACCAGCCCAGCAACATCAGGGTGGAGTCTCCTGCGGCCTGGATCTTTAAAACCTGGCGCTGCAGCGCGTCCATGACGGCCTGCGGATCGTTTTGGACGGCCCTGATCTCGGCCTCGAAATTCTCGTCGATCAGCACGGTGAACATGATCAACATGGGGACCAGGAGCGTGACCAGATCCACCAGTGCGGCGGCCAGCCGCTGCCCCAGTGAGGCAAGCTCATGTCGGCTGGCCTTGTCTTTGAGGACCTCTGCTTCCAAAGCGGCGATGGCTGGTGGTTGAGCCATGCCGGTTTCCTCCGCCACATCTTGCATGTGCATCTTTAGCGTCTGCCAGTCCTGCATTCCTTCAGCCCAGCACAGGTCGGTGGGCTGGAAGCGGCCGTTGCGCAGTCCGGAGCTCACATCTAGGTCGCTGAAGGTGCCGAGCTGCTCTTCGCCGCGTGCGAGGTGGTATTTCATGGGTTGCAGGTTGCCGTGAGGCGTATGCTTGATAGCTGCTAAGCCCGCCGCATCAAGCGCCGTCTCCCGATTTGAAAACCATTCTTCGCGTCTTCTCCTACCTCCGCCGTTACCCTCTCCTTGGAGCGGCACAGATCTCCTGTGCCATTATCGGCACGCTCATGGTCATCGTGTTTCCACACATCACGCGGGAAGTGTTGGATGTGGTGGTGCCCAATCAGCAGTGGGAACGCCTGACCCCGCTGGCGCTTTACGCGCTGGCCGCCTACTTCGCCCAGCATCTGTTCAACTCCCTGCGCATTCAACTCAACAACACCTTTGAGCAGATGGTCATCTACGATCTGCGCAGCGACATTTATCAACGCTTGCAGACCCTCCCGCTGCGCTGGTTCGACAACCGGCCCTCCGGCGACATCATGACCACCGTCGCCGAGGACATTCCCTCGGTGGAGCGTGTTTTGATCGACGGAATCGAGCAGGGCCTCATCTCCGTGCTGCAAATCGCCGTCGTGGGTGTGTTCATGTGGCAGGCGGACGCCACGCTCACGCTTTATGCGCTCATTCCACTGCCGTTTCTTATTGCTGGAGCGCTGGCCTACACACGCACCTCGCGTGACCGCCACCGCAAGGTGCGTCGTGCCAGCAGCGCCATGAACTCGTTGTTGCAGGACAACGTCTCTGGCATGCGCCAGATCAAAGCCTACGCGATGGAGCACGAGGAGCACGGGCGCTTCAACCGCGCCAGTGGTGCTTTGCGCACGGCCACGCTGCACGTCATGCGCATCTGGGCCTTCTACCGTCCCGGTATGCACTTTTTGACCAGCATCGGCATGGTCATCGTGCTCTGGGTCGGCGCACGTCAGCTCATGTCAGGGGAAATTCGTGCGGGCGATCTCACCGCCTTCCTGTTGCTGCTCAAATTCTTCTACGACCCCATCGAAAGCCTGCATCAGCTCAATCAGATCCTCCAATCTGGCCGTGCCGCCGGTGAGCGCGTTTTTGACATTCTAGATGCCGAGCCGGAGGCCGACACTCAGGGCGGGCGCGCATTGCCTGCCATCACCGGCCATGTGCGCTATGAGAACGTCGGCTTCAGCTACGCCGGAAAAACGCCCACGGTCCATGGCGTGAGCTTGGAGGCCAAGCCAGGTCAAACCATCGCGCTCGTCGGCCCCACTGGCGCTGGCAAGTCCACACTCATCAACCTCCTCACTCGATTTTACGAATACGATGAAGGCGTCATCACCATCGACGGCGCTCCCGTTCACGAGCTGAACAAAGCCTGGCTGCGGCGGAGCATCGGCTACGTCACGCAGGAGAGCTTCCTCTTTAACGGCACCGTGCGCGAAAACCTCGTTATCGGTCGTCGTGACGCTACCGACGAGCAACTCTGGTCTTCGTTGGCCAGTGCCAATGCCGAGGCCTTCGTCAAACGCCTGCCCGACTTGCTCGACACACACGTCGGCGAGCGCGGCGTGAAGCTCAGCGTCGGTGAAAAGCAGCGCATCAGCATCGCCCGCGCCTTGCTGCGCAATCCTCCCATCCTCCTACTCGACGAGGCCACCGCCAGTGTCGATACCGAGACCGAGCGGCAGATTCAGGAGGCTCTGGAGCACCTCATGGCCCACCGCACCAGCTTCGTCATCGCCCACCGCCTCAGCACCGTTCGTAATGCCGACCGTATCTACGTCCTCGAGCACGGTCGCATCATCGAGCAAGGCACCCACGATGAGCTCATCACCCAGGACGGAATGTACGCCCGCCTCTGCCGCACTTCGTTGATGACAGCCGAGTAGGTTTGTTGGTTCTCGATTGCCAGTCGCGGTTTTTATCTCAAATTTTTTTGTTTAATAGCCCTTCGACATTCGGTCCATCTTGGTATGAACGTCTTCGTTCTCTTGGGCGGTCCGCTCCTCGCATGCGGGACACCACAGCCCAGGCTGAAAAGAGGACGAACGTGATTGTCGCCAAGCCGGGCAGAATAGCGGCTTGCGCTAGCTGCAGAAGGCTCAGTAGTCCGATCAAGGCCCCAAGCAGCAGCGTGATCAGCAGGCCCACTTTTCCGCCTGGCACGGCGAAGTGCATGACCGCGCTCTACGAAAGCACCGCGGCAATACAGACTCCTGCGACAGAACTCTTCTGGCCTGTGTCAGCGGCAGGCCCTACCGCTGATGTTGGCATGGCTGAGACTAAATGAGACTACCCTGCCTTCGCTCCGCGGGCATGCCGCGGATGAAGAAACGCCTTCCATCCAGTCTTCCGTCCCATCCAGGCACACCCTGAGAGTGTCCTGGTGGTGTGACTGCGGGTTTGACTATCGGGTTCGGGGAGACTGTAGCTACGTTTAGCTTCTGATCTGTTTTATGCCCTTAATCCCCGAAAAACCTCATTTCCCCTTCGTCGAAGGCCAATAAATAAGGTGGTGGAGGCGAGGGGAGTTGAACCCCTGTCCGAATAACCGTTGCCCGTAGCGTCTCCATGCTCAGTCTCATGTTTGGTCTCGGTGGGAGGCGGCTTGAGACGGCCTACTCTTCACCCAGCGTCCTGTTTGATCTCGACTGTGACCCGGTCGCCCGGCCATCAGCCCAGCCTGGTGGTGTCATCGGACAGGCTACCAGACATTGCCTGTGCGATGTCGCGGGGCTTAAGCCGCGAGAGCGAGCTCGTTAGAGTTCACATTTATGTTTTTGATCCGGTATTTAACGAGGCCAACGAATCATCCTCGGCATGCAGCTCCGAACTCAGAGTACCCGTCGAAACCAGTACGCCCCCGTTTTGGAGAGACTGAGAATACGACCGCTGGGCCAAAGAGCAAGCGATGCCTCAAACGAATGCAGAAGGACGATTTCCGCATCCTGGTCGGGTATTCGTGTGCCCTGGCTCAAAACGGGCGCGGGTAGGCCGTGTAACCGCGGCCACAGGGGCGATACCAGACGCCGCGATGCGTGCAATAGACTCCGCTACGGTGGTGCACCCGCCGTGCCTCACGCGGCAGCACGATGGTGCCCCCAGGACTCTAAGGACTGCGCAGAAGAAATGAGGATGCGATGGGTTTTCATCACAAGCGTGGGATTGGAACAGAATGGGACTGCCAGCGTTGCAAAACAATCCACCTCATCTGGATTGTCCGACTGCTCGTAGAAAGGCAGGTAATTTTACTTTCGTTTATTGCCGCCCGTTTCACAGTTCCTTCCTTCAAACCCCGACCCACATGACACCCGAAGAAGCCAAAGCCCAGCTCGATAACCAAGTCCGTGAAACCATCCAGTGGCATTTCTCGCCGGAAACCGGCTGCCCGTTCTGGCTGGACTGGGCGAAGAAGAATTTCGACCCGCGTGGCGTGGTGAACAGCTACGGGGACATCATTGCAAAGTTTCAGCACTTCCAGGACGAGTGGCTACGCGACCAGCAGCCTGAGGTCTGGGTGCCTGCCGCGTTCAAGGGCAAGCCTTTCAACATTTTTGAGACCGGTGGCACCACCGGCATGCCGAAGCAACGCATCGGCTGGAACGACTTCCGCGTGGATTACGAGGAGTTCAGTCACAAGCTCGACGACAAGCACTTCCCGCCGGGTGAGTCCTGGATCATGGTCGGCCCTACCGGCCCGCGTCGTCTGCGCCTCGCGGTGGAGCATCTTGCCAATTATCGCGGCAGTTCCTGCTATTTCGTCGATCTCGATCCCCGCTTTGTGAAGAAGCTCATCTCCAATAAGCAATTCGACATCGCCCGCCAGTACATGGATCATGCGGTGGATCAGGCGGTGCTGCTGCTGAAGAACCGCAAGATTTCCGCCATCTTCACCACACCGAAGCTGCTCGAAGCCCTGGCGGAGAAAGTTGATCTCTACGGCGTCGGCATCCGTGGCTGCTTCGTCGGTGGCACCACGATGACGCCGCAGTATGTGCGCTTCATCGTTGAGGAAGTGCTGGAGGGCAAAATCGGCTTCTATCCGACCTATGGCAACACTCTCATGGGCCTGGCCGCCAGCGTGCCGCTCACACCGGAGGACAATTTCTCCATCACCTACTACGCGCCACAACCTCGCGCCGTGTTGCGCATTGTTGACCCCAAGGACACCGACAAAACCGTCGAATACGACACCTGGGGCCGCGTGGAACTGACCACGCTGACAAAGGAATTCTTCATGCCGCGCTTCCTGGAGCGTGACGAAGCCATGCGCCGCAAACCACGTGCACCTTACGCCTGGGACGGCGTGGCCGATGTGCGTCCGTTCGGCGCGATGGAGAAGACCATCGTCGAAGGCGTATATTGACGCCCTGCGGGTAATGACAAAAGACTAGAGCCGAATGGCGGACCTTCTGGGGTTCGCCATTCGTCATTCTGATTTCGTCATTGCCGCTGAATGCCGCCCAAAACTCCCGTTTGCATTCCCGCTTTCTCACGCTTTAAGACTGGATCCCGTCACGCTTGAAGACACACCCGCAAGAGAAGGAATGAAGATCGCCCTGGATGTCATGGGCGGCGATTTCGCGCCGCAAAATCCCATCGGCGGCGTCAAGCTCGCCCTGGATTCCCTACCGCAGCTCACCAGGCTTTTTTTGGTGGGCAAGCCGGACGTGATCGAGCAGGAACTGAAGCGGCAAGGCGTCTCCAGCCCGATCTTGGAGATCGTCCCAGCCAGCCAGGTCGTCGATATGTCTGACAGCGGCCTGGATGCCGTGCGCAAGAAGAAGGACAGCTCCATCAGCCGTGCGGTCGAGCTCGTGAAGGACGGCAAGGCGGATGCCGTCGTCAGCGCCGGCCACACCGGAGCAGCGGTGACCGCATCTTTGATCAAACTGCGCACGCTCACCCACATTGAGCGCCCGGCCATCGCCTCGGTCATGCCATCGGCGACGAAATACTGGGTGCTGATCGACGCCGGGG
>JAPLUL010000009.1:0-120527 GCA_026397635.1 Verrucomicrobiota bacterium | reverse complement strand
CGCGGCAGCATCTCTTCCCGAACTTTTTGACTCATGGACATCGACTTGGGTTGCCGGTGTCATCCTTTTTGAGTCAACGTCCTTTCCATCCCCGCACAGCTTTTATCCCCAGGGTGTCAAAACTTATGAGGCAACAGGCACGCCGATCCTGGCTGGATTGAGGGCTTGATTCACCGGGCGGCTTTCGCCTAGGCTGTGCTCGAATGAAAAAAATCCTCTCTGTCGCCTTTTTCGCCACCGCCATCCTCTCTCTAGCACAAACGCCTGAGTTTAAAGAACAGTTGATCGACGGCGAGGTCGGCATCGGCTACGGCCTTGCTGTGGCAGATGTGAACGGCGACCGGCAGACGGACATCCTGCTGGCAGACAGCCATGCGATCGTCTGGTATGAAAATCCGACATGGAAGAAGCACATCATCACGGACAAACTGACCGAAAAGGACCACGTCTGCCTCGCCGCGCGTGACATCAATGGCGATGGAAAATGCGAGATCGCCGTGGGCGCGGAATGGAACCCTGGAGACACCACCGGCAGCGGCGCGGTGTTTTATTTGATCCCACCAGCGGACCGAACGCAGAAGTGGGAGCCCGTGAAACTCACGCATGAGCCGACGACCCACCGCATGAAGTGGGTGCGCAACCGCGCCGGCCGTCATGACCTCGTGGTGTTGCCACTGCATGGCCGGGGCAATGACAAGAACGGCGAAGGAGCCGGTGTGCGCACGCTGGCCTACCACATGCCGGATGATCCGCGCAAAGAATGGAACACCACGCTGGTGCAGGGCACGATGCACAAGACGCACAACCTCGACATCATCCCCGCGCCCGGCACCCAGGCGGAGAGCCTGCTGATCTGTGGACGTGAAGGCGTCGTGCGCCTCGACCAAACTGACAACGGCTGGAAAGAGCAGTGGATCGCGCAGCATCCAAAGGATTCCACCGAGCTGCTAGGCGCGGGTGAAGTGCGCTATGGAGCCTTCTCCGGCGGCCAGCCTTATGTGGCAACAATCGAGCCGATGCACGGCCACCAGCTGGTGCTTTACACCCCACCCTCCGACGGTCCGAAAAACGGCCCTTGGCAACGCCGGGTGCTTACGAGCGATCTCGTCGATGGTCATGCCATCGCTACTCATGATCTGCTCGGCTTGAACAACCGCCAGATCGTCGTCGGCTGGCGTGCACAGCAGAAGATCGGCAAGGTGGGAGTGAAGCTGTTCTGGACGACCAAGGAGGACGGCAGCGGCTGGAAGAATGCTTTCATCGACGACGGCGGGATGGCCTGCGAGGATGCTGTCTGTGCGGATTTGGATGGGGATCGTGACCTTGAGGTCATCGGCGCGGGGCGCGGCAGTAAGAATCTCAAAATTTACTGGAATCAACGAAGCCAGTGAAAATAAAATCCATTCACTGGCTCTCGCTGTCGGGTTGCGCAGGCGCGGATGATGCTTCTAAAATCAGTTCTCTCATGAAAACCTTGCGCCTCGCCCCCCTTGCTCTTGGAGCGCTTCTTTTCAGTCAATGCACGCTGCCAGACATGACGCTGCTCTCCTCACGTCGTGAATTGGTGCGTCGTGCTTTGCTGGTCATGCCCGCTGTCGCCTCCCAGCCGCCGCTTTATGTCTGGCATGGCAGCGGCACTCCCGGCCCATTGAGTGTGAACATCGACCTGAGCGAGCAGAAGGCTTATTTTTTCAAAGGGGGTCGAACTGTCGGCTGGACCTATGTCGCCTCCGGTCGCAGTGGCTTTGCCTCGCCCACGGGCACCTTCCGCATCACGGAAAAGATCGTGAACAAGCGCTCCAACCGCTACGGTATGATCGTGGACCGCAACGGGAATGTGGTGAACCGCAACGCGACCGCTGGCGTGTCGCGTGTTCCTCCTGGCGGTCGCTTTATCGGTGCCCACATGCCCTACTGGATGCGCATCACCGGCTACGGTGTGGGCATGCACGCGGGGGCGATCCCGCGTCCTGGATCACCCGCGTCCCATGGCTGCATCCGCCTGCCACGTGACATGGCCGAAACGATCTATCAGCACGCCAGTGTCGGCACCCGGGTGACGATCATGCATTGAGGGGGAGGTTTGCGGTAGTTGGCAATGGTTGGCTGTTGTTTGCCATGGTTGCCGGAACAGCCAACTTCAGCCTTCCGTCCGCATCGCACCCGCCAGAATCTCTTCAAACCGCCGCATCCAGGCCTGCGGATCTGCTTCTCGCAGCAGCCATTGGCGGCCGGCATGTCCGATGGCTTGACGCGCACCGGCGGGCGTGGCCTCCATCTCCAGCACATCATTCACGAGGCCGTTCACGTCGCCCGGCTCATGCTGCAGACCGGTGACGCCATGCGGCACGATTTCGGTCAATCCGCCGGACTTGGCCGCGAGCACGGGCTTGCCATAATCATACGCCTCATACACCACGAGACCGAGCGGCTCCCACCAAGTGGACGGCACGATCACCGCCCGACAGCGCCGCAGGGCCTCGCGCTTCGTTTCACCGCCGATCTGGCCGAGCTGACCGATGTACGGGTTCGTGCGCATGCGTTCGCGAACCGCAGAGTCAAGCGGACCTTCACCGGCAATGTGAAGGAGCGGGGTCTTCGGCCCAAGCCGGGTGCGCAGCAAATCCCAGGCATCCAGCAGGGGCACAACCCCCTTTTCCGCCACCAACCGGCCGAGGAAGAGATAGTAGCCGGCGTCTTCCACCTCGGGGAGGCTGCTCATGGCATCCCAGGAGTGCCGCAGGGTGTGGATGCGGTCCGGTGCCACGCAGCCTGACTGCACGAGGCGATCTCGCATGAAATCCGAGATGGCCACCCAGGCCTTCACACTCTTGAGCCAGCCGCTGCCGTGCAGCATCTGCAGCATCAGGGCGAAGAGAGCACTCTTCACCACGGAACCCTGCCAGGCACCGCCGCGCACCTCGGCCCACGGGCTGCCGATGAGGCTGTCCGGGCAGAGACGGCCTTTCACAAAGAGGGTGCCGCCGACAGAGAAGGGGCGGAAATTATGCAGGAACTGCACCAGGGGCTTCCCCCGTTGCAAAGCGGCGTGGTAGAGAGAGGGAGAGCCGACAGGAAAAATGTTGTGCAACAGGGCGACGTCCGCGCTGGAGCTGTCCAGCGCGGCCTCGAAGCGCTGGCGCGCCTCGGTGTTGTAGAAGAGGCGGCGCGCCTGGCCGAAGGCATCCGGCCCGCCTGCGGCGCGCCATTCCGCGCTGTCGAAGAAGCAGCGGGACATCTCATGCCGGGCCGCGAGATGATTGTGAATGCGGTCCACGCTTTTTTCCTCCCCGCCGGGGGAGAGGTAACGGTTGAAGACCTGAAGAATGCGCTCGCTCATGCCCGGCCTCCCATGTTTCGGCGCGCCCACTCCTCCAGGAGATATAGCTGCCAGACCCGCTGGGCCAGCGACCACACAGCCGTGGATTCGAGCGTGCTTTTGAAATACTCCTCACACATCCGTGCGGTCAGCCGGGCATCCGTCCACCCGCGTTCACGGCAGGCCTGGGACCCGAGTGTCTCGCGAATGCGTGCCTGCCAGCGTGGCTGTCGCATCCATTTCATAAGGGGCAGAGTAAAGCCTTTTTTCTTGGGGTCGTCATAAATCCAGGGAGGCAGCAGGTCGCGAAAGGCGGTGCGTAGCACGCGCTTGCCACCCAGAGTGTTGAGCTTGGCATCCGGCGGGATGCGACCCGCGAGGGCGAAGACCTCCACATCCACCCATGGCACGCGCAGCTCCAGGGAGTGGGCCATGCTGCTGAAGTCATTGTCGCGCAAAAGGGTGTTGGCCAGGTAGGTGGTGGTTTCACGCAGCAGCAGCTCGTGCAGCCAGGAGTCTGGCGCATGCCGCGTGCCAAGGGGCGGGGCGGGCATGGGAGACTCTGTTTGCAAAAGGCGTGCCACCTCTGCCTGAGGTGTGATGGTCCTGCCATGCGCGTGCCATGCGGCCATGTCACGGCCTGCGCCGCCGAGGGCGTAATAGAGCGCCTTCCACGACGGCTTGGCACGCACAGACACGGGCAGCACACGACCCAGGGCGCGCACGAGGCCGCCTGCGGAGAGCAGCGGGGATCTGGCGGCCAGAGAAATGAGGCGGTGGAAGTTGTACCCGGCCCACCACTCGTCGGCGCCGAGGCCGCTGAGCACCACCTTCACCTCGCGTGCGGCCACCTGAGAGACGACCCATGTGTTCAGGGCGTCGCCCGTGGGCTGGTCCATCTGGTCGAAATAGTCGTCCAGCCGCGCCTCCAGCGTGTCTGCGGTGAGACGTTCGCAGACGAAATCGCAGTCGTAGAACTCGGCGCTGCGGCGTGCGGCCACGGTTTCATCCGGCACGCCGGAGTTCTCCTCATAGCCGATGGAAAAGGCCTTGATCTTCTGCTGTCCGGCCTTGCGCATGCAGGCGGTGATGAGCGTGGAGTCCAGCCCACCGCTCAAAAACACGCCCACCGGCACGTCTGAGACCAGATGCGCCTTCACGCTGTCCAGCATGCCTTCGCGCACCAGGTGCTGCTGCTCCGCCTCATCTTGCACCCAGTCTTCGCGGCCCGGCCAGCGCGGCAGGAACCAGGGGCGCGTCTCCACATGACCGCCCTGCCACACCAACATGTGCCCCGGCGGCAGGCAGCGCACTCCTTCATAAAAGGTGTCCGGTGCCTGCACGGCCCCCCAGCGGAAAAAGTCCGCTAGCGCGCTGGGGGAGACGGCGGAGGTCCCGCCAAGGCGGGCCACCGCACGCAGCTCCGAGCCGTAAACGATGCCACCATCCGCCATGATCTGGTAATACAGCGGCTTGATGCCGAAGTGGTCGCGCACCAGGGTCAGCGCACGAGTGTGCTCATCCCACCAAGCAAAGGCAAACATGCCACGCAGCCGCGCCAGCACCCGCTCCAACGGCTCGCGTTCCAGCAGGGCACCGAGCACAGCGGTGTCCCCTGAGGAATCCAGAGGCATGCCGCCGAGGCATGCGCGCAGCTCACGAAAATTGTAGATCTCCCCATTGAAGGTGAGAGTCTGCCGACCGCCGCCGAAACTCATGGGCTGGCGGGCATGCCTGGTGAGGTCCAGGATGGAAAGGCGGCGGAAGCCCATCCAGCCGCCATCGTGCAGAGACTCCGCGCCATCATCCGGCCCTCGGTGGGCGATCATGGACAGCACCTGCTGCTGAATGGCACGCTCCTCCTCACGCCAAAGCGTGCCAGAAGAACGAAACCATCCGATGAAACCGCACATGAAAGGGCTGAAGTGACCTGTTGCAGGCTCAACGTCAATGAAAACCCATGAGGCTGAAAAGTCATGGTTTCCAACGGGCAACAGGCAACGCCATGGCAGAAGGCGTTGAAAGGAAGAGTTTGCATAAGGAACGGCGCCCATCTTTGATAGGAGCGCTATGCCTGTCCGCACCACACGGATCATCTATTGCATCCTCGGCTCTGCCGCGCTCCTCCAACTGGCACCTGCGCAGGAGCCCACCATGCGTCCGTGGAAGGACACCCAGGGCCGCATCATTCAGGCTGCCTTCGTCAGCGCCACGCTCGAACACGTCACCGTACGCATGGCGGACGGCAAGGAGCATCAGATCGCCCTCACACGCCTCAGCGCCGAGGATCAGGCCTTTGCGAAAAGCCAAGCCCCATCTCAGCCAGCCGCGGCCCTGGCTGCCAAGGCCCCCGAGCCGACGAATGATCGTGTTCCGGTCGAAAAACGTGCCTGGCCGCAGAATGTCATCGTGCCATCCGGCTCCATCGAAATCCAGCCAGTGGAGGAATCCGCCCCGGCGCGGAAGTTTGTGTACCGTTCCGAGGCCTTCGAGTTCGCCTCCCAGGCAAAACTGGCCGGCAGCGTGATGAAGGAAGTCGCCCGCACCTTCGAGTCCACGCGAAAACTCATGACCGACCTGCCCTGGGGCATCGTCTGCCGCCCGCCAGAAGGCATGGAGCGCTACCAAGCCGCGCTGTACGAGACCCGGAACGATTACATCGCCGCCGGCGGCCCGCCAAACTCCGGCGGTGTGTACATGACCGGAGACAAAATCTTCAAGGTGCCCTTTCCCAGCATCGGCCTCAAGCTCCTCGGCAAGACCTACGCCAAGGACGCCGACTACGACGGCGGCACCCTCATCCACGAGATCACGCATCAGTTGATGCACGATTACCTGCCCTTCCTCCCCGTCTGGGTCATTGAGGGCACGGCCGAATACACCGAGATGATCCCCTACAACGCTGGCACCTTTCGCGCTGATTCCCACAAGTCGGGGCTGCGGGATCACATCCAGGAGATGATCAAACGCGGCTACAGCGCCAGCATCGGCAACCTGGAAACTCACATGACCATGAACCGCGGCCAGTGGTCCGGCATCGCCGAATCTTCCAACCGCGCCATGGGCGAGCTCTACTTCCGCTCCGTGTTGATCGTCTATTTCTTCTGCCACCTCGACGGCCAGGGCGGAGCCAAAAAACTGCCGCAAGGCCTGCGTTTCATGAAGTTCCTCGACGCTGTGCATGCCGAGACCGTGGCGCTGCGCACCTTTTTCAAAGATCCCCGCGTCAAACGCAGTCCCGACGGCAGCTTCACCTACCCCACCAGCTTTCCCCCGCCGGACATGAAGCCGGAGACCGGCCCCTTCAAACACCTCAAACTCCTCCTTGATGACCGCAGCTACTCGCAGGTCGCGGAGGAGATCGTCGAAGGCTACAAAAACATCGGCCTCAAGGTCTCGGCGAACTGAGTGCGCCCACCTCGACGTCCACCTCCTATAAGCCGAGGTGACCGCATCACGGGCCTCAGTGGCCTCGATCACCGCAAAGCGGCAGAGGAACAGAGAGGTCCAGAGCAGCCTCAAACTCACTCTTCCCGTGTCATTTCGCGTGTTCCATAGGCACCAACCTCCACCGCATGGCACTTCTGCAGTAAAACGAGCCACTCAGCACCTCCATTTCTCACCAAATCCACCCCTGCATTTGACGCCCCCCGCAGACCGTGCAAGATGCCGCGCTTTCCGGCCCCGCGTTGCCGTCGAGCAGGCTTTTTAGCCTGCAAAACCCGCCCCCGAAAGCGCCCAGATCATACGCTTTCCCTCCTCTTCGCACTCAGCCCTTCGCCCTACGCACCTTCATGCCCAAAGACACCTCCATCAAACGCATCCTCGTCATCGGTTCCGGCCCCATCGTCATCGGCCAGGGCTGTGAGTTCGACTACTCCGGCGTCCAGGCCTGCAAGGCCCTGCGCGAGGAAGGCTATGAGGTGGTGCTCATCAATTCGAACCCTGCCACGATCATGACCGATCCGGAGTTCGCTTTCCGCACCTACATCGAGCCGATCACGCCGGAGATGGTGGAGAAGATCATCATCAAAGAAAAGCCGGATGTGCTCCTGCCGACGCTCGGCGGCCAAACGGCGCTGAACACCGCCATGTCGCTGCATCGCGCCGGAACGCTGGAAAAACACGGCGTGCGCATGATCGGAGCCAAGCCGGAAGCCATCGAGAAGGGCGAGGACCGCCTGCTCTTCAAAAACGCCATGCTCAAGATCGGCCTCGATCTGCCGCAGTCCGGCGTGGCGCACAACATGGAGGAAGCCCGCACCATCGCGGAGCAGATCGGCACGCTGCCGCTCATCATCCGTCCGGCCTACACGCTTGGCGGCACCGGCGGCGGCATCGCTTACAACAAAGAGGAGTTTGAAACCATCACGGCCAGCGGACTCGATCTCTCGCCCGTGACGGAAGTGCTCATCGAGGAATCGTTGCTCGGCTGGAAAGAGTTCGAGATGGAGGTCATCCGCGACAAGGCGGACAACTGCGTCATCATCTGCTCCATCGAGAACCTCGACCCCATGGGCGTGCATACCGGCGACTCCATCACCGTGGCACCGATCCAGACGCTCACGGATCGCGAATACCAGATAATGCGCGACTTCTCCTTCGCCTGCATCCGCGAGATCGGCGTGGAGACGGGCGGATCAAACATCCAGTTCGCCGTGCATCCCGACACGGGCCGCATGATCGTTATCGAGATGAATCCGCGCGTCAGCCGCAGCTCCGCGCTCGCGTCAAAGGCCACCGGCTTCCCCATCGCGAAGATCGCCGCGAAGCTCGCCGTCGGTTACACGCTCGATGAGCTGAAAAACGACATCACGCGCCACACACCCGCCGCCTTCGAGCCCACCATCGACTACGTCGTCACCAAGATCCCGCGTTTCACCTTCGAGAAGTTCCCTGGTGCCAACGAAACCCTCACCACGCAGATGAAATCCGTCGGCGAGGCCATGGCCATCGGCCGCACCTTCAAAGAGAGCCTGCAAAAGGCCCTGCGCAGCCTGGAGATCAAACGCTTCGGCCTCATCGGCGATGGTGCCGACAAGGAAGTCGATGACGAGACACTCACCACCAAGCTCACCGTGCCGAACGCCGAGCGCATCTTCTTCCTCGGCCAGGCCTTCGCGAAGGGCTGGGATGTGGAGAAGGTGTTTTCGCTCACCAAGATCGATCGGTGGTTCTTGAGGCAGATTGAGGAGATTGTGAAGGAGCAGAAGGAGATTGCTATTTGGGATCACCAAATGGGATGGCCTGGTTCTGAACACCTTGAAGGCAAACATGCTGCCTATGAGGAATGTCGCGCTGACCTGACGGCTGCGATTCGGCGCTGGAAGAAGCTTGGTTTTTCAGATCATCAAATTGCGAGCAGTCTGAAGTTTGATCGGAGCTTTGTCCGGTCCTCACGCAAAGCTCTCGGCATCATCCCCACCTACCGCCTCGTGGACACCTGCGCCGCCGAGTTCGAGGCCTTCACGCCTTACTACTACTCCACCTACGGCATCGAGGACGAGGTGCGCGACAACGACCGCAAGAAAGTCATGATCCTCGGTGGCGGCCCGAACCGCATCGGTCAGGGCATCGAGTTCGACTACTGCTGCGTCCATGCCAGCTTCGCCCTGCGCGAGCTGGGCTTCGAGACCATCATGGTCAACTCCAACCCCGAGACCGTCTCCACCGACTACGACACCTCCGACAAGCTCTACTTTGAGCCTTTGACCCTCGAAGACGTGCTCAACATCTACGAGCGTGAAAACGTCAATGACCAGGTGCTCGGCGTCGTCGTCCAGTTTGGTGGCCAGACCCCGCTGAATCTCGCCAAAGGCCTCGAAGAAAACGGCGTCCGCATCATTGGCACCTCGCCGAAGAACATCGAACTCGCCGAAGACAGAAAACTCTTCGCGGCCCTGCTCGATCAGCTTGGCCTGCATCAAGCCCCCAGCGGCACCGCCACCAACCTTGAAGAAGCTCTCGTTGTCGCCAATCGCGTCGGTTTCCCCTGCCTCGTGCGCCCCAGCTTCGTGCTCGGTGGCCGCGCCATGCAGATCGTCTATAACGAGGTCGAGCTCACCACCTACATGCGCACTGCCGTGGACTATGGTGATGCCGCGCAGCAGCCTGCCACCGGCAACGCCCACACGGCCAACAAACCCATCGTCTCTGCCAGCCACCCCATTCTCATCGACCGCTTCCTCGAAGACGCCACCGAGGTCGATGTCGATTGCATCAGCGATGGCGAGACCACCGTCATCGGTGCCATCATGGAGCACATCGAAGAAGCCGGCATTCACTCCGGCGACAGCGCCTGCGTCATCCCGCCCTTCAGCCTCAGCAACTCGATGCAGGACCGCATCCGCGACGCCGCCAAAAAGCTCGCCAAAGCCCTCAACGTGCGCGGCTTGATGAACATGCAGCTCGCCGTCAAAGGTGACGACTTGTATGTCATCGAAGTCAATCCTCGCGCCAGCCGCACCGCGCCCTTCGTCAGCAAAGCCATCGGCGTCCCATTGCCCAAACTCGCCGCCAAAATCATGGCCGGCAAGACCTTGAAGGAACTCGGCTTCACCGAAGAAGTCATCCCGAAGCATCACAGCGTCAAAGAAGCCGTCTTTCCCTTCAGCAAGTTCACCGGCGTGGACATCATCCTCGGCCCCGAGATGAAGAGCACCGGCGAAGTCATGGGCATCGACTACGACCTCGGCATGGCCTTCGCCAAGAGCCAGATGGCCGCCGGCGGCACCCTGCCCACCAAAGGCAACGTCTTCATCAGCGTCAAAGAAACCGACCGCCCCAACGTCGTCCGCATCGCCAAAGGCTACGCCGACCTCGGCTTCACCCTCTACGCCACCAGCGGCACCGGCAGCGTGATCAGCGAAGCCGGCATCCCCGTGAACATCCTCCCCAAACTCGCCAGCGGCCAGCGCCCCAACGTCATCGACCTGATGAAGAACAAGGACATGGCCCTTGTGATCAACACCCCGTCCGGCAAAAACCCCCGCGAAGACGAAGTCAAAATCCGCACGGCGGCCATGCAGAACCGCATCCCCATCATGACCACTCTGCGTGGGGCTGATGCCGCGCTGCGAGCGATCAAGTCACTGCAAGGCAGCGAGGTGCAGGTGCGGGCTTTGCAGGAGTATCATAAGTAACGCAAGCCAACCTGAACAAAGCCGTAGTTTAGCTCCGTGGTCATCGCCGATGGCAGGTGGTAGCTAAACTCCGTGTTACAGAAGAAGCTCGGACAGCGAATCGCCGCATTGCGGAAGAAGCAGGGACTCACTCAGGAGGCTCTGGCGGAGGTGATTGGCTGCTCAGTCGAGTTCATCAGTCTGGTCGAGCGTGGTGTGAACGCACCCTCAGTGGCTGGACTACAGGGCTTCGCGGATGCGCTGAATGTCGAGGTTCGTGATCTGTTCACCTTTGACGGGAGGAAGCCACGATGAACGTCGCCTATCTCTCCAAATTGAAAGACACCTTGCCCGGAGTCATAGCGACGCTGGAGCGGAAGGGAATCGAAGCAAGGCATCTGGAATTCGGCGGCGAAGGCAAGCCGCCCGCGAAGAAGATCACGGTGCCAACGGATGCGCGTTCGGAGTTCCTGGCGAATCGCGCGATGGGTGATTGGGCGGAGCACAGTCTGTCTCTCGCGCTTCGTCCTGCGTTCCCCGATTTGAAGGTCGTGCAGTATGGCAATACGGACCGAATTGCCGCTGGTCATCCTGAGTTCAAGGCAAGGTATCTGGCCGGCATCGAAGAAACACGGCGTTTCGGCAAGCGGCCCGACTTGCTGATCTTGCCAAGCCATGCTGCCGCGCCAGACGACATTTCAGAACTGAGCCACGACGATAGCGACGCCTTCGTGAAGCAAGGTCTAGCTTCCATCGAAGTGCGTTCCAGCAAGTTCGAGGCTCTGACCTATATGCGAGTGCGCCAGCAGCAGCGTGAGGCAGGCAACAAGACCGCTCGTGAGACGCCGAGCTTCACCGTGAAGGTGGAAGACCTCATAATCGTTTTTCGCTGGCTTGAGCGTTACGGTGTGGTGCAGAGCTACTGCCAAGTGTTCTTCGATTCGATCTTTGCCATCAACTAAAACGACATCTTCTCCATCATCGCCAGCGGCACCGGTTTCACCATTGAGACGCCCGCCAAGAGTCAGGAGAAGGCCACGATCATGATCCCAATCACCAGTGGTGCCAAGATTGGCACTGCCACGGAGTTACCTCAATTCGAGGCCGAGCACCGCGTCACTGAGCTGGGACGGCACGACGCTTTCGTGGTGCCGTGCGGCGGAGGTTTTTCGCTGGACGCGGAAGCGGCACGGCGTGTGCTTCTGCCTGCTGTTTAGGTTCGGTGTCGTCGATGACGGGTAAGCCTAGCATCTCAGCAGCCATGATATCCATGATGCGGCGACGTTTATCATCCGGCACTGACTCAAGCTCAATGAGGCAATCGGTGAGCTGCTTCGCTTGCTCCGCTGTTTGCGCTGGCAACGCTGGGCAAGGCATGGCTTCCACATCCTTTGGTTCCAGCTTATTCAAGCCGTCGCCATAAAAGCGGTTTACCTGTGAGAAAGCGATGCGGCCCCATGAACTATTGAGGAAAAGAACCAGCAAGGGCGCGAGACTCGTTTTGCCTTCGCGAGCATACAGACCGTGGAAGCACGTGAGGTTCTTCGCGCCCGAGGTATTCAGTATGAATTTCACCGTCTCACGCGAGAACACGGCCACCCAAACATCCGCCACTGCACGATTTTCCGGCTGATACCAAACAGGACGATGGCTCGGCAGGTGACGCTCGTGAATTCCAAGCTCTTGACCCGTGCGAAGATAGGAATCAAGTTCAACTCCATTAACTCGTGGACTGAGCAAGTAACAGCGCCGGCCAGAGTTCGCCAAATTGTCCAACTTGCGTCGAGTGAAGACGATTCCATCCGCATCGGTTGCCTTCGTGACGCAAGGTTCGATGTGCTCTTGAGTCAGCCGATGCTCTCGCAGAAGCGACTCGCTCAGGCAGAAGAAGTCGTTGGCTCCTGTAGCAATACCACGCCGACACTGGAAGTAGTCGCCAATCTTTCGGGTCAGATGGTGAACGTCCTTTGAAGGCTCGTTCTCCAGCAAGGAGTTCAGCCATTTTTCGCGTGGATCGAAGTTGCGTAGGTCGTGAACGGTCTGAGTCAGCGAGCTTGCCATCTCTCCGAGGAGGTCACGGACGAATAGCTCCGCCGACTCAAGCGACAATGCCTTGATCGCTTTTACCTGACGATCTTTCGCCCCGCCTCGCTCCAGGAAGATGATCGCGCTCGTAGTCAGCGCATCGGCAAACAAGTTCAGTTCAGGCGCAAAGACAATCAGGCCAGCAGGGCGCATCTCCTTGAGCAGCCGTTCCTTGATTTCCTCGCCAAAGTTCGCGTTCATGAACTCAGCAGGCAATAACACTGCCGCTCGGCCGCCTGGAGCCAAGTCTTCCCAAATCTTAAGCAGGAAGATCGCATACAAGTTAGTCAGCCGATCCAGTGGCACACCGAAACGCTCATCGAAGTAGCGCCATTCAGCATCGGAGTATTCGAGCCGCTGTGATTTCACATACGGCGGATTGGCAATGATGCCCGTGAACTGTCCCGACTCCGCGAACAAGTAGTCAGCCAAAATCAGCTTCGCGCCATTCGGTGCCGTAAGCTTCGCCTGCTGAAACGTGCCTTCATCTCGCTCCACAGCGACCAGCTTCACGTCATCGCGAAGTGCGGCACAGGCATGGAGCAAATTTCCCAAACCCGCCGCCGGATCGAGCACCACTTCAGGCTTGGCCGACATCACCCAGCGAGCCATCAACGACGCCACACCAGATGGTGTGGCAACTTGCCCCAGCGACTTTTTCTCCCTTTGCCAGTTTGAGCTCGAAGCTGCCTCACGAGCCGATCCAGCAGCATATTCGACCCGCCCTGGATCGAGATATAGTGATAGAAACGTCTGGCCTTCTTGGAGCTTCATTGTGGATGAGCTAAACGGAGTTAAACTACGAGTCAAGGAGCGGCTCAACTCCAGTGCATTTGATCGTAGCTCGTGCCTCCGATTTGCCAAGACAGAAGCAGCAGGGACACCCTCAGCAGGCCCAGGCTGAGGCCGTGGAGTGCATGGGCTTCGCAGGCTTGCTCAGAAGTGCCCGGTGGAGTCCATCCGCCTCGTGGAGCGCAGCGGTGTATGCGCCGACGATGAACGTGAACCGCTGAACCCCACGCCCGCCTACCCCTTGACCACCGCCCGTTTCCCCGTCGTCTTCGCCCTGGCCCGCTTCGGCTTCGCTGGCGACAACGGCAGCCCAAGCTTGATCCGCCTTGCCTCAAGGATTCGCGGCGAGCCAGTCAGTAGGCGAGATGCCGCCCGCACGTTGCAGGTGCTCGTTGTCCCAGGAGATGAGCGGACTCTGACTTTGTTGAGCAACCTCGGCATAGAGCGCGTCGGCACCACGAAGAAACAGGCTGGTGCCTATGTTCTCCGTCGCCGTCAAGAATGCTGCGTCCATGGCTATCTCCGAAGTGACCATTCGATTCATGAGCGAATGGGTCAGTTGCTGACCCTGTGCACCATCGCGAAGCCGACGAGCAAGCGCACAGGCAACTTCGGTTCTGCCGAATGCGGGTTGAATCACCGCGATGCCATCGGTGACGACCTTGCGCAGCAAATCGCGGCTTGGCTGATGGAACTTGTCAGTGGCATCTGCGGCGGCGATCCAAACGCTGGCATCAATCGTTAGGCTCATGGCTTCTCAAGCCGGTTGCGATCCTGCATCAGAAGCTCCCTCGCCGATGGCCCCGCCGAAGCACGAGAGATCGCCTCATCCGCCGTGCTGAACCATTCTTCAAGCCATTGAGTTCCGGCAGGCTGCCGAGATACAGAAACATAGGCACCGTTGTTATCCCCCAACCAACGCTCGTAGAGTTCCACTGTGACTTCGGGCACGCGACGCCCGAGCGAAGCCACACGGGCACTCACCTTTTTGTAGAGATCATCAGGGATGTCGATCACGGTAGTCATGCACCAAGTGTTCTTTACCGAGGAACCCGTGTCAACCCTGGCGAGAAGTGGTCGGCGGAAGTGAGCAAGGCTCACGCCAGCGCCTCTTTGCAATACTGCACGCACTTCGCCACTTCCTTCACGGCGTCGGAGCCTTCGGGGATCTTGTATTCCAGTTCGATCTCGGCGGGGAAGGTCCACTTCTCTTTGCGCATCAACTGCAGCACTTCCTTGATCGGGGTCTGGCCTTGACCCCAGGCCACGTTGCCGCCGTCGGCGGTGCGATCCTTCAGGTGCAGGTTGGTGATGCGCGCGTGATACTTCTCCAGCACAGGGATCGGTGATTTGCCCTTCGTGCCGGCGACGTAATGGCCGATGTCGAGGTTGAAGCCGATGTATTCGCCGAGATCCAGGATGGAGTCGAACTTGTCCATCTCTGGCAGGTTGTTCGTGTGGTTGTGGAAGCCGACCCAGATCTGGTGCTTATCCGCAAACGGCGCGACACGCGCGGCGAGGACGGCATTGCGCTCGGTGGTCACGGCCTTGCAGCCCAGCGCCTTGGCCACGAGGAAATTGAACTCGATCTCCTCATTCGACTGACCGAAGCCCATCTTGTGGATGTGAATGTTCACGCCCGCATCGTTGAACATCTTCCGCATCTCAACGCACTTGGCGATCTGCTGCTCACGCTCCGCATCGGTGATCTTACCGCCTTTGATGCCTGCGAAAAGCTGTGTCGGTCCACCCATGAGCTCGGTTTCGCTGATGCCGCAATCGACGAGCGCCTTGAGCGTCTCCTCCGCCGTCTTCGCCATGCTGCGATAGCTGTAGGTGATGCACCCGATGCGTACCCCATTGAACACCGAGTTCGGCTTCTCCGCTGCTGAAGCGAACCGAGGAAGCGAAAAACCTGTGGCAGCAGCGACGGTGGTGCCGAGGAAATGGCGGCGTGAGAGCGAGTGAGTGGTCATGCGAAAGGGGAACGCGCCAGCGTGGCGTTTTTTTGCCTGCGGAAACGGGAGCAAGATGAAAAATCTCAGGATTGTCCAAAGCCAATGCACGCACCTTGCATGTTTAGAGCACGTTGGTTTGTTCATGGTGCTCCGCATGACGAAATATCTGATTCTCCTCCTTAGCCTCACCGCTTCCGCCGCAGCGGAGCCGGTGAGTTTTAGTCGCGAGGTGCTGCCGCTGCTCTCCGACAACTGCCTGAGCTGCCACGGCCAGGACGCAGGCCACCGCAAAGCCGATCTGCGGCTCGATACTCCAGAAGGTGCCCGCGAGGTGCTGAAGTCCGGCGATTTCATCGACCGCATCACGACCGATGATCCCGAGGAGGTCATGCCGCCGCCCAAGTCGCACAAACCGAAGCTCAAAGCCGAGCAAGTGGCTCTCTTGAAACGCTGGATCAGCGAAGGCTCCGCCTGGGGCAAACACTGGTCCCTCGAAAAGCCGGTCAAAGCAAAGACCGAAGGCCATCCGGTCGATTTCTTCGTCAAGGCACGCTTGGCGAAAGAAGGGCTGAAGATGTCTCCGAAGGCTCCAGAGCACACGCTGAGGCGGAGGCTGGCCTTTGACCTCACGGGGCTGCCCCCCACGTCGGACTTGTCTGGCTTGTCCGACCTGTCGGACAAACTGCTCGCCTCCCCCCACTACGGCGAACGCATGGCCATGTTCTGGCTCGATGCCGCTCGCTACTCGGATACGGACGGCTTCCAGTCCGATGCCACGCGCACGAACTGGCCTTGGCGGGACTATGTGGTGGAGTCCTTCAATGCCAACAAGCCTTTCGACCAGTTCACGCTGGAGCAGTTCGCGGGTGATTTGCTGCCGAATGCCACGCCGGAGCAAAAACTGGCCACGTGCTTTCACCGCAACCACATGACGAACGGCGAGGGCGGTCGCGACAAGGAAGAGAGCCGCATCGACTACGTTATCGACCGCGTGAACACGATGGGCACGGTGTGGCTGGGCCTCACGCTCGGCTGCACGCAATGCCACACGCACAAGTTTGATCCCATCTCTCACCACGACTACTACGCGCTGAATGCCTTCTTCAACAGCATCGACGAAGACGGTGCGGCGGGCACCAATGCGAAGCCCTACATGCCCTACCAATCGCCGAACGCGAAGCGAGCCGTCGAGGAATCGCAGAAGCTCCTCGATGAACGCCAACCCATCGAAGCAAAGGCCCGGGCGGACGCGGAGAAGCCTTTCGCAAAGTGGTTGGAGGAGCAGAAGCAGCGCATCAAGCCGGATCACAATGCGTGGCAGATCGTTCTCGGCGTGGTGGAGTCACAGGAGGGCTCGAAGCTCGCGCAAACAAAGGACGGCATCGTCACCGCGAGCGGTCCGAATCCAAAACAGGATGACTACCGTCTCATTTCCACGATCAAACTACCGCGCCTCACCGGTTTGAAGCTCGAAGTGCTGCCACAAAACGGTGTGCTATCCCGCGGCAAAACGGGCGAGTTCATCCTCACCGACATCAAGGTGCAGGTGCGCCGCACAGGCAGCTCGCAGATCCGCGACATCCTCGTCAAAAGCGCCGTGGCCGACACGAAAGTCGAAGGCAAGGCCCGCGAGTATGGCGATGTGTCGTTCGACGAATGGCGACGCGAACATCGTGAAATTCCGCCTTTCCGCCACGAATCAGCGCGGACCGGCCGTGCGCGAGCTTGGTCCCACGCCGCTCGAAAAGCTCGCGAAAGGCCAGATCGACCGCGAGAAGCTCCTGGCGCAGTTTTTGGAAGATTATGAGCCGTATCAGCTCGCGAAGGCGTCGCTGGATCGAGCGAATGCGCAGCTCAAAGAGGTGCAGGCCGCCGCCGGCAAATTGAACGTCATGGTGCTGACCGAGCGCAAGGAGCCGCGTGACACGCATGTGCTCCTACGCGGCGTTTGGGACAAAAAAGGCGATGTGGTGCCTCGTGGCGTGCCTGCCGCCATCGCGCCGTGGCCGGAAGGCCTGGCGAAGGATCGCATCGGCCTCGCGAAGTGGATCACGTCGAAGGAGAACCCGCTCACCGCCCGCGTGTTTGTGAATCAGGTGTGGCAGATGCTCTTCGGCTCCGGTTTGGTGCGCACAACCGATGATTTCGGCCTCCAAGGCCAGCGCCCGACGCACCCCGAGCTGCTCGACTGGCTCGCCGTCGATTTCATGGAGAGCGGCTGGGATGTGAAGCACCTCCTCAAGACCATCGTGACGAGTGAGACCTACCAACAATCGTCCGATCGGTCCGATCCGTTAGATCCAACCAATCTTCTCTTATCGAGAGGTCCACGCTTCCGTCTGCCTGCGTGGATGATTCGTGATGCAGCACTCGCATCCTCCGGTTTGCTGAACTCCGCGCTCGGCGGACCACCGGTGCGGCCGCATCAGCCGGAAGGTGTGTGGGAGGAGATTTTCATGGGCCGCTTCACCTACGAACCGAGCCAGGGCGCGGCGCAGTATCGACGCACCCTGTATGCGTTCTGGCGTCGCAGCATCGCGCCGACTTTCCTCTTTGACAGCGCCCAGCGGCGCGTGTGCGAGGTGTCGATGTCTCGCACAAACACGCCGCTGCAAGCCCTCACCTTGCTCAATGATCAAACCATCGCCGAAGCCTCACAAGCCCTCGCGATGCGCCTGCTGGCTGCGAAAGCCGACGAACGACTCCCCATGCTCTACCAGGCCGTTTTGAGCCGTGAACCGACCGCCAAGGAGCTCTCGGTGCTCCAACGCGAACTCGACCGCGCTTTAACCCACTACCGCGAACATCCCGAAGACGCCCGCAAACTCCAAACCACGCCCGAAATGGCCGCGCATGCGCTCGTGGCCACTTTGGTGCTCAATCTCGACGAAGCCATAACCCATGAATGACTGGCAAAAAGATTGATGGCAAAAATATGGACTGATTCTGAATTTTTTTGCCATCAATCTTTTTGTCAGCCCAATCCAAACCATGACAACCCGCCGCCAATTCCTCACCACCGCCGTGCTCGCGGCTCCGTTTGTCCAAACACTAGCGAAGACCGCGCCCGAGTTTCACGGCACGCTCATCGGTCATGGCACGCATCGTTATCGTGTCGATAAGCTGTGGAGTCAGGCGGACGCGGCGAAGACGCCGGTGAAGGATTGCCATGAAATGGTGCAGGTGCCGGACGGCCGCTTGTTCCTGCTCACGAATCACAAGCAGAACAACGTGCTCATCTACGACGTGAAAGGCGCTCTGCTCGGCCAATGGACGCTCGGCATGAGCGGCGCACATGGTTTGACCTTCCACGATGGTCACCTCTACATCTGCGAAACCACGGGGCGTGTGGTGAAGACCACGCTCGACGGCCAGATCGTGCTCGAACTGCCGAATCCGACGAAAGAAGGCATCTACAAGCCAAATGAAGCCTATGCGCCCACCGAAAGCGCCATCGCGCCGAATGGCGACATCTACGTCGCAGATGGTTACGGCTCGCAGTATGTGCTGCGCTTCGACAAGAGCGGCGAATTCATCTCCAAGTTCGGCGGGAAGAGCACGCAGCCGACGAATCCGGGCAAGTTCATGCAGGCGCATGGTGTCGCCATCGACTCACGTGGCGGCGAGCCGCTACTCGTCGTCACCGAGCGTGTCCGCAACGAGTTCAACTGGTTCAAGCTCGACGGCACTCATGTGCGTGGTGTGTATCTGCCTGGCGCGTATGTGAGCCGCCCGGTCATCCACGGCGCGAACTTGTATTCCGGCGTCTGCTTTGGCGCAAAACCGAACGACTACCGCATGTGGCAGAGCCGCGGCTTCGTCACGATCCTCGACGCGGAAGGCAAAGTGATCTCGAATCCCGGCGGCCACGCCCCCGAGTATGAAAACGGCAGCCTCAAGGTGCTGCTGCAAGACCAGCCCATCTTCAACAACTGCCACGACGTCTGCGTGGACACGCAGGGCGACCTGTATGTGTGCCAGTGGAACAGCGGGAATGTGTATCCCTACAAACTGCATCGCGAATCATGAACGACGGACCTCTCCACACCACGCGCCGCTACTTCCTCGGCCAATGCACTGGCGTCTCCGTCGGTGCGATGGCGCTGAACTCGATGGCGCAGCAAGACGTGCTCGGCTTGCCCTCGCTGCCGCATTTTGCGCCGAAGGCGAAGCGGGTCATCTTTCTCACGCAATCGGGCGGGCCGTCGCAGATCGAGCTTTTCGATCACAAGCCGGGTTTGATGCAGTGGGCGGGCAAGGAGCTGCCGGAGAGCGTGCGCCAGGGGCAGCGCCTGACGACGATGACGGCGAACCAGAAGCAGCTCATCCTGCCAGGCATCACGAAATTTGCGAAGTGCGGCCAGAGTGGTGCGACGATCAGCGAATGGCTGCCGCATTTGCAGGGCGTGGCGGATGACTTGTGCTTCATCAAGTCGATGACGACGGATCAAATCAATCACGCACCGGCGATGACGCAGTTTTTGACCGGGCATCAACTTCCAGGCCGTCCGAGCATGGGCGCGTGGATCAGCTACGGCCTCGGCAGCATGAACCGCAACCTGCCGGACTACCTCGTGCTCCTCTCGAAGATGCAGCGCCCGAGCGATCAGCCGCTCTACGATCACTACTGGGGCAGCGGCTTTCTGCCGAGCCGCTATCAAGGCGTGAAGCTGCGCAACTCGAAGGACCCCGTTTTGTATCTGACCGATCCCGAAGGCCTGCCGCGTCATTTGCGCCGCGGCATGCTCGACGGGCTGGCGGAGCTCAATCAGATGCGATTTGAGCAGACGCAGGACCCAGAGATCACCACACGCATCCGCCAGTATGAAATGGCCTACCGCATGCAGGCCAGCGTGCCGGAGCTGACGGACCTCGGCGATGAGCCAGATCATGTATTCGAGATGTATGGGCCGGATTCGCGGCGTGCGGGCAGTTACGCGGCGAATTGCATCCTCGCACGACGGCTGGCGGAGCGTGGCGTGCGCTTCATTCAGCTCTTTCATCCCGATTGGGATCATCACAGCCGTTTGCCGAGCTGGTGCACCGCGCGTTGTCGCGACACGGATCAGCCGAGCGCGGCGCTGATCAAGGATTTGAAGCAACGCGGCCTGCTCGACGAGACGCTGGTGCTCTGGGGCGGCGAATTCGGTCGCGGTGTCGCCGGACAAGGCAAGTGGGACAGCCCCGAAGCCGGTCGCGATCATCATCCGCGCTGTTTCACCATGTGGATGGCCGGTGGCGGCATCAAACCGGGCATGACTTATGGAGCGACGGATGACTTCAGCTACAATGTGGCCGAGAATCCGGTGCATGTCCGCGATCTGCACGCCACGGTGATGCATCAGCTCGGCATCGACCACGAGCGCTTCACCTTCCGTGCCCAAGGCCTGGATTTCAAACTCACCGGCGTGGAACCGGCGAAGGTGGTGAAGGACATTCTCGCGTGAACTCCGGGGCGCTCCGCGGAAGGCGGACGCCATCCGCTACCTCCAAAACCACTCCACCGGCCACATCATTCTTTGATGCTAGTTCATCTGGTGTGTGGTGAGCATCATTCATCATTTTGACACCACGCCGTGCATCGTGGTGACCTCTCTGGGCATCATCGGCGCGGCGCTGATCCTCAGCACACGATCTTCATCCGGCTATGTGACAAAAATGTACCTGTGGGTGGTGTTCGTCTGTTTCTGATGACGTTCTGCGTCTCCAGCTTCGCAACACTGGTGAAGGACGCGGGCTACGTGCTCGTGTTTCCGCCATCATGGCGTGAGAACATGATTGGAAATGTTTTGCTATCGTTTCCCCTTCTTACTGTGTGCTTCCTGAAGAATCATTACGCAGCCAGAGGCACGCCATAGGGCAGCTCATCGGGAATCGGTGAAAACTCACGGATCTTGGCCCAGAGCGAGGTGTAGTCCTTGTTCACGTCGCCGCTGAGGCAGTCAGTGATTTCGCCACCGGCCTCGGGATATTTCACCACTACGTCCTTGAAGGAGAAATTCGGATTGTAGAAGGCATAGATCAACTTGCGCATGTTATCGAGGCCCTGGCGCATGGTGCCCGCATACCCTGCGAAGCGCTGCGGAGAGAGGTCGCCAGCCACCAGCGCCTCGTGCACGGCATCCCCGGCCAGGACGCCACTCTTCAGCGCCAGCAGCACGCCGCTGCTGAAAACGGGGTCAAGAAAAGCGTACGCATCACCCACGAGGAGTAGGCCCGGTGCTGCGCCATACTTCGCATAGCGGGTGTACTCGCTGGTGATCCAGAATTCACCAGTGCAGGTGCCTTCCGACAGATGCTCCTTGATCCATTGGTTTTCGCCGATCTCACGCTCGAACATCGCCTTCGGGTCCTTCACGCCATCTCGGCTCAAATACTTGCCCTCGGCCACGATGCCGACGCTGACCCTGTCATTGTGCATGGGAATGTGCCAGAACCAGCCCTTGTCTGGCACGAAAGCAATAGTCGTAGAACCTTCGTCGATCCCGGCCTCACGCTTGGACCCTTTGTAGTAGGTCCACACAGCCACCTTGTTCAGGTAAGGATCGCCGACGCGCCATCCTTCGCGCACGGAAGCGAAGGCTTCCTTGCCTGAGGCGTCGATGACGAGCTTCGTGAGCAAGTGCTCTTTGGTTCCATCCTTGTTCAGCACCTCGACACCGATGACTTTGCCACTGTCGTCTTTGAGAAGCTGCGTGACGGATGTCTCCTCGCGCACTTCCGCGCCTTTGCTCCGCGCATGATTCATGAGCATCTGGTCAAACTCGGAACGCATCACCTGCCACGTCTGTGCGACGGTTTCGCGGTCGTAGCGGTTGAAGAAGTAAAAGGGCTGCGACTTTTTGCCGTCTGGCTGCACAAAGCTGACACTGTACTTTTTCGTGAAGTGCGACTTCTTCATCGTCGGGATCAATCCCAACCGCTCCAGCGGCCCAAAGGTGAAGGGAATCAACGACTCGCCGACGTGGTAGCGCGGAAACTTTTCCCGCTCAATGACGAGCACCTTGTGGCCGTGTTCAGCGAGGATGGATGCCGTGCTGGTGCCCGCCGGGCCCCCGCCGATGATGATGACTTCGTGATCGCAATTCATGTTCATGATAACGGTTATACGAGGCCAAGCTGTCCGCTGATACTCGCCATCGCCATACCATTTTGGCATCGCTTCCATGCCCAGTGGTGATCAGTCGCGCTCAAAGCAAAAAAACCTCCCGACTTCAACCGCGTTTATATACAACCCAGCCATGAACACGGTCCATTCCTCCTTGTCTCGTCGTGAAGTGACCACCCGCACTGCACCAGCCGTCGCCGCAAGCTTCCTTGGCTCAGCCGAGGCTGGCACTTTCTAAGCCCTCCGTCCAAGCACCGACCTCGCCGAACTCGAGCAGGCCTTCAAGTGCGCCCCCGAAGAATGGCGTCAGGGCGAGTCATCGCACCGCGGCAGTTGTTGTCGCAGCTACCCAGCTGAAAAATCGCTGAGAGGCACCCCCTGGCGCCTCTCTTGGTGTAAAAAAGGCGGGAGCAGACCTTGCAGCTCCCGGAACCGGCCACGGTGATGCCAAACTTCGCTGACTGGCTGCTCAACATGTCGCGGGGCCGTTTGAGGTTCATCTCTGACAACAACGGGTTCGACTGGCAATTCGTGAATTGATCGTTCCACCACTTCACCGGCAGCAATCCCTTCGGTTTCTCCGCACGAACCTCGGCAGCCTCTACAAAGGCCTGGTGAAGGATACACCCCCAACTTCAAGCACCTCCGCCGCAACAAACACACCCAACATGCAAACCTTGCTAGGCAGATGAAGAGTCCGACGGAGCGAAGATTTTGATGAAAGCGTTCATGATAGCTTATCTATGGCTGCAAAACGTCTGGTGGTGATCAAAACAAAAGGTGGTTCGCGAAACTAGCCGCGAACCACCCGTTTACTTCAGTAGAGACTTCAAAGCTGAATCACACCCCGGCCAAGATCCCATTCAGCGTCGCGCTCGGGCGCAGCGCGGCGTCGGCTTTGGCGTTGTCGGGTTTGTAGTAGCCGCCGACGTCGGCTTTCTGGCCTTGGACGGCGAGGAGTTCGGCGACGATCTTGGCCTCGTTGGTGGTGAGGGCCTCGGCGATGGGTTTGAAGGTGGCGGCGAGGTCGGCATCGGCGGTTTGGGCGGCGAGTTGCTGGGCCCAGTAGAGGCAGAGGTAGAAGTGGCTGCCGCGGTTGTCGATGGTGCCGAGTTTGCGGCCGGGGCTGCGGTCGAATTCGAGGAACTTGCCGTTGGCGGCGTCGAGGGTGTCGGCGAAGACTTTGGCCTTCGGATTTTTGAAGGTGTCGGCGAGGTGCTCGAAGGAGGCGGCGAGGGCGAAGAACTCGCCGAGGCTGTCCCAGCGGAGGTAGTTCTCTTCGCCGAACTGCTGCACGTGCTTCGGCGCGGAGCCGCCGGCGCCGGTTTCGAAGAGGCCGCCGCCGTTCATGAGCGGGACGATGGAGAGCATCTTGGCGCTCGTGCCGACTTCGAGGATGGGGAAGAGGTCGGTGTTGTAGTCGCGCAGGACGTTGCCGGTGACGGAGATGGTGTCCTGACCTTTGACGATGCGCTCCAAGCTGAAGGTGCAGGCTTCGGCGGGCGTGAGGATGCGGAGGTCGAGGCCGGTGAGGTCGTGGTCTTTGAGGTATTTTTCGACCTTGGCGATGATCTGGGCGTCGTGGGCACGGTTTTTATCGAGCCAGAAGACGGCGGGGGTCTGCGAGGCGCGGGCGCGGTTGACGGCGAGTTTAACCCAGTCTTGAACGGGAGCGTCTTTGGTCTGGCAGGCACGCCAGATGTCGCCCTGCTCGACGGTGTGTTCGAAGAGCACGTTGCCGGCGGTGTCGGTGACTTTGATGGTGCCGTCGGCGGGGGCTTCGAAGGTCTTGTTGTGGCTGCCGTATTCCTCGGCGGCCTGGGCCATGAGGCCGACATTCGGCACGCTGCCCATGGTCTTCGGATCGAGGGCTCCTTTCTTTTTGCAGAAGTCGATCGTGGCCTGGTAGATGCCCGCGTAGCTGCTGTCCGGGATGACGGCGAGCGTGTCTTGTTCCTTGCCGGCGGCGTTCCACATCTTGCCGCCGCCGCGGATCATGGCGGGCATGGAGGCATCGACGATGACGTCGCTCGGAACGTGGAGATTGGTGATGCCTTTGTCGCTGTTCACCATGGCCAAAGCGGGGCCGCTGGCGTAGGCGGCCTGGATGTCGGCCTCGATCTCGGCTTTTTTGTCGGCAGGGAGCTTGTCGAGCTTCGCGATGAGGTCGCCGAAGCCGTTGTTAAAATTAACGCCGATCTCAGCGAGCGTGGCGGCGTGCTTAGCGATGAGGTCTTTGAAGAAGACGCTGACGGCGTGGCCGAAGATGATGGGATCGCTGACCTTCATCATGGTGGCCTTCATGTGGAGCGAGAAGAGCACGCCATCGGCCTTCGCCTTGGCGATCTGCTGCTCAAAGAAGGCGACGAGGGCCTTCTTGCTGATCTTGGTGGCGTCCATGATCTCCCCAGCTTTGAGGGCGAGTTTCGGAAGGAGGGTCTTGGTGCTGCCATCTTTGCCGGTGAACTCGATTTTGACTTCGGTGGCTTCGGTGACGGTGACGGACTTCTCGTTGGAGAAGAAATCGTCTTTGCCCATGGTGCCGACGGTGGTCTTCGAATCGGCGGACCACTTGCCCATCGAGTGCGGGTGGGCTTTGGCGTAGTCTTTGACGGCTTTCGGAGCGCGGCGGTCGCTGTTGCCTTCACGCAGCACGGGATTCACGGCGCTGCCCATGACCTTGGCGTATTTGGCTTTGATCTCCTTTTCTTCGTCGGTCTGCGGGTTTTCGGGCAGATCGGGGAGTTGGTAGCCTTGGGCCTGAAGTTCGGCGATGGCGGCCTTGAGCTGCGGCTGCGACGCGGAGACGTTCGGGAGCTTGATGATGTTCGTGGTCGGTTCGAGGCAAAGTTTGCCAAGGTAGCTCAAATCATCGTCCTGCTGGCCAAACTGCGCCAAAATGCGGCCGGCGAGCGAGATGTCCCGCGTTTCGACCTCGATGCCCGCCGCCTTGGTGAAGGCTTTGACGATGGGCAGCAGCGAGTACGTGGCGAGGAGCGGGGCTTCGTCGGTGAGGGTGTAGATGATTTTGGCGGACATGGGGGCGGGAGGGACGTGATTTTGAGAGCATGAGAGTTAAAAAGCGGTGAAGGCGGGTCAAGGTGCTTCGTGTGGGAAGGTCAAGTGCTGCGCGTCAAGGGGTCAAGGGGTCAAAATGGGCGCTGGTGAGCGCAAAGGTGGCGGGGGATCACCTTCTTGACCACCTTGAGGGAGAAGCGTTGACCTCCGCAGGTTAATCTTCTCCGTGTCTATGATCGAATGCTTTACGTAAAAGTTATCGAACGGATACAATTCTGACTTGTCAGCGATCGGTGACAATGTGACCATGTGCGTATGATCATCAAAACCGCCAAAGAAATCGGCCTTCTCGTTCGCGACCAACGCAAGGCACGCGGCTGGACGCAGGATATTTTCGCGCAGAGGCTCGGGGTGAGCCGGTTGTGGGTGTTGCAGCTCGAGCAGGGCAAAAGCACCGCTCAGATTGGTCTCGTGCTGCGGGCTCTGAACGAACTCGACGTCCCCGTCCAGGTGGACCTTTCGCCGAAGGACCAATCGAAATCCTACGGCGGCATTGATCTGGACAGCATCATCCGTGAAGCCGCCACACCTTACAAAGTATGAGCATGATCGAAGAACTGCATGCGCTGAGCAGCGGACGCCGGCAGGGCATCATCCAGTGGGACCGGAAACGTGACCGTTATGGCTTTCGCTATGACGAGGCATGGCGGAATGGAGGGAGCGAGGCGTTCCCGCTATCGCTCTCGATGCCCTTTGCCGCCACAGCGCACAGCCATGACACCATCGAGGCTTTTCTATGGGGACTGCTTCCTGATAACGAAGGTGTGCTGAAGCGCTGGGGCGAGCGATTCCAGGTCTCCGCACGAAATGCCTTCCGGCTGCTTATGCATGTGGGTGAGGAGTGTGCGGGGGCGGTGCAACTCGTGCAGGCCGAAAAGGCGGCGGAATGGCTGGCTGCGCCGCTTTCGGGCAAGGTGAAATGGCTCGGCGAGTCGGAGGTCGCCGAGCGTCTGCAGCTTTTGCTCAAAGATCACAGCGCCACGCGCATCCAGACAGATCAGGGTCATTTCAGCCTTGCTGGAGCTCAGCCGAAAACAGCATTGCACTATGATCCGAAAGGCGACCGCTGGGGGGTGCCGTCCGGCAGCATTCCCACGACGCATATCTTCAAGCCCTCCACGGGCGATTTCGATGGCTACGCGGAGAACGAGCACTTTTGCATGGCGCTGGCACGTCGCCTGGGTCTTTCTGCCGCGTCTTCAGTGATCCAGCGCTTTGGCGAAGTGCCGGTGATCGTCGTGGAGCGGTATGACCGCGTGCGCAGTGGCGCCCGAGTGCAGCGCATCCATCAGGAAGACATGTGCCAGGCGCTGGCGGTGATGCCTCATCTCAAGTATCAAAACCAGGGCGGCCCCTCCGCCGCTCAAATCATGCAACTCATCCGCGAGTACTCCAGCGCCCGCGAGGTGGACACACGACGCTTTCTCGACGCGCTGATCTTGAACTGGCTCATCGCCGGGACGGATGCCCATGCGAAGAATTACTCGTTTCTCATCGCCCCGGGCGGTCAGGTGCGGCTGGCACCGTTGTATGACCTCGCGAGTTCGCTGCCATATCCACAGCAGGTGTATCCACGCCATCCAACGATGGCGATGAAGATCGGAAATCACTACAAAGTGCTGCAAATCGGTCCGCGTGAATGGAAAAAGGCCGCAGCGGATTTGCACTGCCAGCCAGATGGATTGCGAGCACGCATCGTGGAGCTCGCCACGGCCATTCCTGATGCTGCGGGAGAGATTCAGAGAGACATGAAGGCGCAGGGAATCACGCATGGAGTCATCCAGCGTCTCGTCGAGGCCATGAGGCGGCGGTGCAAGGACTGCACAGCGGCCTTCAATGCGTAATGGCGGTTTTCGTTACTGAATTCAGCACCGCGCCATGATCGTCGCGGTGCTCCAGCACCAGTTTGGCGGAGTCGTCGATGATCACGCGGAGGAAGCCGCCGGTCGGCTCCTGGTAGAGGTAGGGCTGTTTGATTTTGCCTTCGGGATCGGTGGTTTTGGGGCCGCCGGGCTTTTCGCCTTTGATGGCGTTTTCGTCGTTCAAGGCACCCACAGAGAACTCCTCTACACCCAGTGGGTGAATGCTGTAGTACTGCCAGTGGCGGTCGCCGCAGAAGGTGAGGACGTTGTCCAGGCCGTTGTCGAGCAGCCAGCGGAAGAAGCTGTCCGCCTCTTGTTTGAAGCCGCCGAGGTTCGTGTGGTTGTCGGTCTTGCTGTTGCGATCTGGACCAACCATGGGCGTGGGGGTGATGATGACCTTCCAGGCGGCATCGCTGGCTTTGAGCGTGGTTTGCAACCACTCGCGCTGCTCGCGGCCCCAGATCGTCTTTTCAGGACCGTCGGTCATTTGATTGGGAGAGCGGTAGTCGCGACCTTCGACAAACCAGAGCTGCAAATGCTTGTGAACGCGACGTGTGCGGTAGGTCGGCGTCGTGCGATCTTCTTCATCGAAGATGGGCATCTGCTCGCGGAAGATTTCGATGCCGGTGGCGGGCTCTGGCAACTTCTTGCCTCCGAGATCAGCGTCGTTGAAGCGGAAGTCATGATCATCCTTTGACCAAAAGGCGGGTGTGTGAGCCAAGAACTCGATCAAACGCGGAAAGCGAAACTGCTCGTGCCATTTCTTCCGCAGCTCCGGCAAAGTCTGCGCTGCTGTCTGCGGCGGATGGTCGTAATAAACGATGTCGCCGGTGCCGATGAAGAAATCGGGCTTCAAGGCCGCCATCGCGGCGAAGGCAGGGTAGCCGAGTTGTTTGTCTTCGGCGGTGGCGGTGACAGGGCCGCCGCCGTTGGCCTTGCCGTGCATGAAGGCGTGGTAGTTCATGCAACTGCCCATGCAGAAGCTCACGGGGCCGCTTTCGCTCAACGTCTTGAAGGTGCGGGCGGGGCCGGGCTTGGCCGATTCGCGAGTTTCGCCGAAAACGAGGCGGTAGTGATAAAGCGTGCCGGGTTTGAGCCCGCTGGCACTGCTGCGAATGATGAAGTCGTGATCGGCGGTGGCCGTTGACCACTTGCTGCGAGCAGGCTGGGAAAAGTTGGCCGAATCGCTCCACTCAAAGTAGGCGACGCCCTCTTTCCCCGGCACATCGCCCGAATCATCGAGAACGGGTCCAGGGATGGCGGTGAGGCGGCTCTGGAGCCAAACAGAGGTCGCGGTGACCTCACCCGCCATCTCGCCCTGCGCATGATGGATTTCGGCGAAGGCGGGGACGACAGCGACCAGAAAGAGATAGAAGAAAGCCGCTTTCATGAGGAGGGATCACAGGTTGTGGAGTTCGTTGGCAAGTTTGCGAGCGGCGCTTTCCCAGCCTTCGGCGTCGCTGTTGCCGAAGGCCGTGACCATTCGCCAAGTGCCCTTAAAGCCGAGGGGCACCGTGGCATTTTCAAAACACTTCAAATAAAACTTCCGATAGGAGCCTGGCACGTTCCAGATCATGGTGACGTGCCCGCCCTGCTGCGGTGCTGATAGCAGACGAGAAACAGCGAATTGGCTGCTTTTCGGCTCATAGATGGCCATCCAGTCCACCCGCTCGTTGATGAAAAACTTCCGCGCTGTCGCGTCATCGTCCCGAAGCGAGCCGGAAAACGTTTTGTTCGGCGTGGCATCGCTTCCGGCGAGAAAGGCGGACACCGTAGGGGCCCACGCATGCATGAAATGATACACGAGTTTCAAAGGAACGGCTTCGCGGGCGTGGAAGGTGGTCGTCTCGTGAAGCTGTCCATTTTTGATCTCGGTGACGCAGGCCAGGTCGAAACCTCGAACCTGTGAAGTGCGCTCGAAGCGAAATGACCGGCCTTTCATCTGCGCCGGAGGTGCCTGGACCGGTTTGCCGTCCAGGATAAACGCGAGTGACTGGAGCGGCTCCGGTTCGTTTTCCAAATGTGCTGTGCCGATGAAGCCGCAATCGGGAAAGGAGAACACCGTGCCGTAGGCGCTACGCTCCGTCGTCATCGCATGACCACGGAAGTCAATGCGCCCGGGCGTCCATTGCGAGGCCTGACGGAGCAGCAGAGTCACGTCACCACACGAAACTGTGATCGCGGGCAAATTCGGGCCGAGGTTCGGCTTGAAGGGCTCCTTCGACCAGGATGCGGTGGCGAGTAGCAGCAGGAAATGAAGAGGGCGCATCATGGCTTTACAATCTGGATGGCTTTCGCCGCAAAACGCTTCCCGATCTCGTTTTGGGCCGCGGTGTCGAAATGCACGCTGTCGCCGATGTGGGTCTTTAAATCGCGGGCATCGACGCAGGCGGTGTGTGGCATGGACTTCGGCAGGGCCAGTTGGATTTCATTCATCGCCTTCAAATTCGTGAGCTGCGGTTCCGGCTTCATCTCGCCAATCGTGCAGGCGATGAAGGGTAGCTCCGGCAACGCCAAATCGGCCCGCAGCGCCTCGATCATCATGCGGAGTCGCTCCGCATGCAGCGGCAGCTCCTGCGGGTTCGCGTTGGCCTCGCCTTGCAGCCAGATCACACCGCGAAGGCGGGCCTTCACCGGTGCCGTTGTCTGCAAAGCCAGCTTCGCCCGTCGAATCGCCTCCTCATAAAGCTTCGCGCCCTTCTGCCAGAGCTTGATCGACGATCCACCGACGGCGCAGGGCACGATGCCGATGGCGACGGTTTTGTCCTGCGCGGCGAGCACCTCGGCAAAGGCCAGTCCGGGGCCGACGCCAGCGTTGTCGTGGCCTTGGAAGGTCTTCGCGTCGCCCGTGAGATGCAGCGGATGCCGCGCGAGATACCACTGGTCGTCCATCTTGTGCATCATGACGATGCGCGGGTCGTTGTGCGGCTCCTCCGGCATGAATCCGCGTCCTTTCATGTTCGACTGCCCGCACAGCAGCCACAGATCGAGATGTGTTGTGCCCTCCGGCAGCTTCGTGATGTCCACGCTGACCAACGGTGGATTTGTCGGCCGCGGTGTGTTGGCTTTCTTGGCCTTCGCAGCCTTTTGGGCGAAGAGCGGAGAGCTGAGGGCGAGGAGACAGAGAAGGAAAACGCGGCGCATGGTGCGTGAACGGGAGGCAGAGGTGGTTATTGCCTGCTGCGATGTCGATTTCGTGCCTGAAGTTCTGCGCCGTTTTCAGGCACCAAATCAAAATTTGGTCGATTTGGTGCCCGACTCAGTCAGAACGAAGAGATAGGCAGTAGAATGGGGGCAGAAGAATGGATTCATGATTCTGCTGCCCCCATTCTTCTGCCTTCAGATCACCGGTCTCACCGACTGCGGCTAACTCGATCCCGAGATCGACGGCCGGGATGATTTCGACTTCCTGGTGCCTGCGGAGAAGCTGCTGACGAGGAAGTAGTATCCGCTTTCTGAGAGCCACAAACTGGTGGCGTTTCTGATGTCGTCAGCCCCATCAAGTGATCCATCTGCGCATACGCCTGCTCACTCGTCACTCGCGGCATCTGTGAGCGAATCTGGCGGAGCTTGGCTGACAGTTGTTGGAAGCTCATCTTTGATGGGGCAATGATCCTTGGTCGCGGGAGTCTGGCAAACAATTTCTCATGGCAGGCAGACCGACGAGATCCATTCGCTCATGAGTTCGTCGTGAGCTTTAACCCCACGATCTTCCCCTCAAACTTCCCCTTCGTCGTGTAAGTGGCCACGGGGACTTTGTTGTCGTGGCCGAGGCAGAAGTCTTCTTTGGGCTGGGTGCGGATGAGGCTGGGGCTGGTGGTGGTGACGGGGGCGTTTTGGTCGAGTTGGAGGGTGAGCTGGCCTTTTTGGCCGAGGGTGGCGGTGATGTGGTGGGGTTGGTTGTCGGCGGGGTAGTCGGTCTGGGCGGTGGTGAGCGTTTTGCCGTGGCGGATGGCCCAGATGAGTTTGCCAGCGCTGAGATGGAGCGCGTAGCCAGTGCTGGCGCCGCCGTGGGCGATGAGGATGGCATCGCGCTGCGCGGTGGTGAGTTCGCAGGTGAGGGTGAAGGGCGTGTCGGCGATGTGTGGGGCGTGTTCGGCAGCGAGAGTGGCGTGAGCAATGTAGCCATCTTGCTCAGCAAGATGAGCATTCGGTGCACTTCGGAGCATGGCGCTCACATCGTAGGTTTGGGGGGCTTTCGGAGCCCCTGAAGCCTCTCGCGGAGCGAGAGGGCTACTTTGCTTCGCGTTGCGGCCTTCCGTGGGTTTGTCGCTCGTGGGATAGAGGGTGACGGGATTTTCGACCTCGCCGGGCGGGCGGCGGCTCTTGGGTTCGTCGCCGCCGATGTCGGCGGTCATCTTTTCGGCGAGTGCGGTGAGTTTGGCGACGAGGTCGGGATGCTGGGCGGCGAGGTTGGTCTTTTCGCCGATGTCTTGATCGAGGTGGTAGAGGCGCGGGTTCTTTTTCGCATCGTCGGCGGCTTCTTTGCCCATGGTTTCTTTTTGCGTGGTGAGGGCGAGCTTCCACGGGCCTTGGCGCACGGCTTGGAGGTTGTAGCTGGAGAAGTAGTAGTGCGCTTCGCGTGGGGAGTCTTTGCTTTGGCCAAAGAGCAGCGGGGAGAGGTCGCGGCCATCGATCACGGGCTGCGTGGGCACCTCGGCTCCGGCGATTTTCAGGCAAGTGGGCAGCACGTCGATGGTGCCGGCGACGGCATCGCTCACGCTGCCGGGCGCGATCTTGCTGGGCCACCACGCGAGCGTGGGGACACGCACGCCGCCTTCCCAGGTGCTGCCTTTGCCGCCGCGCAAGGGGCCCGCGCTGCCACCGTCGGCGCCTTTGATGAGCCAGGGGCCGTTGTCGCTGGTGAAGATGACGAGCGTGTTCTGATCGAGCTGCAGCTCGCGCAGGGTGTCGAACACGCGGCCGACGCTGGCATCGACCTCCTGCACCCAGTCGCCAAAACGGCCGTTTTGCGAGCTGCCCTGGAAGGCCTTGCCGGGATGGATGGGCGTGTGCACGGCGGTGTGCGGGAAGTAGAGGAAGAAGGGCTTCTCTTTGCTGCCACGGATGAACTTCACGGCCTCGTCGGTGTAGATTTCTTCGATGCGATCCTGGTCCGCCTCATCGAGCAAGCGCTCCACTTTGTCATCGCGCACGAGCGGCACGACGCGGCGGCCGTCCACGCTCGCGGTTTTGAGCATGTCATTGGAATACGGGATGCCGAGGTAGTGATCAAAGCCCTGCTTCGTGGGCAAAAACGCCGGTTGGTCGCCGACATGCCACTTGCCGATGCACTGCGTGGCATAGCCCAGCGGCTTCAATCGGTCCGCGATGGTGTGCTCCTGTGGATGCAGTCCGTTCCTGCTCCCCGGCCCATACACGCCCGGCACGGAAACGCGTGCGCCATAGCATCCGGTCATGATCTGCGCCCGCGACACGCTGCACACCGGCGCGGCGTAGAACGACGTGAGCTTCATCCCCTCCCGCGCCATGCGGTCGAGGTGCGGCGTCTTCTGCTTCACCGCACCGAAGGGACCGATGTCGCCGTAGCCGAGGTCGTCGATGAAGTGGATGATGATGTTTGGCTGCGAAGCAGCGGCGCAGAGCGAAGAGCTGAGGGCGAAGAGGCAGAGGAGGAGGCGCATGGAGATAGGATGAAAAGGCAACGAATCGGCGTGAGCCAAGTAGCCATCTCGCTCCGCGAGATGAGCCGAGGACTCACGCAAGGCCACAACGCAGCCGAACTCGATAGCATTCCGGCTTTTTTGACGCGCCTTGCTCCTTTGCTTCGCTGCGCTCACCCTTCGGGCAGCCTTTGGCTGGCTATCTCCCTTCGGTCGGTTCGACGGAGCGAGAGGGCTACTTTGCTTTGCTCCAATGACGCGCTTGGTCAGCTCGGTGACCCGCTTTGAGCGGGTTTTGCGCGATGTAGTCACGCAGGCGTCGGAACTGGCCTTCGTGCCGCACAAGATGATCAAAGGCATCTTGCTGCCTAAAACGGCCTTGAGTGCCGAGACGACGATTGATCTGCCGGGCCGTGAAATGCTTCCATGAATCACATTGTTCGACCATCGCCGCCTTGTCGGGGAACGTGGCGAGCAAATGGACGTGGTTCGGCATGATGACGAAGTCGAACATCGCATAGCGGTCGCCATCGAAGTGCAGCAAACTGTCGGACACGAGGTCTGCGATCTCGGTTTGCGCGAGAAAACAAGCGCCATGCCCCGAATCGAGAGACTCATGCCAGCGGGTGGTGAAGCGATCATGGTATTCGATCATCAAGTCGGGCGGAAGTTCTTGGACCCGCATCTTCCAGCCTTTTTGGGTGGGATCGATGCCGTGGACATCGAGCCAGCGATTGCGATCCGCCCGCCAAGGTTCGAGAACATCCTTCGGCATGGAGTCCGCCGTGCGCCAGGTGATGAAGACCATACAACCGTCCTGCGCCCAATGCGGCAGCTTGCGTTGGGTGATGAGCAAATCGTCGTTGGGATCGAAGAAACGCATGCCGCGATGCTATGACGATCACGAAATGGCGCAAGCCAAGTAGCCATCTTGCTCCGCAAGATGAGCGGAAGGCTGGCGCCGAAGAGGATGACATCCGAAGTTCGGAAACGCCCGTGTTTGCGGAGCGCTGAGCTCCTCTCGCGGAGCGAGAGGGCTACTATGCTTCGCCCAGTTCGGTCACTTCTTCAATGGCACCACCGGCAGCACTTTGAGCCGCATCTCTTTGATCTCGACGCGGTTGGGGTTGCCTTTGTGGAGCTGGATGGCGAGCAGGCCCTCCAGCGTACGTTTGTCGGCGTGGTGGTCGATGAGCTTGGAGGTGGGCTGGCCGTTGATGCAGTGCTGGAGGCGGTTTCCCTGCGCGAGGATGACGTATTCGTTCCATTAGCTCACATCGACCTTCACCGGCGCGTGCTCGCCGAGCTGCCAGAGCGTGCCCTCGGGGTCGAGCATCACATCTTTGCCGTTCAGGCCGAAGATGCCGCGCCCGCGCCAGGAGTGATGGTCAAGGCGTAGGAACGAGCTTCTCGCCGCTCGCGGGCATGGTCTTGGTGGGTTCGCCGGTGAGGAGACCTTGTTTGACGAGGAATTGGTCGGCGGCGATGAGCGTGACGGTTTGCCACGGGCCGCTGTTAAAGAAGCTGTGCGACTGGCCGGGCGCGATCTGGAGATCGATGGTTTTGGTGCCGAGAGACTTCCATTTGGCGTGGGCGGTGTCCCAGCCTTTCTTCCACCCATCCATGTCGCCGAAGAAAGCAATCGCAGGTGGCAGATCGGCTTTCAGATGGCGCAGGATGTCGATTTCGGGGTCTTTGTCGTCATCGGTGGCGAAGGCGGGATTGAACCACACGTAAGCGACGACGCTGGTGTCGATGTCCTTCGGGTCGGCGGGGTCGTTCAGACCCGGATTCATCGTGGCGAGAGCGCTGATATGCCCGCCTGCCGATCCACCGCCAGTAATGATGCGCTGCGGATCAATACCGAGCTCGCTCGCGTGCTGTTTGAACCAACGAATCGCGCTTTTCGCATCGGTGACGCAGACGCGCTTGCGGGTTTCGCCTGCGGGGAGCTTCGCAGCATCGGCCTTGCTGAGCATCTGGTACTCCGCCGTGGCGCAGACGAGTCCGCGACTGGCAAAATAGGCACACGCGATGCGAAACTGCCCCAGCGAGCCACCGCCCCAAGCGCCGCCGTGGAAGAGGATCATGCCAGGGGCTTTCGCTTTCGTGAGATCGTGGTTCGGCGGGAAGTAGATCTCCAACTGGCGCGGCTTCCCGGCAGAAGTCTTGTAGATGTAGGGTTTTCCGGCTGGAGCATCGGCGCCGAGGCCACCTTTGGCTTTGGTTGTCGCAGGTTTGTCGGCGGCAAGCGATGCACCACAGAGAGTGCAGAGGATCACAGAGAGGAGTTTCATGGTTATTCTTTGGCGGCTTTGGCTTGGTTGGATTTGAAGATGATGATCCCGACATCGTTGGCCTGTTTTGCGCCGGGTGTGCTGCGGCCGTTGGCGATGCTATCTGCGAGCAGCTTGGTGAGTTTGGTGGCGATTTCGGGATGCTCAGAGCTGAGGTTCTTCGTGTCGGCGATGGAGCCGAAGGCGAGGAAAGCTTGGATGCTTGATCCCCTGACCAAAACGTGAGTATGCGTAAATTCTCGCGAATGCAGTCAGGTCGGATTGGGTTCGAACTATTTCGTGCACATTCGGGTTCCTCTTTTTTCCATCTGCGTGTCATACATGCCCACGACCCGCGTCACTCAGTGGGAAATGAATGGAACGCGCCCTTGCCGACCAGCTCGAAGCTCTGCATCCCGACGCCTTTGGCTGGGCGCTGCATTGCTGTGCGGGCATTCAGGCGCAGGCGGAGGACGTCCTGCAAAACGCCTATCTCAAACTCGAGCAGGAACGTGCCTCCCACGACGGACGCTCCAGCTTCAAAACCTGGTGGTTCGGCGTGATCCGTTTCACCGCGCACGAGGAGTTTCGGCGGCAGCGCTACCGCGAGTCGCTGGTGGGCAAACTGCTCGCCATCTTCGTCGAAGAGCACCATCCAGCACCGTCACGTCAGGTGGAGAAAGACGAACGCCATGCGGAGCTGCGCCGTTGCCTCGCACAACTACCCACTCGCCAGACAGAAGTGCTGCATCTCGTTTTTTATCAAGACCTGACCATCCAGGAAGCAGCACAGGTCATGGGTGTGGGCATCGGCTCCGCACGCCAGCACTACGAACGCGGCAAGGCGCGCCTGCGGTCGCTGCTGCAACCCGAATCACCTTATGAATGACCACGACCTTCGTTCGATCTACGCCCAGCAACGCCAGTGCGATCACGAAAACGCCCCGGCATGGCGTCCTGAGCTATTGAATCGTCCGCTGAAGCCGCAGCGCCACTGGTTACGCTGGATTCCGGTTTCCTTGGCAACGGCATGCGTCATCGCGGTGTCGTTATTCTTTGCTGATCCACTCAAACACGACGCCCAACTGAGCGAACTGCCCCCGCTGCTAGATTCAACGCCGGGAGCATTGTTCGCCAGCCTAGAACCCTCCTTGAGCGCTTTTGACGCCCCTTCCGATTTCCTACTGCCAACCCACCTCAACCTGCACATCCCATGAAAACCATCCTTTGCTCCCTCCTACTGCTCGTGACCGCTAGTCTGCACGCCGCCCATGTCGAAGACTGGCTGAAAAGTGGCCTGCTGCACCCTGATTTGATCACCTCGCTGCGTGAAGAACTCGTGCTCTCGGGAGAGCAGCAGTCCGAGCTCAACACCCAACTCAGCGCGGCCCGCCAGCAGGCCGAGCCACTGGAACAGGCAGTGAAGGAGCAGCAAAAAGCGCTGAATGACCTACTCAAGGACACCACCACCACTGCCGAGGCCGCGAGTGCCCAGCTCACGAAACTGATCGAGGCCGAGACTGCCGTGAAACAACTGCAACTGCGCATCTTGATCGGCGTGCGTGATGTATTGACGCCGGAGCAGTTGCAAAAAGCCCAAAAGCTCGGTCCACCGAAGATGGCGGCGAAAAGCGGCGCTGAATCTCCCGTGAGGGCGAAGGCGGGCAAACTCCGTGCGGCGGTGGAAGCGCTCGGCGTGCCACCGACGGACGCCATGAAGACACGCGGTGCAGAGATCGAGGCGTTGATCAAAAACGGCGATCTCGCTGCCGCGGACACCGCCTTAGACAAGCTGATCGAAGACTCGCGCTTCAAGGAGCTGGAGGCCGAGGATGAGGTCGTGGACTTCTCGAAGTTCGAAACTGGCAATGCCGATCTCGAATCGCTCCGTGAGCGTTTTGAAGCGGTGCAGGCCGCCGGGCAGGAAATCATCTCTCTCCCACTGATGCGGCAGATGATTCAGGCGAAAAAGGCCTTCGAGGAGGCCAAGGAGGCCCAGGATGCCGACAAAGTGGGCCGCATCCTGACCTATGTGGAGGGGAAGCTGAAGGAGCCATGAACCGCCTTGCCCTTGCCTGCCAGATCGTGCCCGCGCTTGCCTCAGGGCTCACCACGGTAGAGGCAGAGGCGCGGCTGCGCATGGCCCAACTAGCAGCCATGGCCCTGGCGAAACCGTGAGAAAGATTCGTTTGCCTTTGGCTCGTTTCTGGCGATAAAGCGCTCTCAAGTCACCTGTGAAGGGTTAGGCTCAGTTGTTCATCAGGTGATTTCAGCGGTGGTGTGCATGAGTTTGATCTGGAAGTGGGTGATCGAACCTAATAAAGCAATGAACACCAAGATGTATGTGGGCAATCTGCCCTTCTCGGCTTCGGATTCTGACATCCGCGAGCTTTTCTCCCAATACGGCACCGTCTCTGACATTTTCCTGCCGATGGACCGCGAAAGCGGCCGTCCGCGCGGATTTGCCTTCGTGACGATGGACACTCCTGAAGCCATGCAGGCCGTGATCACCGCGCTCAACGGCCAGGAATTTCAAGGCCGCAAGCTCGGCATCAATGAGGCCCGTCCGCGTGAAGAACGCCCAGGCGGTGGCGGCGGCGGCGGCGGTGGCCGTGGCGGCTACGGGGGTGGTGGCGGCGGCGGTAGCCGTGGCGGCTACGGTGGCGGCGGTGGCGGCGGTGGTGGAGGAGGCTACGGCGGCGGCGGCGGCGGCGGTGGTGGCCGTGGCGGCTACGTTGGTGGAGGCGGCGGCGGCGGCGGTGGCAAGCGCTTTGACCGCGGCAGCCGTGGCGGTCGTGACGGTGGTGGCGAAGAAGGCGGCTGGTAAGCCGTTCCTTCCCTCTCTTTGATTTTGCAGCCCGTGATGTGGGTTTGGAAGTTTAGGCTTCCACCGGCGTCACGGGCTTTTCCGCGTTCACGAACAGCGCGAAGACACCCGCCAGCACAAAGGCCACCGCACACAGCCACACGCCCTCATGGAAGTCGTGGTTCGTGTCGAAGGCCTTCAACACGGCGGTGAACATCACCGGCTGAATCGCCGCGCCGAAGTTCCCCCACATGTTACCCCAGCCAAAGAGCTGCGCCTGATGCTTCCCGCTGATGTCCTGCATCAGCGTCCACATGGCCGGCAGGCCGATGTCGGCAAAGAAGGCGACAAGACCAAACATGATCGCCATGCCCCAGGCTGTGTCGGTGTAAAGCGCCAGCACATAGCAACCGGCGGCGGCAAATTTCGTCACCGACATCGGCAGCATACGCCCGAGGCGTTTGCCATGCTTACGGGAGATCTGGTCCGTCAGCATACCGCCCAGGGGCAGCGCGGCGATGCCGATGGTCAGCGCCCCGGTGGTGATCAGTCCCGTCATGCCATCGTCGAGATGCATCACCTTTTTGAGGTAGTCCGGCAGCGAGAGAATCAAGAAGGCCCAACCAATGTTCGTGAAGAACTGCACACCGTTCGCCATCCAGAGGTTTTTGCTGCGGCAGGCAGTGAGCAAAGGAAAGCGCTTCGGCGGGTCTTTGACCGGCAGAAACTCGCCCCGGCCTTCCGCCAGCAGTGCGATCTCTGCGTCATTGCAGCGCGGGTGCAGACGCGGATGCTCACGGAACACACGCCAGTAGCACACCGCCACGACGATGCCGATCACACCGTAAAGCCAGCCAGCCCAGCGCCAGTCGCCGGATCTGAGAATCACAAACGCCGTCAGGCCTGGGGCCACTGCGCCACCGACGCGCCCACCCCAGGAGATCAGGCTGCTGGCAAAGCCGCGCCCTTCAATGTGCGCCCAGCGCGTCAGCAGGCCACTGCTGGCAGGATAATAGCCCGCCTCCGCGAGGCCACAGCCAAGCCGAGCCAGCAGCAGAGTGGTGAAGCCCAGGGAAAAGCTCGTCAGCGCTGTGAAGACCGACCATGTCGCGATGTAGAGGCAGATCAGCGCCCGTGCGCCAAAGCGGTCGCTCAACCAGCCTGCAGGCACCTGCGCTAGCGCGTAGGCCCAGAAGAACGCGCCCTTCACCCAGTCGATCTGCCACCCCTCCAGCTTGATGTGCTGCTGAAACGAGTCCGAGGTGATGATCTGCGCTAGGCAGATGCGGTCCAGATACATCAGGAAGGCCACCATGGTCGCCGTGGCGAGGATTTGATGACGGACGATGGAGGGGCGGGCGGCGGTGGACATCGGGGAAAGAAGACGCGGGATTTAAGCCATGCCTAACAGGATTCCGGCTTGATGCGCAGTTCAAAGGCATGCATGACCCAGGATGGCAGGCACAAAACGTGTGTATTGAATGCCGTTGCGCCCTGCTGCCGTCTGAGAAACTCTTCCACTGTCATGACTGCCCTCAAAAACCTCTCCGCGCTTCTGGTGCTCAGCTTCCTCGCCTCCGGCGTGCTGGGCTGGTTCCTTTTCCAATCACGCTCCGAACTCACCGCCCTGCGCGGCGAGATGGAGCAGATCAAAATCTCTCACGCCGACGATTTGAAGGCGAAGGAAACCGAGTTTCAGCGCACGCTCGACGCGCAGTCCGCGCAGCATCAGAAAATGATCACCACGCTCAATGACGAGCACGAGAAAAAGATCGACACCCTGCGCTCCGGCGAGCGCCAGCGCTTGGCCACCGCCGCGAAGGAGTTTGAAAACATCTTCGAGGGCAATAAGACCACCCTGCAATACATCAACCTGCTGGAGGACAAAGTGAAGGCCGGTCAGGCGCTCTCGAAGGCCGAGGTGGAGAAGCTCACCATCATCACCACCGGCCTCGGTTACTTGAAAAAGCAGTATCAGAAGCCCATGCAGGAGTTTCAAGAGTTAGCCGCATATTTTGAGGCCCAAGCCTCGAAACAACTCGCGAAACCGAAGGGCGGTTTCTTCAAGCGTGTGTTCAGCAAGGAGTTCCGTGAGCAGGAGAAGGAATACGCCCGCCAAGAAGGTGCCAAGGAGGCCTTCGAGCAGGCCCAGGGCAAGTTCACCACCGCCTACACCTCCGCCCAGCGTACCATGGCCACTGTGAACCTCGACGCTGACGCGCAGATCCAAAAACTGCACGCCTACATCGACGACAAGCAGCAGATGAACGCCGAGGACCTCAGCTCCTTCTTTAACAAAGCCCGCCAAGCCCTGCGCACTCATCAAGACGTGCTCGACTTTGAACCCGACGCCCTCCCACTGCCTGCGCCGAAGCCTCAACCGTGATTTGAAATGATCCCGGGGGGATCCAAGAAATCACCGCCCCACTTCCAGCAGCGTCGGCAGTTTGTTCAAGGGGGTGATCTCCAGGCTCGCACCAGCGGCGGCTTTGGGCTGGGGGTTGCTGGATTTCAGATAACGGAACAACTCGCTTTCAGTCGTGAAGACCATCGTGGTGTCGCTGGTGATGAGCTTTTTGTAAGCCTCCATCGTCTGCTTGAACTCAAACAATTGAGCGGCATCAGGAGTCTGGTTGTAGGCCTTGGCGTAGATCTCGGTGGCCTTGGCGTCGGCGGTGCCTTCGAGTTCCTGCACCTGGCGGTAGGCCTCGGACTCGATGGTGGCAAGGTCACGCTCGCGCTCGCCGTTGATCTTGGCCGCCTCACCGTCACCTTCGGAGCGGTAACGGTCAGCGATCTGCTTGCGCTCGCTGATCATGCGTTGGTAGATGGAGTGACTGACGGAAGGGTCGTAGTCGATGCGCTTGAGGCGCACATCGAGCAGCTTGATGCCGAGCTCTTTCACTTTCGGGGCGGCGTTGGCGAAAATCTCGGCCTCCAACTCGCCACGGCCTTTGCTGATGGATGGCAGCACGCCGATGCGCGCCTCAGCGGTGGAAATGGCGGCACCGGCGTCTGGAGCGGGACCGTCCCGCACGACTTTGCGGTCCTTGGTGGTGCGCACGGCCTCAATGAAGTCGTGTTTGGCGATGACGATGCGCATCTCGCTGCCGATGATGCCGTTGAGGCGGGAAAGAGCGCGGCTTTCATCCGTGAGCTGGCGGTAGAAGACGAGCGGGTCGGAGATCTCCCAACGGGCGAAGGCATTGACCATGACGAAAACCTTATTCTTCGTAGTCATGGGCGTGGAGTCGCCGTCCCACTCCAGCACGCGGTTTTCGATGCGGTTGACGGTTTGGATGAAGGGCGTCTTCCAATGCAGGCCAGCCTGGGTGACCGGCTCATCCACGGGCTTGCCAAACTGGGTGACGATGACCTGCTCGGTTTCGTTGATGGTGTAAAAGCCGGAGCTCAGCACGATGAAGAGCACGAGCGAGACAATGAGAGCGAGAGTGGATTTCATCGAGCGGCGGGGGCGGGAGATTGTTGCGGCGCGGGCTGGCGCAGGTTCATGAGCGGGAGGAAGGAGGAGGCATTTTCATCCAGGATGATCTTTCCCGGCACGGTGGGCAGGATCTCCGACATGGTTTCGAGATACATGCGCTTTTTGGTGACTTCGGGCGCTTTTTTGTATTCGGCCAGCAAGGCATTGAAGCGCGAGGCGTCGCCCTCGGCCTCGTTGATGCGCTTCGTCGCGTAGCCTTCAGCGGCGCTGACTTTCTGCACGGCCTCGCCGCGCGCCTTGGGCACGACGCGGTTGTACTCGCCGCTGGCCTGATTGATGGCGGATTCTTTCTCCTGCTGAGCGCTGTTGACCTCGTTGAAGCTGGCCTTGACCATCGCGGGAGGATTCACATTGCCGAGCTGGATGAGGTCGATGCGTAGGCCCATGTTCAGAGTGTCAACCAGCGTGCGCAGACGCTCCAAGCCCTTCTGCTCCATCTCCTGGCGGCCGATGGTGAGCACTTCGTCCACGGTGCGGTCGCCCACGACCTCGCGCATGACTGCCTCAGAGAGATCGCGCAGCGTGGCCAGTGGTTCGCGGAAGTTGAAGGTGTAGGCCACAGGATCTTCCACATGGTACTGCACCTCCCACTCGACAAGCACGGCGTTCAGGTCGCCTGTAACCATGTTTTTCTCCTGCTGCTGCTCCTCGTATTCGGTGTACTGGTAAAAATTGGTGGCCCCCTGAGTGGCAGTGCCAAACTCCAGCTTCTGCTGGCGCTGCACCTCAACGATGATGGCACTGTCGATGCCCCAAGGCAGCTTGAAATGCAGACCGGGTGGCGCGGTCTTCAGGTAACCGCCAAAGCGTTGAATCACCGCCACGGAGTTGGCAGGAACTTGGTAAATACCGGAAAACAGGCCGATGAGCACAAACAGAGCGCCGACGCCGAAAAGAATCAGCCGGGGGTTGAACCTGATTTGTACGCCCTCAGGCAGGGCGGGGTGACGGATGGTGGCCATGCAAAGAGGCTAGCGCAGTGGTCCCAAGCAGCAAGCGGCATGCTCGACTCATATTGCATGCCCAGAACCAACGAAGTGTAAGGAGGTCTGACAGATCCATCACACAGAATCAGAATTTTAGCCTTGCTCAGGGGGGAGGGGACGAAGGTTTATCATCTCCTAAACCTTCGTGATGATTCATAACCTGCTCATCCTCGCGGCTGCTTCACCGATGCCACCAACTCCGACGCGAATTGGCCGTCAGCTTCCTCAACAGCTACTTACAAGCAGAACTTCGGAGTTGCTTTCAAAACCGGCCCGTCGGGTGCTTACTCCATGGACTAGCCTGAGTCGGCAGCTCAGCAGCCGCGACTTCCGTGCCTGCCTTGGCCTTTGCCAGCGGCAGAATCCGTCTCTCAGGACCGCCGACCGTCGCATCTGTGATTGACCGCGCATGGTGACCGCCCTTTCATCAGCGTCTCATGACCCCACTCCACCAGCTCCGCGCAGGCATCATCGGCACAGGTTTTATCGGCCCGGTTCACATCGAGGCTCTCAAGCGTCTTGGCGTCACCGTGAACGGCATCTGCGGTTCCACCAAAAGCGCACGTCATGTCGGTGAGCTGTGGGGCATCCCGGAAATCTACGGCGACTACGATCACGAGGCGATGTATGCCTCACCGAACATTGATGTGGTTCACATCACCTCGCCAAACCGGGTTCACGTCGAACAATGCCTCAGCGCACTCGAAATGGGCAAGCACGTCATCTGCGAGAAGCCTTTGGGCATGACGGCGGCTGACACGGCGAAGGTGGTGGAAGCGGTGAAGAAAGGCGGCAAAAAGGGGCCGGTCTTCGCGGTGAACTATATGTGCCGCTTCTTCCCCGCCATCCTGCAAATGCGCGCGATGGTGGCGCGTGGCGATCTCGGCAAGATCATGCACGTCCAAGGCCATTTCTTCCAGGACTGGCTGATGTATGAGACCGACTACAACTGGCGCATTCTCTCCAGTGAGGGCGGCAAACTGCGTGCGGTGGGCGATGTCGGCACGCACTGGATCGACGCGGTCAGCTTCGTGCTCGGATCAAAGCCCAACAGCGTCTTTGCCCACATCGAAACCTTCCACAAGACGCGCAAACGCCCGAAAGGCGAGGTGCAGACCTTTGCGAAGGTCGATCCGAAGAAGATGATCGACTACAAGGTCGATACCGAAGACTTCGGCAGCGTGCTGTTGAAGTTCGGCAAGGCCAAGCACGGCTATGCCGACGGTGTGCATGCGAATGCGAGCATCTCGCAGGTGGCCGCCGGTTGGAAATGCAGCCTCAGTTTCGGCATCTACGGCACGAAGGGCAGCGTGCGCTGGGATTTGCAGCAGCCGAATGAGATCCAGGTCGGTCGTCGTGATGAACCGAATCAAATCATGCAGCGCGGCACGCCCGGCTTCCTCGAAGACGTCGCCAACTTCACCGACTACCCGCCCGGCCACGCCGAAGGCTTCAGCGATGGCCACAAGATGCACTACCGCGCCATTTACGAGCACATCGCCAGCGGCAAGAAAACCCCTGCCCTCTTCGCCACCGCCGAAGACGGCCACCACGAGGTCAAACTCTGCGAGGCCATTCTCGCAAGCAGCAAGGCGAAGAGCTGGGTGACGGTGTGAGGTTTTTTCCATTTTGGGACAATTGGTCAGTCCTCACTTGTGTGTTCTAATCTTGAATGACTAAAAGCGATACAGTAGTCGAAGACGCTCTCAGATCGCGAACCTTTGAGAGTCTAGCGATCAAGCGCATCGACCGTGAGTGTTATCTTGTGGTCATTGTAAATGGAACCACGCGCGTCCTCACGAACAGCGATGGCGGTCACATGACGTTTCGACACGCGTGGCAGATTCGTGAATGGCTCCAGTCTAAGTTCCAGATCACTGCCGAAACGATCCCCTTCGAAACCTGCCGATGAATATCGCAGCGCCTGTTTGCTGCCTCTGTTAAGTTGAAGTGTGATCTTGAGAAATGGGCGAACAAAGGCACTTTGAACTCATGAAAACCAAGAGCAGAACTGTCAGTGCCAAGACCCAGGCCCGCAGGTTGATCGACAAGCTGCCGGCTTCGGCCTCGTGGGACGATGTGATGCAGCAGATTTATGTGCGGCAGAAAATCGAGACTGGCCTTGCTGACTTGAACGCCGGACGGCGGCATTCACATGCCAGCATCAAACGTGAGTTCGGCGTGGCATGAACATTTTCTGGTCCAGTCAGGCCCGGAAGGATTTGCGTGCCCTAGCGGGCCTATATCGCCAAAGGCTCGGCGATTTACGCAGACCGCATGGCAGCCAGAATCATCGAAGGCACGGACATTCTCGCGCTTCATCCGCATGCAGGGCATCCGGTGCATGAGGCACCCGATTTGGACGTACGGGAGATTCATGTGGCGTCCTACCGCATCATTTACCGCGTGCTGCTCGATGAGTTGGAAATCGTCACGCTAGTGCATTTTGCGCAACGCTTGAAAACAAAACGGCTGCGCTAGTCTGCATCATTCCCAGCGCCTTCCGAATCGCGAGCGCATCCTTATGCGCTTCGTCAATCGTGTCACTGAGAACGGTGAAGTGGCCCATTTTGCGGAGAGGGCAGGCTTCGCGTTTACCGTGGAGGTGGAGTTTGGCTTGGGAATGATCAACCAAGAAGAAACACTGAAGTGTGTGTAAATGCGAGTTTGAGGAATTTAAGCTGCCAGTTTAGATTCCTCAAATGAAGGCAGTCACGCGAAACATCCAAAAACACCTGCTCACGGCGGCGAAAAATTTCCCTGCGGTGGTCATCACCGGGCCGCGACGCTCGGGGAAAACCTTCCTGCTGCGCAAGCTGATGCCGAAGGCGGAATACTATCTGTTTGAAGATCCGGACATCATCTCCCGCTTCCGCAACGACCCACAGGGTTTTCTGGATGGCGTGAAGCTGCCGGTGATTCTCGATGAGATCCAGCACCTGCCGGAGGTCTTCAACTATGTGCGCAGCCGCATCGACGCGAACCCGCGCAAGATGGGGCAGTGGTTTCTCACCGGATCGCAGGAGTCCGGCCTGATGCGCAACGTGACTGAGTCCATGGCCGGACGTGCGGCGGTGATGCAACTCCTGCCGCTGGCGGTGAGCGAAGCGCCCAAGGTCGGGATGCTGAACGGCGGCTACCCGGAGGTGGTGGCGCGTCCGAAGGCCGCGCGGCTGTGGTTCAGCTCGTATCTGCAAACGTACATCGAGCGCGATGTGCGCACGGTCTCCGCCATTCAAGACCTGGGCGCGTTTCGACGTTTCCTGTCGCTGCTGGCGACACGCCATGGTCAAATCTTGAACAAGACCGATCTCTCCGCGCCGCTGAGCATGAGCGTGCCAGGCATCGGCAAGTGGCTCGACATCTTGGAGATGACGGCGCAGATCATCGTGGTGCCGCCGTTTTTTGAAAGCATCGGCAAACGCATCATCCGCTCGCCGAAAATCTTCATCGCTGATCCGGGACTTGCCTGCCACCTGCTCGGCATTGAATCGGAGGCGGAGCTGGAACGCTCGCCGTTTCTTGGCAGCATTTTCGAGGGACTGGTGGCCGCTGAAATCGTCAAAGCGCAGGTGAACGCGGGCAAGCGCCGCGAGATTTACTACTTTCGCGATCAACAGGGGCTAGAGGTTGATTTCGTGGTGCCAGGCAAGAACGGCTCCATGCACTTGATCGAGGCAAAGGCTTCGCGCACGACCAAACCTGACATGGTGGTGCCCATGCGTCGTCTCAGTGATGCCTGGAAGAAGCATTTCGGCCCGAAGCGTGCGGTGAGCTGCACGCTGGTGCATCGTCCGGCGCGCGCGGCCAGCCCGTCACGCGCGATCGCGGAAGGCATGCAGGTTGTTTCCTTCAAACAACTGGGTGAAAGGGTCGAAAAGCTGTGATTTGGCCGTCCTGGCTTTTTGAGGAATCTAAACTGCCAGTTTAGATTCCTCAAAGTCAGCCGATGCCCAAATCACGGCGGATCGCGAGTGCGTCCTTGAGCGCTTGATCAATCGTTTCGCCGAGGACGGTGAAGTGGCCCATCTTGCGGCGGGGGCGAGCTTCGCGTTTGCCGTAGAGGTGGAGTTTGGCGCGGGGATGATTCAACACGGGCGACCAGTCGGGATGGATGAGCGGAGCGGGCCAGATGTCGCCGAGGAGGTTGATCATGACGGCGGGCGTGTGCTGGGAGGCATCGCCGAGCGGGAGGCCACAAACGGCGCGCTGCTGCTGCTGAAACTGGTTCGTGCGGCAGGCGTCGATGGTGTAGTGGCCGCTGTTGTGCGGTCGCGGGGCGATTTCGTTGACGATGACCTTGCCGTCGGTGGTGACGAACATCTCGACGGCCATGGTGCCGACGTAATCGAGGCCTTCAGCGACGGCTTGCCACAGTTCGACGGCCTGCGCGATGATCTGCGGCTCCACACGGGCAGGAGCGATGGTGACATCAAGGATGTGATGCGTGTGCTGGTTCTCGACGCAGCCATGCGTAGCCATGCTGCCGTCGGTGCCACGTGCGCCGACCACGGAGACTTCGCAAACGAAGCTGACCCATTGTTCAACGACGGCGCGATGGCCGACAAAGCCGCCCCAGGCTTCGGCGAGATTCGTTTCAGCGGTGACTTTGCACTGGCCTTTGCCGTCGTAGCCGAAGGCAGCGGTTTTGATGACGCAGGGGCGGCCGAGTTCGGCCACGGCGGCTTCGAGGCTGCTCAAATCATCGACGACGCGAAACGGCGCACAGGCGATGCCTTGGTCGCGCAGGAAGTTTTTCTCGCGCTCGCGGTGCTGCGTGGTGAAGATGGCCTTTGAGCCGGGTCGCAGCGGTTTGACGGCCTCGACGGCCTGCAAACACGCGGCGGGGATGTTTTCGAACTCGGCGGTGACGACATCGACCTGCTGCAAAAAGCGGTTCAGGGCAGCGGTGTCGTCGTAGGCGGCGTTGATCTCGATGTCGGCAAACTGCCCAGCAGGGCAGCCCTGCGGTTCATCGGTGAAAATGGCGATGCGATAACCAGCGCGGCGTGCTTCGAGGGCGAGCATGCGCCCGAGCTGACCGCCGCCGAGAACTCCGATCGTCGAAGGAGGCGGAAACATCATGCTTTCGGTTCAGCTTCGAGTTCCTTCTGGCTTTCGAGCACCTTTTGCGTCTGCCGTTCGCGGAAGGTCTTCAATTTGGCGGCGAGATCAGGATTTTCGTTCGCCAGCATGGAGACGGCGAAGAGTCCGGCGTTCAAAGCGCCCGCATTGCCAATCGCAAAGGTGGCGACGGGGATGCCGCCGGGCATTTGTACGATGGAATAGAGGCTGTCCATGCCGCTGAGGGCGCGGCTTTGCACCGGAACGCCGAGGACGGGGAGGGTCGTCATGCTGGCGGTCATGCCGGGCAGATGCGCAGCACCGCCAGCACCGGCGATGATGCATTTCAAACCACGCTGGGAGGCGGTGGTGGCATAATCGTAAAGAAGCTGCGGCGTGCGGTGCGCGCTGACGACTTTCTTTTCAAAGGGCACGCCGAAGTCCTGCAGGACCTGGGCGGCGTTTTGCATGGTGGGCCAGTCGGAACTGGAGCCCATGATGATGCCCACGAGGGGTTTGATAGCGGCGTCTTGGCTCATCGGGAAGGCGGGCAGGATGGCGGGCGGCGGGGCAGCGTCAAATCTTCGATTTGGCGGGAGCAAAAAGCCGTGCCATGTGGGTGGCGCATGACTTTTCTCGACAAGCTGAATCAACGCATCGCCCAAACCGGCTCGAACCTTTGCGTGGGGCTCGATGTACGGGCTGAAAACGCGGAAGAATCGACGAAACGGTGGATTCTCGATGTGATCGCGCAGACCGCGCCATTTGCGGCCGCTTTCAAGCCAAACTCGGCCTACTTCGAGGCACTGGGCTGGCGCGGGGTGAAGATGCTGGAGGAGATTTTGCAGGAGATCCCGAAGGACATCCCGGTGGTGCTGGATGTGAAGCGCGGGGACATCGGCGAAACGCAGGGTTACTATGCAAAGGCGTGTTTTGACGTGATGAATGTGGATGCGGTGACGCTGAACGCCTACATGGGCCGCGACACACTGGAACCGTTCCTGAAATACACGGACAAAGGCCTGTACCTGCTCGGCGTGACTTCAAATCCGGGTGCGAAGGACATTGAGCTGCAAAAGACCGGCGACCGCCAGGTCTATGAACTCGTGGCCGAAATGACGAAAGGGCATCCGCAGGCGGGTCTGGTGGTCGGTTTGACGAATGCCGCGCCGGATGTGCTGGATCACATCCCTGACGTGCCGCTGCTGATTCCGGGACTCGGGGCGCAGGGCGGTGATCTGGCGGCACTGAAGGGCAGCGGGCGGAAGGCGCCGCTGCTGGTGAATGTGTCGCGGGGAGTGTTGTATCAGAAGGATGAGCTGAGCTTTGCCCAAAGAGCGGAGCACTGGATGGGACAGATCCAGCAGGCGCTGGGCTGATTTCACATTCTCAAGAATGACAAAATCGAAACGCGGAAGCTGCTTGATCGGAACGTATTCGAGAGGATGGATGGCGAAGGTCATCCCCCCAACCCTCTGACCGCATTCATGGTTTTCGATCTCAGCGAGCACCTCAAAACCCCTTTTCAGCGCCGGATTTACCGTCTGCTTGGTCCTGCCGTCGAAAATGCGCTGGGTCTGCGCGGATTCGATGCGGTCTATCAGGAATCCGCCCGGCTTTTCCGTGCGCATCCGCAGCACCCAAAGGTGTTCGCGTGGTTTGATGCGGTCGCGCATGCGCTCAAGCTGCAAGAGGAGGTGGATCTTCCGGCGGAGTTTATGTTTCCGCCACAGGGGCCGCTGATCATCGTGGCGAATCACCCATTTGGCATCATTGATCCCATCATGCTCGCCCGCTGGGCGGCGCAGTTCCGGCCCGATTTGAAGGTGATGACGAACTCGCTGATGCTGGCGATGAAGGAGCTCGAAGGCCATGTGATCCCTGTGGACCCCTTTGGGGGCGAAGGGGCCGCGAAACGCAACATGGCTCCGATGAAGGAGGCCATTCGCCTGCTGCGTGGCGGCGGAACGCTGGTGATTTTTCCCGCAGGTGAGGTCGCCTCCTACAAGCCGGGGCGCGGCGTTGATGAGCCGACTTGGAGCACTCACGTCGGCTCGTTGGTGCGGCGCACGCAGGCGACGGTGCTGCCAGTGTACTTCCCAGGCTCAAACAGCGCCCTGTTTCATGCCGCCGGGCTGATCCATCCGCGCCTGCGCACCAGCCTGCTGCTGCGGGAGTTTTGCAACCGGGCGAACACGCCAGTGCCGATGTGTGTGGGAAATCCCATCCCGTATTCACGGCTGAAGAAGTTCGAGGATGACGAATCGCTCACACGGTATCTGCGCATCCACACTTTTGTGCTGCATCAGCGGGGCAAGGAAGAAGCGGTCAAGCTGACCGTCGAGGGTGAAAGCATTGCCAGCACTCCACCGTCTGAAATCCAGCACGAGCGCATGGTGGCGGAGATCGACGGCATCCGTGCGCGTGGCGGACGCTTGGTGGGTCAGGGCGGCCTTTCCGTCTATCAGGCGCATTCTCATGAAATCCCCACGCTGCTGCCTGAGATCGGGCGTTTGCGCGAGATCACCTTCCGCGAGGTGGGGGAAGGAACGGGCAATGACATCGACCTAGACAAATATGACCGCTACTACGAGCACCTGATCCTGTGGGATGAGGAGAAGGAGCAAGTCGCAGGCGCCTACCGGCTCGGACGCGCGGATGTGATCCTGCGTGAGTATGGTCCGAAGGGGCTATACACGAACACCTTGTTCCATTTTGAAAAGCCGTTCCTCGCGAACCTGGAGGCGGCGGTGGAAATGGGGCGCAGTTTCATCATCAAATCCTATCAGCGCAGCCTGGCATCCCTGCCGCTGCTGTGGAAGGGCATCGCGCACTGGATCGCACGTAATCCGCAGTACAAGAAGCTGTTTGGCCCGGTGAGCATCAGCAAGGACTACAGCAGCCTGTCGCGGAAAATGATCGTGGCGTTTTTGCAGGATAACCGCATGCACCCGCACCTCGCCAGCTTTGTGAAGCCGCGCAATCCTTTCCGCTACATGCGTACGCGCCGCATGATGCGCGAGTTCATCAGCGCTGACCTGGAAAACGTGGACGATTGCTCCGCGCTCATCTCCAGCCTGGAGACGGACGGCAAGGGCATCCCCACGCTGCTGAAGCATTACCTGAAGCTGAATGCCACGCTGCTAAGCTTCAACGTGGACAAGGATTTCTCCTCCGTGGTCGATGGACTCATCATGGTGGATTTCACGGAGACAGATGCCCGCCTGCTGGCGAAGTACATGGGCGAGGAGAACTGCCGCGAGTACCTGGCCAAGCACAAAAAAGAGGCAGCCTGAAACCAGGCCGCCTCTTGATTGATCTGCCTTCCCAAGCGCTTACTTGGCCACCCCGTTGGTGCTGAACTCGGGCTCGATGAGGCCATAGTCGCCGTCTTTGCGGCGGAAGAGGATGGCGAGGCGGTGTGTCTGCTGGTTGTGGAACAGAACGAAGGGCTTGTCACTGATTTCCAGGTCCATGATGGCCTCGTCCGCAAACAGCGGACGCAGCTTGTAGGACTCCTTGTGGACGTAGGAAGGCTCGATGTGCTCCTCCTCGGTGTGCAGGACTTCCTGGTGGAAAACGTGCTCCTCAAGGTGACGGATGGAGCCGTCTTTCCGCGGGCGGTGGCTTCTGAGCAGGCGCGTCTTGTACTTGCGCATGCGGCGGGCGATCTTGGAGGTGCTCTCGTCGATGGAGGCGTAGATGTCCTCGGTGACGGACTTCACTTCGATGACGATGTGGTCGGCGCAGAAAAGTACGATTTCGGCGATGTGCCGGTGGTGGTTCTGCACGTCGAGGATCACCTTGGCCTCAATGATGCGCGGGTAGTCCAGATGAAGGCCCTCGATTTTCTTGTGCGCGTATTCGCGGATCGCGTCGGTCACGTCCATGTGACGTGCGGTGACGATGATAGGAAGGTTGACGTTGTGTTTTTGCATGGTGGTTGTCCTTTTTTAGGGGTTGGTTTGGGAAATCACATGGTGAAGCCCTCGCCCAGGTAAAGGCGGCGGGCCTCATCATCGTTGACGAGGAAATCTTTGCTGCCGTGGCGGCGCACCTGACCCTCAAAGATCAGGTAGGCACGGTCCACGATGTTGAGGGTCTCACGCACATTATGGTCGGTGATGAGGATGGCCAGTCCGGCACGGCGCAGCATGCGGATGATATCCTGGATCTCACTCACGGCGATGGGATCGACGCCGCTGAAGGGTTCATCGAGCATGAGCAGCTTCGGCGAGGTGACGAGCGAGCGGGCGATGGTGAGACGGCGTTTTTCGCCACCGCTAAGGGTGATGGCGAGGTTTTCAGAGACGTGATCGATGCCGAACTTTTCCATCAAAGACTGCGTCTGCTCCTCGCGCTCCTTTTTGGAGTAAGGCTGGGTCTCCATGACGGCCATGATGTTTTCACGCACGGTGAGGCGGCGGAAGATGGACTCCTCCTGCGGCAGGTAGCCCATGCCCAGCCGCGCGCGCATGAACATCGGCTGCTGGGTGACCTCCTTGCCGTCAAACATGACCTTGCCGCCATTGGGCTGCACCAAGCCGACGATCATGTAGAAAGTCGTCGTCTTACCAGCGCCGTTCGGGCCGAGGAGGCCGACGATTTCACCGGTTTTTACTTCGATATCGACGCCATTCACGACGGCACGGCCATCATAAACTTTTTTGAGGCCTTCGGTGTGCAGGAGGGTGGCACCATCAGGCACCTCCACCTGATCCGGCTTGCTGGCGGGTGCGGAGGATGCGGGCACGGGTTCATCCCAGCAGAACGAGTTGTCCTGGCCGGTTGATTTAGGCGTTATCTTTTTGCGAGCGGCCATGATTACTGCGGTGCTGGGGCCATGCCGCTGCGGCTTTTCGGTGTGGCGTCCTGTCCTTGGAGGATGATGGTTTGATGACCGCCGGTGGTGGTGAGCAGACCTTTCTGGTCAATAACCATGACGCAGCCCGGTTCGGTGGCCTTGTGGAGCTTGTTTCCGGCCTGCACCTGTGGCCAGTCCAGCAGGGTGCTGTTGCCGGTTTTGCCGTCATAAATGAGGTGCTTGCAGTGGCCGACTTGCAGTTCTCCTTCAGCGGACATTTTTTCGATGAGAACCATCGGCCCACGGGCGTCAGCCTTGTCAATATTCCCGCCCTGAGCGCCGGACTTTTTGGATGGCTGAGCGAGAATGTCCGAATCTTTGGCAGCGGGTGCTGCTGGGGCGGGTTTGGGCTTGGAGTCGCCGAGCACGCCGCCTTCTTGCTTCGCCATGTAAAGCTCCAGTTCCTCGCACTCAATGTACATCTGCGGGTGGCGTGCTCTCACATCTCCCACATAAATGCCGTAGCCACGGTTGGCGTCAAAGAAGGCGCTTTTACGCGCGGTGATGACGATCTGGCCCTTGGAGGCCTTCGGAGCTTCATCCAGGTTCAGCGGCTGGAGTGGCTGCGGCTGGGGTCCGGCAGGGGGGGGCGGAGTTTCGACCACCGGCGTGCCTGGAGAGGGCTGCGTGGGCGTTGTTGCCGCAGAATTGCTTTGGATAAGCGTTTGAGCGGCTTGCATCGCCTTGCTGCGCATTTCAGCCGTCTCCGGCGCGGTGAGCATCGCCTTGGTCTTGTCCTTCAAATCATCCGGAATGGCTTGAATGATCGTTTTGGCGGCATCCACGGCTTTGGCTTTCGTGCTTTCATCCACCTTCTTTTTGCGGAAATCCAGCAACGGGCGCTGGCCGCTAGGCCCCTGCGCCAGAAGGCCAGCTCCTGACGCGAGCAGGGCGATGCAGAAAATGAGCGGCGGTTTCATGTCATTTGGAAGGTTGGGGTGCCGGAACGGGTCTTTCCTCACCGCTGATAGCGCCAGTGTCAAAGATGACCATGCGGATGTCTCCGGCCATGCGGCCCTGGTTTTTGGAAGTGTCGAAGACGAGATTGTCACCCTCGATTTGAAAATCCGCGCGGCTCACGCGGCTGCGCTCCTGGCTGCGCAGCACGCCGCCGGTCATGTGATAAAAAGCCGTTTTGAGGTCCATGCGGAGGTTGTTGGCCGGATCGGCGTTGAACATCTGCACCACCAGCCCCTCGGCATACAAACGCTCATCGTCGAGACGGCGGATGACCTCCGCCGTGATCAATGAAGTGCGTCTGCCGGCCACGTCGAAGGAGGGAATGACCGCGCCTTTGCTTGCTGCCCCCAGCGGTACCATTTTCATGAAGGCGCTGATGCCGGAGTCCGCTGGCGCCGGCTGCTGCCCAGTGGCAAACACGACGAGACCAGCCACCACGCCAAGCACGGTGGAAAAGGCTAGGGCGCGCCGCCGCGTCGGCTCAAGCAATGTCACGAACGATGCCATGTATCTTCCGCAAGGTTTCCACCACGCCCGCGATCTGGGCGAGTGGTATTTGATTGGGTCCGTCTGAAAAGGCCTTCGTCGGATCGGGGTGCGTTTCCATAAAGACACCGTCGCAACCGGTCGCCACGGCGGCGCGGGCCAAAACGGGAGCCAGTTTGCCATCGCCACCGGTCGCGGTGCCAAGGCCGCCGGGGCGCTGCACACTGTGCGTGGCATCCATCACCACACGATAGCCGAGTTCGCGCATCCAGTAGAGGGAACGCATGTCCGCCACGAGGTTGTTGTAGCCAAAAGTCGTGCCACGCTCAGTAAACATAAAATTCTGGCAGCCGACGCTCACCAGCTTGTCCGCGATGTTTTTCACATCCCAGGGAGCGAGAAACTGGCCCTTCTTCACATTCACTGCACGTCCCGTCTCACCGGCGGCGATGATCAGATCCGTCTGGCGGCAGAGAAAGGCCGGGATTTGCAGCAGGTCGATGTGCTCGGCAGCCAGTTTCGCCTCCTCGGCGGTGTGAATGTCTGTGGTCACTGGCACGCCCAGCTTTGCGCCGATCTGCGCAAGCAGCTTGCACCCAGCCTCGCAGCCGAGACCGCGATAAGAAGAAATCGCGCTGCGGTTGGCCTTGTCATAGGAGGCCTTAAAAATCCAGCGCCAGCCATGCTGCGTGGCCATGGCAGCGAGCTTTTCGGCAACATCCCAGATGAATTCTTCGCTCTCGATCACGCATGGACCGAGAATCAACACCGGCTCCGTGCCATCCATCGACACCGACCCAATTTGCACCACCGGAAGAGAAAACGTCCCCATAAAACTCAAAATTTAATCCTTTGAGCTTGGCTCAGGATCGGTTTTCAAGTCTCCAATCCCTGTGCGCGGCCCGCTAGTCAAACTGTAGCGGGAGGGGAGGGGAAGACAACGGGAGATTCTACGGAATGCCTCACGAAGACCGGGTGATGCGGCCATGGTTCAAGCACGTTCATGGAGCTTGAACGAAATCTCTGGCGTCTGCGGCGAGAGGTTTCCGGCAGCAAAAAACGCGACACTCTGTCATCACGAACACGTCCCTGGGGACGCTAAGCGTGCGTTCAAGCGTGGATATGGACTCTCTCACATCATCGCGAGACGTGCCATCTCGGGGGAATCAACCTACATTGATGTCGAAACCGATCTTCGAGAGGTCCGCAGCGTCAAAGGCACGCGGAGCGAAGTCCTGGCAGCGTGACAACGCCGGGTTTAATGACTTGCCAGTTCCATTCCGGTGGGCCTGGTGGACCAGCGTTGGCGTTGTCGGGATTGATCCAGTTGGTGGTGCGATGCCGCGCGGCATTCTGCCCGGTCATGATCGAGATGCGCGGTGGTAAGCACACGCTCATGGCGCAGAAGTTGTTGAAGCGCACACCGCTCGCGGCCAAACGCTCCATGTTCGGCGTATGGCAGAAGACGTTGAGCGGGTAGCGCTTCGGTTTGCCCTTCACTACATCATGCTCGACATCGAATCCGACTGCCTGATCCTGCATCGCTAGCTGCGGCGCTTGTGCTGTAAGTTTCCCTAGCCTCGCGGTTTCTCACGGCGGGATTCCACAATCGTTCATCCGAGCGGACGGAAATAATGTCCAGAACAGCAAAGCGGCGCCCTATTGAAGGCCATGACCCGCTTCGCCTTCTTGTTCCTCGCGCTCAGTTTGTCCACACGTGCCGCCACTCAGGCGGATGTGATTGTGTATGGAGCCACGCCGGGTGGATTCTGTGCCGCCATTGCCGCAGCGCGTGAGGGAGCCTCGGTGATCATGCTGGAGCCGACCGCTCATGTCGGTGGCGTCAACACGGGCGGCCTTTGCTTCAGCGACTCCAATCAAACGGTGCGCAGTACGGTGCTGGGTCTCTTTGAAGAATGGCATGCGCGTGTCGAAAAAGACTACCACCAACGAAGTGTGACACTGCCCTACAAGGTGAGCGAGAAGGATCACAAGCACTGGACTTATGAGCCACATGTGGCGGCGAAGATCACGAAGGAAATGCTCGATGAAGCAGGGGTGAAGGTGCTGACGAAGTGCGTGCTCAAATCCGTGCGCAAAGACGGCACTCGCATCACGAAGCTCATCGCGAACGAGGGCGAGTTCGCTGCCAAAGTCTTCATCGACGGCACCTACGAGGGGGACTTGATGGCTGCTGCGGGAGTAAGCTGGACGATCGGTCGGGAAGGCCGCAAGGAGTTCGGCGAGTCGCTGGCTGGGAAGCAGTATCCCAAGAAGAAAATGGCCCTGTCAGGCCTCGGAGCCGATGGCAAGCCTCTGCCGCTGATCACCACGGCGGATGCAGGTGCCGACGCGGCAGGCGACAAAAACGTCATGGTCTATAGCTTCCGCCTCTGCGTCACCAAAGACCCGGCGAGCCGCGTGCCGTTTCCGAAGCCGACGAGCTACGATCCAGCGCGTTTTGAAGTCGTGCGGCGCTACTTCGCACAGGAGAAGCGCCCGCATCTGCTGTGGGATCTGTATCCGCTGCCGGGGAACAAGTTCGACGCGAACAACGGCATTGGGAAACAGTTCTCCATGGGCCTCGTAGGTGCCTGCAATGGCTGGAGCGAGGCCGATGAGGCTGGTCGAGCGACGATCTGGGAGGCGCACCAACAATACACGCTGGAGATGCATCACTTCCTCAGCACGGATCCCGCTGTGCCAGCCGCGATTCGCGAGGAGTACGCACAGATCGGCCTCTGCAAAGATGAGTTCGCCGATTACGATCACTGGTCGCCTCAGCTTTACGTTCGTGAAGGCCGCCGCATGATCGGTGAATACATCGTCTCGCAGAAAGACATCATGCAGGAGCCGCAGAAGGACGACGCCATTGTGGTCTCATCCTTTCCCATCGACTCGCATGATTGCCAGCGCGTCGGCACGGCGGAGTTTGTCATCAATGAAGGCACCATCATGCCTGTGCGGGTCCCTGGCCGCAAACATGGCTATGCCTATCACATTCCGTATCGCGCCATCACACCAAAGGCAGCCGAGTGCGACAACCTACTCGTGCCCGTGGCGCTTTCCTGCACGCACGTGGGCATCTCCTCGATCCGCGTGGAGCCGACTTGGATGATCCTCGGCCAAAGCGCGGGCATTGCCGCGGCGATGAGCGCCAAACAAAACCTCGCCGTGCAAAAGCTGCCGTATCCGGCTTTGCGTGAACGATTGCTGGCGCAGAAACAAGTGCTCGACTTACCCGTGCTCGCTGATCTGCCACCCGAACCCAAAGGCGCGGTGAATATCGACCCCCAAACCCTTCCCGGCATCGTGCTGGATGACGAACAAGCTGAGCTGAAGGGCGAATGGAGCCGTTCTTCGAACTTCAAACCTCACATCGGCACTGGCTATCGGCATGATGACAATCGCGGCGATGGAGAGTCCATCGCTATCTTCCGCTTCAATGCTCCGAAACCAGGAACATACGACCTCCGCATGGCCTACTCCGCCCACGAGACACGCGCCACGAAAGTGCCCGTGACGATGGAAAGCGGTGGCCGTAAAACCGAGATCCAAGTCGATCAGACGAAGCCACTCCCCGCAGGCGAAGCCTTTCGCAGCATCGGCACTGTCGAACTCGATGGCGAAAGCACGATCACCCTCACGAACCAAGAGACCGATGGTTTCGTGATTCTTGATGCGCTGCAGTTGCTGCCCAGGCCCTGATGTCAAAATAGGCAAAAATTGGCGTAACCGATGCCTTGGAGCGGCATTTCATGAGGCGACTCACTCCCTCGCACCCATGAAATACCGCATTCTCAAATCGCTCACCTTTCTCGTCGCCTGCAGCTGCCTGATGACTCCCGCCTTCGGTCAACGACCGTTGCTCGAACGGCTGCGTGAACGTAGGGCAGAACGGAAAGACGCTGTTGGCATGGTCGAGCTGAGCTATGGCAAAGATCCGCTGCAAAAGCTCGATTACTGGAAGCCGACGAAGGCCGGATCGCCGTTGGTAATCTTCGTGCACGGTGGCGGCTGGAAGCGGGGTGATAAGAGCAATGCCACGGGCGAGCAAAAACCGAGGCATTATCTCCAGCAGGGCTATGCCTTTGCTTCGATCAACTACCGGCTCGTTCCTGCGGCCAAAGTGGAGCAGCAAGCGCAGGATGTGGCACACGCCACCGCCTTTCTCATCGGTCGTGCCGAGTCGCTTGGCTTTGATGCGTCACGGATCGTGCTGATGGGACACAGTGCGGGAGCGCATCTCTCTGCACTCGTCGGCACGGACATGAAATATCTAAAACAGGCGGAGCTGGGACCCCAATCGTTGCGCGGCGTCATTCCGCTCGATGGTGCGTGTTACGATGTGCCGCGCCAGATCGCAGAAGGCGGTGATTTCATGCAAGACACCTACGTTGAGGCCTTCGGCAGCGAAAAAGAAAGACAGCTCGCGCTTTCGCCGACGCATCATGCGGCCGCGCCCAACGCGCCCGCGTTTCTGATCCTGCACGTGCAGCGTGTGGATGGCGCAGCGCAGTCGCGGGCGCTGGGGTCCGCTTTGCAAAAAGCAGGAACACCTGCCGAAGTGCGCGGCTTTGATGGCATCGGCCTCAAAGGTCACACCGAGATCAATCGCCGCCTCGGTGATCCTTCCTATCCCGCGACTCCGGTCGTCGATGCCTGGCTGGAGCGGGTGTTGGCGCATTGAAGGCGGACGTTGGAAAAGCAGGCCTGTTTGTGTCCAAACAGGCCTTGCAATGGACTCAAGAAGCTTGCCAAGCCATGCCCACACGCCGCCACTTCATCTCCGCCATCACCGCCGCACTTGGCGGCTCCGTTTTTGCCACTGATGGCAAGCCCAAGACCATCGTCCTGCAATCCGCCTGGGACACGGTGAACATTGGCGACATCGGCCACACGCCGAGAACACTGCGTGTCATCGAGCAGCAATTACCAGAAGTGAAGAACGTGCTAGCAGAGCCGTAGGCAGACGAAGGCCGCGAAAAGCTTGGGAGATGTGGTGCCGAGCGCCTTTACGGAGCCGGTGTCACTTTCAACCGCATGAAGCGATGGCCGCTGCTGCCAGCCGGCACGAGGGCTTTGACGATCTGGGTGGTGCCGTCATCGCTTTGCACCTCCTCGGTCACGCCAGCGCTGCTCCAGCTGGTTGTGCCCAGGGTGTCGTTCCATTCCACGGTGAAAATGTTTCCGGCGCTGACTGCTGCGACACTTCGGGTGTAGCTGTACTCCAGACTGGCACCTTTGAATGCTGTGGTGACGGGCAGGGCATTGCCTTGGGTCGGGTCCAGATTGCAGGCTTTTTCAATGAGATTGGGGATGCCGTCGCCATCGAAGTCGGCATCATCCGCAGCGGTGCCCGCGTTGGCGGTTTTTCCAAAGTGGCGGTGCCGCCAAGCCTGCGCACGGGATAAAGCGGTGAGGGTGACGTCATTGCCGTCCCCACCGGTGTAACTGATGATAAAATCGTTGTTGTTGACGATGACGACGCTGCCCTGGGGTCTTCCTGTGAAGGTGCCGCTGATGGGACCAGCGCTGGTCTTGTTCAGGATGGTGAAAGAGGCTCCTGCAGGGAGACTGGGGGCGGCGGTGATGACAAGATCTCCCTGGAGGGCGACGTCACCGGAGATATTGAGCTGGTCATAACCGTCTCCCGGGTTCGTGCTGTTGATGCGCACCCGAAGAAGCGCGCTGTTTTGTAGGGTTAGGCTGCTGTTGATCGTCGTCACTCCCTGGAGAGCCAGTGTTCCGCTGCTGATGGTGACAGGCGTGGCCTGCATGCTGATCTGCGTGGCGGTCGTGTTAATCGTGTTAAATGTGCCGCCAAGCACCAAGTTCTGAATTCCGGCGGTGGAGACTGCGAGTGTGCCGGAGCCCTGTTTGATGAGGCCGGATATCCCGTTCACGTTCAAGGTCGGGGGACTGATGACGATAGCGCTGGTGCTGGTTGCGAGGCTGCCTTGGCTGGCAGGCGTGGTATTCGGCAAGGATACGGAGTAGTCAGCGGTCGAAAAACTGAGCGGGAATGTGCCGAGCGTGGGAGCAGATGTTTGACCCAAGAGTAAGGAATAGCCGAGGCCGGTGTTGAGGGTTCCCATTCCCAAGCTGGCTTGGTTGGCAAGATTAACGCCGGACAAGGAGCCTGTAGTGTTGTCCGGGCTGATCCGATTTGTGGATGTCACTGAATTCCGCACAAGAGTTGTGGCGCCTTCGGGTGCAGCCGTGAACTGCAGTGTCGAGTTGAAGACAAGAGTGCCGGTGTTGAAGCTGCGGTTTGGCGCACTAACGAACCCACTTGAGCCGTAGGTTGTAAATCCGGTCAGGATGAGCGTGCCGCCAGAGCTGCTGCTGGCGGAATTCTCACTGGCCGAAGGGGTGGTTCCCGTGGTTCCATTGTCTGTGCTGCTGGTCTGCGCTACCACCGGGAGCACAAAGAACCCAGCAACGAGAGCGGCCAAGAGGTGTAGGTGGCGGAAAGAGTGCATTTCGGATTTTTTACCCGGTGCGGTTCTGCCTGGCAATCTTTTTTCTCGGGCATTTCAGCCTAAATCAATGCGCCAGATGCGCATGCGTGCCTCGCTGATTCGATGAAGCTTGTGAAGGATGTTTTGGGTGCCTGATTTGTCCGCCTGCCATCGTTATGGCCTGCATCATGAATTCCCGCCGCGCCTTCCTTCAAAACAGCACGCTTTGCCTTGCCGGATTCGGAGCTGCTCACCTGGCTAGAGTCTGAGTTGAGCCCAGAAAGCGGCCCGGTGATGGTGCTGGCGCATCAACGATTACCAGCAGATCGCTGGCATCCATTACACGATGCTTGAGGTGCTCGCTGATGGTTCCCTGCGACTCAACGGCTTCCGCAAGCAGGTGAACCGTGCTTTGAAGCACGGCTGATGCTCTGTGGACGCGAGATTCAACTCGCGTCGGCAGCCAATGCCGCGTTGCCAATGATGCCGGCTTCGTTGCTGAAGCGGGCGGGAAGGATTTGCAAGCGCTCCCACACGACGGTGCTGAGCATGCTCTGCACCTTGTTCTTGAGCGGTTTAAAGATCAGATCACCGGCCTGCGCGACGCCGCCGCCAATGACGAAGGCATCAGGATTGAGCAGCCACGCGATGCTGGAGATGGCGGTGCCGAGCCAGTCGGCCACTTCGCCCCAAATCTGACGCGCGATGTCATCACCGGCCTGCGCGGCATCGGCGATCTTCTTCGGCGTGCAGTCGGCGATGTCTTTTTCGATGCCAGCCTCAGCGTAGCGCTGCACGGCATGCTCGGCGATCTGCTGGTTGCCGGTGTATTTTTCCAAGGCGCCTAGATTGCCGTAGTGGCCGGGCTTGCCGTCGAAATGAATGCTCATCTGGCCGATCTCGCCCGCGACGAAGCCGCTGCCGCGAAACATCTTGCCATCCAAAACGATCCCACCGCCAATGCCGGTACCCATGGTGAGGCCGATGACGTTTTTCAGGCCACGCGCGGCACCATAGCGGAACTCGGCATAGGCCATCGCGTTCGCGTCGTTTTCGACGAGCACGGGCAGGCCGGTTTTTTCGCTGAGGATGGCCTTCAGAGGCACATGCTTCCAGCCGGGAACATTCGTCAGTTCATGCACGAAGCCATGATCGAAATCGACCAGGCCGGGAACACCCACGCCGATGGCGCAGATGGCTGGATAAGTCTGCCGCAGCTTGGCGACGCGGGCCGCCATCTCGCCAATCAGTGCGGCGGGGCCGTGGAAGTTCGCGGTGGGGATGGGTTCGTCAGTGACGAGGAGTTCATCGCCACGGCAAACGCCGAGTTTCACGGAGGTGCCGCCGAAGTCGATGCCGATGGAGGTTTTTGCAGAGTCAGCCATAACAACCCGCCTCAGAGCGGGGCGCGGAGATTGCCCACCAAACGCAGCCCGTGCAAGGTCAAATCGGGGTCCACGACAATGCTTTCGCCGATGCCAGAGATGATCCACTCCGCATCGCCGCCAGTGGCGACGACATGAGCATTCTTGGCTCCCAGCTCCTTTTTCAGAGCCTCCAGGATGCCTTTCACCATGCCGCGGTAGCCGATGGCGGCTCCGGCGAGGATGGCTTGCTCGGTCGATTGGCCGATGGCGCTGGTGGGCTCGCGCAAATCAACGCGTGGCAGCAACGCGGTGCGTTCGTGGAGGTAATCGGTCATCAAACGCAGTCCAGGGGCGATGACGCCGCCAATGTAGAACTTGTCGGCGCTGAGAATGTCAAAAGTCACGGCGGTGCCGAAGTCGATGACGATGCCAGGGGCGCCGTGCATGTGCGCGAGGGCTACGGCGTTCGCGAGGCGGTCCGGGCCGATGCTTTCGGGCTTTGGATAACGGATGCCGATGCCCATGTTGGTGTCGTGACGCAGTTCGATGAGCTGCGGGCCGTAAACTTCACGAAACGCGGGCACCGCCTTCGGCACGACGCTGCAAATCACGGCTCCATCGAATTCCCAGCCCTGGGTGACTTCGCGCACGGTATCAGGCGAGAGCTCTCGCGTGGCATGCTCGCGGCGCTCGAGGATGGTCTCGGTGGTGGCGAGGCCAAACTTGGTGCGGCCGTTGCCGACGTCGATGAGCAGTCTTTGACGCTGATGCATGGCTCATATGGAGACGTGGCACATCTGCATTGCAACCTCCTGAACCAAGAACTCATGCGAGATGAGCGGTGATGGAGGGACGGCTGGCGGGCAGGATGCAGGGTTGATTCGTGGGAGGTTGTCCTTTAGTCTCGGCACCTCGCAGACCAACCCTGCGGCCATCATGGAAACCACTCTCCAGCAGATCTTTTACGTCGCGGCAGCGGTCGTGTTCGCCATTGCGTGCCGCAGCTTTGAAAACCGCTTCATTCAGAAGCTCGGTTGGCTCGCGCTGCTGGCGGCCTCCTACCTGAGCGGCTATTTCCTGACCGGCACGCACGTTGGCGGAGGCATTTTCATCAGCGCCTGGTTCATGATGCCGTGGCTGGAGATCATCTTCCGAGTGCGCAAGCTGCGCTTTCCCATCAAAAGCGAGATCAAGCACCGCTTCCCCCCCTCCCGCGAGATTTTCCCCGAGCTGGACGATCTGAGTCGTGAGGCCGAAGACGCGGGCTTCACCGAGGTGGGAGACACCGGCTGGCAGTGGAGCCAAACGGACCACTTCATGCGCCTCTTTTACCATGCGGAGCAGCGCACGCAGGCCGCAGTCGCTCTCGCACAGCAGGGGGACTTCGGCTTTTCCTACGTCAGCCTCACCACGCGGACCAAAGACGGGACCACCTTCACGACGACGAACTACCCCTTCGCCGCCACGATGAAGCATTCGCCCAAACAAAAACTGAACCGCTTTACGCATGCCGCCTCCTTTGAGGATCTGCTGGCCCGTCACGAGGATTTTATTCACAGCCAGGGCGTCGGTGCCGACCATTTAGCGCTTCAGGACACGGAATTCCTTCACGCTTACATTGAGCGGGACATGAGTGCCCAGATCGACCACAACATCACCGCTGGCGTCATCGAACCCACTGGCAACGGCGAGTTCCGCTACTCCTGGCGTGGCTGCATCTTCCTCTACTGGCAGGTGCTCAAGGACATGATCCGGGTGTGAGCCGCGAAAGGGCTGCTTTGCGTGCAGAGCCGACTGTGACCAGATAGCGGAGCTCCCAAGTGATGCTCAAGGCTCACCGCACTTGGCCACGGTGACTCAGTCATTTTGATTCCTGATTCACATCATCGTGGGCAAGGCTGGGCGGGTGGAAGGCGGGGCTACAGCGCCGCCAGCGTCGCCGTGAGCAGCTTCCAGAACTTCTGCACGGAGGAGATGCTGCAACACTCTTTCTCGGAATGTGCCTCGTGAATGTTCGGACCGAAGGAGATCATGTCGAGATCAGGATAGGCGATGGCGATGACGCCACATTCGAGGCCGGCGTGGCAGGCGCTGACCTTCACGTCATGGCCGAAGAGGTCGCGATACAGCGTCTTCATCTTTTCCAAAATGGGTGATTCAGCGCTGGGACTCCAGCCAGGATAGCCTGCATCGTGGCGTAACTCTGGGCAGTTCATCCCATCCATGCCCATCATCTGAAAGGGGGCCGCAAAGGACCGTGCGACATCTACCTTGCTCGAATCGACGGAACTACGCTGAAGGCCGCTCCATTCCGCGTGACCATTGCCAAGCGAGATGAGCGAGAGGTTTGATGAAGCCTCGACCAAGCCGGGCACGACCGGACTCATGCGATAAACGCCATTCACTACGGCCTGAAGAGCAAGGACGAAGGGCTTTTGCACATGATCGGCCATCGTCGGAATGTAGCCGTGCTCAGGCTTCACAGACTGCGTGGTGATGCTTAGGTTCGGTTCGATGAGGCGGAACTCCTCACGGATGCCTTCAACCTCCTTGGCGAAGATTTCATCGAAGCGTGACTGATCGAGAATGACGACCTGGGCGGTGCATTGCGCCGGAATCGCATTTCGAGCGCTGCCGCCACGCAGGGTGGCAAGGGCAACGACTTCCACACCACAGGCGTAGAGGATGCGTGCCATGAGCTTGATGGCATTCGCGCGGCCTTCGTGGATTTGCAGACCGGAATGTCCTCCGCGCAGGCCGGTGATGTGGATGGCGAGGAAAGGCTCCTCGGGGCCGTGCGCCGCTTGTGTGTAGTCGAGGCTCGCCAGCGTATCCACGCCACCTGCACAGCCGATGGTGAAAGTGTCGTCCTCCTCAGAGTCGAGATTGAGCATCGTTTTGCCCGTGAGCAAGCCGGGTTGCAATCCGAGTGCTCCGCCCATGCCCTGTTCTTCATCCAGCGTGAATAGCGCCTCAATGGGCGGATGCGAGAGGTCTTTCGAAGCCAACACGGCGAGGATCGCAGCCACGCCGAGGCCGTTGTCCGCGCCGAGTGTCGTGCCGCGTGCGCGCACCCGATGATCACGTTGCCAGCGCTGTCGAGCAGCGAGCTGAGGCCATGACGCTCGACAAATGCAAGCACAAGAGCCACCACTCTTTCCTCGCGTTTGGACGGGCGCGGCACGGCATTCAGATCGGCGAAACAGTTCCAGAGAGCGAGAGGTTCGAGGGCGCGGATGTCGGACATAAGGTGGATTCGACTGCAATGGGCTGGTTGAAAAGATCAATGGAGGGATTCTTGGAAAATAATCAGCATGAATGTGGGCAGAAAGTGGAAAAGCCAACTGCCATCAGAATGCGGTTCAACCTTGGGTCACAGGAAGGCGCTTACACCTGCCTGCCCTGACGAGGGTCTCTCGGCTCCATGCCAGCACATAAAAAAGAGGCAGCACCTTTCGGTGCTGCCTCCCGTGCCTCTCAACAAACTGTGAGATTAGAAGCTGAAGCCTGCGCGGATATTGACGAAGTGCGCCTGAACCGACTGGCGGAAGAACTGACCTTGATAGTTCAGCAGCACGCCGAACCGAGGGGTGAACTGGAAGTTCAGACCAGCACCGGCAGCCATGTAATCTTGGCCGAGGTTCTGTTCCGCAGAGTTCGCCGTGAAGGGCTGGTTGATCAGGCTGACGCTCGTTTGATTGTCATGCTTGATGTTCTGGCGCTCATAGCTCAGGCGAACCTGGGCCGTGATCTTAGCGAAGTCGGTATCAACCTTCTTGCTCAGTGACCAGCCTACGCGCGAGATGAGGGAATCATAGTTGCGCGAGTTGTAACGGAGAGCTGCGAGGCCACCGCTGGTTTCACTGAAACCATCCACGGTTGCATGCATGTAATCCACTCCAACAATCGGACCGGTGACAAGGCTGTTATCCTGGAAGCGGAAGTTCCAGCCGGTATTGAACTGCACCGCGTGCGTCATGGCATCGGTTTGGCCATTGGCATTCCCGAAGCCAATCGTATTACGATTGGTTTCGATGTCGAAGCTGCCAAAGCTGTAGAGCACGTCAGCCCAGAACGCCTTGCGGACGTAGGAGCCATAAGCACTCAGAGAGATGCCGGACATGTCGAGCTTGCCGACGTTATTGGTGTAGTCTTGCTGAGACTCCAGCCAGTTGGCAGCGAAACCAAGGGTGATGTTCGGGGTGACGCTGCGTTCGAAGCCGACACCTGCGGTCCAGGTATCAGACTCGAAACCGGCCTGCTGGGCACCAACGGCGTCAACCTTGACGTTGTTGTAGTTAGCGTTGAGGTAGGCCTGCCATTCGCCCGAATCGCTGCCGACCATGTCACCTTCACCCGACTCCACGCCGGCGTCCAAGGAGGCGCTGAGGCTGCCATCATAACCACGCTCACCGTAGCCGGAGCGCAGGAAGAACAGGCGGCCGTTGACGTCTCCAAGCATGCCCTGAGCGGCAGACATCACAGACTGACCCATGATGTTGGCCATTTGGAGACCGGTGATCGTGTCGATGACGGTGTAAACACCGGAAACTTGGTTGAAGTTACCCACCTGAGTAGCCACTAGATTGAGCGCCGTGTCATTGAGGCCATCGAAGACGCCGGGGTTATCAACACCCAAATTGCCAGTGATGTTACCAGGACCACCCACAGGAGCCATGTTGACGAGCAGCCAGGAGTCGCCACCGCGGAAGCCCGTGAGGCCAAGAGGATTGCCGACCACGAGGACACCAGCATTGGCACCCGAGACAAGCGTGCCGGTGAGGTTCAATCGGTCAGAAGACGCGAGGATACCCGTGTTGTTGCCGAGTCCGGCACCGGTAAAGAGGTCCACATTCAATGTGCTGCCAACAGCCATGTTGATAGCCACATTGCCAAGATTGCTGATGGTAAGAATAGATGCCACTGGCACTGGCAGAAGTGTAGGATCGCCAACGCTAAGTGTGCTGAGGAAAGCAGGACTACCAGCCAATAGATTAACGCTACTTGCGGCAGCGAGATTAATGACTCCAGTTCCTGCAAGAACATCCGCACCCACGGCATTGTTGCCAATGAAGTAATTGCCTGCGTTGTTGTGAGTGCCATTCACAACTAGCGTGCCGCCGTTGACGGTGGTAGTGCCAGCGTAGCCATTGGTACCAGAGAAGAGTTGGGTGTTAATGTCGTCTTTGATAATATTGCCAGCGCCATTGATGTTGCCTCCAAAGTCGGCGTTTGCCGTGCCATTGCCATTCGGTACTGTTCCAAAGCCGATGGTCAGGGTGTTGGCATTCAGATTGATGAGAGAGGCGTTTGCGCCGCCGACACCCGTCAGGGAGGCCACAGCTTGGCCAACGTTTACGAGATTGAGCACAGAACCGCCGGTTCCAGTGCCGCCAAGGGTGCCGCCGTCCATTTGCACTGCTGTGCGTCCGTTGGCTGTTGGCAAGGCGTTGGCAGCGGTGGCATTCAAGATTCCGTTACCTGTGCCCACACCGCCGCCGGTGACGGTGCTGGTGATGGAGGTTGGCCCAAGATAGGTGTTGGCAGCGTTGAGGTTGGCAGTGACACCGTTGACGGCCAGGTCGTCATTGAAGTTGCCAAAGTTACCTCCTGTGATGGAGCCATTAAGAGTGATGACACCACCGCCAGTCAAAGTCAGGGTTACGTCGGTTTTGTTAATGGCACCGTTGAGGGTCAATGTGCCCGCACCATTGCTACTAATCATTGTGTTGGTTCCTCCAACGCCACCGAGGGTGATATTGCCGCCGTAGGTTGAGCTGGTGCCGGCTGTTTGTGTCAGCGCGCCATTCCCACCCACACCTATTCCAGTAAGGTTCAAAGCCTCAGCACCAATGATAACACCGTTGAGTTGGAGCGTAGCACCATTGGCGACCGTGGTTCCGGTGCCGACGGCACCCAGAGCGGTAGGATCACCAGCGATGAAGGTTCCAGCGTTGATATTCGTCGCGCCACCGTAGGTATTAGCACCATTCACCGTGAAGGTGCCATTTCCTTGTTTGGTGAGACCACCAGCGCCGCTGATGATGCCAGCATGAATGGTATTGTTGGCATCACCTGTGATGAGGGTATTGGCATTGAGATTCACGTTACCGTTTCCGCTAAGGCTACCAATCGTTTCGTTGTTGTTGTTAACGAGTTCCAAACTGCCAGGGAGATTGAGGATCACTGCGACAGTATCGGCAATAGCCGCGCCACCCTGAAGTTGCAGGACCCCGGCATTGACGGTGGTATCACCCGTGTAAGTGTTGGCACCGCTCAGAGTGAGCGTCTGTGCGCCAATTTTTGTCAACGCAAAGGCACCGCTGATCATACCACTCAAGGTGATGTTACCAGTATTGGCACCGACAGTTGTGTTGGCGGTCAAGGTAACAGGCCCGCCAGCGGCTGCTGGACCCGCATTGTTGTTTTGAAGGGCACCATTGCCACCGACGCCTACGCCAGCCAGAGAAAGCGGCTCAAGACCGATGTTGAAGCCGTTGAGATCAAGAGTCGCCCCAGCGGCAACGGAAGTATTCCCGGCTATGGTGCCAAGTGCCGAGTTGTTACCGACGGTCAGAGTGCCAGCGTTCACGCTGGTGGTTCCAGTGTAGGTGTTGACGCCGGACAAGGTCTGGTTGCTGGTGTCATCTTTGATGATGCTGCCTACGCCGCTGATGACTCCGGTGAAGTTGGCAACGGCATTACCGTTGATGTTCGGCGCAGTGGTGAAGCCAATGGTCAGTGTGTTGGCATTGAGATTCACCGTAGATCCGACGTTCACGGAATTCAGGGACGCGATGGATTGATTTGCACCGAGGACAAGATTGCCCGCAGCCTGGTCCATTTCGATGCGGGTGCGACCGTTGGCCGTTGGCAGCGCATTGGCAACGTTGGCGTTCACCGTGGAGCCGTTACGAATGAAGGTTGGTCCTTCATAGGTGTTGGCGACGTTAAGATTCACCGTTGTGGCTGCATCAACGATGAGATCGTCATCGAAGAGGTTGTCATTGTCGCCGCTGATTCCAACGTTGTTCACATTGACCGTGCCACCACCGTTGATTGTGAGGAACAGGTTCGTTTTGACCACTCCGCCATTGAGGTTGAGTGTGCTGCCTGCGTTGGTGTTGATCGTCGAATTCGACTGGAGGGTGATCAGTCCGCCATAGGTGGAGGTCACGCCTGGGGACTGGGTGATGGCACCCGTTGCATTGGCGGGGCCGGCACCGTTGATGTTCAGCGCTTCAGCACCGATTGTGACAGTACCAAGCTGAAGTGAGGCTCCAGCGGTCACGGTTGTTCCGTTGACGAGCGATCCGAGGGCCGCGTTGTTACCCGCGACAAGGATGCCTTGTTGGATCAGAGTCTGACCGTCGTAGCTGTTGACACCATTCAAGATCAATGTTCCAACACCCAGCTTGGTGAGGTCGGAGGCGGCGACACCCGAGATGATGCCATCTATTGTGATGGTGCCTGCATGCGTTCCAATGGTGGAGGCGGCAGCGAGCAGCACTGGGCCACCGACGACGGCAGGAGCCGCGTTGGAGTTTTGCAGCACTCCCACGGTGGGTAGGTCGCCATTACCCGGGCCAGCGAGTGATAGGCCTTCAAGGCCAATGTTTTGACCATTCAGGTCAAGGGAAGCCAAGTTGGCCACCACGGTGTTACCCACGATGGACCCCAAGGCTGAGCCATTGCCCAGCTGTACTGTTCCTGTGTTGATCTGAGTCACACCTGAGTAGTTGTTGATGGCATTCAGGATCAATGTTCCCGCGCCGTTCTTGGTGAGGCTGAAGTTGCCGCTCACCACGCCGTTCAGGGTGATGTCATCCGCAGCTGTGACGGTGTTCACCGTAGAGTTGTTGGCGAGTGTCACAGGACCGAGGAGGAATGCCGCCGCGCCACCCGTATTCGAGAGCGTAGCACCACCGACATTGTCACCGAGCTGAACGGCCTCGGCACCCACGTTGCGGGCGTTGAGATTAAGAGTCGCTCCATTCGCCACGATGGTTCCGCCATTGGTAGAACCAAGGGCGGAGTTGGTGTTGATTTGAAGTGTGCCGGCATTGATGGTGGTGACACCGCTGTAGGTGTTGTTACCGCCGAGCTGCGTGATGTTGTTCTGATTTTTGGTCACGGTGCCCGTGCCGCTGATCAGGTTGCCATAGGTATTGGCAGCGCCATCGAAGACGAGGGCCGCATTGTTGACGATGTTGCCACCGCCGATCGCACCATTGGCACCAGCAAGACCGAGCTGAAGGATACCAGCATTGATGGTGGTGACACCGCCGTAGGTGTTGCCAGCGCCATTGAGGATCGTCGTGCCAACGCCTAACTGGGTCACGTTGATCAAACCGGCACCCGCATTGGTGATGTTGCCAGCGAGTGTGTTATTATTGACCGAGTTGATGAGGACCGTGCCACTGGTAGCTGCACCGCCATTGGAGATGTCGTTGGCGAGGGCATTGCCATTGAGGTTGACCAAGGCGAGTGTACCGCCTGCGTTGACAACGACTGCGGCGGCTCCGATGGAGCCTGGAAGGGCTACGGTTCCGATTTGCAGCGCCCCTGTGTTTGTGATGGAAGTTACACCACCATAGTTATTGCCAGCATTGCTCAAGATGAGAGTACCAACGCTGTCTTGCCTGACGTCAATGCCAGCCGTGGTGACGGCACCGGACAATGTGATCGTCTGGTTAGAATTCCGCTGAAGAACCGTTCCCGCACCAGCGGTTCCGCTGATGGCGTTCGGAAGGATACCGCCCAATACGTTCACCAACTGAAGTGTGGAAGCATTGTTGATGACGACTCCTCCAGTACCAGCCAAGCCAGCACTGACGACGTTACCGATGGTCACGTTACTCGCTGCGGTGATCGTGGTTCCTCCTTGGTAGTTGTTACCATTCGCAAAGACCGAAGTGCCGCCTTGGTTCTGGACGAAGTTACCAGGACCGGTGATGAAGCCGTTGATGGTCTGCGTGCCGGAGGCGAGATTATTAATACCAGCAACCGTGGCAGTAGCACCGGTGGTCTGGACTGTTTGAGCGAAAGTACCGCCATCGGCCAGATTGATGGCCAAAGTTCCAAGAGGTTGAACGGTCACGATCCCAAAACCAAGCGCTGAGCCGGCAGTGGCACCATTACCAACCTGAAGCGTGCCATTGGTGATGACGGTATTTCCAACATAGGTATTGGCACCGGTCAAGATTTGCGTGCTGGTGTCGTCCTTGATGAGCGAGTTACCGACTGTGTTGCCGGAGATGGTGCCTGCGAAAACAGCAGCCGCGTCACCGTTGACATTAACGCCCGTTCCAAAACCAATGGTCAAAATGTGACCGCCGAGGGTTACCTTGGAAGTGGCTGCGCCGGTGAGGGAAGCAACTGATTGATTACCACCGAGAGGGAGGGCAGGAATACCACTGATGTTCAAGGTGGAACCACCTGCACCTGCGGCGTCCATGCGGACAGCTGTGCGGCCATTGAGTGTAGGAAGAGCATTAGCGACATTGGCATTCACGATGCCGTCATTGGCCACGATGCTGGTGATGATGGTTGGCCCGAGGTAGGTATTAGCTGCGTTCAGGTTGGTGGTCACTCCATTGACGATGAGGTCATCGTTGAAGTTGCCCAGTCCAAAGTTGCCGCCTGTGATCGGAGCATTGACGTTGAAGGTGCCGGTGCCGCCGCCAGTGTGGGTCAGGGTAAGGTTCAAGTCCACTTTGCTGACGCCGCCATTGAGATTGATAATTGCGTTATTACCATTGGTCTGCATGGCGCTGTCAGCAGTCAGTGTAACAAGGCCACCCACAGTGCCTGTGCCGTTAGGAACGGTTGCGATGGCTCCGAGATTATTGAAGCCGGTATTGGTATTGGTGGTTATGTTCTCTGCACCGGTGGTGGCACCATTCAAAAGGAGTATAGTTCCCGTCCCATTGACGGTCGTGTCATTGGGCGCGGCATTCGCCACACCCAGGGCAGTCGCCACGCCAGCAGGGATCACGAATAGGCCGTCGGAGATGACGGTCGCTCCGTTGTAGTTGTTAGCCGTGGTAACCTGCATGATGCCGGTGCCAAGTTTGGTGAAACCACCTGCACCCGTGATTTGACCCGTGACGTTCAGATCAGGCGTTGGGTTCACGGCAGTGCCTGGGTTGACCGTGATATTGTGATTGGCAAGAGTCAGGGTAAGGGAATCAGCAATGGTTGCAGGATTGGCCCCTAAAGCGCCGGTGCCAGTCGCAATGATATTGGCTGGAACACCGCCAGTATTTCCGAGAGTCGTGTTACCACCGGAGATGTTGCCGCTGGTCATCGTCAGGGTGCCATTGGCAGTCACGTTACCAGCGCCTTGAACATTCGCGCCATTAGCCGTGAGCGTCAGGTTGTTGATGACTTCGTTACCACCATTGCGATTGAAATTGCCATCGGAATTGATGGTGACATTTTGGGTGTCCACAATTTGGTTGGCGATGAGCAAGAGGACGGATGCACTGTTGGGTGCACCCGCGTTATCACCAATGACCAACGGACCCGCAATGGCGGCTACGCCTGCTTTGTTGAGCTGGAGGAGGCCATCATTGACGGTGGTCGTAGCTGTGTTGGTGTTGGCTCCACCTCCTTGGAACGTCAGAGTGCCGGGGCCGACTTTTGTCAGGTTTTGGTTCCCAGAAATGACACCCGTAAGAGTGATCGAATTGCCCGCCACACCAATGGTGCTGGCTGAACCCAAGGTGACCGTTCCGGCTGAGGAAGCAGCAGCGCCGGAGTTAATCAGGGCACCCGCACCTGCGATACCCGTTCCGTTGAGGGTGATGTTTTCGGCGACAGCCTGGCCACCGAGATTAAGAACTGCGTTAGCGGCAACCGTGGTGGCACCAGCAGCGGTGCCGAGAGCGTTGGCGTTGCCAAGAATGACAGTGCCAGCGTTGATCAGTGTCGCGCCCGTGTAACCGTTGTTCCCGCTGAGCGTGAAAGCACCGGTCCCTTGCTTGGTGAGTCCGCCGCCAACGCCATTCACCGCGCCAAGGAAGGCAGTGTTGTTGGCATCTCCGGTGGTAATGGTGTTGGCCCCGAGATTGACGGTGCCACCAGCACCACCTGCAAGCCTGGCGATGGTGTCAGCGCCGCCAGGTGTCCAAGTGCCGCCGTCCACCGTCACCGCGACGGTGTCTGCAAGCCCATTGGCCACCGTGGTCACGCTGCCGCCGTTGACCTGTAGCGGACCCGTGAAGAGGTTCGCGGCGTTGAGGTTTAGGGTGCCTGCGGTGTGGGTGATGCCAGAGCCGCCGGAAACCGCACCGGCAATGATGATGCTGGCTCCATTCGCCGTCGTCGTCAGCGTGTTGTTCAGCACCACCGGATTGTTAAAGGACAAACTACCCGCACCGCCGGCAGTCTGCCAGATCTGCGGAGACCCGACCGTGATGTTCACGCCGAAGATTTGTGAGCTGGCGGAGTTGTTCGTGATGTTGCCGCTGTTCGTGATGCCAGCAGCGCTATTAATCGTGAAGGCTCCACCGCCCGCATCAAAAGTAATCCCATTGGTTACAGCAGTGGCCCCATTGATGTTTGTCAGGTTCTGAACAGCGCCTGCAAAGTTGATGCCAAGGCCAAAATTGGGCACCAGATTGTCCACATTCCAGTTGGCACCTTCGTTCCAGTTACCTGTGCCGTTACCTCCATCCCACACTTGGCCCGCATGAGCGAAGGGTGCGAGGCTTCCCATGGCGAAGAAGGCAGCCACGGAGCTGCCAACGAGTTTTCTTAGCAGACCGGACTTGCCGAGCCTGCGTAGGACGGTGCTACGAGGCACCTTATTACTGTATGTTATGGATTTCATGCGTGCTTTGTCAGGGTTAACCCGCTCATAAGGATAAATATCCTAGTGCGTCAATCAGACTAGGATGCGCGTTAATTGCTGTAAATCTTTTTTTCGTACTAATTTGAATGTCGTTTTCTTTCTGTACTTAGTTCGATAGCTGTGTCTTCCATATAAGGATGGTCCCAGGCAGGCAGGTGTATTGACAAGCACGCAGTTCAAAAGCTCTGTGCCTCTAGCCTTCCATTGGCCACTGATGAGAGATTTGCTCTCCTGCTTTTGTGCAGGCCGCCACCGCAGGTCTTGATTCGACTCCTGGCAGGCAGAATCTCAATCCGAACGCTCCATGACGACTCTTCTCCAGCAGATTAAGGCAGAAAAACAACCCTCTGCTGGCCTCCCGTGAATCGGTAGGAAATGCATCATCGAACCGTGACCGCCAAACGGCCAGAGACCGAGGAGAGAGAAACGCGTCCCCCAGTGCCAACGGTGCCCGAGCCTCCGTTTCCTTGACTGTTTGCGCTCTCAACCGAGCCTCTTGCAAAACCTCCTCAACCTCTCGTCTGGCGTATGAGCCTACTGCTCTGGGTTTCCATGACCGTGCCTTGGGTTGACATCATCCTCATCGGACAGCATGACTCGCCCACATGATTGCAGCCACGCATTCCCAACTCAGTGCGCTCATCCGCCATCGACGCTCCATCAAGCCAGTGGATATGGATGCGACTCGCGACGTGGAGCGGGCGCTACTGACGCAGGTGCTCGAAGACGCGACGTGGGCACCGACGCATGGATTGACGGAGCCGTGGAAGTTCCTGGTGCATCAAGGCGCGGCGAGACAGCGCCTCGCGGATGCGATGCAGCGGATTTATCGTGAGACGACGCCAGCGGATGAGTTCCGCGAGGACAAGATGAAGAAGATGGCGGAGAACCCGCTACTTTCGCCGGTGGTGATCGCTTGTGTGATGGAACGTCGTGGTGGCGCGAAGATCCCTGAGATCGAGGAGATCGAAGCAGTGGCCTGTGCGTTGCAAAACTTGATGCTCTCGGCCACGGCGGCGGGTTTGGGCTGCTACTGGTCGTCACCGCCGCTGCTGGGCACGCGTGAGTTTGCGGAGTGGCTGCAAATCGGTGCGGAAGATCGGTGCGTGGGGCTGATTTACCTCGGCTGGCCGCGTGCGGGACTGAACTGGCCGCGAAGTGTGCGGCAGCCGGTGGAAACTAAAACCGAGTGGCGTGATGCCTGAAATGACTGGCCGAAAAAAGGAAGAAGGGCAAAAAGCAGAATTGATGACGCCTCTGTCCCATTTCTCTTTTTACTCTTTTTCGGCCAATCCAAGTTAAGCTAACCCGATGGGACCAACGATCCAATGACTGAATGGCTCACCAACGCGTGGGATGCGACGGCGCATTTCTTTACTTCCATGCCATGGGAGATGCTGGGTGTGTGGTCGCTGACGATTTGTCTTTTGCTCGTCGGCATCATCGGATCGGTGGTGCCGTTTCTGCCGGGGCCGCTGCTGATTTTCGGTGCAGGCATCGTCCACACATTGCTGCTGCCGGAAGCGGGCATGAGCATCTGGGGCTTGGTGATCTTATCGCTGGGACTTGTGCTTTCCTACGTCATCGATTTCGTGAGCGGAGCGCTGGGTGCACGCTGGTTTGGCGCGAGCCGGTGGGGCATCGCGGGGGTGTTCATCGGCGGCATCGTGGGCATGTTCTTCGTGCCGGTGGGATTGATCCTCGGCCCATTGCTCGGCGGCGTGTCGTTTGAACTGATCTTTGCCAAGAAGCGGCTGCAACCAGCGGCCAAGTCAGCCTGGGGTTCGCTGCTGGGGACGGGCGTGGGTTTGGTGCTGCGGTTGATCCTCGCGCTGGGGATGGTGGCGACGGTGCTACTGGATTCTTTGGTGTGGTGAAGCCGCTTCAGACGAGGGTTCGGAGACCCCTCACCCTGGGGCTTCAAGCCTTCCCCGCCAGCAGCATGCGCAGGCCAAAGACAACAAGTACGGTGCCGAAAATGCGCGTGAGCGTTTCGTTGCTCATCGTCTTGAGCCAACCCGCACCGAAGTAAGCGAAGATGGAGGCTGAAATCGCTGTCACGAGGGCGACTTTCCAATCGACATAGCCAGAGCGGGCGTTCTGTGTCGTGGCCATCAACGCGGTCGGGATGATGATCGCCAGTGAGGTCGCGACGGCGGTCTTTTGTGGCAGTTTGAGGAAGAACACGAACGCAGGCACCATCACGACACCGCCGCCGACGCCACAGAGCGCGGCGATGACACCGCTGACGATGCCGATGGCGAGACAGGTGAAGAGGGTGGCGGTGGACATGGATCAGCGGGATTGTCTGGCGAGGAGACCGACGAGCAAGCGCTCAAGCACGAGCTTGGGATCGAGCGATGAAGTGACGAGCTTGGAGTTGGCGGCGAGGCAGGCTTTGAAGCCGGCGTGGAGTTCTTCGAGGGTGTAGTTCCCAGTCTCGGGAATGGCGAGAAACATCGGGTAGGCGTTGAAGCCGGTGCCGTCTTTTTTACGCGGCAGGTGCGAGGTGGCGGACGATGGCAGACCTTCGAGCGAGGAGCAAAAGCCGGCGTAGTTGAATTTGTTCAGCTTGTAGCGCGAGCCTAGATCCTTGATGAGCAGGAGGCTGCGCACCCGCGGAACGATCGCGGCGAGCAGCAGGCCGATGGCGTTTTGCCCCTGATACATGAGCGTGCTGAGCAGCTCCAGTGCTCGCGGCAAGTCGCGTTTGCCAATGGCGTTGCCGAGATCCCACAGCACACCAGCACGGCTCATGGACACGAGGCCCTGCACCGTTTTGAGTCCAGCGCGGCGACGCTCCCCGAGGTAGAGGTCGATCTTTTCGAGTTCGTTTTCCAACTGCCGTGTGTCATCCCCCGCCATCTGCACGAGCAACTCCAAGGCACCGCTTTCAAAGGTGATGCCGAGTTCCTTCGCCTTGCGTGAGGCCATGGCGAGCACCGGGCCTTCCCAGCCTGCTCTCGAAGTGTCCGGTTTATCGAAGACCTCGATGTCGGCAATCTTGGAGATGCGCTTGTAAGAGCTGCGGCGTTTGTCGATCGTCGTGGCGCTGATGACAAAACGCACATCGCTGCCGAGGCCGCCTTCGACGATGTCGAGGATGCGCTCGAAGCCGAGCACCGCATCCTGACCACGACCGGGGCCGGAGTCGCCGAGGAAGTTGGCGTTCTTGAGCCACACGACTTTGGTGCCACCAAAGAAGGGCAGCGTTTGCAAGGCCATGCAGATGTTCGAGCAAATCGTACCGGCGTGATCGGCGTTGTCGGCGGTGCCGTCGATGATGTCGTTGCTGAAGTCGCCGGCTTCCGGCGGCGTGAGGCTACGCACGAGCAAAAGCGCGGCCTCTTTCACACGCGCCTCGTCACTCCCCATGAGGACATTGACCTGGCTGGCGGCGGTTTTTTTCGGCGGCGGCATGCTGCACCGATGGAACAGGATGCGCGTGGCATCAAGCTTCGCGGTGGGTGCGGTCTTGACATGTTTCCTGCGATTTGATGAAATCAGCACAAATCCAAACCAACCTATGAAAACACACACGATTAGGGCCAAGGTTTCTGCGGCCGCATTCAGTGCGGCCTTTTTGATGATCACCGCTTCCGTCCACGCGGAAGATCTGAACGCAGTGTATCAGCAAGGACGCGCTGCGTTTTACCAAGGTGACTTCACCACGGCACAGCAGCTTCTCTCGCGAGTGGCGGCGGCGAATCCCAAGCACCCCGACACCGTACGCATGCTGGCCTACATCCGCGCCAATCATCGGGCACCGGACAACACGCTCAAGACGCAATACGCCGCCGTGATTCTGCCGAAGGTCGAGATGAGCGATGTGACGCTCACCGAGGCCATCGATGCACTGCGGGCGCTCTCGAAAAATGCCAGCGGCGGCAAAGTGATACCGAATGTGATCGTGAAGGGCGAGGAGCTGACCCAACGCAAGCTTAGCCTCTCGCTTTCCAACATCCCGCTGACAGAGGCACTGAACTATGTGACGCAACTGACCGCTGCCAAGGCCACCTACGAAAAGCACGCTGTCATTTTGTCCAGCCTGGCAGACACCCCGATTTCGACCGCTGAACCAGCGCCAAAGCTCTCAAAATGAACTGATTACGCCGGTTTTGGCGCGCCTCAGTCGTTGAAGAAATGCCGCCCGGTCTGACCGGCTTCGGTTTGGTTGTCCACCTCCCAATACACATCCTCGAAAATGGTTTCAGGCTCGGGATAGGGGCTGGCTTTGGCGAATTCGGCCGAGTCCTCGGCTTCCTTCTGCGCTTCCTTGTCGATCTTCTTCAGCTCTTCTTCCGTGGCGACGCCTTCGGCGAGAAGGTTGCGCTTCCAGACTTGGATGGGGTCGCGATCGTTTTGGAATTTCTCGACTTCTTCCTTGGTGCGGTACTTGAACTTGTTCGCGTCGGCCACGGAATGACCTTCCCAGCGGTAAGTGGCGATTTCGAGGATGCTCGGCTTCGACTCGTTGTGCGCCCGTTCGATGGCCTTGCCGACTCCGGCGCGGACTGAGTAAACGTCCTCGCCATTGAACTGCTCCCAGGCCATGCCGTAACCTTCGGCACGCTTGGCAAGGAAATCCTGGTAGGCCGACGACCGTTGCTGGCTGGTGCCCATCGAGTAGCCGTTGTTCTCGATCACATAGATCACCGGCAGATCCCACAGCTCAGCCAAATTCAGCGACTCATGGAAGGCCCCCTGGTTCACCGCACCGTCACCGAGGAAACACAGAGCGGCACCCTTGATGCCGCGATACTTCAAACCATACGCGAGTCCGAGACCCAGTGGCGTCTGGCCAGCCACGATGCCGTGACCACCCCAGTAATTCTTCTCCGGCGCGAAGTAGTGCATCGAGCCGCCCTTGCCGCGCGAGCAGCCCGTGGCCTTGCCAAACAGTTCCGCCATGCACTCGTTCATGCCCATGCCGACCGCCAAGGCGTGGCCGTGATCGCGGTAGGCGGTGATGACGTGATCGTTCGGACCCATGACCGAAACCGTGCCCACGGCGACGGATTCCTGGCCGATGTAAAGGTGGAGGAAGCCACCCATCCGGCCCGCCTGGTAGTGCTGGAGGGACACCTGCTCAAATCGGCGGATGCGCACCATCTGGCGGTAAAGGTTCACTTTGTCAGCCACCGTCAGCTTCTGATTGATCGGGGCCGAAGCGTGCGCGGCGAGGGGGGAGGTAGAGTCTTTGGTCTGGGCCATGCGTGGTCTCCGATACTAGCGGGAAGGATGCCAATGGCAAGCGAACCGTTGTGAGGTGTTGCGGCCTCAGCAGGGCTCACGCACCCAAAAAAATCCACCATTGGTCTCAAGACAGTAGGCAGATGGTTTCCCGCAGATTCAGAGAGGCCCACCGATGATGTCGGAAGAAAATCTGCGGGCCTCCATGAATCTGTGGGAGAAACAAGAGCGGCTGCATTCAGTTTTCGATTTCATGCGTTGGCCCAGCTCCTCGGAAAGGCTTCCAGCACCTCATCGAGCTGATCCGGCGAGTCTTGGGTGACTAGCTCTTCACTTCCACGACAAAGACCTCGTTCCTTTTGCCGTTGGAATATGCCAGGACATCGAGTTCCAGCGATTGCCCGCCGCGATGTGCCTTAACGCGAGGCGCGACCGTCTCAGCGCCAAACTTCTCAGGCAGCACCTTCGTCATCAAAGGTAGAACCAAGCTTTCTAAACTTGTTTCACAGCACGCCCTTTTCTCCACCCCCTTTGTTCCACATGGAACAATGGAGCACCCATGCTATGCTCCGTCCCCTTCCATTTCTGGACCTCTTTCGTCTTACCACTCACTTCTCACCCTCCCCCGCATGTCCAGCCTCTACACCTTCCCCAAGCACTATGACGTCATCGTCTGCGGAGCCGGACACGCAGGCGTGGAGGCGGCGATGGCCGCCGCTCGTCTCGGCTGCCAGACCGCCATCCTCACGCAGAACCTGGACACCATCTCCCAGATGTCCTGCAACCCTGCCATCGGCGGCCTGGCCAAGGGCCATGTCGTGCGGGAGATCGACGCCCTGGGCGGCGTCATGGGCCGGAACACGGACGCCACCGGCATCCAATTCCGCATGCTGAACGCCCGCAAGGGCCCCAGCGTCCAGGCCCCCCGCGCCCAGTGCGACAAGAAGGCCTACCAGTTCCGCATGAAGTGGCTCATCGAGAACCAGCCCAACCTCGATCTCCACCAGGGCAACGCTGCCGAGCTGCTCGTCGAAAACGACGTCATTACCGGCATCCGCACCTCCCTCGGCATGATCTACCGGGCCAAAGCGGTCGTCATTTCCTCCGGCACTTTCATGCGCGGACTCCTCCATGTGGGCCAGCAAAACCAGGCCGGTGGCCGAATGGGCGACAGCATTTCCACCCTGTCCGACAGCCTCCGCACCCTCGGCTTCGACGTGCAGCGCTTCAAAACCGGCACCCCCTGCCGCCTGAACAGCCGCAGCATCGACTTCTCCAAGTGCGACCTCCAACCGGGCGATGAACCCGCCCCGCGCTTCAGCTACCTCTCGGGTGTGCTGGGGGAAGATGAGGACGAGGCGACACACGGAGAAGATAGAGGAGAGAAGAGAGAAGAGAGACTCTCCGACGCCTCTCTATCCCCTCCCCTCTCCCCTCTATCCTCTCTTCCCCCCACCGGCCCCCACCAGTTCACCCTCAACCGCTGGCAGCCTGTAACGTTCCACGTGGAACAAATTCCCTGCTGGATCACCTACACCACCCCCCAGACGCACGACATCATCCGGGCCAATATCCACAAGTCGGCCATGTATTCGGGCAAGATCGAGGGTGTCGGGCCGCGCTACTGCCCCTCCGTGGAGGACAAAGTCGTCCGCTTTGCCGAGAAGGAGCGCCACCAGATCTTCCTGGAGCCGGAGGGCCGCCACACCCGCGAATTCTACGTCAACGGCGTCTCCACCTCCCTGCCCTTCGAGGTCCAGTATGAATTCATTCGCTCCATCCCCGGCCTGGAGAACGCCGAGATCATCCGCCCCGGTTACGCCGTCGAATACGACTACTGCCCGCCCACCCAGCTCCACCCCACCTTGGAGACGAAGCGCGTCTCCGGCCTCTACTTCGCCGGGCAGATCAATGGCACCTCCGGCTATGAAGAAGCCGCCGGCCAGGGCCTCATCGCCGGGGCCAATGCCGCTCTGAAGGCCACCGGCCGCCCCCCTTTCCTCCTCCAGCGCAGCCAGTCCTACCTCGCCGTCATGATCGACGACCTCGTCACCAAAGGCACCACCGAGCCCTACCGCCTCTTCACCTCCCGCGCCGAATACCGCCTCCTCCTCCGCCAGGACAACTGCGACCTCCGCCTCACCCCCCTCGCCGCGGCCATCGGTCTCGCCTCCCCCTTCCGCGTCCGGCACACCGAGGAAAAAATCGCCCAACTCGCCGCCGCCCGCGTCCTCCTTCAGGAAGCCCGGCTCGACGGCATCACCCTGGAAAAGTGGCTGCGCCGTCCCGAAAACACCCCCCCTGCCCTGCCATCCGAGATCTACCACCAGTTCAGTTCGGAGATCTGGAGCCTCGTCGAAAACGACGTCAAATACGCTGGCTACATCACCCGCCAGGAAGACATGGTCGCCAAGACCTCCCGCATGGAGGAAAAAATCATTCCTGCCGACTTCGACTACCACGCCATCCCCGGCCTCAAAACCGAAGCCAAACACCGCCTCACCGCCCTCCGCCCCGCCACCCTCGGCCAAGCCGCCCGCGCCCAAGGCGTGAACCCGGCGGACATCGCCTTGCTGGCGGTGATGCTGAAACGCGGCAGTGGCGAAGCGGAGAGCGAGCCGAGCGGAGCGAATCAACGGCCAAGGGCGTAGAGTCCCATTTCTTGCTCTTGGTCTGGCTCTTCATCTGAAGTGTCTTTCCACCGTTCAGCGTGTGATGTGCCTCCCGTCAGCCGACTTTTCGCACCTTTCGCCTTGATGGCATCTGCCAGCCAGCCCATGCAAGCACTGCAGGAGCAACCGCAGTGGACAGAATCGCCCATCCGCGCCGCTGCCTACCAGCGCCAGCAGGGTCATACCAACATCACTGGTCCGAATTTCTCACACGCCTGAGCTTTCGGGGCGGCGATGTCGCGCGGAATTCCGATTCCGCGAAGGTGCCGACTCGGAATCGGAATTCCGAGCTACATATCACGTCGCATCAGACGGTGCGAGTCTTCGAAGCGTATGTGAGAAATGCGGGCTAGAGGCCAAGACCCGGCCCTCGGCCACTGGCGGGAGGTGCAGCGTGTCCTGAGCTTGCGGGGCGGCGATGTAGCGCGGAATTCCGATTCCGCGAAGGTGCCGACTCGGAATCGGAATTCCGAGCGACATATCACGTCGCATCAGACTGGACGGCTCTTCGAAGCGTATGTGAGAAATGCGGGCTAGAGGCCAAGACCCTCTCCTCGGCCACTGGCGGGAGGTGCAGCGTGTCCTGAGCTTGCGGGGCGGCGATGTAGCGCGGAATTCCGATTCCGCGAAGGTGCCGACTCGGAATCGGAATTCCGAGCTACAGGTCACGTCGCATCAGACTGGACGGCTCTTCGAAGCGTGGGTGAGAAATGCGGGCTAGAGGTCAAAGCCGCAGCCTCGGCCACTGGCGGGAGGTGCAGCGCGAGTTCCACCGCAAAGGCATGCTAAGCCCCGAACGCATCGCCGTTTTGGCAGCCACTTCCGAGACATCACCAAGCCCCTCGCCTTTTCGGCAGCCACTTCCGAGACATCTCCCCGGTCCTCGCCATTTTGGCAGTCACTTCCGAGACATCTCCCCGGTCCTCGCCGTTTTGGCAGTGCCTTCCGAGACATCTCCCCGGTCATCGCCGTTTTGGCAGCCGCTTCCGAGACATCTCCCCGGTCATCGCCATTTTGGCAGCCGCTTCCGAGACGACTCAGTGACCTTCGCCAGGAAAAGAGGGCTTGGAGAGGTAAATTACCGTCATTCGCCAAAAATAGGGTGGTTTTCCGTATTCAGCCATAAATAGACACCGATGCTTAGCGCACAAAAAGATCGACGCAAGGCCGCCTTTTCTTATAAAAGGGCATTTGACGTTTAAAAATCCTTAACTGACCACACTATGGCACGCTGGGGCTTCGCTTTTTTCGACTCTGGAGTGCGCTTTGATTCACCTGACGCCCATCCTACCTCTATGAGAACGCTTTCCACCTTCCTCGAAAACCCCTTCGATGACGACGGCATCAGCCTGCCGGAACTCGTCGCCTTCACCACCGACTGCCTCCAGCGGTTCATCGCCAACAATCCCAGCGGCGAGCTCACCTCCCACATCACCGCCATCACCAGTGCGCTGGCCTTGGTGGAGGACTGTGTCACCCAGGACCAAGGGAAGCTCGGCATCCGCAAAGCCGCCAAACTCACCAAGGACAACTTCCGCACGGAGATCATCCCGGCGGAGGTGAAGCGCATCGAGGCCGGCTTCATCGCCGCCTTTGGGCCGGACTCCCCCGTGCTGCTGGAGGCGCTGCCAAACGGCCGCAACATCTTCAACACCTGCCGTGACGACCAAGTGGAAGTACACCTCACCACGCTGCACAACGCCGCCACCACGCACGCCGCCTCCCTGGCTCCGGCCACCGTCACACTCGCCACAAACCTCAAAAACAACTGGGCCACGATCTACACCGCCAGCGAAGGCTCCAGCGGCGGCAAGACCACGACGCAGGAAGGCAAAAAGCTCGCCCGTGAGAATCTGCAATTGATGCTCTTCCTCTGCCTCCTCAAGCTCGCCGCCATGTTCCCCCGCCAGCCCGAGAAACTGAGCCTCTACATGCAGCAGCACCTGCTGGAGAATCCGTCCGCACCAACGGAGCCTGAGCCACCGCCGATGCCACCGACGCCGTGAGCCGCGCTGGCTAAACGTACTATTCACACATCGAATAGGCACTCCTATGGGAGTGATATTCTACGTTTGTGTTGCCTGAGTACGGCATAGGAGCAAAAACCGACACTCCCGAGCCCGATGCTCCGTGATATTCCCACAAAACCGCTGGCTATCAAGCTGCTGACAAAGCTCACGATCTGTTAATGATCTTCAATGTTCGCCTAACTAGCAAAGCCTTTCGACCGCATGTCTTCAGCCCCTCATCAGCATTCGTTCGTAGCCCGCCGAATGGCAGCTATTTCGCACATTGTATCGTTAATGGGGCTACATCGCATTCTGCTGGGATTGGGCGCGGTGTGCGGCATCTCGAGTCTTGAAGTCGGCCTTGGATTCGGATTCTTTGGCGGGTGTTGCATGATTGCTGGTGCGATTGTCCGAGGACAGTCTTCATCGACCAATAAACCATGAACACTCACACACCCACAACCAAAGGCGAACAAAACGGATGCAGGCAACGGCTCGAAGGCTATCTGTCGTGTCATCGACGCCTCCCGCCCGCCGTCGCCTGATCCGAAGCGTTCGGCCAAGAACCAAGTTCACCCCACGATCCGGTGAAGCATATCCTCGTCGCTCTTTCTGCGTCATTGCTGACTGGACTGCTCCACAGCGATGACGAAATCTTGACCGATAAGTGGCCCGAGGGAGTTGCGATACTGAAGACCTCAGAGGCATACACCACAAAGGCTGGAGACTTCACTATCTCGATCACTACACCAGAAAGTGCCGAGATTCGAGCGATGGGTGGATCAGGTGGGCCTATGATGAAGTTCTCGGTGCAAAGAGCCGCAGACGGCAAGAAGATCGAGTTCTACGAACAGGTAGTTTGTGCTGTCTTGCTTCCGACATGGAGGGGTTTTCCACAGATTGAAATTTGGGGGCGAGGAGGCGGGGGATATTGGTCCAGAGGTCTTTTCAGGTTTACGGGTGGCGAATATAAAGCTGCTCGCTACGATCAGTTTGAGGAGTGGCCACGCCACGGGAACGAAAAGGCAGAGACAGTCGAACCACCATTTAGACCACACGGCGAGGGTGACGATGCTGGAATGAAGCTGTATCTGATTGAATCCAAGAAGCCAACACCATGAGACCAAATGGGCCGAACGTTCAAGCTGTGCCGGTCGGCGGCACCGGCGCCGAGCGCCCATCGTTCACACCAGCGGCAGCAGTTTGCTCAAGATGAGTGTCACTAACAAGCCGATGATCGAGTCTGCCGTGAGCTGGAGTGACCAAGTGCGCAGGGTTTCCTTCTCGGTCATGCCGCTGAGGCGGCTCACCACCCAGAAGCCGCTGTCGTTCATCCAGGAGCAGAACATCGCGCCGAAGCCGATGGAGGTGAAGAGGTAAAGCGGATGGCAGCCGAGATCGGCTCCCACCACCATGGGTGCCATGATGGAGGCGGCGGTAAGCATCGCCACCGTGGCTGAGCCCTGCGCCACGCGCACGACCGCGGCCACGATCCAACCGAGCAGGATGAGATTCAGGCTGTAATTCTTCGCCAACTCTGCCACTGCACCGCCCACACCCGCGATCCGCAGCGCATAACCAAACGCACCGCCGGCGCTGGTGATGAGAATGATCATGCAGGCCGTCTCCAGCGGTGGTCCCATCAGATCCTCGATCTTTTTCAGGCCAAAGCGGCGCTGCTTCACCAGCACGCCCACCGAGATGGCTGCGCCGATGAGCAGTGCGATGTTCTTGTGGCCGATGAAGTCCACCCAGGCGCGGATGCTGTCAAAACCATGCGCACCACCGAGCGCGTTCACCATCGCTAGGCCCCAGCCCACGCCTTTGGCGGCGCCGGCATGCGCCAGTTCAAAGACGGTCGTCAAGCTGATGAGTAGGATGGGAAGAATCACCGGCGTGATGCTCCAAAAGAACGACGGCAGCTCGCTTTCCGGCTTGGCGCTGACGCCTTGCAGCTCCTGCAACGAAACACCGCCCGACTCACGCAGCGGGACATCGGTGCGCGCATTGAGCCACTTGCTGAACAGGAAGCCGAAGAAGCAGGTGATCGCGCCGATCACCAGTCCGCCCACCAACGACTCGCCCACATTGAGCTTCAGGCTCTCCACCACCGCCACCGGTCCGGGATGCGGCACCGTCATGGAATGCGTCACCGTGCCGCCGCAGCAGATCGCCATCAGGTAGAGCGTGTAATCCTTGCCCGTGCGCATGCGCAGCGCCATCGCCAGCGGCACCATGAGCATGAACATCGTGTCGAAGAAAATCGGCGCGCTCAAAATGAAGGTGCTCCACAGCAGCGCCCAGCCGGCGTGTTTCTCGCCGAAGAAGGCCAGGAACCGCCGCACCACCTTGTCCGCGCCACCGCTTTCCATGAGGCACATGCCAATGATCGCCGCGAGGGCGATGGAGATCGCGATGTCACGCGCCGAGTCGCCGAGTCCCTTGGACACCATCTCCACCGCGCCGACCAAGGCGGGCATCGTCTTCACCTTGCCGTCCTTCTGCACCACATCCCACGAAGCATTTCCCGCCAGCAGGCAGGCCAGCAAAGCGGCCAGGATGAGCGCCAAAAAGGGATGCATGCGCAGTTTGCTGATCGCGATGATGATGAAGGCGACGCTGACAGCGAGAACGACGAAGGGCCAGTAACTGGCCGAGGTGGCGGCAAGGAAAAACATGGCCGCGATGCTGGCGGGTCTTGGCAAAATGATCCAGCCGAAAATGAGGCGGCCCGGCATCAATCTGGCCAGGGCTTGGATTCTCAGCGCTTGGCAATTCACCCCAAGGCGGTCATATTGCCAGCATGTCCACGTTAACCATTGAGCTCGATCCTGGCCTCGCGCATTGCCTTGAGGATGTGGCGCGGCGGGAAAAGAAGCCCGTGAGCATCTGGGCAAGGGAACAGCTTGCCAGAGCGGCGCTCGAGGAAACTTCCGAACAACACGGCTATCCTGACGGCTGGTTGAAGTTGTTCGGCTCCCTGTCCGATGATCTGACCTTTGAAGCGCCAGCAAGAGGCAAGTCACGGCCCGTAACCGCCCTGAGCCTGGAATAACACCCGCGCATGGCCTGGTTTCTCGACACAAACATGGTGGTGTTCTGCCTGCGTGGAAAATCCGCCGAGGTCATGCGACAGCTCAATGCGACGCCTGCCAGCGAAGTTTTTATTCCTGCTCAAGTGCGGGCCGAGTTGCTTGTCGGCGCGGCCAAAAGTGCCAGAGCCGCGCAAAACAAGTCGGCCGTTCTATCATTCATCGCGCCCTTCACGGTAGTGTGGCCGGATGAGCAGACGACCGATCACGATGTCTCCATTCGGGTGGATCTCGAAGCGAGAGGCCAAGTCATCAGCGAAGCCGATTTGTGGATCGCCGCCACGGCCCGATCACGCCATGGCATCCTGGTGACGAACAACACATCCGAGTTCCAGCGGGTCAGCGGACTGCCAGTGGAAGACTGGTCCAAACTGTGAAACCCGCCCCGCTTCGCCTGCTGTTTGTGCTGATCGTCATCGTGGCGGGCTGGTTTGGGGTGTCGCGGCTGGATTTCGATGTCGATCCACTCAGCCTGCTGCCGCAAGAGTTGCCAGGACTGCAAGGCACGCGCCTGTTGCGCGAGCAAAAGCGCGACCTGCTGCTCATCGCCGTTCAAGCCGAAGATCCGGCGCTGGTCGAGGTCACAGCAAAAGCTTTGGCCGAACATCTTGCTACGAAGCCGGAGCTCTGCGCCAGTGTGCGCAGCCAATCGCTGCTGCAATCCGATCCCGCGATCATCGCCGAAGTCGTCGCTTATCTCTGGCTCAATGCGCCACCGCAAGAGGTCGCGAAACTGACTGCCTCGCTCGATGCAGCGTCACTCTCGGCTCTGTTGACGAAAGCGAAGGAAACCGCCGGCACCTCACTCGATCTGCAAAACGCCACCATGAGCGGTTACGATCCGCTCGGACTCGCACGCGGAGCCATGCAGCTCCTCAGCGGCGGCGCAGACATGCGCAGCATGATGAGCGATGAGTTCAGCAGCGCCGACGGCACACTGCGCTTGTTGTTTGTCACGCCGCCTGGCCAAGCGCTGGCCGATTACCGTGCCGCGAACGCTTGGCTCACGCAGATCAAGAGCGCGGTGCGTGAGAAGTGGCTGCCGCAGCAAGGCGAACTCACCGGCGTGAAGATCGGCTTCACCGGCGATCCCGCATTCCAAGCGGAAATCGCCACCGGCATGGAAGGAGACATGCGGCAGTCGATTGGCGCAGTCACCTTCATCGTCGGCTTTCTGTTCTGGCTGCTGCATCGCAGTGTGAAGCCCTTGTTTTGGCTGCTACTGGCGATTCTGTGCGCAAACTTGATCACGCTCGGCACCGCCGGTGTGATCTATGGCGCGCTCAATGTCATGTCGATGGGCTTCGCGGCCATCCTGACCGGTTTGATCGAGGACTTCGGCGTCGTGGGCCTGCATGTGGCGCGAGAGCATCCGGGCGAGAATTTTGCAAGCATCCGCCGTCGTGTGCAGCCGGGCGTGGCATGGTCAGCGGTCAGCATCGCGGGCATCTTCGCCATGCTGGGCCTCAGCCAGCTTCCGGGAGTTGCACAGCTTGGAGTGTTGTCCGCGCTGGGCGTGTTGATTGGCGCGGCGGTCATGCTGTTTGGCTTTTTACCGCTCGGCATGAAAGCGGGCAAGATCCAGGAGCATCAAGGCTCCGCCCACATCGCCCTGAAAATGCAAAGCGTCATGGGCTGGCTCGTCGGTTTCGGTTTGATCGCCGCGACGGTCATTTTGATCGCCCAAGGCCTGCCGAAGATGGACTTCGGCTCCGCCGTGCTGCGGCCGGACAAGAGCGAGGCCTTCGATGTGTTTGAGGACATCGAAAAAAGCCTGATGGACGCGAACGCCGAGCCAGGCCGCAACATCCCGCTCATCTTCGCCGCAAACGATGCCACCGCGCTGCGCCAGAGCATCATCACCGCGCAAGACGTGCTGAAAACTGACGAGGTCGAAAGCCAAATGCTGCCACTGGCGCTCGTGCCTGACGCGGAGGCGCAGAAAGCCAATCTCACCGCGCTGCAAACCCTCGCCCAACGTGAGGACGAACTTCGCCGAGCCGTGGATGCCGCCGGATTCACCGAGGTGGCCTTCGCGCTCACGCAAAACGTCTTCAAACAGTGGCGCGAATGGACCACCACCGAACCCACGCTGCCGCTGTGGCCGAAACCCGTCGTGCTGGAAAACCTCGGCGGCATCGTCTCCAAGCACGAGGAACACGGCTGGATGGCGCTGGGGTCGCTCCGCCTCGCCGCAGGCCGCGAGGTGGAAAAAACCGCCGTGCTGCATGCGCTGGAGAAAATCCCAGGCGCGCATCCCGCTGGCTGGGCCTTCCTGCGCACCTCGTTGGAGCCGCTCTTGAAGCGCGAGATCCTGCGCGTGTGCGTTCCGACAGCCGCCATCGCCATCCTTCTGTTTTTCCTCGTGTTTCACGGCTGGCGGGAACGTGGGTTTGCCTTCCTCGTGCTCGCCACCAGTGGCTGGATTCTACTCGGCGGCATGAGCGCGTTTGGCCTCACCTGGAATCTCATGAGCGTGGGCGCGGTGCCGCTGTGCCTCGGCCTGGGGCTCGATTTCACCATTCATGTGATGCACGCACTGCGGGAGCCGGGCATGACGCGTGAACGCGTGGCCGCGCTGGGCCGTTCGCTCGCGTATTGCGGCCTCAGCACCGGCCTGGCCTTCGGCGCTCTCGCCACCGGCAGCAATCGCGGCCTCATCACCCTCGGCATGACTGCCATGATCGGAGTGCTCACCGTCCTCATCACCGCCGCCTTCGCCTTGCCCTGGCTGTGGTTCCGCAGGCAAGAGCGAGCAACCGCGTGATGTTGCCTCCCATTCGTCGGACATCAAGCTGCCGACCAACCAACGAGTTTGTGAATGACCTTCAATGCTCGGCCAAGCAACAGCATCAGTCCGTCGAAACACCTCACTGATAAGTCTGCCGAATCACTCCCACGGAAAATCCCTGGGCTTGCGTCTCGGCTTGAAAATCCCATTCGCCGCCATGCCTGCCACCGCGACGGCGAGCATGAGGCCAATCATCAAAGTTTCCACGTTTTGGAACGGATTGCCGAGGTCTTTGAAAAACGTCCCGGTGCCGTGGAAGAAATCGATCAAGGCAGAGAAAAATGAAATGAGTTTTTCCATCCGCCACGCTGGAGCTTGCGATTCGTCGGATCAAAGCACCTTGTGCAAAGGATCAGACACAGAGGCATTGTGAACAACCTGGCCAGGGCCTACGCATGAAATCGAAAACTGAATCCAGCCGCTGTTGTTTCTCACGCAGATTCATGGAGGCCCGCAGATTTCCTTCCTGCTTGACGAATGCGACATCAGCCCCCTCACCTAACCTCTCCCCGCGTCCTGTGGCAGATCATGGGAGCACCCATCGCGGGGAGAGGGACTGATAGCGCTACCTAGCTGGCAGGCCCGCTTTCAGTTCCCTCTCCCCGCGCACTGCCTGCGTTGGGTCTGTTTGGTCTCTGCGGGGAGAGGTTAGGTGAGGGGAACTGTCACCCTTGTCATGCAGCGCGAACGCACTCACTTCCCGGCTGAACCGAATCTGCGGCAAATAATCTGCCGACTGTCTTGAGACCGAGGGTGGATTTTTGGCGCGTAAGCCCTGACAACCTGGCCGCCCCCCATGAATTTTCGCTGGCGCAACGTCCCCGACCGGCTACTATCCGCGCACTCTCGATTGAGATGGTGGCCGTAGTTCAACGGTAGAGCCCCAGATTGTGATTCTGGTTGTTGCGGGTTCGAATCCCGTCGGTCACCCCACTTTTCACTGGAGCGCCAGTGTTCCAGCGGCTTGAGTCGCGCTATACATGGAAAAGCTGGAAACCATCCTCGGGCACACCTTTCGCGATCCCGCGCTGCTCCAGCTCGCCCTCACGCACGGCAGTGTCGGCTACGAGCACCAACGCCCACAGGCAGACAATCAGCGCCTCGAATTCCTCGGAGACGCGGTGCTGCAGCTCACGCTCTCGCACCTGCTGTTTCACCAGCTACCGCAGGCGGATGAAGGCGTGCTCACCAAAGCCCGCGCCCAGCTCGTCTCCACCAAGGCGCTCGCCCGTGTGGCCCGCCGCCTGAATCTCGGCCCGCATCTCATCATGGGTCGTGGCGAGGAGGCCAATGGCGGCCGGGACCGCGATTCCTCGCTTGCAGACGCGCTGGAAGCCATCGCCGGCGCCATCCATCTCGACGCCGGAAACCAAGCTGCACAACAATTTGCCGCCCATATCTTCGCCGAAGACCTACGCTCGATCGGCAGAGGTGACCTGGAAGCCAATCCCAAGGGTTTGCTGCAGGAGCAGATTCAAGCGGTCAGCACCGATAGCCTCGTTTACACCATCGTGGACGAAGAAGGACCCGATCACGCCAAGCAATTCATCGCTGCCGTCTCCTGGCGGGAGACGCAACTCGGACGTGGCAGCGGTCGCAGCAAAAAAGATGCAGAAACCCAGGCCGCCCAAGCCGCGCTGGACAATCCTGAGCTGAAAAAACAGCTGCGAACAGCCTGTGAACAGCAGAACCAACAACCTGGCAAAACCCAGCCCTGATTCCGACAACTCCAGGTTATTCGGTGTCACTCACACACTTCATCAAATCCATTCACAACGGCAGAGGCTGTGGAACCCGCATGGTTGCAACGCGGAACGTGGTTATTGCACTTCTTCCCAGCCCTTACTGATATGAGGAATTGGCCAATGGATTCATCTCAATCATAAGAGCTGGGAACAACTTCAATCTGCCAGAGCCTAGACACGCGGAATCTTGAATCCCTTTTCCTTCGGGACGCTCTTCGGAGGAACAGCTTGAGCAGCCAATTCAGCGAGATGGGTCTTCTCAGCGTTGCTCTGGAACAAATGACTCAGCCTGGGTTGTTTACGCTCCCAGCCGGTCCGTCACGGCCTTAATGGCCTTCTGCCGGCTCTCGACTCCGAGCTTTTTGAGGATGTGCTCGATGTGGCGTTTCACCGTATGCAGCGTGACATAGAGAATCCCTGCGATCTCGGGGTTTTGCTTGCCCTCACACACCCAGTGCATGACCTCGGCTTCGCGCTCGGTGAGACCGAGGGTTTGAAGGCGTTCGATGGAGACTTGAGCTGATTCCTCCCGCAGTAGCAGGAAGCAGCGCTCGTCTTTGCAGCGCGCCAGGGAAACCACGAGTTTTTTCTCGCCCTCCTGGATTTCCAGCGGGGCAAACGCGGCTGAAGTCTCCATCATCCGGGTCAGCCACTCACGCACCAGCGGCGGGAGGCAGAAACGCTCCGCTCCGGGGCTGCGTTCCAGTTTTTTGCCAAAAAACCACTGTGCTGCCTTTTCACCCTCCAGAATCTCGCCTTGCAGAGAGGAGATGAGCAGCTCGCTGACCACCGGGGAGTACGAAGCGTCGTTTTCTTCCGGCTGCGCAAGCTGCGTGGTGCTGCCGACGATGGTGCTGCGGAGAAGCAGCCCCTGCTGACCGTTGTTGAACGTGATGCGATCGTTGGCGATGCGGATTTCGTCGCCATCTCGCAGGCGGCGGGCGCTCGTGATACGCAAACCGTTGAGGTAGATCCCGTTGCGGCTGCCTAAGTCGTTGAGCCACCATACGCTATTGTGGTTCATCAGCAGCGCGTGGCGGCGGGAAACCTGCACGTTGTTGATGGAAATGTCGTTGTCGGAACGGCGTCCGATGACACACGGTCCCGTCAAAGGCAGAGAACCTCCGCTCCATTTCAAGTAGGCTGGCTGTTCGTTCGTCACAGATTCGGCGGACATCGGCTGAAATTGAGCAGGAGAAGCGCCCGCGCAACGCGGCTGAAAAAAAGTTGGTCGTATTGGTCTTCCGACCAATAGCGCGTTTATAAGTTCTGGGCCATGCGTGGGGGTTAACCCACGCTAAAGTCATGAAAACGGACGTTCCCACTGTTATCCAGACACTTTCCTCCCGCGCCTGTACCTATGCCAGGAAGGACGCTTCGCGTTCAAGCTGCCAACCCGCCTCCAGCACCGGCACGCAGCGTCGCTTTTGCATGCTTTGTGTCCATTGCCCGAAGTGCGTGGACAATCCCCACGGCGTGAGCTGTGATCTGTGCGACGCCTGCAGCGCCTGCTCGCTCCAAACCGGCAGTTCTTGAGGGGCATCCGGCAGCCGTCCCTTCCGCCACCACGCAGAAAGCCGCTAATCACATCATGGCTCGAACGGAGGCTGGTTTGAGGCGGAAAATCGCGCGGGAAGGCCGCGAGCACAAAAAATCTGGTGTCATTCGTGCTCTATTCGCTATCCCTGCGGGATTCCCCGCGACACTCGACAATGAACACCCCTCAGACCTTCACCACTGGCAACGGCTCCGCCGGCAAGTTTTACTCCCTCCCGGCTCTTGAGGCTGCGGGCATCGGCAAAGTCTCGAAGCTGCCGGTTTCCATCCGCATCGTGCTGGAGTCCCTGCTGCGTAATCTGGACGGCAAGAAGGTCACTGAGGCGGATGTGAAAAATCTGGCCAACTGGAATGCGAAAGCGCCTGGCGAGTATGAAATCCCCTTCACCGTCGCTCGCATCGTGTTGCAGGACTTCACGGGCGTGCCGCTGCTCGTCGATCTGGCCGCCATGCGCTCGAAGGTGAAGCAGCTCGGCAAGAACCCGAAGATGGTCGAGCCGCTGGTGCCCGTCGATCTCGTGGTGGACCACTCGGTGCAGGTCGATTTCGCCGGCACGCAGCAGGCGCTGAATCAAAACCTCGCGCTGGAGTTTGAGCGCAACAAGGAGCGCTACCAGTTCCTGAAATGGGGCGAGCAGGCCTTTGATACCTTCAAAGTCGTGCCTCCCGGCATCGGCATCGTGCATCAGGTGAACCTCGAATACCTCGCCAAGGGCGTGCTGGAGAAAGACGGCGTGTATTACCCGGATTCGCTCGTCGGCACCGACTCGCACACGACCATGATCAACGGCCTCGGCGTCGTCGGTTGGGGCGTGGGCGGCATCGAAGCCGAAGCAGGCATGCTCGGCCAGCCGGTGACCTTCCTCGTGCCGGAAGTGGTCGGCGTTTATCTCACGGGCGCTCTTAAAGAAGGCGTCACCGCGACCGACCTCGTGCTCGAAGTGACTCAGAAGCTCCGCAAGCTGGGTGTCGTCGGCAAATTCGTCGAATTCTACGGCCCTGGCGCGGTCAGCCTGCCGGTCACGGATCGTGCGACCATCGCGAACATGGCGCCTGAGTATGGCGCGACGATGGGCTTCTTCGGCGTGGACGAAGAAACCGTCGCTTACCTGCGCGGCACCGGCCGCAGCGAGGAGCTTTGCAAAACCGTCGAGGCTTATTACAAAGCGCAGGGCATGTGGGGCATCCCCACCGAGAAAGGCAGCATCGAATTCACCACCGAGATGGAGATCGACCTCAGCGGCGTCGTGCCCTGCGTGTCCGGTCCGAAGCGTCCGCAGGATCGCATCGAGGTGCCCGCATTGAAGAGCAAGTTCCGTGACCTCCTCGGCGCGGACGTGAAGGCCGGTGGCTTCGGCAAGGCGGAGTCCTTCAAGCCCGCCGAAGTCGTCGTGAACAGCAAAGCCGACGTCAAAGACACCATCACTGATGGCTCCGTGCTCATCGCCGCCATCACCAGCTGCACGAACACGTCCAATCCGAGCGTCATGCTCGCCGCGGGTCTGCTTGCGAAGAAAGCGAACGCGAAAGGCCTCACCGTGAAGCCCGCCGTGAAAACCAGCCTCGGGCCAGGGTCACGCGTCGTGACCGATTACCTCACCAAGACCGGCCTCCAGGTCGAACTCGATAAGCTCGGTTTCCAGACCGTCGGCTACGGCTGCACCACCTGCATCGGCAACTCCGGCCCGCTCGACGCCGGCATTGAAGATGTCGTCAAAGGCCAGGACGTCGTCGCCGCCTCCGTGCTCTCCGGGAACCGCAACTTCGAGGCCCGCGTGCATCAGAGCATCAAGGCGAATTTCCTCATGTCGCCCCCGCTCGTCGTCGCTTACGCCATCGCCGGCACTGTCGATATCGACTTGAGCAAAGACGAACTCGTGAAGGGCAGCGGCGTCTATTTGAAGGACATCTGGCCCACGCTCAAAGAAGTGCGCGATGCCATGGAGTCCGCGCTCAGCCCCGATGTCTTCCGCAAGCTCTACACCGACTTCGCCTCGCAAAATCCGAAGTGGAACGAGATCCAGGGCAGCATCGGCGAAGTCTTCGAGTGGGACGGCAAATCGACTTACATCCAGCACCCGCCCTTCTTCGCCGACTTCAGCATGACCCCCGGCGACATCGTGGAAATCAAAGGCGCACGCCCGCTCGGCATCTTTGGCGACAGCGTCACCACCGACCACATCAGCCCCGCCGGAGCCATCAAGAAAGCCAGCCCTGCAGGCCGCTTCCTGCTCGAAAACGGCGTCACGCAGGCCGACTTCAACAGCTTCGGCAGCCGTCGCGGCAATGACCTCGTCATGACCCGCGGCACCTTCGCCAACGTGCGCATCAAGAACCTCATGCTCGGCGGCAAAGAAGGCGGCGACACCTTGTTGCAGCCCGCAGGCACCGAAATGAGCATCTACGACGCCGCCGAGGCCTACAAAGCCGCTGGCACGCCAAGCATCATCCTCGGTGGTGAAGACTATGGCATGGGCTCCAGCCGCGACTGGGCCGCCAAAGGCACCCGTCTGCTCGGTGTGAAAGCCGTCATCACGAAGTCCTTCGAGCGCATTCACCGCAGCAACCTCGTCGGCATGGGCGTCCTGCCCTGCAACTTCAAGAACAAGGCCGACTACGACAAAGTGAAGGACCTCGCCGATGCCACCTTCGACCTCCTGGGCCTCAGCAACGACTTCAAGCCCATGAGCGAAGCCACCCTCCGCGTCCACAAGTCCGACGGCAGCACCTTCGACATCCCGCTCGTCGTCCGCATCGACACCCCCGTCGAAATCGACTACTACCGCGCCGGCGGCATCCTGCCCTACGTCCTCGCGCAGATCCTGCGTGCGAACGGGTAAGCCGTAGAACGAACTTTCAGTTCGTTCAGCGACACCCGCTTGCATAAAAAGTCTGCGGCATTGCCCAACCCTCTAAAATGTCTCTAATTAGCCTCTAATTAGAGACATTTTTATGATCCCCGTTGCCGATCAAGGACCACGGCCACCCAAGCCGCTCGGCATAGGCACGATCTGCTTCATCGTATCGACTCTCTCCACAATCGCAGTCGCTTATGCAGTCGAGAACGTGAAGCTCTACGGCTACTCGCTTTTCCTTGGCGTGCCGTTCGTCGTCGGTTTGCTACTCGCCCTTCTCTATCAATATGATCGGGAGTGGAAATGGCCCGAGGTTTTGCTTCTGACCCTTCTAAACTTGGCGTTGTCGGCCGTCTGGCTCCTGCTCTGCAAAATTGAAGGTGTGGTCTGCATCCTGATGGCCGCCGTGCTTGTCGCGTGGATCACCTTGGTAGGCATTTTGTTTGTGTGGCTTGTTCGGAAAGCGATGTGGGCTCCACTTCGCGGTACGAAATTGAACTGCCTCGCCATCCTCAGCCTCCCTCTCGCGATGAACTGGGAGGCATCCCATCGTCTGACGCCGCCGATGCTCGAACAGACCACCACCATCGAAGTGAATGCCTCGCCCGAGGTCGTGTGGCAGTTCATACCTTCATTTCCTCCGATCAAGGACGCTCCTGCAGGCTGGCTGGCGAGCGGAGTCGCCTATCCTATCTCTTCGGAGATCGACGGCAATGGCGTCGGTGCCGCGCGGCGCTGCATTATCTCCACCGGCACGATGCCGGAGGTTGTCACCGCATGGGAACCCGGCAAAAAGCTCGAATTTGAGGTCAAGGAGACGCCGCCCGCTATGGTGGAAACCAATCCCTTCGGTGAAGTGCACGCGCCGCACCTCGAAGGCTACTTCCAGGCCCGCTATGGCCGTTTCGTGCTTGTTTCACTTCCGAATGGCTGCACACGCATCGAAGGCACCAGTTGGTTCGTGCACGACCTCTGGCCTCAGTGGTATTGGGAGCCCGTCACCCGCCACACCGTCTCCCAAATCCACACTCGCGTGCTAAAGCACATCAAGTCACTCGCCGAAAAAGCCGCCGCCGCTTCCCGGTAACATCTTCGTCATAATGAGCTCCACCGTCTTCCCGATGATCCCCGCCGCCAGCAAATCGCTGTGGTTCTTCGCCATCATCAGCCTCGTGCTCGTTGCTGGCATCGTGCTGATGATCTGGCTGGCGTGGTCGATGCAAAACGTGCGTTTCACCGTCTCCAATGAAGGCCTGCGCCTCCAAGGCGATCTTTACGGCCGTTTAATTCCGTTCAAGTCACTCAAGCTCGAAGAAGCCGTCGTCACCAACCTCAACACCGACAAGGATCATCAGCCCAAGTGGCGCACGATGGGCACCGGGCTGCCCGGCTACGCCGCCGGATGGTTCAAACTACGCAACGGCATGAAAGCCCTGCTCTACGTCACCGACCGCACGCACGTCGCACGCATTCCCACGACGGAAGGTTACATGGTCATGCTGAGCGTAGCCGACCCGGCTGCGCTGATCGAAGAACTGAGCCGCCAGCACCAGGCCCTGAAGTGAGTTACTTGGCAGGCGCGGTGATCAGCATCCGTCACGAGTTGATCTGCGCTCGGCCTTCTTCCGCGTCCATGAGGTCGAAGAAGGTCACGATGTCCTCGCGATCACCGAGACCTGCCTCCGCTCGCTGCTCCACGAGACCCTTGGAGGCGGCGTCGCGCCAGCCGCGCTTGGACATGAAGCCGTTCCAGATTTCGATCTGCTCGGTCGTCGGCCGGTTGCCGTTCTGACAGCACCATTCGAGGATTTCCTCGTCCGTACCGCCTTCGAGCGTGCGTTGAGTCAGCTCGTTGAAATCGACCCCGAGAAGCTTGCACACACGCTCGTCGAAGGTGCGGCTGCCGGTCAGATAGCCGAGGTGGTAACCCTCGGGCAGCGTGCCCTCTTTGGCGAACAGACGGATTTTGTCGAGGATGCGGCCGAAGACGTAAATGCCGCCGACCATGTCACGAGGGGAACGAATAGGGAATGCCATGCGTCTTTTTAGCGAAGACGCATGGCCTGGTCAATGCACGACCTTATGCCGCCTTCTTCTTGCCCTTCCCTTTGCCTTTGGGAGTGGCGGCAGGAGCCACTTTTTCGCCGGGTTTTGGCAGTGTGGCCTTCACCTCTTCCCAGGCAGGGTTCAGGCTGGCCTCACGGATGGAGAGGTTGCGAAAATCGACCGACTGACCGCCGACGGTGAAGCCTGGGGCCATCTTCGGCGTTTTGAACAGGTCGCTCGCGCCCCAGGCGACAAGTTCGTTTACTTGGCCGAGCATCAAATCTCCCACCATTTCCAGGCGCACCTTGTGCCAGGTGCCGGGAGCGAGTTCCGTGGGGAAACGGGCGAAGACGACGGCCTTGTCCGGCCCTTCGTGGTCGTTGTCATCCTTCTGAATGGCGACGGACTTCGGCGTGAGGCTGATGCGCGCCATGTGGTCCTTCACCGCATTGATCGAAAGACTGGTGGTGCGGGCGCCTGCAAATTTGAACTCATACTCGATCACGAAGTCTTGCAGCTTGTTCGGCAGGCGGGTGACGGCGCCATGCTTATCCGCTTCTAGCTCCGAACCACGCACCACGCCCTCGACCAGCTCCCACTTGCCCTTGGCGGCCTTCCACGGCGCGCCGGGAGCAGCATCAAGCTTGCTTTCGTAAATGACCGCGCCGGGAACAGCGAGCAGCGGCTTGTCTTCAGCGCGAAGACCGATGGCGGAGAGCGCAAAGCAGAGAGTGAGCAGAGAAGTTGGTTTCATGGGCCGCTGGGAACGAAAGGCTGGGATGATTGTTGCGTGAAATTTGGCCGCCTGATAGAAGCGAGGTATGCGCACGACTGCTGTCTGCCTCTTTTTGCTCCTCACCCGCATGCACGCCGCTGAACCGAACGCCGATGCCTGGCTGGCCCAAACCAAGATCGCCCCACCGCTGAAGGTGTCGGCGAGTTTGGAAGCCTGGCAGCAGCAGCGTGGTGAAATCCGGGCGAAGCTGAACGAACTGCTCGGTGATCTGCCGCCTCGACCGCCAGTTTCAGCGTTCCAAGTCATCGCGAAGGAAGACAAAGGCACTTACTCTCTCGAAACGATCCAGTTCGACAACGGCGCGGGCGAGATGGTGAAGGGCTTTCTCTTCATTCCGAAGATGGCGACGGCCCAAACCCAAGCTCCGGCCATCCTGTACTGCCACTGGCACGGCGGGCAGTATGACATCGGCAAAAACGAACTTCTGGGCATGAATGCGACGCCGGTTGCACCCGGTCCGGCGCTGGCGGAGGCCGGTTACGTCGTGCTGGGCATCGACGCGCCCTGTTTTGGCGAGCGCAACGGCCAAGGCCCCGACGGGCCGCAGCAAAAAGGCAGTGCGGGCGAGATGACGGCGGCCAAATTTCATCTCTGGGCCGGGCGCACGCTCTGGGGCATGATCCTGCGCGATGATCTGACCGCGCTGGACTATCTCTGCTCGCGTCCCGAGGTGGATGCGGCCCGCATCGGCGTCACCGGCATCAGCATGGGCTCCACACGGAGCTGGTGGCTCATGGCGCTGGATGACCGCCCACGCGCCGCGGTGTGCGTGGCCTGCATGACGCGCTACGAGGAGCTGATCCGCGCCGGCATGCTCAAAGCCCACGGCATTTACTACTTCGTGCCCGGCATGCTCAAACACTTCGATACCGAGGCCGTGATCGCCCTCGCCGCACCCCGCCCGATGCTTTTCATGACTGGTGACCAAGACGGCGGCTCACCCATCGAAGGCGTGAAGCATCTCGGTAAAATCGTGAACCAAGTGTACGCGCAGCATGGGAGCGACAAAATCCAACGATTCGAAAACACGATTTACCCTGGCATCGGGCATGGGTATGTGCCCGAGATGTGGGACAAGACGGTGAAGTGGCTGGACCGTTGGGTGAAAGCTCCGTGAGATGTAAAAAGTAAGACTTGAAACGACTTCTGACCTCTCACTTCTCACTTCCGCCACCCTCACCACGAGCTCAAATCATCATGCAACTGCTCCATTTCGCGGGAGAAAGCAGCGCGTTCGGGCATGTCGGGCTCGCCGTAGGGGACGATCTCGATGTTGTTCTTGCGCAGCGCGGTGACGCCGCTTTTGCCGGTGGCTCCGCCGATGTTTATCCAGGCGCAGTCCGCAAAGCGGGCGGCCAAGATGCAATCCTGCGGCGTGGTGTGGCCGCCGCGCTGGAGATGGCCGAGCACGGAAGGGCGTACCTCGAGATCCGGGAACGGTGCGCCGGAACGCTGAAAATACTGTTGAAAGGCGTCCATGAGCACATAGGCGCGGTTGCGCTTCTGCGGTGGGTCAAACTCCACCCCTTCTGCGACGAGCACGATGGCATGTCCGCGACCACGGGTCATCGCGCCTTCGATTTTCGCGGCTAGACGCTCCATGTCCGCAGCTTTCAGGGCACCCGACTCCGGGGTGATGATCATCTCCGCGCCTGAGGCCAGACCGGCCATGCGCGCGAGGTCACCGCTGGCGCGGCCCATCGTTTCCAGCACCATCACGCGGCGGTGGCTGCGGGCGGTGTCGATGAAGTGGTCCACGGCCCAGACGAGTGTGTTTACCGCCGTGTCCACGCCGAGCGCCATGTCGGTGAACTGCAAATCGTTGTCGATCGTGGCGGGGATGCCGATGATTTGCAGATCGCTTTCTGTGGCGAGCAATTTCGCGCCGGTGAGCGAGCCATCGCCGCCCACCACGACTAAGGCGCGCACGTTCAGGCCTTTCAGCAGATGGATGACCCTCGTGCGCACTTCTTTCTCGTGAAACTCCAAGCAACGAGCCGAGCCGAGGATGGTGCCGCCCTTGCCCATGATGCCGCTGACGCTGGCATGGTCCATCTGGATGAGGTCGAGCTGGTCATTGATGAGACCGGCGCGGCCCGGATGGCTGGCGATGGCGTTTTTCAGCCGCATCAGCGCTTCGGCGTCCCCATTCACAGCACGGGCGGTGCGGACGAGGCCGCGGTAGCCGTCGCGCACGCCGAGCACGGCGATTTTTTCACGATTCAGGCCCAAGCGCACGACGGCGCGGAGGAAGGCGTTCATGCCAGGGGCGTCGCCACCGCTGAAGAGCACGGCGACGGCTTGTTCGGGATAGGAAGGAGTCATGGAAATTGGTTGGGGCGGCATGCCTTAGCGAGCACATGGAGCGTGGCAAGCAACGCGTAAGCCACCGGCGGATTCCCGGCCTTGATCGCCTGCGCTGGCGTGTTACTGGCGCGGGTGTCCCCCGAATTTGCCACCACGCTCTTCCCGCTCGTCGCCGCCTTGCTCTACGCCTTCGGCGCTCTGGTGCTGAAGCGCTCCAGCGATCTTGGCGTGGGCCTCTGGCGCACCACTTTTGTGGCCAATGTGATCGTCGCGGCACTTTTTTCTCTGCTCTGGCTGCTCGGAGGTCCGCCGGTGCAGAAAGAACTGCTCTGGCAGCCTGGCGTGATCGCCCTGTGCCTGTTTGTGGGTCAGCTTTCGCAATTCCTGGCGCTGGAAAAGGGTGATGTCTCCGTCGCCGTGCCGATTTTCGGTCTCAAGGTCATCCTGGTGGCGTTTTTTACCCCCTTGCTCATCGGCGAGGCCGTGGGCATGAAACTCTGGATCGCCGCCTTCCTCAGCGTGCTCGGCATCACCTTTCTCAATCGCAAAGACGCCGATCAGCCGCCGCGTCACCTGCTCGTCACCTTCTGCGCCGGGGCCAGCGGTGCAGTGGCCTTCGCCGTGTTCGACGTGCTGGTGCAGAAATGGGGGCCAAGCTGGGGCGCGGGTCGTCTGCTGCCCTGCATATTCTGGATGAACGCCCTGCTCTCCTGCGGCCTCATTTTCCGTTTCTCCGCGCCTTTGAGCCAAGTGCCTGGCAAAGCCTGGCCGTGGCTGGTGGGCGGCTCCGCCCTGCTCGGCGTGCAAAGCATCACCTTCGTCAGCACCCTGGCCGTCTTTGGCAAGGCCACGAACGCCAACATCGTCTATGCCTCACGCGGACTGCTCAGCGTCGTGCTCGTCTGGCTCGTCGGTCATTGGTTTCACAACGCTGAGCAGCACCTCGGCCCCAAGGTCATGCGCTGGAGGCTGGCGGGCGCACTCATGATGATGAGCGCCATCGTGCTGGTGGTGGTGTGAGGCGATTTCGATAGCGGTCGGTCGTGCTGTCGCCACGCTTGGCCCCATGGCCAGCGGAATACCCGTCCTGGTGCCAACGTATGATCCGCCATGCATCGCAGCCTTCTCTTTCTCCTGCCGCAGGCTCTCCTTGCCCTCGATTTCCCCTCCACACCGCCGGTGGAGCCGCAAAACGCCGCGAAGACCTTCCATGTGCTCGATGGCTTCGAGATGCAGCTCATCGCCGCGGAGCCGCTCGTCACCGATCCCGTCGCCATCACCTACGATGCCGATGGCCGCGCCTACGTGTGCGAGATGAACGACTACCCCTACACGGACAAGGCCGCGCACAAACCCAGTCAGGAAAACCCCACGGATGCCCACATCGGCAAGGTTCGCCTGCTCACCGACACCGATGGCGACGGCACCTTCGACAAAGCCACCGTCTTCGCCGACGGCCTCTCGTGGCCCACCGGCGCCGCGTGCTGGAAAGGCGGCCTCTTCGTCACCGCCACGCCGGACGTTTGGTATCTCAAAGACACGAATGACGACGGCGTGGCCGATGTGCGGCAAAAAGTCTTCACCGGCTTCAAAAAGCTCAACGTGCAGGCCGTCATGAACAACCCCATCTGGGGCCTCGACCACCGCATCTACATCGCGGGCGGGAGCAACGGCGGCGAAATCCAACGCGTGCCCGGCAGCGAGAGCGTCATGCCGATCCCGAGCGACTTCAAACCGCTGCCCATCAAGCGAAACGACTTCTCCTTCGATCCCAGCACCGGCGATGTGCGCCTCGAAAGCGGCGGCGCACGCTTCGGCAACACCTTCGATGATTGGGGCAACCGCTTCCTCTGCAACATCCGCAATCCCTGCCAGCACGTCGTCCTGCCGTATCGCTATCTCGCGCGGAATCCGTATCTCGTCGTCCCCAGCGCCCTGAACGACTGCGCCGAGGCCGGCGACCAGCTCCCCGTCTATCGCACCAGCCCGACGGAGCCCTGGCGCGAGTTCCGCGCGAAGCGCTGGGTGCAGGAAGGCAGCCACCTGCCGAAAAGCGAGCTCGTCGGCTCTGGTGTCGTCACCTCATCGAGCGGCATCACCGTCTATCGCGGCGATGCGTATCCGAAAGAGTATCGCGACTTCGCCTTCGTCGCCGACGTGGCCGGCAATCTCTTCTACCGCATGAAGCTCGTGCCCGACGGCGTCACCTTCAAAGCCGTGCAGGTCGATGGAAACAAGAACTTCTGCACCAGCGACGACCTCTGGTTCCGCCCCGTGAATTTCGTCAACGCTCCCGACGGCTGCCTCCACGTCTGCGACATGTATCGCGAAGTCATCGAGCACCCCTGGAGCATCCCCGACGACATCCACACCGCCGTCGATCTGCTGCGTGGCCGCGACAAAGGCCGCATCTGGCGCTTAGCGCCCAAAAGTGGTCCGCTCAGTCCCCTGAGCGGTGCTCCGCAGTCCAAACAGTCACCAAACACCGCCCCCGACGCCCAAAGTCCGCCAAACTCCAACTCCCAAACCGCACAGCGGACTGTGCGGACCACTTTGCTAAGCCTCGCATCCACCCCCGACCTCGTCACCCTCCTCGACCACCCCAACGCCTGGCACCGCGAAACCGCGCAGCGCTTGCTGTTTGAGCGTCAGGACCAAGCCGCCGTGGAGCCGCTGCGGGAGCTGGTGAAGAGCGGGAAGACAGCGCAGGGGCGCGTTGCGGCGCTTTGGAGTCTCCACGGTCTGGGACATGGAAACAATCAGTTAGCCACTGTGCCCGAGCCAACTTCGGAAGTCGCCAATTCCAGCGATGTCCAAACATGGCCCTGGCAGAACAGTCATCTGGGCGCGCTCTTTGAAACGCAACTGAATGAAAGAATCCGCGACGATGCCTCACCCCACGTCCGCGCAGCCGGTTTCCAACTCAAAGCGGAGTTCCTCGAAAAAAGACCCACCTTCTGGAAGCGATTCACAGACGACATCCTCGTTACCAACTCCCACCAACAGCCTGCCGGCACCAGCGCGCCACTATGGGCTGCATTTGCTCTCGGAGAAGGCGGACCCGCTAGCTACTATCCCGAACGTCTTACCTATCTCTTGTTGAAACATGGCAAGGATCCTTGGCTCGCACATGCTATCGAAGCATCAGCCTTCCGCCTTGGCTCCGAGCAAAGCCTCATGGCCTTTTCACTCCCGGCAGACATGGTCGATCCCGGCTCTTGGAACAGGCTCATCCGCCACCTTGCCAATGCTGCCGTTGATTCCAAAGAGTTCGAGCAGCTCATCACATTCTTTGGCAACGAAGCAGCAAGACTCAACGAGGAGAAATCCAAAGCCTTCGTCACAGCAGCGAGTTTGGAGGAAGTCTTCATAGGCTTTGCCCAAGGCTTGTCTCGTAAAGGCAAATCGTTCAGCGACCTCAAATGGCCGACAGCCGCCACAGAATGGCTCAATCAACGCATCAAAAAGGCCAAGAGCCATCTCCAAGAACTTGCTCGCTCTCCTGAGGAGCGTCTCAACCGCCTTCCGCTTCTCGTTCTGGATTCGCCTGATGCTGTGCGCCTCATTCTCACCCAACTCCTTCAACCTGCACAGCCCCCAGAACTCCAACTTGCCGCCCTCGAAGCTCTCGGTAGCTACCGCGAGCCTGCCGTCGCCGAGATACTCATCGATGCGTGGTCGAAAATGACGCCCGCGCTGCGTGACAAGGCCACCACGATCTTGCTCTCGCGCACGGATCGCATCGCGAAGCTGCTGGATGCCATCGAGGCAAAGAAGATCACGCCTGCGCAGCTCAGCGTCGCCGCGAAGGCGACGCTGGGGCGGCAGAAAACGTCTGCGTTGGCGGAGCGGATCGCGAAGCTCATCGGCGAAGGCGGTTCATCCAACCGCAAGGAGGTGATCGCAAAGTATGAGCGGGTGATGTCGATGAAGGGAGACGCCACTCGTGGTGTGAAGGTCTATGAAACGGCCTGCATGGTTTGCCACAAGTTCGCGGACAAGGGCAACGACGTCGGCCCGCATCTCGGCACCATCAAAGCCTGGACCGCCGAGCAGCTCGTCACGAACATCCTCGACCCAAATCGCGAGGTTTCGCCGAACTTCAGCCTTTACCTCGTCGAGACCAACGACGGCCGCACCTTGAGCGGCCTCATCGCCAGCGAGAACGCAGGCAATCTCACCCTCAAACGCGCCGACGGCGGCACGGACACCGTCTTGCGCAGCGAGATCAAATCCCTCACCAGCCCCGGCATCTCCCTCATGCCCGAAGGCCTCGAAGCCGCCATCACGCCGCAGCAGATGGCGGACTTGATCGCGTATTTGAAGCAGTAGATCGGAACAAAGGATTGCCGGAACTGGCCCAGGAGGTATTCTCCGCTCATGGACGCAACGCTCAAAGCCAAGTATGCGAATCATCCGCTGGCGCAGGCCATCTTGCAGGATGCGCTGGCGATTCAGGATCGTTTCGCCGCTGAGCCGGTCTATGCAAAGACGGGCAAAGGGTTCTTGAGAAGTGCGGGCGTGGAGGAGATCAAGCAGGCCAAGGCGGCAGTGAAAAAATCAAAATCCTGATCGCCATGAGTCAGGTGAAAGCATGGCTGACCGAGGTGCCGTGGGATTTGGTGATCTTCCAAAACGCTTCGCTATGCGAACAGAAGAACGCGCTGCACAAACCAACCTCAGATGGCTACGAAGCCACCCAGGCACTCTGGGAATCGGCCCACCAGCAACCAATGACGCTGATGGAAGCGGTAGATCTCTGCCGCCGCTGCCATCGCATGGCACCCTTCTGCTTTTACAACGGCAACACCTTCGCGGCGATTGCCCGCTCGATGGTGGAGCATCTCGGCCTTTCAGGATCGGAAACGGCGGCCCTGCGCAGTCTGGCAGGCCATATCGTGGCCGGAGTGGCGACGCCAGAACAGCAGGAGGCCTTTCGGAAGTTCTGTGAGAAGGGCTGATCAAGCCACGATCGGCGCGATGACCTCGCCATACACATCCGTGAGCCGGAAATCACGGCCGGCGTAGCGGTAGGTCAGCTCTTCGTGATGGATCCCCATGAGGTGCAAAATCGTGGCATGCAGATCATGCACGCTGGTCGGGTTGTCCTGCGCGGCGAAGCCGAATTCATCGGTGCTGCCGTGAACGGTGCCGCCTTTGATGCCGCCGCCGGCCATCCAGACGCTGAAGCCGTAGTGATTGTGATCGCGACCGAGCTTCGATTTACCTCCGGCGAGTTCCACCGTCGGCGTGCGGCCAAATTCGCCGCCCCAGATGACCAGCGTGTCCTCCAGCATGCCGCGTTGTTTCAAATCATGCAGCAGCGCGGCGATGGGCTGGTCGATCTGCGCCGCGAGATTGCGGTGGTTCGTCTCGATGTCGTTGTGATTATCCCACGGCTGCCCCGCGCCATGCCAGAGCTGCACCATGCGCACGCCGCGCTCCAGCAGCCGACGCGCGATGAGCGTCTGCCGCGCGTGAACACCCTCACCGTAGAGCTTGCGGATGTGCTCGGGCTCTTGCGAGACATCAAAGGCATCCGCCGCATCCATCTGCATGCGGAAGGCGAGCTCGAAGCTCTGAATGCGCGCCTCCAGCCGCGGATCGCTGCGCTCGGCCTTGTGCGCGGCATTGATACGACGCAGCAGCTCGAGCTGGCGGAGTTGCACACTCGTGTCCGCATGCGGGCTGCGGATGTTTTCGATCAAACGGTCCACTGCCTCGTGCTTGGAATCGACATAAGTGCCCTGAAACGCGCCCGGCAAAAACGCCGCCTGCCAGTTCTCCGCGCCTTTGATCGGCATGCCGCCGGGGCACATCGCGATGAAGCCTGGCAGGTTCTCATTCGCGCTGCCGAGGCCATACGTCAGCCATGCGCCCATGCTGGGCCGCGCCTGGATGGAATCCCCGCAATTCATGAGCATCAGCGAGGGCTCATGGTTCGGCACCTGCGCCTGCATCGACCGGATCACCGCGATGTCGTCGATATGCGCCGCCGTTTTCGCGAACAACTCGCTCACCTCGATCCCGCTCTGCCCGTAGCGTTGAAACTTGAACGGCGAAGGAAACGCCGCGCCCGTCTTCCGCTCCGTGATGCGATGACTCGGCACCGGCTTGCCCGCGTAGCGGGCCAGCGCTGGCTTCGGATCAAACGTATCCACATGCGACGGCCCGCCATTGAGGAAGAAATGAATCACCCGCTTCGCCTTTGGCGCGTGGTGGGGCTTTGCCGCCTGCAAATCCGCCAAACCCAGCGCAGCCAGCCCCATGCCCGAGCTGGCGAGGAAGTCTCGGCGGGTAAGTGGGGGAGGCATGGGAGGGATACGTGGACCTGACCTTCCTGCTTGCGGGCACTCGAAACCGCGAAGCAAAGTAGTCCTCTCGCTCCGCGAGAGGAACTCAACGCTTTCGATTGCGCCGACGTGGCCGAATTTGTGAACGCACAGGGCTCATCTCGCGGAGCGAGATGGCTACTTTGCTGACGCCTCAATCGACAAACATGAACTCGTTCGAGAGCATCAAGACCTGCGCCAGCTGCTCCCAGGAGGTGAGCGTTGTTTTCGGCGAAGCAGGGAAGTCTTTTTTGACGTCCCAGACTTCGGAAGCTGTGTCGCCGCCGGAGCTGGCGCTGAGTTGCGGGGACCAGAGGAATTGGTCGCTGTTCAGGCCGATGTCGATATCGACGATGAAATCGAGCATGTCGCCTTTCTGGAAGGCGATGGAGGTGAGGCTGAGATCGGCCTTGGAACCGTGGAGCTTCGTGCCAAGCAGTTTGCCGAGGCGGGAGTGGCTGACGAAGGCGCGGATACCATCGCCGACCTTCGGCTCATGGATCAAGGTGGAGCGGAGATCGTAGCGACCATCGGCAGGCGCGATCCAGCGGCGCACGACGGCATGCTGACGGTTGTTGCCGGGATGACCACCTTCGGCGGTGAGTTGCGCCCAGCCGAGTTTGGCGTTCGGCCAGTCTTCGTCACCTTGCCAGGCATGACCGGTGAAATGCGGTAACGGCGTGAAGATCTTCACGCGGCCTGTTTTTTCATCCCATTCGCCAAAACCATGCTGCCAAGCCTTCGCGTGTTCGTTTTCGGCGAGAACGGGCTTTGCATCGACGGAGACAAAAGCCAGCGCGGAGGCCAGTTCGTCGGTTTTGGGGCTGCGTTGGAACAAAAAGCGATACAAGAGGCCAATTCGGCCTTCAGGCGTCTTTTCGGTCGAAACGCGTTTCACGAGTGCTTTGGCCTGCTGAACGAGAAACGGGTGATTGAGGCCAAAAAGCGCCTGCTGCGGTACGGTGGTCTCGGTGCGTTGCGGAATGGAGAGATCCGGATTCGCGAAATCGAAGGTGCGCATCACGGCGGGCAAATTTTCGCGATCGACGAAGGCGTAGAGCGTGCGCCGCGTGTTGCTGGCGGCAAACAGAGGCTCGGGACGGCCACCGAGGCGCGGGCTGAGCCGACCCGCGGCGGCGAGCCACGCATCGCGGGCTTCTTCGAAGCTCAGGCGATGCGGGACGTAGAACGGGTTTTCCAACCCGTCTGAACGAGTTGGAAAACTCGTTCTACGATACGCCTCCGACAGCATGATGAGCCGGTGCATGTGCTTGATGCTCCAGCCGCTGCGGATGAACTCGGTGGCGAGCCAGTCGAGCAGCTCGGGATGGCTCGGAGGGCTGCCTTGCTTGCCGAAGTCACTCGGCGTGCTCACCAAGCCACGACCGAAATGATGCTGCCAGATTCGATTCACCATGACGCGGGCGGTGAGCGGATTGCGTGGGTCGATGATGGCCTGTGCGAGTTCGAGTCGGCCACTGCCTTGCGTGAAGGGCGGTTGGTTGCCGAAGAGGCTCAAGAATTGTCGCGGCACGGCATCGCCTTTCGTGAGCGGATTGCCGCGGGTGAAGACGCGTGGCGTGCTGGGCAGCGGACGATCGACCAAAACCGTCGCGTAAGTCGGCGCCGTGCTGGTTTTGATGAGAAATCGGTCCACATCGCCCTGTGACTTCCAAAGCTCGGTGGTGACGCCGGTGGGGAAATACATCTCGATGTTCGCGATGTGCTCGTTGGGCACGAAGGCGGGCGAATCGGGCTGTTTGAGGCGCTCTTCGCTCAGTCCGACGCCGGGATGCTTGTCGAGCCAGGCGACGAAGCGATGGACGATGAAAGGATTGAGGTCGTTGGCATCAAGCAACTGGCCGAAGACCTCCTCGGGATATTTTTCGAGCTCACGCGTGGCCTGGAGGTAATCGGTGACGCGGTCACGCGTGCGCTTCATCTGCTCCTCGCGGCGTTTCGTCATGAGTTCGCGATTCTTTTGGATCAGCGCGGCGAGTTCGGCGTTTTCACCGCTGGCGCAAGGCACGAGGGCCTCGGCGCTGCTCTGGAAGACGCCATAGAGCGCGTAGTAGTCGCGCGTGGGGATGGGATCAAACTTGTGGTCGTGGCAGCGGGCACAGGCGACGGTGAGTCCAAGAGTGCCACGCGTGACGACGTCGATGCGGTCGTCGATGATGTCATGCGTCACGCCTAGAAAGCGTCGTCCGAGCGTGAGAAAGCCCATCGCGACGAGATCAGGGGACTTTGGCGGCACGACTTGATCGGCGGCGATTTGCAGTAGCAGAAAGCGGTCATACGGCATGTCTTCGTTCAGCGCCCGCACGACCCAGTCGCGATACGGCGTGGCATGCACCCAGTTCTTCTCCTCGCGGGCATAGACGTAGCCCTTCGTGTCTGAGTAGCGGGCCACATCGAGCCAGTGGCGGGCCCATTGCTCGCCGTAGTGGGGGGAGGCGAGCAACTGATCGACGAATGGCTCATACGGCACGTCGGTTCGCTCCGGTGGCAGCCCGGTGAGATCAAAGCTGGCACGGCGGGCGAGCGTGCGGGCATCGGCGCGTGGTGGAGCCTGCAAACCGTGTTTGGCGAGTTTTTTCTGAATGAACTCGTCGATGCTCTGCTCCTTGCCGGGCTTCAGCGGCTGAAAGGCCCAGTGCTCCGCCGAGAGGAGACTCGTGGAGACAAGCAAGGTGCCAAGCTGGAGGAGACGATGAAACAAAACGTGAATCAATACGCCCCTGCCCTGCTGGATCCTTCCCTGGCGAAGATTTCGGCGAACAGCGCATCGACAGCGGCGGTTTGTCCGTTTATCTCGGCGCATGTTTACAGGTCTTGTTGAAACCACCGGCAGTGTCATTTCTCTGGAGCCGCGCGGCGAAAGTGCGCGGCTGACCGTGAACGTGGGTTCGATGGCAGCCGAACTTGTCGATGGTGAAAGCGTAGCGGTGAATGGCTGCTGCCTCACGGTGACGGCGAAAGATCTTTCAGCGCAGACGGCGTGCTTTGATCTGCTGATGCAGACGCTGAAGGTGACGAGCCTTGGTGATCTGCAAACTGGCTCACTCGTCAATCTGGAGCGTGCGATGGCGATGGGGGCTCGGTTTGGCGGTCACTTTGTCCAAGGACACGTCGATGCGACGGTGAAGATCCTTGATTGGTGCGAGCACGGGCAGGATCACCGGCTGGAAGTCGAGATTCCGCCAGAGCAACGCGGGTTGGTCATTCCGAAGGGTTCAATCTGCCTGGATGGCATCTCTTTGACCGCAGCGGAGGTGACGGAGAGCACGGTGGTGTGCTGGATCATCCCGCACACGTTCCAGGTCACGAATCTACTCACGAAAAAGCCCGGTGATCGCCTGAACGTGGAGTTCGACATGCTGGGCAAGTATGTGCGTGAGCTGATGCGAGCGATGAAGTGAGCGTCCATGAGGCCGGACAGGCCGTTTCTTTTTCTCATGCCTGTTCTCGAAGTCGAATCCCTCACCAAAAGCTACGCGGAGCGCCCGATCCTGTGCGGCGTGTCCTTTAAGCTGGAGCAAGGCGAGCGTGTGGCGCTGCTGGGGCCTTCGGGCAGTGGCAAGACGACCGTTTTGAACTGTGTCGGTGGCGTGGATCGTGCGGACAGTGGCAGCGTGACGATTGCAGGCCAGGTACTTGCCGATTTGAGCGCGGACGGGCTGGCGCAACTGCGGCGCAGTCACATCGGCACGGTGTTTCAGTTTTATCATCTGCTGCCGACGCTGAGCGCGGCAGAGAACATCGAGCTGCCGCTGCAACTGCTCGGTGTGCCGACGAGCGAGCGTGAATCGCGCGTGCAGGCGCTGCTGGAGCGTGTGGGCATTTCTCATCGAGCGGCGGCGTTGCCGGGTCAGCTTTCGGGCGGGGAGATGCAGCGCGTGGCAATCGCGCGGGCGGTGGTGCATCGACCGACGTTGATTTTGGCGGATGAACCGACAGGAAGCCTCGATTCGGCCACGGGAGCGCAGGTGCTGGATTTGTTGGCGCAGATTGTGAGTGAAACCAAGGCAGCGCTGCTGCTGGTGACACACAGCCCTGAGGCGGTGAAGCATTGCGAGCGCGTGCTGCGCATGCAGGACGGTCAAATCGTCGAAGGCGCATGAGTACGGTGCTTCTCATCTTGCGGCGTTGTGCCCTGCGGCACTGGCGGCTGGCTTTGCGGCAGCAGATCGCGCTGATGCTGATCTTGGCGCTTGGATCAAGCGTGTATCTGGCGGTGCGGCTGGCGAGCAACGCGGCGTTGTCGGGCTTTGAAACGTTCACGGATGGCATCACGCGGCAGCCGGACTGGACGGTGCAGGCGGTGAGCGGTGTTTTGCGTGAGGACGATGTGCGGGAGATGCGCGAGGCGCTGGGTCATCGTCCGGTGAGTTTGCTGCCGGTGGTGGAGGAGACGGTGACGCCTGCGGATGAGACCGGAAATGGCGAAATCGGTTCACGGGCGACGTGGCGGCTGCTGGGCGTGGATTTTGTGGCGCTGCTGAACCTGCGTGGCGAGGCTCCGGCAGGACTGGGCGCGAACATGCAGGCGGTGCGTTCGGGCGTTTATGTGAGTCCGAAGCTGGGCGTCAAGGAAGGCGAGGAGTTGCGGCTGATTGTGGATGATCGCGTGATCGCGCTGAAGGTGGCGGGTGTGGTGCCGGAGACGCCGGGAGTGCCGAGTCTGCCCCAACATTTACTCCTGATGGATCTGCCGGAAGCGCAGTCCGTTCTGCTGCGCGGCGACAAGGTGGATCGCGTGGAGGTTCTGGCACAAGACAGCGTCTTGTTTCCGACTTTGCGTGAGGAGGCGGGTGAATTGCTGAAATCGCGCTGGCAGGTGACGGGCGGGGCGAATCGGAGACAATTGGCAGGCACGATGACGCAGGCGTTTCGGCTGAATCTGACGATTCTCTCACTGCTGGCGCTGCTGGTGGGCGGTTATCTTATTTTTCAGGCGCTGGACGGCGTGGTGCTGCGACGGCGGGAGGAGATCGGCATTTTGAAATCGCTCGGGGTGACGGACCGGGCCATTCAAATCGCGTTTCTCATCGAAGCGGGTCTGCTGGGGCTGTGCGGTGGTGCTTTGGGCGTGTTGCTCGGCTGGCTTGGAGCTCAAGCCGCAGTGGGTGGGGTGACGCAGACGATGAACGCGCTGTATGGGGCGACGAGCGAGCAGCAGGCATCGTTGAGCAGCAGTGAAGCGTTCTTGGCGTTGTCGATTTCGATTTTAGCGAGCCTCATCGCCGCATGGTGGCCGGCGCGAATGGCTGCACGCACACCGCCGGCGCACATGCTGGGACGGCATGCGGTGCTGTTTGAAGGCGGCACGGTTTGGCGTGTGGAGTGGATCGGCTGGGCGATGATGCTAGCGGCGGTTCTGCTGGCACAACTGCCGGTGCTGCGGTTCGCGAGCGGCACCCGGCTGCCGCTGGCGGGTTATGCGGCGGCACTGCTTTGGCTGGTGGGCGCGGGATTGGCGGCGGGTGCGGTGTTGAGAGCCATGGGCAGGATCGGACGACTGAGCGGGGCGGTGGCGAGAGTCGCGCTTTCACATCTGCGGCGGCCGACGGTGCGGCATCGCTTTGCGGTGGCGGCGCTGGCGAGCGCGGTGGCGATGACGACGGGCATGGCGGTGATGGTGGCGAGCTTTGACCACACGATGCGCGGCTGGATCGACCGCACGATGCAGGCGGACATTTACATCAGCAGCGCCGGGGCGCAGAGCGCATCATCGACGCATTTCATCTCGGCGAAAACCGTGGTGGAGCTTGGCAAGGAGCTGGAAGTCGCTGAGTTGGCCTATGTGCAGGCGAGAATGCTGCTGTGGAAGGGCGGCGAGGTGCTGATTCTGGGCACTGATCCCGAATTTGCGCACAAGCATGGGCTGTATGCGTGGGTGGAGGCTCCAGAGCATGCGGAGTGGTGGAAGACGTACGATGGCATCACTCCGGCGATCATGAGCGAGAGCTGGAGCGAGCGGTTTGAAACGAAGGTTGGCGATGTGATCGAGCTGGTAGGCCGCAAAGTGCGCGTGGTAGCGATGAACGCCGAGTATGGCAACGAACGTGGGTCGCTGACACTGCCTGCGGCGGTGTTTCGCCAATGGTTTGAGACAGACGAGGCATGGCGCGTGGCCTTGATGCTGAAACCGGACGCGGATGCGGAGACGGTGCGTGATCGCATTCAAAACCAGCATCCGGGTTTGAGTGTGTTTACCAATGCGCATCTTCGCAGTGAGGCGCTGCGCATTTTCCGCCAGACGTTTTCGGTGACGCATGCGCTGGAGGTGATCGGCGTGATCGTGGCCGTGGTGGGCCTTGGTCTCGCGCTGACGAGCCTTTTGCTGGAACGGCGGGCCGTTTTGGCGACACTTCGATCGCTGGGCATGACGCAGAGCGAGATCGCACGATCAGCAGCGTTGGAAGGACTCGGCGTGGCTTGCGCGGGAGCCTTCACGGGCATCGCTGCGGGTTCGTGGCTCGGATGGCTGCTGGTGTATCGCATCAACAAGCAATGCTTCGGCTGGACGCTGCAATTTCACGCGGTGTGGTGGCATCTGGCGGTGCTAGGCGCTGCGGTGGTCGCGGCAGGCATGCTGGTGGCGGCCTTGGTCGGACGCTGGGCAGCGATGCTGCCAGCGGAGCACACGGAGGAATGACATGAGACACTGGACTTTGATTTTTCTCACGATGACAACGCTGCTGCATGCGCAGACGACAGCGGATGGGTTTGCGATTCCACAGAAGGGGCGGGTGTTTGAGTTTCCACGCGATCATGGAAGCCATCCTGAGTTCCGCACGGAGTGGTGGTATGTGACGGGGCACCTGGACGCGAAGGACGGCGGGCGGTATGGCTTTCAGGTGACGTTTTTCCGCCAAGCACGGCGTCAGGATGGGAAGACGCTGCACTTGCACTTGGCGCATGCGGCTTTGCTCGATGCAAAAACCGGTCGTTTTGTGCATGAGGAACGCTTGAACCGTGAAGGATGGGATGCGGCATCGTCTGAGGCGACGCTGGCGGTGCGGAACGGCAACTGGTCGCTGAAGCTCGATGAGAAGACGCAGCTGCTGCACATCGCGGCGACGGTGAAGGGCGAGGTTTTGCTGCGGCTGGAGCTTGAGGCGGCCAAGCCGCTGGTGGTGTTCGGGAAGGATGGTGTGTCGCGCAAAGGCGCGACGGACTCAGCGGCGAGTCATTACCTGACGTGGCCACGTTTGAAGACGACCGGTACGGTGAAGCAGGGCGCAGCGGAGCATGCAGTGAGTGGTGAAGCGTGGATGGATCATGAGTTCAGCAGCAGCCAGCTTGAAGGAGGCCAAGTGGGCTGGGACTGGGTTGCGTTTCAGCTCAAGGATGGACGTGAGATCATGGTGTATCGCATGAGGCGGAAAGATGGGACGCTGGACACAGCCTCCACCTTGGCCGTGGTGGAGCGTGATGGCACGGTGCGGCATCTGGCGAGTGACGCGTTTGCCTGGGAGGTGCTCGGGACGTGGAAAAGCCGACGAAACAACGCGGAGTATCCGATTCGGCTACGGATTCGCTTTGAGGGCGAATCGTTTGAGCTGAAGCCGCTGGCGGAGGATCAGGAGCAGGACGGCGGCATCACGCGGCTGCCGTATTGGGAGGGCGCGTGTGATGTGATCGACTCACGCGGGCAGATCGCGGGTCGCGCGTTTTTGGAGCTGGCCGGTTATGCGGGGGATCTCGCAGGGCATCTTTCGTCTGGGACGAAGTGAGGCTTTCCAGCATTGGCGTGTCTTTTGAGCACAGGGCTACCGCGCCTCCATCTTCACCACCAGCGAGTCATAACCCAGGGTGCGGTCAAACTTGGCTTCGTGTTCGACACGCTCTTCAGCTTTAAGGATCGTGATGCTCTTCACGCGGTCGCAGCAGAGCTTTAACAGCGTGCGCAGGATGAGACGCGCATGAGGAGCACCGAGGCAGAGATGGGTGCCAAAGCCGAAGCTGAGGTGCGGGTTCGGCTTGCGGTCGAGGCGCACTGCGTCGGGCTGAGGAAAGGCGGCTGCGTCAAAGTTGGCCGAGGCCCAGGCGAGTGAGATGCGCTCGCCAGCTTTCACGGTGACTCCATTCACGTCCGTGTCGGCAGGGCACACCCGCCCGATGTGCGTGAGCGGCATGAAGACGCGGAAAAACTCCTCGCTGGCGAGGGTGATGCGCTTCGGATCAGCGCGGAGAAACTCCAGCGCCTCAGGGTGCTCGGCGAGATAACCAAGAGCGCAGGAGATCGTGTGGATGATCGTGTCGCGCCCACCGGCGAAGGCAAGATTCGCGAAGCCCATGCATTCTTCACGCGTGAGTTTGCGTCCGCGATACTCTGCCTTCACCAGAGCGCTGAAAAAGTCTGCGCCGGGATTCGCTTCGGCTTCGTCGAATTTCTGGTGCAGGTAGTCTTCCAGCACCGTGCCTTTCTTGAACTCACCGCCGGTGACTTTGAAAACATGGATGCCCCAGCCGATCCAGGTGTCAGCTTCAGTTTCGTTTGTATTGAGCAGATAAGTCAGTGCCCGCGACTGCACCGGTAGCGCGAACTCATTCACGATCTCGATGGCCTCGCGGTTCAAAGCCTCAGTGAGCATGTCGTTCAGCAGCGACTCGACCTTCGCCATCATTTCCGGCTCCTTCGCTCGTTGAAAAAACGGTTCGGCAATGGCGCGGTAGTCGGTGTGCTCGGGTGGATTCGTTTCGATGGGAAGCTGCCGCATCGAACGCACGTCTTCCTCGGAGGGAATCGGCACGCGGAAAGGCACGTCCGAGCTGAAGGTCTGCCAATCCTTCGCCGCTTTGCGAACATCTTCATGACGCAGGATTATGGTGATGTTTTCACCGTGAAACGGGCACTGCATCACGCCAGATTCGGCGCGGGCTTCTTTGAAGGGATCGGAAAAGGCGGACATGGTTTGGAGTCTTATTTAACGCCGTGTTGAAAGGGCTTTCGAGCGTGAACCTTGGCAAAAACAGGCCTGGAAATGCTTTTGATGCGATACTCCATGTTCTCGCCGACGGAGTGCGCCGAGACTATCGCCTGAGATATTCCAGCGCGGCGGTGCGGAAGTCGGCTTCACTGGGATATCGACCCGTGCGTTGTTTCGTGTCGGCGAGATGCTTCCTCGCCCATTCGAAGTAGCGCTGGTGCGTGTGCCAGATGGGCTGCTTCTCGTTCTTTTCGTTGATGAGCCAGAAGCCGCCGGGTTTTTCGGGGGTGCCTTCGTTGTCGTAGAGTTCCCAATAGAGCACGAAGGGGCAGCCCCATTCGAGGGCGGCGATCATGGTTTCGATGCTCTTGCGGTTGGTCACCTCGGGCGGGTAGCGTCGCGCGGGGAAGCCGTATTCGCCGATGAAGACGCGTTTGCCGGGGATGCCGGGCTTGGGCTTCAGCTTTGATTCGAGATGGTCGAGCGCGGCGTGGAGATCGTCGCGGATGCCGCGCTGGAGGCTGTCGTAGCAGGAGTAGCTGACGAAATCGACGTCCACCTGCGGGAGGATGTCGTTGGCGAGGCATTGGCCGCCTTTGAGGAAGGGTTCGACGAGGTTCGCCTCGGTGTAGTGCCAGACTTCGACGTTTTGATGCGGTGTGTCGCGCTTCGCGTCGTCAATGGCCTGCTGGCGGACCTTGAGCCAGGCGATGAAGTTGTCGCCGAAGTGCTCCGGGAAGGGCTGTTTCGGGTCAAAGTGCGGTCGCAGATGCCAGTCGCCTTCCCAGTGGCCGAGGTAGAATTTTTTGCCGCTGCCGCTGTAAGTGCGCAGCAGATGCGCGGTGAGGTCAAACATCTCGCGATACTCCAGATCGCGCTCCGCTGGCTTGAAGGTGCCCGCGCTGCCATGCGAGGTGAAGGGATAGGCCCAGATGAAAAAGTGCGTGAACGGCATGTCGAGCACCGCGCGATGTGTCGGTTCCTTCGCCGCGATGTCGGCGAGTGTTTGGAGGCCAGGATTGCTCCCGCGCACATTCACCTTCGTCTTGCCAAACGACGCCTGCTTCGAGATCGAGAACTTCATGATGCCCGACCCGAGCTCCGCGATGAGCTTCGCGCTCTCCAGCAACGGCTCGTCCTGCGTGAACTGATACCGCCCACCGATGGCCTGCGTGCCGAGGAACATGTTGGGCGGCTCCGCGGGGAAGGCGGAGAGCAGAGGGCAAAGAGCGAAGAGGAGGAGGCGCATGGGGCGAAAAATGGGTTGGAAAATGGGGCTGCGAATGGCAAGGTCGTCGCTATGACAGCGACACTTGATAAAGCAGGACGCGTGGTTCTTCCCAAAAAGATCCGGGAGAAACTGCACCTCAAGACAGGCGCGGCGTTCAAGATCGAGATCGTGGGCGACAAGATCGAACTGGAGCAGGAACTGCCGAAGGTGCGCATCGTGCGCAATGCTCGTGGCCGCCGTGTGGTGATGGGTTGGGAGGGGTTTGACGCCGCCAAGGCCGTGCAGGAGAACCGCGAGGAGCGCATGGAGAACCTCATGCCCGCCAAACGCAGATGATCGCATTCATTGACACCTCCGTGCTCGTCGCAGCCATCGTGGGGACGGAGGATTACCATCGTGAGTGTGATGCACTGATGGACTCCGGCAAACTCGGCATGTTTGCCCACGGCCTGGCTGAAACCTTCAGCATCCTAACCAGCGGCCGGAGAAAGTTGCAAATGACGGCGGATGCCGCCTCTGAGCTGATCGAACAAGACTTCTTGCCGCTGCTCAGCGTGACCTCTCTCACACCAACAGAGATGATGAGGGCGATGCGGGATGCCCAGAGTCGTGGTGTGCGCGGCGGAGGTATCTATGACTACCTGCACCTCGTCGCTGCCCGAAAGGCGAAAGCAGCACGCATCTACACGCTGAACCTCTCGAACTTCCGGGCGTTCTATCGGCCAGGCGATCCTGAGATCGTGCATCCGGGGGGGTGATGCCTGCCGAGGAGCATATTCGATGCTTTGCGCTTCTATTTTCCACGGGCATGTACCATCACTCCACAGCGATCATGCTGCGCTGCGGGATTTCGCGCCATTTGCCGTCGTTGATTGCCCATTCTAAAGGGCCGAAGACCCACTCGTTAGCGGCGATGGAGTCGCCCAAATGCAGGCGAAGTTTGTCCGAACCCGGCAGCGGCGTGACGACAACGTAGCGGTGATTTCCCTCCATTTGGAACTCGCATAGTTTCCCATCGACCGTGAATTTCAGGCGCTCGCTGCCGCTGGCTTTTGCGGAACGAAGCTTCACGCTGCGGACTTTTCCAGTCAGCAGGAGCACGCCATCAAAGGTGACGGCAGTCTTGTTGGATGGCAGGGTGATTGGCTTGTTTTCCCACACGGATGTCTTATCGCCAATGCCCAGCCGGAGTCCGTTTTCGATCTTGCCGGTGACTTTTTCGTCGGCGACTTCACTTTCCAAGGCCTTGCGAACGGCATCAATGGTGTTCGCCTCCTGAAGATCACCCGCTTTAGTAGTCTCCCTCAGCGCGGGCTCAAGATCGCGGAAATACTGACCCTTGGCTGAGACAAGATTATCACGATACTGATTCCGGGCGGCAATCAGGTTTGGCCGCTTGAAATCCTCGGTGATAGCCAAGCCAGAGGCCGCCTGTTTTTTCGCTTCGTTGATTTGGTTTGCTTCTTCCAAAGCACCAGCCTTCAACGCGTATGCCAGGGTGCGATCAAGCTCGTCAACGAAGCGTTTCGAAGCGGCAGCGGAACTCTGGTTGTAGCGTGTTTGGGCTCTGACGGCGGTGGTGGACTTGAACATTGGCTCATCCGCACCGAGTCCCGGACTTGTGAAGAAGGCTAAGATGAAAAATGCCTGAAAAGCTGCCAATAATTGGCTGATTGATGATGAGGTCATAAAAATCTTCTGGTTTGAGATTGGCAGGCTAACGAAGAATGACATGCGACGGCAATCGAAAAAAGATTGGGCTAATCTATCCGGCAAACTAGGCTGACTCACTTCCCCTTCTCCAACCTCTTCCGCCATCGTGGCAGCTCCTTGCCGAGGAGTTCGGCGGGGCGGGTGCTGAAGAAGTCGTAGGCGACTTTGTTTTTGGCGGCCATTGCTTGGAAGGTGGAATAGACGATGCCGTCGTCGGCGCCGGCGAAGATGGGTTGGGCAGTCTTGAGGTCGTAGAAGCGGGCCCAGAGCACGTCGGTGAAGGCGGGGTCGGCGATGTAGTCGGTCTTGCCTTGGTCGTTCTTCGTTTTGCGCAGGCCGGTGAGGCGGTGGGAGTCGAACCACTTCAGCGCGGACTCGATCATGGCGACGACCTCGGGCGTGGTGGGGCCGCTGCGCATGAGGAACTTCACGAGGTTCGCGGATTCACCGCCGCTGAGGGACGGCGGCTCTTTGGCGCGGGCTTTGACGGGATCGAGCGTGAGCGGATGATGCTGCGCACACCAGACGGTGGGCTGACCGTCGATGCGGACCTGCAAGGCGGCGATGTTGGCGATGCCTTGGTCGAAAGCGGCCAGCGCACGCTGCTTTAATGCGTCATCGGCGAAGGCGAAGTGGTTGTCTCCCTCGGCGAGGTCGTGCAGCACCTCGAGGATGTGTACCATGGCGTCGTCATTGAGCGTGATGGCCTCGTGGTAGCCGCGCTCGACGGGGTAATTTTGAGGCCAGCCGCCGTTCGGATACTGCGCGGCGAAAACGTAGTCGAGGCCCTTCATCAGCGCGGCCTTCACGTCGTCGCGTTTCGTGGCGGTGAAGACACCGGCGAGGAACTTGATCTGCTCGGTCGTGGTGCGGTTGTCAAAGGTGCCGCAGTAGTGCCAGGCGTCGCCGGTTTGAGAGGTCCAGTGCGTGCCGGGCTGGCGTGGACCTTTCGTGTAATCGACCGCCTTCGACCAACCGCCGGTCGGCGTCTGGTAGCTGATGACGATCTCGGCGAGCTTTTGATTCTCCGCACTGGCGAACCACTCCGCAGGCGTGTCGCTATCGTGCTCAAACTCCGCGCGATTGCCCGGTGCGGGCTTCGCCTCGGCTTTGGTGCGTTCTTCATCGAGGATGCGGTGCTCCTCGGCGGCAAAGGCACGCGATTGGGCAATGTAAGCGGTCCACACGGCCCGCGGTGCTACGGGAAGCTTCGCGAGCAGCTCGTCGGTGAGCAGGGTGAAGGGCTTTTCGTCTGCCAAAGCGGTGACAGCGATGAGGAGCGGCAGGAATAAGCGCATGAGATGAACGAGCATCATTCCCTGACGATGTCGTCGAGGGGAAAGGTGACAAGGTGGGCGATGCGGGTCATTCGCAGCTCAAATCAGCGCTTTGATCGGTTTGGCACCTTCTACGCCGACGAGCTTTTGATCGAGGCCGCCGTAGAAGTAGGTGAGCTTGTCGGGATCGAGGCCCATGAGGTGCAGGGCGGTGGCGTGGAGGTGTTTGACGTGAAATTTGTCCTCCACGGCGGCGGAGCCGAGTTCGTCGGTTTGTCCGACACTCATGCCGCCCTTCACGCCGCCGCCGGCCATCCACATGGTGAATCCGTAGGCGTTGTGATCGCGACCGGTGCCTTTGGCATATTCAGCCGTTGGTTGGCGGCCAAA
>JAPLUL010000011.1:0-79941 GCA_026397635.1 Verrucomicrobiota bacterium | reverse complement strand
CCAGTCGCCCTACGGGCTCCTTGCATTGCGTGCACGCAGCAGCAACACTGAACGCCTAACCCTCGGTGTCATCACTTCTGAGGCAACGATCCCTTCCTCCCGCGCCCTCCCCGGTGTCATTTACTTTTGAGGCAACAAGTCGGCATTCCCAGCCTCGTTTCAAACGAGTTGGGAAACTCGTTTTACGTCCAGACAAAAATCTCGCCGCCACGCGTCCTGTCCGTGAAACTGCCGACCGCAGGCCCACCACACCGACACTGCCCGAACTCACGACGCTCATGCGATGGGAAGCTGCTTCGCTGCCGGCTCTGGTCCGTGGGTTTTGACGGCAAAGATGACACCGGCAAGATGAACGTGACGAAACCAGGTGATTCCAGTGTGTTGAGAAAATCCGGCTATCTCGGTGAATGGGCCTGGCAGTATGAACCAATGAAGTGATCAATAAAGATCCAGCGCCAAGTCCAAAGCACGGGCTGAATGGGTCAATGCACCGACGGAAATGGCGTTCACGCCGGTGGCGGCCACATTTTTGATGGTGTCGAGCGTGATGCCGCCGCTGGCTTCGAGCCAGAGCTTGCCGTTCACGAGTTTCACGGCCTCACGTTGTTGATCCGTGCTCATGTTGTCGAGCAGGAGCATATCCACGCCATCGAGCGTGAGAAAATCGGCGACTTGCTGCAAGGTGGCGGCTTCAAGCTGAACGCGGACACCGGGGCGTTCGGCGCGCAGTTTGTGAATGGCGGCCTGGAGGGATGGCAGATCGCTGTTCGCGGCGAGGTGGTTGTCTTTGACCATGGCGTGGTCATAGAGGCCCATGCGGTGATTCGTGCCGCCGCCATGCTTGACGGCCGCTTTTTCGATCAAGCGCCAGCCTGGAGTGGTTTTTCGGGTGTCCCAGACCTGCACGGGGTGAGGTTTGACGGCCTCGACATAGCGCTGCGTCTGCGTGGCGACGCCGCTGAGCCGTTGCAGGAAGTTCAGGGCCGTTCTTTCGGCGGTGAGCAGGGAGCGGGTGCTGCCGGCGGCCTTCATGAGGATGCTGCCGCGCTCAAACGGGCTGCCATCCGGGATGCAGACCTCAACTTCGAGTGCGGGGTCGATTTCTTTGAAAACGGTGAGGGCGATTTCAGCCCCAGAGACGATTCCAGGCTCTCGGGCGACAATTTCGGCCCTGGAACGTGAGTTTTCGGGAATGAAGTAGAGGGAGGTGACATCGCCAGCACCGACGTCTTCGGTGAGGGCGGCGCGAATGAGGGCAAAAACAGAGGATTCCATGGGTGGTGGAGATTAGGGCGTTATTGAGCGGTTTCCAGCACCGGGAAAAACTGGTTGCCAAATCAGGTGAACTGTCCATCTTCCCCGCCCCTCGCCCCCGGCCTGATTGATTCACGGCCTGTGCTGCGCGGATACTTTAGGAGCGTGCCATGAGCAAAATCATCGAAAAGATCAACCAGGAACAAGTCAAAAAAGAAGTCACCGCGTTCAACGTGGGAGACACCATCAAGGTGCATACCCGAGTCGTCGAAGGTGACAAGGAACGTATCCAGATTTTCGCCGGCATTGTCATCGCCCGCAAAGGCCACGGCATTAACGAGGCTTTCACGGTGCGCAAAATTTCCTACGGCGAAGGTGTCGAGCGTGTTTTCCCGCTGCACAGCCCGAAAGTGGCGAAGATCGAGATCACCAAGACCGGTCGCGTGCGCCGCGCTCGCCTGCATTACCTGCGCCAGCGCCAGGGTAAGGAAGCCATGTCCGTGAAGGACTTGGGTCAGCAGCAGACCGCTGACGCTTAATCGTTCGTTCAAAGATTCAACAAAGAGGGCGAGCCAAGCGGCTCGCCCTTTTTGTTATGGATGAATTGGCGGGGGGAGGCCGGTGAAACCGGGCTGAAGATCACTTTTTCTTCTTTCCGCCGGACATGGCGATCACGAGAACCAGGACAATGACGCCAATGCCAATGAAGATGAGCGTGTTGGTGCTGATGCCGGCAGATTCTTCCACTGGCGGCTGTGCATATGGGGCAGCGGGTGCGACTGGCTGTGGCTGCGCGTAAGCCTGGGGCTGGGCATAAGGCGCTGGGGCACCGGCCGGAGCCGGAGCAGGGGCATAACCGGGCTGAGCAGCGGCTCCGGGCTGAGCAGCGGGATAACCCGGCTGAGGAGCTGGATAAGCTCCAGGAACGGCTGCGGCGCCCGGCATCGGAGCAGGAGCAGCTCCTGTTGGCGCGACGGCTCCCGCAGGTGCCACAGCGGGGGGGGCTCCATTGGCAGGTGCCATAGGCGCTCCGCCAGATGCTGCCGCCAGCGCGGCTGCCACACGATCATCCATTCCTGGTGTGCCTGTGCCAGACACTGCCGAAGAGCCACCGACCACACCCGGAGCCGCAGCGCCCTGGGTTTGCTGCATCGCCTTTGCGGCGAGCATCTGTTGGGAATAGGCGTAACGCTGGCGATAGCCTTGGAAGACTGTGGCGTAGAACTGACGGCTGGCGTTGTCAGCTTCGGCGCTTGCGGCCTCGCCTGCGAGGATGGCTTCTCCCATCTTTTTGAGTGCCGCTTCATCTTTGCCCGCCGCAGCCTCCGAATGCATGATGTCGGCAATGGACTGGTTGATTTTACCGATGGCCGCAGTGTTGATTTCTTTCAGACGTGTTTTTTCGGTGACGATGGTTTTGGCGAGGATTTTAAGGCTGGGCAAATCGTACTTGTAGGGAGTGAACCAGCGTGTGCTGGACTTCTTTTCCGCCTCATAGCCGTCCTTCCACAGCTCCTTTTCGCGAGCGATGGCGTCCTTCATGCGCGTCAAATCAGGGTCGATGAGTTTTTTCACGCCTTCATCACGCATTTTTTGAAGCGCTGGCTGGTCTTTGATCATCTGCTCGATCTGTGCCTCGTACTTGGCCAGCACCTCCATTACCGTCTCGACAGCCTTGGGGTAGTAGATTGAGGCGACATAGCCGCTTCGCGTGTTGGCGATTTTGTCGAAGGCTTTGAGTGCAGCGCTGTACTCCTTGGTCGCAATCTTTTCATCAATCTCAGCGAGCACTCCATAGGCCTTGATGTTGTAGCTGTCTGCCTTGGCTTCGTCTGGCGTGAGCCACTTGCCTTCCACCTTCATGCCGCCAGCGACGATTTTTTCCTTCTCCTCCTGCGCTGTGGCGATCATTTTTTCCACCTCGGCGGCCTCTTTGGTGCCGGGGTAACGATTTACGAAGGGGCGTAGGCGGTCCTGGATGAGCTGCTCATACTTCTCCGCCGTCATGAGGTCGGGCGTGGGCAGAAGCTTGCGCAGCTCAATGACCTCCACCTCCTCTGGCTTCTGCTTGACGATTGCGGCGATGTCAGTGCGAGGAATGTCCTTCTCATCCCAGATCTTGGGCGTCAGCTTGTAGCGCATGCGGACGGCCGTCGGTGTTTCGGAAAGGATGTTGCCCTCCAGGCTTTTACCGTCTTTGAGCGTTACGATGTCGGCTTGCAAAAATCCGGCGCTGCTGATCAACGCAAAAAGGGCAGGTCGAAGATGGCTCAATTTCATGGGGGGGCGTGGTTGGTATGAGAAGGATGACAAAGAAAGGACGCGTAGGATTTTGCGTGGCTTATCAGAAATAACTCAAAACCGCCACACGAGTAAAGAACGAAGCTGATTTTCCTTTAAGCACGCGCTGGAAGGCGTCAGGCCGTGCGGCGCTTGAGAATGATGCGTTTGAAGCGGACATCGCTGCTGTCTTGGCTGACGCTCATCACCTCCGGGTCGTTGACGAAGACGTTGTGCACGAGGCGGCGATAGTAGCTGTTCATCGGCGGCAGGTCGGCGTTCTGGCCAGTGGCGCGGACGCGTTCTCCCAGCTCCTTCGCCCGGGCGACCATCTTGTCCTCCCGCATGGAACGGTAGAACTCGACATCAATGCGGATGCGTGGCGCGTCCTTGAGGTGACGCTGAAGCACCCGGTTCACGAGATACTGGATGTCATCCAGAGTCTCCCCGCGGCGGCCGATCAGAGCGTCCGAGTCGTCCGTGAGCACCTGGAGCGTGGGTCCATCCGGGCCGTTGTCCTCCTCAATCTGGACGACGAAGCCCAGGTAGCCTAGCATGGTGTCCAGGATATGGCAGGCGTGTTCGAGCGGCGTCATGGGCGTTGTCAGTTCTTTGTTCGTCGCGGTTTCATACGTCAGGCAACGGCGAACCGAGAAGGCGGCGCTGGAGTGAGGCTAGCCTCCCAGCTTGGGCGGTTTGGGGCCTTTTTTCTTCTCTTTATTGCCCATGGGGTTGAAAAACGGGTTCTGCGGCGGGGGGCCTTTAGCCACGGTTTTTTGCGCCACCTTCTCCAGTTTCGGCTCGGGGATATAGAGCTTCATGATCCAGGTTTGGGCGATGCTGAAGATGTTTTGTGTGGACCAGTAAAGGGCCAGCGCGGCGGCAAAGCTGTAGCAGATGAAGAGGAAAAAGACCGGCATCAGCATGAAAATGCGCTGCTGTGTCTTGTCCATGCTCTGCGGCTGAGGCGTGAGCTTCATCTGCGCCACCATCGTCAGGCCCATGATGAGGGGCAGCGGGTTGATGTCGATTCCGCCCCAGTTCGTCACCGTGTCGGCGGCGGAAAGATCGTTCACCCACAGGAAACTCTGCCCGCGCAGCTCGGCGGCGTATTCCAGCACTCGGTAAAGGCCGAAGAAAATCGGGATTTGCAAAAACATCGGCAGGCAGCCACCGAGCGGGTTCACCCCGTAGTCGCGGTAAAGCTTCATCACTTCCTGCTGCTGCTGTTGCGGGTTGTCCTTATACTTCTCCTGCAGCTCTTTCATCATCGGCCCCAGCAGGCCCATGCGCTTCATGGTGAAGGTGGACTTGGCGTGGATCGGCCAGATGCAAAGGCGCACAAAAATGGTCAGCAGGATGATCGCCACGCCCCAGTTGCCAGTCATGTCGTGCATCCAGCGCATCACCCAGGAAAGGAAGATGCTGATTGGCTTGAACCACCCGTAGAACATCGCAAAACTGCGCTGCTTGCCGATCTTGCTCAGGCGGTCGTACTCCTTGGGCCCGAGGTAAATCTGGTAGCTCTGCGTCACCGAGGCGCCCGGAGCTAGATCGACTGCTGGCAGGCCCACCGAGGCATCATAGGCGTGGTCCTCGATGTCTGTTTTGCCTGCATGCGCGGCGTCGATCGGCTGCGCCAGCTTGCGGCGTGTGGTCCAGAACTTGCCCGGCGCGTCTTTCTCCCCCACCCGCGTCACGATGTGCGTGTAGAAGCGCCCCATCACCCCGGCGTAACGCAGCGCGTTGTAAGACTGGCGAAACTCGAACTTCTGCTCGCTGAACCAAGGCTTCGCATAGTAATCAGCCTGGTAAAAGTCCGCATCGCCCGCGTCGTTCCAGAAAAAGCCCTCGTAGCGCGCGTCATCGTGTTTCAAGGCGCTCGAAGCACCCGCATAGAGGTAATACTCCTCGGAACGGTGCTGGGCCGCGCCCGTATTTCTCAAGGTGATGCTCAGGTCGATGAGATGCTCGTCGCTCTCTTTCCCCTCGGTCAGGCTGTAAGTCTTCGTGACCACCACGCCCTCGGCGCTGGTGCCCTCAAAGGTCGCGCTCTTGTCCGACTTGGACGTCAGCTTGTAAGCCATCGCGTCCAGTCCGGCAGGCTCACGACGCAGTGCGCCGATGGCTTCCAGTCCGTTCGTGTTGAGCGTCACTTTATCCGTACCCGCCAGCACCGCACGGGCGATCCCGCCGCCCTTGGAGGTCAGCTCAAACGTCATGCTGCCCACTGTCAGCGAATGTTTCTCCTCCGGCACGTTCACCGCCGCCGGGGCAGCGGGCACTGCCGCTGTCGTCGGACTGGGGGCCGCTCCAGGAGCCGCCGGTGTGCTCGTGACAGCGGCCGCAGGCGCGTTTTTGGCCTTTTCGGCTTGGATGCGGGCCGCTTCAGCCTGCGCCAGCTTTTGGTTCTCGCTTGTGTAATAAAGGTTTAACCCCGCGAGGATGACGCACAGCGTCACGATGATCCAACTTTTACGGTCCATGAATTTTAAAGAAAGGGTTCGAGAGGAATTGAGAGGAAGAAGGCTCAGAAGAATGCGGAGCAGCAGGCTGCGGACAATGACGAATGCACGAATGACGAAGCATGTGCTCGTGTGCTGGCGTGCGATTGAGACAAATTCGTCATTCTGATTTCGTCATTCGTCATTTGTGCCCGGCACCGGGTCATGCCCATGATCGCCCCAGGGATGACAGCGAAAGATGCGTCGCAGGCCCATCCAGCTCCCACGCAGTGAGCCGTGCATCTCCACGGCCTGGAGAAAATACGCCGAGCAGGTTGGCGTGAAGCGGCAGCCTGAGCCTGGACCGCCAAAGGCGTGAATGACGGGAGAGATGAACATCTGATAACCGCGGATGAAGATTCGGATGAGCCATTTCATGGAGCGGCGGCGGCTGATGCTGGCATTTTGAGCAACTGCATCCGCCGCGCCAGCCGCAGCCAGTCCTGCTCCAGTTCCGCCAGCGTGGCCTTTGGGGCACGCCAGCGGGCGATGATCACCATCTGCCAGCCAGGAGCGACTTCCGCACGGTGTGCACGTACGATCTCACGCAACAGACGGCGAATCCGGTTCCGGACCACGGCATTGCCCAGCTTACCTCCGGTGATGAGGCCAAACTGGAACTCCTTCAGCGTTTCCACACGCCGAACACCCAAAACCAGAAACTTTCCGGCCTGACTGTTGCCCTGCGATTTTACCCGTGCGAAATCGCACGCGAGTTTCATCCGCAGGTTCGAGGGAAGGCGCATGGGGAGGAGCGCGCCGAGGCAGTTTAGGAGTGCTGCTGGGTGTGGCGCTTGAAGTGAATTTCCACGCCCTTCGGCAGGAGACGCTTGCGTCCGGCACGGCGGCGGCGGCGCAGGATGTCACGGCCGTTTGCCGTCTTCGTGCGAGCACGGAAACCAAACTGTTGTTTGCGCGTGCGTTTGGAGGGTTGGTAGGTCCTGAATGTCTTGGGCATGGGCGTGTGGGGTGGTGAAAGGCGAAAATATAATCTCAGACCGGACAAATCACGGCCTCCCCTCGAAAAGGGGGCGCGAAACTAGCGGGAGCCGCCCATTTGTCAACGAGGCGATCAATTCGCGCAAACTTCGGCCTTTTCACCGTTACATTGCGCCCATGAAGCCCCTGCCCATTCTCTTCTCTCTCATCCTTCCCATTCTTTCCCACGCCGAGACGCCCGCTGCCCTTCCATTGTGGGAAAAAGGCGCTCCAGGTTCCGCATCCCGTGCCACCGAACCAGAAAAAACCGAAGGCAGCAACGTGTGCAACATCCACAACCCCACGATCACGCCCTTTGTGCCTGCGGCTGACAAAGCCACCGGCACCGCCGTCATCATCTGCCCCGGCGGCGGCCATTCCAAACTTTGCCTCGGCCACGAAGGCTACGCGCTCGCCGAATGGTTCCGCGACCGTGGCATCGCCGCCTTCGTGCTGAAATACCGGCTCGCTCGCGAAAAAGGCAGCACCTACACGATTCAAGACCACGCCATGGCCGATGCGCGCCGCGCCATTCGCACCGTCCGCAGTCGTGCTGGCGAATGGCACATCCAAACCGACCGACTCGGTATCCTCGGCTTCTCCGCCGGGGGCGAACTCGCCGCCTTTGCCGCCATGAAGAGCGATCCCGGTCAAAAAGACGCGTCCGACCCCATCGAACGCCAGAGTTCCCGCCCCGACTTCCAAGCCCTCATCTACCCTGGCACCTCCGGCCTCTTCAGTGCCGAAAAAGGCATGCCCCCACTCTTCATCGCCGCCGGATATCACGACCGCCAGGACATCTCCGAAGGCATGGCCACCCTCTACCTCAAATACAAAGCCGCCCAAGTTCCCGCCGAGCTTCACCTCTACTCCAACGCCGGCCACGGCTTCGGCTACAAACCCGACGCCAAACCCACCGCCGCCTCCCGCTGGCCCCAACGCCTCACCGAATGGCTCACGGACACTGGGCTGCTGAAATAGGCTGGGGCGGCGGCTAGCGTGGCCGGTGTCTTGCCAGCAAGGCCTTGCTGAAACGGTTGTTGATGCGGTCTTGCTGCGCTAGGGCGGCCTTGCCAGTGCCGGAGTCTGCATTCACCACGAGGCGCATGCCTTCGCGTCGTGTGGTTTGGCCTCTGGTTTGATGAGGCCCGGCTGGGGCATCTTGCCGCCATTGCCCACGGTGGCCGCCAGCACCACTTTTCGCAGGGACAAACCGGCGGCTAGGGTCACCAAGAGCACCACGGCGCTAACTCCACCTAACATTCCACTCCAGGAATGCGCAGTCGCACATGCACCGCGTCGTGAACGGCGTTCGCCAGAGCGTCCAATTGCGTGCGCTCCGTCAGTTTGTGGCCGTTTTCGTCCTGCACATAGATGGCGTCGATGGCGACGCCCTTTTCCGTGCTGATGCGTGCGTGGGTGACGCTGAACCTCAGCTTGCCGATGGCCATGAAGAGGTCGTACAACAAGCCGAGACGGTCCACGAGCTGGAGTTCCAGCACGGTTTGATCCGGCGAGAGATTGTTGTTCACATAGATGCGCTGGGGGATTTCATCGCCAATCTCATCAAGCATGGTGATGGATTTGCCGAGCTTCAGCCGGATGGCGTCGCTGAAGTCGAATTGCAGCCCGCTGAAGGCCTTGCGCACGGACTCTTCCACGCGGGCGCGGGCACTTTTGGAAGTGACGGCGGCGAAGTTGGTGTTGCAGACGCGAAAAGTGTCCAGCACGAGGTGGTCGGCGCGCTGGTAGAGGTCCGCGCTGAGAATGTTGATGCTTTCAGCGGCGAGAGCGCCGGAAATGCGTGCCAAGAGCAGGTGGCGGTCCCAGCAGACGACGGTGAGCTCGCTGTAGCCTTGGTCCGGGTGATCTTCCCAGGTCATGACGGGCAGCAGACCGGCGGCGGCTTCTTCTTGGATCAATTGCACGAAGAACTGGCGGAACTGACGGATGTGCACGGCGATGGCTTCGGCCTCGCGGAAATTGAAGTACGAGGGCGGCATGTGGCGGAAGTGCGCTTTCGTCTCGGCCTCAAACTCAGCGCCGAGGCGGCGTTTGACCTCCGCCATCAGCTCGACCACGGGCACCTGCGCGTGGCTCATGAAATCCGCTGGGGCGTTCATGAAACGCAGCGTGCTGTGGTAAAGCTGGCGGATGGAGGCCTCCTTGTAGCCAGACCAGCTTTTGTCGCTCGTGCCCTTGGAGTCCGCGTAGGTCATGAGCAGGAGCGTGTCGAGGTACTCCTTGGTACGCACGATGGCGGCGAACTCCTCAATGACCTGCGGGTCTTCGAGACTCTTTGTCGTGGCGGTGCGGTACATCAGCAGGTGATTGTCCACCAGGAAGAGCAGCAGGCGGCGGCGCTCGCCTTTGACCTGGAGGCGGCGGCTCACCGCGGCGGCCAGCATCGTGCTTTCATCGCTGTGCGTCTTTTTGTTCGCGGCGCGTCCGGCGTCATGCAGCAGCAGGGCGAGGTAGAGCACATAGGGCTGCTGCAGGTCATGAAAGAGCTGCTGGAAGAGCTCGGTGCCCTTGAGCGTGGGATCGCTCAGTTCGTCCAGCTTGTCGAGGGTGCGCAGGGTGTGCTCGTCTGCGGTGTAGAGGTGGAAGAACTCATGCTGCACCAGATTGGTGAGCGCGCCGAATTCCGGCATGTAGCGGCCCAGGAAGCCGACACGGTGCATCTGCCGCAGGGTGCGCGCCACGTCCCCCTTGTGCGAAAGAATGGCCTCGAAGGTCTCGCGGTTGGCCTTGCTGTAACGGAAGCGGGTGTCCACGAGGCCGAAGCTTTCCTGGATGAGCTGGAAGACATCCGGGCTGAGACGGAGGTGGCGGTTTTGTGTGTGTAGGAAGAGGCGCATCAGCCGCTCCGGGTCATCTTTGAAGATTCTGTTCTCCTCAGCATACAGGCGTTCGTGCTTGCGGACGAAACCGTCGAAGCGCTCCTGCTGCTTTTCTTTGCGACTGCGGGCCAGGAAGCCCATGAGGCGGCCTTTCTTCTCGCCAGTCTCGAGCTGCTGGAGGTGGAAGCGGTCCATCACCTCGCTGCTGCGCTGTAGCAGATCGCGGGTGGCAGTGTAGTAGTCATGCATCAGCGCCTCGATGCGGCGGAGCAGCGTTTTATGGCGGTAGCCGAGGTTCGTAGCCACGGGCCCCTGAAGACGCAGGGTGAGCAGGTCCTCGGCGCGTTTCTCCGTGTAGTGCATCTCATTGCGCACGCGCAGGATGCAGTCATAGGCCTGCGCTACCTCCTTCCAGCCCGATTTGGAAATGAGGCCGAGGCCGACGAGATCCTTCGGGTTCAGCGTGCGATGCCGTGCATAGGTCATCCAGATGAGGTTCTGGTAGTCGCGCAAGCCGCCGCAGCCGTTTTTCACATGCGGCTCCTGCACAAAGGGCGTGCCGCCCTGCTTCGCGTGGCGCGTGGCCAGATCGAGCTGGCGCAGCTTCAGAAACTCTTCCTCGCGCCCGTCCATGCACTCTTTGTCAAACCGGGCGCGAAATTCCTCAAACGCCGCGGGCTGGCCGGTGATGAGCCGCGCCTCCATCAGCGCGGTCTTCGTCTCGATGTTCTCGTTCGCCAGGGTAAAGCACTCGCCCACGCTTCGAGCCCCGTGGCCGACCTTGAACTTCAAATCGTAAAAATAGAGCAGGTAGTCGCGAATCAACTGCGCGACCTCATTGCTGACCTTGCCGCTGTTGCCGGGAAATATGAAGGTGAGATCCACATCGCTGCCCGGACTCATCACGCGGCGGCCGTAGCCACCGTGCGCCACCACGCTCACATTCAGCTTCGCCCGCACCTCGGGTGCCAGCGCGGCCACGCTTTCCTCCCACAGCACGCGCACCAAATAATCGATCACGTCCGAGCGCATGCGGCAGATTTCCTTGCCGCTGAAGCCAGTCGTGCGGTGCCGCTGCTTGATCCGCTGTTCCTTGATTTTCAAGAAGCGCTTCGCCTGGCGCAGCGTCTCCGTGCGGCCACGAGGCAGCTTGTCCTCGGGCGGGAAAAATTTCTGCGCAATTTTGTTCAGGTGGCGCAGGTACTCGCGTTCCGTCATCGCACCGTGCCTCAGTAAGTGATCAAAGAATGAACCGGGCCGGAACCGGCGACTTTTTCACGTCCGCCGAGGAAGGAAAGCTCGATGAAAAACGTGCTGCCCAGCACTTTACCGCCTGCTTGCTCGATCAAATGCAGCGCCGCACACGCTGTGCCGCCCGTGGCCAGCAGATCGTCTGCCAGCAGGACCGTCTCGCCGGGCGCGATGGCGTCCAGGTGCATCTCCACGGTGTTCGTGCCGTATTCGAGTGCGTAATCCACCCCCCGCGTCTGCCAGGGGAGCTTGCCCTTCTTCCGCACCGGAATGAAGCCCGCGCCGAGCCGTTCCGCGATCAAAGCGCCGAAAATGAAGCCACGCGCGTCGATACCCACCACCTTGTCCACCTGCGTGATGCCCGTGGCTTCGATCATGCCATCAATCGTCTGCGCCAGCAGCGCTGGATGCGCCAGTACCGGCGTGATGTCCTTGAAAAGGATGCCCGGGTTCGTGAAGTCAGGCACGTCACGAATCGTGCTGCGAATGCGGTCGAGAATGTCAGGAGCCATGCGGTTCCGATCATGGAGGAGATGCGGGGATGCGCAAGCGATGGCAACATTGCCGCCGTAATTGCCTTCACTCTTGCGAAACTGCCTCACGCCCGCGAGTATCCGCGCCCTCCATGCCACTTTCCCAACAGCTCTTGCTCGCGGCCACGCTCACCTTTGTGGGCGCGGTGGTGCAGGCATTGCAGGCGCTGAAATCGGGTGCGTGGAAGCAGGGACGAGCGCAGTTGATGCTCATGGCGGGCGGTTTCGTGCTGCAAACCGCCTTCATTTACCTCCGTGGGCAGGAAGTCGGCCAGTGCCCCATGAAAAGCCTGCCGGACATCCTTGTCTTCATCGCCTGGAGCATTCTGCTGCTGTATTTCCTCGTCGGCCCGGCCTTCCGGTTGTCCTTGCTCGGCGTTTTCACCGCGCCACTCCTCAGCCTCATGCACATCATGGCGCTGGTCGGTGGTTTCGCGCCTTACGCACCGAAAGGAAAAATCAATGCGCTGGTCGAGCTGCATGCCGCCGTGGCGCTGATTGCGTATGCGGCGTTCGCCTTGGCCTGCATCACGGGCGTCATGTATTTGATCCAGGAGCGCCTGCTCAAAAAACATCAGATTGGCGGCTTGTTTTATCAACTGCCGCCGATCCAGGGGCTGTCGAACGCGATCCAGCGGCTGGTGCGACTCGGCTTGCTGCTGCTGAGCATCGCGCTGGGCATCTCCTTTGCGCTGCAAACCTCGGTCTCGAATCCCAAGCTGATTTTCTCGTGGGTCGTGTGGGCCCTGTATGCTGTCATCAGCATTCTGATGTGGCGGCATTTCACCTCGCCGCGCAAAACCGCTTGGCTGGCCGTCATCGGCTTCATTCTGCCGTTCATCTCGCTCTGGATCGTGACGCATGCCTGAGCCGACTGACAACCATGGCGGCCTCGTCTGTGTGGGCCTGAACTACAAAACCACGCCCGTCGAGGTGCGTGAACGCCTCGCGTTCCCCGAAGCGCAGGTGCCGCAGGCGGTTCAGCAGGTGTGTGGTTTGCCTGGCTTTGAGGGAAGCGTCGTGCTGAGTACCTGCAACCGCGTGGAACTCTATGCCACCCACGCACTGCCCAGCGGTGATCACGGCCATGCGGCATTGCGAGATTACCTCGTGGAGCATTTCCAGCTCCAGCCCGAGCACGCCGAGGCGCTCGTGCTTTACAACCTCGACTCCGCCGAAGCCGCACGGCACCTCTTCCGCGTCGTCAGCGGACTCGATTCCATGGTGCTCGGCGAGACGGAAATCTTCGGCCAGGTCAAAGCGGCTTATAAAACCGCGCTCGACACCGGTGCGACGGGCAAGACGCTCAACAAGCTCTTTCAGCAGGCCTTCACCGTCGGCAAAAAGGTGCGCAACGAAACCACCATCCAGCGCGGTTCCACCAGCGTCGGCAGCGTGGCGGTGGATCTCGCCGAAAAGGTCCACGATTTGAAGAAATGCCGCGTCATGCTCGTCGGCGCGGGCGAAATGAGCCGCACCTGCGCGCAAAGCCTGCTCTCTCGCGGTGCGAAGAGCATCATCGTCTCCAACCGCAGCTACGACAAGGCCGTGGAGCTCGCCACGGAGATGAAGGGCACCGCGATGAAGTTCGACGAGTGGGAGCACGCCCTGCACGAGGTGGATGTCATCATTTCCAGCACCAGCGCCCCGCATTTCGTCATCAAGCCAGAGCAAATCGAGCAAACCATGCGCAAACGCCGCTGGGAGCCGCTCCTGCTTATCGACATCGCCGTGCCGCGTGACGTCGATCCCGCCGTGAACGAGATTGAAGGTGTCTATCTCTACGACATCGACGCCCTCCAGACCATCGCCGACGAAGGCCGCCGCGAGCGCGAGCGCCAGCTCGCCGCCTGCGAGCGCATCATTGAGGAACAACTCGAAAAATTCGGCTTTCTTCATTCGCCCGTCACCAACCAGCCCGGCTTTCTCACTTCATGAGCATCGAAAAAATCACCCTCGGCACCCGCGGCAGCGAACTGGCCCTCACCCAGACGAACATGGTCACGGCGGAGCTGCAAACCGCGTTTCCTCACCTGCGCATAGAGCGCCAGATCATCCAGACCAGCGGCGACAAGCGCCAGGACCTGCGCTTCTCCGAATTCAGCGATGTGGCCCAGGTGGACAAGGGCATCTTCATCAAGGAACTCGAAATCGCCCTCGAAAACGGCCAAATCGACGCCGCCGTGCATAGCTTGAAGGATGTGCCGAGCGATCTCGCCGCCGGATTCACCATCGCCGCGGTGCTACCGCGTGCCGCGATTGAGGACGTGCTCATCACTTCCCAGCCCTTCACGCTTGAAACTCTGCCACAGGGGGCTCGTGTGGGCACCAGCAGCGTGCGCCGGGCCGCGCAGCTCAAGTTTCTGCGTCCTGATGTGCAGATTGTCGAGATTCGTGGCAATGTGCCCACGCGCGTGAAGAAAGTACTCGGCGATCAGCCGCTGGATGCCGTTTTGCTCGCTGCCGCTGGTCTGCTGCGCCTGGGATTGATGCAGGGTGATCAAATTCACATCGAAGCTCAGACGCTGAGCGCCCTGACTCTGGATCCCGTGACCTTCCTTCCTGCCGCAGGGCAGGGGGCCATCGCCATCGAATGCCGTGCGGGTGATGCGGCTTCCATCGAGACGATTCGTGCGCTCAATCATGCGGAGACCGAATCACGCGTCATCGCCGAGCGTGAGTTCTTGAAAATCCTCGGTGCCGGCTGTCAGACGCCCGTGGGAGCACACACCTGGATCAAAGACGGCCAGCTTCACATGGCCGTGCGTGTCTTCAACGAGGCGGATCTCTCCGTGCCGCCAGTGGAACGCGAGGCACATCGACCGGTGCATGAGGCCATTCAGCTCGCGGCGGATCTCGCCGCCATGCTCTGAGCTCAGTTTGTGGACGATGCTGGCCCGTTCTTGCCCGGAGAGAAGAAGCTGATGTCGATGCCTTCCTTGCGGAGGGCTTTTTTCACGTCTTCGCCGAGCTGGGCGTAGGTGCGCTCGCGCATGAGGTGCTTTTTCACCGCCGCTTGCTCTTCCTCGTTGGTTTTTGCGTTTTCGAGTTCACGCAGGTAGGCGATGATGTTCGCAGCATCGCCGTTACCGTCGAGGTGGTAGAAGTAATAGGTCAGCAACCCGGCGGAACCGTAGTTTTCAGTGGCCGCGCCGTTTTGGCCGAGCGCGGCGGCCCAGCGACGACCGTCGATGGTCATGAGCTCTTCCAGGTCGATCATCGTGAAGCTTTTGCCACCGCCTGAGTAGTTCATGCGTCGTGCGTAGCCTTGCAGTTGACGACCCAGGCCGATGAGGCTGAAGCCGCCGTTGCGCTTGTATTCCAGCATCTCGACATACTCGGCGCTGCCCTCAATGTACCATGTGGGCAGCCGCCCCAGCCAGTGGTTCATCATTTGATGCGTGATCTCATGGATGAGCGTGGCCATGTCATCGTCGCTGTTGTTTTCCAGAGAGACACGGCTGCCGACCATCTTCACCCCGAGGCTTTGCAGCGGCACCATGAGCGCTTTTTTTCCACTCATGTAAACACCAGCGGAGCCTTCGATGCCGCCTGCCTCCATGTAATCGCTCTTCTGGGTGAACAGACGCGCCAGGAAGATCTCACGCAGCTTTTCGGGCTGGGGCTTCAAATCGAGCGGCAGCATGCAGTTCAGCATCCAGGTGGACTCAAAGATGCGCCCGAACTCGCGCACCACGTTGGAGCCGAGCTTCGAGTCGCATTGGAACTCATAATGCGGCGAGCGGTAGATGTACTCGTTCTTCTCGGAGTCTTCCTTGACGACGACAACCTCAGGGCGGTCCGGCAGGGAGAAGGAGCGCGGCCAAATCTTGCTGGCGGCGACCTCGCCTGGAGCGGTGGAGGACGCCGCTGGCGTAGCAGTCTGGCTTTTGGCAAAGGTTTGGTCTGCGGCTGAAAGCCGAGCCAGCGGCACATCGACGGTGCTACCGTTCGCCAAGCGAACCTTCACCGCATCACCTTCCAGGGTGACGAAAGCGGCCTCCATCTTCCGCCCATCCGCACTTGTCCAGGTGCGCAGAGCCGGAGACTGGGCGTGCAGGGCGGCGGCTGAGATCAACACCACGGCCAAAAGGGGAAAAGAAGACGAATTCATGGTTAGGAAGGAAATTCTGGAGGAAGCGGCTGCCTGTGTCGAGATTTTAGATGGAGAGGTGTTTCAGAAAAATTAAGGGACATTTCAATTTTTTGCTCGACAATCAAACAGCCAACCGGCTAGCCTAGCCAAGTCTATTGATTATCCTAACTCATGAAAACACTTGCATCCATCCTCACCATCCTTGCTCTCAGCCTTTCTCTGACTGCCGCTGAGACGGCTCCCAAGAAAAAGAGCACCACCAAACCCAAGGCTCCTGCCGCTGAGGCAGCCCAACCGTCCGCCAAGGTCGAGGCGGTCGCCAAAACGCTCACGGCATCGCAAAAAACCAAGCTGCTTACTTTGCTCAACGATGGTGACGAAGCGGCATTGATGACCATCCCGAACGTGGGCAAAACCCGTGCCGCCGCGATCAAAAAAGCCCGTCCCTTTGCCGACGTGACCAACGTGACGAAAGTCGAGGGCATTGGTGAGGCCACCTTTGCTGAAATGGTCGCCCACGCGAAGGCCGGCTTCCCGCAGCCGGAGAAAAAAGACGAGCCTGCGGCCGAAAAGAAGAAGGCCCCGGCTAAGAAAAAGTCTCCCGATAAGAAAAAGGAAACGAAGTGAGCTTCTAAAAACCTTGACGCTTCCTCTCGGCCCCTGACTGCCTCCCAGCAGCAGGGGCCGAACGTTTTTCATGCCTCGATGGATGACGATCAGCTAGGCTGGTGTCGGACCTTGTGAAATTTTTCACAAATAGCGGTTGCCGCTCTGCGGGAGACTTGGATAATCGGAGACCCTTTTTCCCCCTGCGGAACCCGCGCAAAGACCTTCCTGCAGATCGCCGGGAAGAAGCCGAAGGTCACGATGGAATACCCAGAGCAGAAGTGGGATGACAAACTGCCGGAATACTACCGCGGTGCCCCGGCCCTCGTCACCGACGAACAAGATCGCGAGCGCTGTGTGAGCTGCCAACTCTGCGAGTTCATCTGCCCGCCGAAGGCCATCAAAATCACCCCTGGAGAGATCCCGAGCGACGATCCGTGGGCTAAGGTCGAAAAGCGGCCCAAGGAGTTCGAAATCGACATGATCCGCTGCATTTACTGCGGCATGTGCGAGGAGGTTTGCCCTGAGCAGGCCATTTACCTGCGCAAAGACTACGCCATCACCGGTCTCTCACGCCAGGAGATGGTCCACGACAAAAAACGCCTCTATGAAATCGGCGGCCAGCGCGTGGGGCTGGTAAACAAGTGGAACGAATTGAAGTGATGCCCCCGCTGCTCTTCTACTTGCTGGCATTGATCACCCTGGGCTTCGGCTTCATGGTCGTCACGGGACGCAATCCGGTTTCCTGCGCTCTGTCACTCGCCGCCTGCTTTGTGGGACTGGCGGCCTTATTTTTGAGCCTCGACGCTTACTTCATCGGCGTGATCCAAATCCTCGTCTATGCAGGCGCAGTGATGGTGCTGTTCCTCTTCATCATCATGCTGCTGGACATCAAAGCGGAGGAAGGCAGGAAGCTGAGCTTCGCCCCGATCATCTCCGGCGTGCTCGTCGCGGTGCTGCTCGTCATGCAAATCATCACGGTCGTCAGCAGCTCGGCCATCGCCAACAAAAGCTCCACTGACACCCCGCTGGCCCTCACCGAGTCGGCAGGCAAGATCGGCCGTGCTGCCGCGCTGCCCACCATCACGAACGACCTCAAGGAAGGCACGCTGCCAGACGCCAAACTCATCGGCTTCACGCTGTTTGATCAATATGGCTTCCACCTCCAGGTCGTCGGCTTGTTGTTGCTCGTTGGCACGATCGGCGTCGTGGTCCTCAGCAAACGCGAAAGGAGCAGCGCGCCATGATCACGCTCGGTCATTACCTCGTCGTCAGCGGCATGCTGTTTGCGCTCGGGCTGGCAGGCGTCATCGCCCGCCGGAACATCATCATCGTTTATATGTGCTTGGAGATGATGCTCAGCGCCGCGAACCTCGCGCTGGTCGGCTTTTCTCGCTATCATCTCGTGAACGGCCTGCCAGACTACACTGCGCAGTCGCTCGTGTTCTTCACCATCACCGTGGCCGCCGCCGAGGTGGCTGTGGGTCTTGCCATCATCGTGGCTCTCTTCCGCACCAAGCAGAGTGTCGATGTCGAGTCCGTCACCAAACTTCAGGGATAACGAGACGCCATGCACGCCAGCATCATCCTTCTGCTGCCTTTCTTCTCGGCGCTCCTCATCCTCCTGGGGCATCGTCAGCTCAAAGGGGCCTCCGTCCTCATCTCCGTCGGCTCTTCGATCATTTCCTTCATCGCCTGCTTGTTCTTCCTGGCGGCGGACGACGATAACCGCCTGCTGCTGCCCTTCATCGAAGTCGGAACCTTCAACGCGGGCATCGACGCGTTGATCGACAAGCAAAGCCGCGGCATGATGTTCATCGTCAGCTTCGTCGGCATGCTGGTTCACATCTTCTCCCTCGGTTACATGAAGGATGACGAGGCGAAACCACGCTTCTTCGGGTCGCTGTCGCTCTTCATGTTCTCCATGACCGGCATCGTACTGGCCGGGAACCTGTTCATGATGTTCATCTTCTGGGAGCTGGTCGGTTTGAGTTCCTACCTGCTCATCGGCCACTGGTATCAGAAGGCCAGCGCTGCCGAGGCCTGCAAAAAAGCCTTCCTGACCAACCGCATCGGCGATTTTGGCTTCATGATCGGCATCCTGCTGCTATTTGGCGCGAACGGCGGCAATGTGAATCTGATCGACCTCGAAACGGCCTTCACCTCCGGCCCGCTGCGTCCGGATGCGCCGGGTTACAGCGCCGGATTCACCACTGCTGCCGCTTTGTGCATCTTCCTCGGCGCAGTCGGCAAATCCGCCCAGTTCCCGCTGCATGTGTGGCTACCAGACGCGATGGAAGGCCCCACGCCGGTTTCCGCGCTCATCCACGCCGCCACCATGGTCGCGGCGGGTGTATACATGCTCGTGCGGGTCAGTTTCCTCGTCACCGCCTCGCCTCTTGCGGCAGAAATCATCGCCGGCATCGGCTGTGGCACTGCGCTGCTCGCCGCGCTGATGGCCACGCAGCAGAACGACATCAAGCGAGTGCTCGCCTACTCCACGCTCTCACAGCTCGGTTACATGGTCATGGCCGTTGGTGCGGTGGCGATGGCCGCGCAGCATGGGCACCAAGGAGCGCACGCCGCCGACCCGGGACATCCCGCGATGTTCCACCTCTACACGCACGCTTTCTTTAAGGCGATGCTCTTCCTCGGCTCTGGCGCGGTGATTTATGCCTGCCACCACGAGCAGGACATCTGGAAAATGGGCGGCCTGCGCAAACACATGCCGGTCACCTTCTGGACCTTCGCCATTGGCACCGCCGCTCTCATGGGCGTGCCGTTCCTGAGCGGCTTCTGGAGCAAGGAAGCCGTTCTTGGAGCTGCTTATGACAGCGGTTGCAAGGTATTGTTCCTGGCTGGAGCGGCCACGGCAGCACTGACTGCGTTTTACATGACGCGACTGCTCATTGTGGCCTTCTTTGGCAAACCCCGCACCGATTCCGCGCATCACGCCACTGAAGCCCCGATGGTCATGATCCTACCGCTGGCGATTTTGTCGATCTTCTCCGTGCTTTCCGGCTACGACGTGCTCGCCGCGCCGTTGCAGGCCATGAAACCGCCGCACGTCGAGGGTCATCAGACCGTGCTGTTCGCCTCGCTCGCCGCTCTCGTCCTGGGTGTTGGCGCTGCCATCTATCTCTACCGCGGCAAGGATAAGGACCCAGTCAGCATCAAGCTCTTCGCCAACAAGTTCTATTTCGACGAGATCTACACTGTGATCGTCCGTGTCTGCCAGGACCGCTTGGCGTGGGTCGTCACTGCGCTTGAGCGTGTGTTTGTCGATGGCATCGTCGCCCGCCTGCCTGCGGCGATCATCGCCCGTCTCGGAGCCGCCACCCGCATGCTGCAAGGCGGTCATCTGCAAGGCTACACCTTCCTGCTCGGCGGCGGCGTCATCGCCGTGGTTTACCTCGTCGTATTTGTGCTGCCCCGCCTTGGCCATTGATGGAAAAATTGAATGAGCGTCCTTGAAATCATCATCGCACTCCCGCTGCTGGCCGCCCTCGCGGTCTGGCTCGGTGCGCCCGCCCGTGCCGCCTCCCTCGGGGCCACGTTCGTCAATCTAGCGCTCGTGCTTTACGCCACCGTGCAGTATGCCGCCAAGCCTGCGGGACTCGCCTTCACCAACGCACGCGTGGTGCTCGAAAATCCAGCCATCAGCTTCGCTGTCGGCGCGGATGGTGTCTCGCTCATCCTCGCGCTGCTCACCTCGCTGGTGATGCTGGCCGCTGTGTGGCAGATCGAGGACCGGCCCAACATTTTCTACATCTCCTCGCTCCTGATCGGCGGCGGTGCGATGGGAGCGTTTCTCACCACGGACGTTTTCTTCATCTACGCCTTTCATGAGCTGGCGTTGATCCCGACCTTCCTCATGATCGCGCTTCACGGCCGTGCGGATGCCGCGCAGCGCAAGGCCGTCGCCTGGAAAGCCACGATATACCTTGGTGCGGGCAGTTTGGTGCTGCTCGCCGGTCTCGCCTGGCTCGTGCTGGAGTTCAGCGGCGGTTCCAAGCTCACTTTCGACCTCGAAGCGTTGCGCAACCAAGCCCAGCTCACGCCGCTGCCGGCGGCCAAGCAGGCGCAGATTTTCTTCGTGCTGCTGCTTGGTTTTGGCACGCTCGTCAGCCTCTTCCCCTTCCATAGCTGGGCCGCCCCGGCCTATGCCACCGCACCCACTCCGGTCGCCATGCTGCACTCCGGCGTGTTGAAGAAATTCGGACTCTACGGCCTCATTCGCATCGCTTTGCCGCTGCTGCCACAAGGAGCTCAGGTCGAGTGGGTGCAAAACGCGCTGCTGCTCATGCTGCTGGGCAACATCCTCGTCATGGGCCTCGTCACCATCCATGCGAACCGCCTGGATGACACGCTTGCCAATTCCAGTGTGATGCACATGGGCTACATCTTCCTCGGCCTCGCCGCTGGCACCGAGATCGCGCTCAAAGGCGCGGTTCTGCTAATGTTTGCGCATGGTGTGTCCATCGCGCTGCTGTTTGGCCTCTGTGGTCGCATGCGCAACCAGCTAGGCACCCTGGAATACAACAAGCTCGGCGGTCTGGCCACCCACGCGCCTGCTTTTACCGTTCTATTCGCCTTCGGAGCCTTCGCCAGCATCGGCCTGCCGGGTCTCGCCAACTTCGCGGGCGAGGTCATGGTGTTTGCGGGCAGTTTCACTGCGTTCAAGGCAGGTGAGCTTTCCAATCTGCACTGGACCGTGATTCTCGCGCTCTGGGGCGTTGTGATGAGCGCCGTTTACATGCTTCGCGCCTACCGCAATATCTTCCATGGCAGCGCCAACACCGGCTTGTTCATGACCGACCCCGTTTTCTCGCAGCGTCTGCCCTTCATCCTGCTCGCCGCCACGCTGCTCGTCACCGGCTGCTGCCCCTGGCTGCTGCTTAACCTCATGAAATCCGCGCTGTAAGCCCCTGCCATGAGCGTTTTCACCATCGAAGCCGGTCTCGCCCTCCTCGGGCTTGTTCTTCTGCTCGTCGAGGCCTTCAAGCCTGACATCTCCCGCCGCACCCTCGGCCTTACTGCCATTGCCGGCACCGCGTTCGCGCTCGTGCTGCTGCCGTTTTGCGGAGCTCCGCTGCCTAGCTTCATGCAGCCCTGGCATCTGCTCGATACGCTCGCGTTGTTCTACAAAGGCTTCGCCATCGTCATCACGCTGCTCGTGCTCTGGCTCACGCTTGAGTGCGCGCCCTACCTCACGCGCTTTACCGTCGATGGCAAACTGGCTGAGATGTTCAGCCTGCCGCTCATCGTCTGCTCCGGCATGATGTGGATGGCCTCCGCGCGTGATTTGGTCACCGTCTTCGTCGCGCTCGAACTCGTCACCGTCAGTTTCTACGTCCTCGTCGCCTTCGCCCGCAAAAGCGCCTTCAGTCTCGAAGCGGGTGTCAAATACCTCATTCTCGGTGCGCTCTCGACCGGCATCCTCGTCTATGGCATCGCCTGGATCTACGGAGCCACCGGCACGATGAGCTTTGAGGGCATTGGTAAGGCGCTCGCCAACCCGGCCACCAGCAAATCCACCGCGCTCTTTGGTGCGGCGCTCATTCTCTGCGGCCTCGGTTTCAAGGTCGCCGCCGCTCCCTTCCACATGTGGGTGCCGGATGTATATCAAGGCGCTCCGACTCCCGTCACCGCCTTCCTCTCTGTTGGTTCGAAAGCCGCCGGATTTGTCGTCCTCACTCGCGCGTTGGAGGCCTTCCTCGCCAGCGGTTCGATCATCAGCAGCGAGGTTCAGGCCTTCCTGCTCGTCATCGGCTCCCTTACCGTGCTGCTGGGCAGTCTGCCCGCCATGTTCCAGACCAGCGTGAAGCGCCTGCTGGCTTATTCCAGCATCTCACACGCCGGCTACTTGCTGCTCGCCCTCGCCTGCCGCGAAACCGCTCGCTTTGAACTTTCCTCTGGCGGCATCGTCGCCTTCTACCTTGCCACCTACCTGCCCATGACTGTCCTCGGCTTCCTCGGCCTTGGTCTCATGCGCGCCAACGGCCTTGGCGAGGACATCAAGGACTTCAACGGCCTCGCCAAGCGCAATCCGACGCTGGCTTTCTTCATGACGATCTCCTTCGCCTCCCTTGCTGGTCTGCCGCTCACCGCTGGGTTCATCGGCAAGCTGTTCGTCTTCCTCGGCCTCGCCGACCACGGCTATTGGGGTGCCTTGAGTTGCGCTGTCATCGCCGCCGCCGCTGGTTTCTACTACTACTTCAAGACCATCCTCGCGATGTACACCACTGAAGGCGTCGAAACCACCGCCCTGACCCTCAGCACCGCCTCCAAAGCCGTCGCAGGTGTCCTCGTCTTGATCATCCTCATCCTCGGCGTCTATCCCAAGCCCCTGCAAAAGGTGCTGACCTCCTCTCCTGCGGTCGTGTTGGCAAAATAGCCGAGGCGCACTCAAGGTTCGCGCCGAGTGGATGCTCATGTTTGGTCGCCAAGATCCGCATGTGACCGCCGAAGGCCGCAAGTTCATCTACAAGACCCTCACCGCCGCCGGCGTGAACTTTACCTGGCAAGAGGTCAACGCCGCCCACGCCTTTCTCTGCGACGAAGGCCTCCGCTACGACGCCGAACTCGCCCGCCAGATGCTCGGCATGACGGTGGACTTCTTCCGAAGGGTGCTCGGCTGAGTGAGATTGGGCAGCGCGTGAAGAGCGGCTTCGTTTCTGAACCGCTGATATGACGCTGATCTGACGCTAATCCCAAACCTCTGTCATCAGCGTGTGATTCGCGTCTAGTCAGCGGTAAAATGGCTCAGGACACGGATTTCATCGTCAACTGATTCGCTCGGACCTTCTCGATCGTCACCACGCCCTGCGTCCGCAAGGCTCTGCGCCGCGCGTCGGAGAAGCTCCTGCGAACCACCGAGGAAACGGTGATCGATGGCTTGCTGGGGACTGGAGGAGGTTCTTTCAATGCCTGCCATGATACGGAAATCGGCGGTCCTGTCAAAGAGGCTAGACGAGGGCACGAGTTCGCCAGTCACGGGCGATGCGAGGCCGCAGGGTCGTTCGGGTGACGGAACCTCGTTGAGGTTCGTGATCCGACGGGGATCGTGCGTGGCGCGGTTCCCAGGAGAGCGCTCACTATCGCTAGGCACTCCTGAGGATGAAATGACTGGCGAATACTTCGGACATGTCGCGGCCGGACGCGGAGGCTCTTCCAAGGGGGCATATCAGCGTCTCGGTCCAAGCAATGACATGAACGGTCAGCGTCTTGTGTTTTCCGGCCCCACCTCACCTATGGCATATGGTGAAGACTTGTCAGTCTGACTGGAGAGGCTACTTCACCAGTCTCACTAGCAGATCCTTGCTCTCGACGCTTTCGCCGATCTTGACGCAGATTTCGCTGACGCTGCCGTCGCCGGGTGAGGTGACGGAGGCGAACATCTTCATGGTTTAGGGAAACAGGTGATATGGCTGGTTAGTTATGGCTCATCTCCCGGCATTGGCGGAGCGTGCGGAACCATATCGAGCAGGGCACGCATGCCGCCTGGGCGACCACGGGCGGCCCTGGCCTCAATCGTATCGTGCACCTCCCATGTGGTGACTTGGGCTTGAAGGGCCAGGGCGACCATTTGATCGACTGAGGTACGCTCCTTCTTGGCAGCGTCCGCAAGGAGGCGAGCCAGGAAATCAGGGATGTTGGCGGTGATGGTGGTCATGGCGACTGGCGGAGTATGTGCAAAAACGTCTTCGGATCAACCACGCGAACAGCCGGAAGCCGGTCGGCGGGGAAGTGTCGCACGTTGTGGGTGACAAGGTAGTCGATCTTCGATTCCATCGCGAGTTGGGCCAATGCCTCGTCATCGGCATCAGGCAACGCAGTCTTCCAGAACCCTGAAGGTCGGTGAATCTCAACAGCGCGGCACATGTCATCCAGAAAGACTCCAATCGCTGCGGCTGGGTATCCCAGGGGGATCAACTCGCGGTTCAACACTTCATCATACTCTGCGAAAACGGTCTGACTGAGCACCAGAGTGAACTCGCCACGCTCAAGCCTGTCCACGATTTGAAACGAGGCTCCGTCCTGCGAACGAAGCGCGGACAGAAAGACATTCGTGTCGAGGACGGCTCGAATCATGGCATGGGAATCACTTCACCAGCCTCACCAGCAGATCCTTGCTCTCGACGCTTTCGCTGATCTTGACGCAGATCTCGCTGACGGTGCCGGCGCCGGGTGAAGCGACGGCAGCGAACATTTTCATGGCCTCCAAAGTGAGCAGGGTTTCGCCTTCCTTCACTTTTTGACCGACGCTGACGGCGATGCTGGCGACCATGCCGGGCATGGGGGCGCCGACTTGGGTGGCGTCGGCGGGATCAGCTTTGGTTTTGGTGACGGCGTTTTTGGCGAGAGCTTTGTTGGTGACGGTGGTGTGGCGTGGGTAGCCGTTGAGCTCGAAGATGGCGGTCTGCTGACCGGAGGCGTCGGGCTCGGTCATGTTGAGGAGGCGGACGAAGAGGGTTTTGCCTTCTTCGAGGCTGATGTGGATCTCTTCTTTGTCCTGCAGGCCGTAGTAATACGCGGGCGTGGGCAGCGCGGCGACGTCGCCGTAGGTCTTGCGGAAGTCGGCGAACTTCAGGAAGACATCGGGATACATGAGGTAGCTCCACACATCGTCTTCGGTGGGCTTCTTTTTGAGCTTCTGCTCCAGCTCGGCGCGGACGTCAGCGAGGTTGATTTTGGCGGCGTGGGTGCCGGGGCGGCCTTTGATGCGCTTGCCACCTTTGCCGACGATGGCATCGGCGAGCTTGTTCCACTTCTTGCGGCTGTCGGCGGCCTTGTTGGCCTCCATGCCGTAGAAGGGCTCGCCCAGCCAGCCTTCGAACATGCTGGTGACGTCCTTGCTCCACTTCGTGCCAGTGAGGTTGAAGATGTCGGTGGGCTTCACGCCACGGGCGACGCACTCGATGGCGAGATCGCCGACGACTTTGCTGGATGGCGTGACCTTGACGATGTCGCCGCAGAGTTGGTTCACCTCGGCGTAAGCGTGGGCGATCTCGGGCCAGCGCGGGCCGAGGCCCATACCGATGGCCTGCTCCTTCAAGTTTGTGTATTGGCCGCCGGGCATCTCGTGGAGATAGACTTCGGCGGTGCCGTAGGGTTCGGCGGTGTCGAAAGGCTTGTAGAAAGCGCGGACGGCAGCCCAGTAGTCGCTGAATTCCTGCAAGGCTTCGCTGTCGAGGCCGGTGTCTCGCGGCGTGTTTTGCAAAGCGGCGACGATGGAGTTCAGGTTCGGCTGCGAAGTGCCGCCTGACATGGAGCCGATGGCGGCATCGACCGCATCGACGCCGGCAATGGCGGCTTCGAGATAGCTGGAGGCGTTCACGCCGCTGGTGTCATGCGAGTGGAAGTGAATCGGGATGCCGACTTCATCTTTCAGCGCCTTGACGAGCTTCTTCGCGGCAAAGGGGCGGACGAGTCCGGCCATGTCCTTGATGCAAAGCATGTGAGCGCCCATCTTTTCGAGCTCCTTGGCGAGGCGGACGTAGTATTGGACGTCATACTTGTCGCGTTTCGGATCAAGGATGTCGCCCGTGTAGCAGAGCGTGCCTTCGCAGATGCTGGTGGTGTCTTCACGCACAGCCTGCATGGCGGCTTTGAGGTTGGGCAGATAATTCAGCGAGTCAAAGATGCGGAAGATGTCCATGCCATTCTCGGCGGCATGTTTGATGAAGCCCTTCACCACATTGTCCGGGTAGTTCGTGTAGCCGACGGCATTCGAACCACGGAAGAGCATCTGGAGCAGGATGTTTGGCACCTTGGCGCGGATCTGGCGCAGGCGCTCCCACGGATCTTCGCGGAGGAAGCGCATGCTGACATCGAAGGTCGCGCCGCCCCACATTTCGAGGCTGAAAAGGTTCGGCGTGCGGCGTGCCACGGCATCGGCCACGGCCAGCATGTCAAAGGTGCGCATGCGGGTGGCGAGCAGCGACTGATGCGCATCACGCATGGTCGTGTCGGTGATGAGCAGACGCTTCTGCTTGGCGACCCAGTCTTTGCAGAACTTCTCCGGCCCCATCTCAGTGAGCAGTTGCTTCGTGCCTTTGGCAGGCTCGACGCGATGATCGCTCTTCGGAATGGGCGGCGCGGTGAAGGCTTTGTCGATCTTGTGGCCCTTCGCATGCGGATTGCCGTTCACAATGGTGTCGGCGAGGTAGCTGAGCAGCTTCGACGCACGGTCTTTGCGGGCGACGAACTTGAGCAAATCGGGATTGTTGTCGATGAAGCGCGTGGTGGCCTGACCCGCCATGAACTCGGGGTGATGCACCACGTTCATGAGGAACGGGATGTTCGTCTTCACGCCACGGATGCGGAACTCACGTAGGCCGCGGTCCATGCGGTCCAGCGCCTGCTGGTAGGTGCGGGCAAAGACGGTCATCTTCACCAGCATGGAGTCGTAATACGGCGTGATGACCGCGTTCGTGGCACCGAGAGCGCCATCGAGTCGGATGCCGAAGCCACCGGCGCTGCGGTAGGTCAAAATTTTGCCAAAGTCCGGTGTGAAGCCGTTCTCTGGGTCTTCGGTGGTGATACGGCACTGAATCGCGTAACCGCTCTTCTCGATCTTGTCCTGCGCAGGCAGCGCCAGAGGCTCCGCGTGCATGGCATGGCCTTGAGCGATCAAAATCTGATTGCGCACGATGTCGATGCCGGTGATCTCTTCGGTCACGGTGTGCTCCACCTGGATGCGTGGATTCATCTCGATGAAATACCACTCACCCGATTCGTGATCGACGAGGAACTCGACGGTGCCTGCGTGCGTGTAGTTCACTTCACGGGCCAGTTTGACCGCTGCATCGCAAAGACCATCAATGATCTCCTGCTTCACGCCATAGCTTGGTGCCTGCTCGATGACCTTCTGGTGACGACGCTGCACAGAGCAGTCGCGCTCATGCAAATGAAGCACGGTGCCGTGTTTATCGGCCAAAATTTGCACTTCGATGTGCTTGGCCTTGCCGACGAATTTTTCGAGGAAGACCGCGCCATTGCCGAAAGCGCGTTCCGCCTCGGTTTGGGCCTCATCGAGCAGTTTTTCGAGGTCTTTGGCCTCACGCACGATGCGCATGCCGCGACCACCACCCCCGAAGGCCGCCTTGATGATCAGCGGGAAGCCAATCTTCTTCGCCGCTGCGATGGCTTCCTTGCGATCACTCACCGGCTCGTCCGTGCCTTCGAGGATCGGCACCTTGATTCGGCGCGCGACTTCACGTGCCGCCGTTTTATCGCCCATCATGTCGAGGATCTTCGCCTCAGGTCCGACGAAGATGATGCCCGCATCCGCACAAGCCTGCGCAAACTTGGGATTCTCCGAAAGGAAGCCGTAACCGGGGTGGATCGCATCCACGCCCTTTTCCTTCGCCAAAGTGACGATGCCTTCGATGTCCAGATAAGCCCCAAGCGGCCCCTTGTCCTTGTTCAACTCGTAAGCCTCATCCGCTTTGAAGCGATGCGGGCAAAAGCGGTCTTCCTGCGCGTAGATGCCCACCGTTTTCAGCCCAAGTTCTGTGGCCGCCCGCATCACGCGGATGGCGATTTCAGAGCGGTTCGCGACCATCAATTTTTTGATGTGGCGGATCGTGGATGGGGTGGTTGGTTTCTTGGGCATGGTTGGGGTTGGGAAATGCGGGCGCATAGTCTCGCGAAATCGAGGGGTGGCAAGGTATGAGAGCCGTTTTTCCATGCCGAAATCCAAGATTGGCCGTGAACTTGCTAGTTACACCCCAGCAAGCATTAAGTTCCTGCCCGCACCAGCCCCCGCATGTCCATCCACGTCGCCCTTCACCACCGCACCAGCTACCGGTACGAACGCCCCATCGCCCTGGGTCCGCAGGTGGTCCGGCTGAGGCCCGCGCCTTATTCGCGCACACGTATCTTGAGCTATTCGCTGAAGGTGACGCCCGAGAAGCATTTCATCAATTGGCAGCAGGACCCGCAGTCAAACTACCTCGCCCGCCTCGTCTTTGAGGAGAAAACCAAGGAATTCACCGTCGAGGTCGATGTGGTGGCCGAGATGTCGGTTCTCAATCCATTCGACTTCTTCCTGGAGCCCGATGCGGAGCATTTCCCTTTCGACTACGATGCTACCCTGGACCACGAACTGGCCCCGTTTTTGAAGTGCCTCGATCTGACGCCCAAATTCACGGAATACTACTCCACGATCGAAAAGGATCTGCTGGCGATGAAGCCGTGGCCGCCGCGCACGATCGATGTGTTGGTGGCGATCAATCAGCGCATCTGGCAAGACATCAGCTACACCATCCGCATGGAGCCGGGGGTGCAGACGCCTGAGGAGTCTCTGACGAAGGGCAGCGGTTCGTGCCGTGACTCCGCGTGGCTGATGGTGCAGGTCATGCGTCGGCTCGGCATCGCGTCCCGTTTCGTCAGCGGCTACCTTATCCAGCTCAAAGCAGACGTGAAGTCCCTGGACGGCCCCAGCGGCACGGAGGTTGATTTCACGGATCTGCACGCTTGGTGCGAGGTGTATCTGCCAGGTGCCGGTTGGATCGGATTTGACCCGACCTCTGGCCTGTTGGCCGGTGAAGGCCACATCCCGCTCGCGGCGACACCGGACCCTGGCAGCGCGGCGCCGATCAGTGGCATGGTGGAGCCGTGCGAAACAGAGTTCGAGTTCGACATGAAGGTGGAGCGCATCTTCGAGTCTCCCCGTGTCACCAAGCCTTACACCGAGGAGCAGTGGGCGGAGATCGCCGCGCTCGGCCACGCCCTGGACAAGGAAATCAATGCCGCCGACATCCGCCTCACCATGGGCGGTGAACCGACCTTCGTCTCCATCGACGACATGGAAGGCCCTGAGTGGAACACAACGGCGGTAGGACCCATGAAGGCCCGGCTGTCTGACGAACTCATGAAGCGTTTAAAGAATCGCTTCGCCCCTGGTGCCTATCTTCACTATGGGCAGGGTAAATGGTATCCCGGCGAGTCGCTGCCGCGCTGGTCCTACGGCTGCTACTGGCGCAAAGACGGCCAGCCCGTGTGGGCGCATCCACATCTGTTTGCCGACATGCAGGCCAATTACGGCGTGAACGAGACGCACTCCGCGCGATTCATTCACGCGCTGGCCGAGCGCCTCGGCTGCGGCGGGAAATGGATCATGCCGACGTATGAAGACGCCTTCTACTACCTCTGGCGTGAGCGGAAGCTCCCGGTGAACGTCGATCCGCATAAATCGAACCTCAAGGAGAAGGAGGAGCGCGAGCGCCTGGCCAAAGTCTTCGAGCAGGGCCTCGACAAAATCATCGGCCATGTGCTGCCGCTTAAACCGGTGGAAAACGGCTGGGAGACCGGCCCGTGGTTCCTGCGTGCCGAGCGCTGCTACCTCGTGCCGGGGGATTCGCCCATCGGCCTGCGGCTGCCGCTCGATTCGCAGCCCTGGGTCAAATCCACCGACTATCCCTATCATCACGAACTCGATCCGCTGGAGGATCGCGATCCCCTGCCATCGCGTCAGCAATTTGTACGCGGCATCGCCGGAGTGCCGCCCTCGTTTTGGAAAAAACTCGCGCGACGCCGCGGCCCACTCGGTCTGGAGGAATTGAGCGAGGAAGAGCGCGCCCAGCTCATCGATCCCGCCGCGCAGCCGCCTGCTCTGGGGCAGTCTGCCGACACCATTGTGCGCACCGCACTCTGCGTGCAGCCGCGCGATGGCAAGCTCTTCATCTTCATGCCGCCGACCAAGAGCCTGGAGGAGTATTTGGGCTGCCTCGGCGCGGTGGAGGATGTCGCGCTCGCCCTGGACCAGCCAATCGTTATCGAAGGCTATGCGCCACCCTTTGATCCGCGTGTTCATGCCCTGAAAATCACGCCCGACCCCGGCGTCATTGAGGTGAACGTGCATCCTGCGAAGAGCTGGGACGAGATGGTAAACATCACCGAGACGCTCTACGAGGAAGCGCGGCAGACACGCCTCGGCACGGAGAAATTCATGGTCGATGGCCGTCACACCGGCACCGGCGGCGGCAATCACATCGTCATGGGCGCGGAATCGCCCAAAGACAGCCCGTTTCTGCGGCGTCCGGACTTGCTGCGTAGCCTCGTGAGTTACTGGCAGAATCACCCCTCGCTCTCCTACATGTTCAGCGGCCTGTTTGTCGGCCCCACGAGCCAGAGCCCACGTATTGACGAGGCGCGCAACGATTCGCTCTACGAACTGGAGGTGGCCTTCAAAGCCGCCGAGCAAACCGGCCATGTGCCGCCATGGCTCGTGGATCGCTTGTATCGAAACCTGCTCATCGACTCGACCGGCAATACGCACCGCGCCGAATTCTGCATCGACAAGCTCTACTCGCCCGACAGCAGCACCGGTCGTCTTGGCTTGCTGGAAATGCGCGCCTTTGAAATGCCACCGCATGCGCGCATGAGCCTCGCGCAGGCGCTGATGCTGCGCACGCTCATCGCAAGATTCTGGAAGGAGCCGTACGAAGCTCCGCTCGTGCGCTGGGGAACGGACATCCACGACCGCTGGATGCTGCCGCACTTCTCATGGAGTGACTTTGAAGACGTGTGCGACGAAACCCGCCGCGCCGGTTACGAGCTCAAGCCCGAGTGGTTCGCCCCGCATCACGAGTTCCGCTTCCCGCTTAGCGGTGACTGGTCCTCACGCAACGTCCACGTCGAAATCCGCCAAGCGCTGGAGCCCTGGCATGTGCTCGGTGAAGAAGGCAGCGCCGGTGGTGCGGTGCGCTTCGTCGATTCCTCGCTCGAACGCATCCAAATCAAGGCCCAGGGCCTCGTCGAAGGCCGTTACGCCATCACCTGCAACGGCAAAACCGTGCCGCTGCATCCCACCGGCACGAACGGCGAGCACGTGGCTGGTGTGCGTTACCGCGCTTGGCAACCGGCGAGCTGCTTGCAGCCCACCGTCGGCGTGCATTCGCCGCTCACCATTGATCTCGTTGATCTGTGGAACCAGCGCTCCCTCGGCGGCTGCACCTACCACGTCGCGCATCCTGGCGGCCGCAGCTATGAAACCTTCCCGGTGAACGCCTACGAGGCCGAAAGCCGCCGCCTCGCCCGCTTCTTCCGCCACGGGCACACGCCTGGGAAGATGAAAGTCGCTTCGGCGGTGCCAAACCCCGAGTTTCCCTTCACGCTGGATCTGCGGCTCGGATGAAACCGTGGACCTGACAGCCGCCGAGGCCGCAGCGCTGAAACATGCCACTGGAATCAGCGTTCCTGCGCTTCTTCATGCGCTTCCTCATTCTTTTCGCCTCCCTCTTGCTTGCCGCGCCCGTTTGGGCTGCCAAACCGAACCTGCTCATCATTGTGGCCGACGATCTCGGCTACAACGACGTTGGATTCCAAGGCTCGAAAGAAATTCCGACGCCACATCTCGACAAACTGGCCGCCCAAAGCCTGCGCTGCACGAACGGCTACGTCTCACATCCGTTTTGCAGCCCGACGCGGGCGGGTTTGATGTCCGGTCGCTACCAGCATCGCTTCGGGCATGAAAACAATCCCGCATGGCTGCCGGAGAGCACCACCGCTGGCCTTGCGTTGAGTGAGACCACCTTCCCAGCGCTCATGCAGCAGGCGGGTTACGCCACGGGCGCAGTCGGCAAGTGGCATCTCGGTGCGCATCCGCAGTTTCATCCGATGAAGCGTGGCTTTGACGAGTACTTCGGCGCACTGGGAGGCGGCCATGTGTATTTCCCCGGCGACAAAGGAGGCCCGGAATATCAGATCCCACTGAACCGCAACGGCAAGGACGAGGCGCAGACGAAATACCTCACCGAACAGTTTGGCGACGAAGCGGCGGCGTTTGTCGCGCGGCACGCCGACGGGAAACCCTGGATGCTTTATCTGGCCTTCAACGCGCCGCACACACCGCTCCAGGCACCGCAGGAATGGCTGGAAAAGCTTAAGCACATCGAAAACACCAGCCGGCGCACTTACGCGGCGATGGTTTGTGCGCTGGACGCAGCTATCGGCGGGGTGATGGCAAAGCTGGAGGAAACGAAGCAACGCGAGAATACCCTGATCTACTTCGTCAGCGACAATGGCGGGCCGAATCTCGCTGGGAAGAGCGGCACGAACTTCACCGACAACTCACCGCTGCGCGGCGCGAAGGGCGCGGTGTATGAAGGAGGCATGCGCGTGCCGTTTCTCGTGAGCTGGCCTGCGAAAATCAAGCCAGGCGTTTGTTATCAGCCGGTGATCGCCCTCGATTTTCTACCCACCTCACTCGCAGCGGCGGAATCGGCTGATTTGACGCCGAAGAACCTCGATGGCGTGAATCTGCTGCCGTTTCTGACCGGCGAAACGAGTGGCGCACCGCATGAGCTGCTGTTCTGGCGCTCCGGCGGTCCTGGCGGCAACAACGCGGTACGCCGTGGCCGCATGAAGCTCGTGCGGCTCGGCCAGGCAGCGCCCGAACTCTACGATCTGGCCGCTGATGTCGGAGAAACGCAGAATCTGGCCGCCGAGAAGCCTGAGGTCGTGAAGGATCTCACCGCCGCCATCGCCGAATGGGAGAAAGGCACCATCGCGCCGACTTTTGAAAGTCCGAAAGCCGGCAAGCCTGCGCCGAAGAAGAAAAAGAAGTAAGCTGCCAAGCGGACGCGTCGTCACTCAGGCTTGGTGGAGTTCGTCTCCAGCCAGGCGGCGTAGGCCTTTTCCGTCATCTCGCCCGCCGCGAGAGCAAGCGTGCGGATGGCGGCATCCGCCTCGTCCGCGAAAAACTCATAGCCGTTGCGCTCAAGAAAGCCGGCTCCCATCATGAATCCCGTGCGCTTGTTGCCATCGAGAAACGGATGGTTTTTGACTATCCCGGACGCGTAGCTGGCAGCCAAGTCCGCCATGGTGGGATCACCATAGGCGAAAAGGTTTTGAGGCTTGCCGAGTGCGGATTCGAGCAACCCTTCATCCCGCAGTCCCGTGGTTCCGCCATAATGCGCCACCATCATCTCGTGCAGAGCGAGGCACTCCTCCCGTCCCAGCCAGTAAGGCTCTTTCATTTGGCAAGTTCACGCAGGGTGTTCCGATAACGCTTCGAAAGGCTTTCCATGACCGCCATCGTCTTGGCAAAGTCCGACTGGCTCTGGGACAAACGATAGCCATCCGGCGTCTCGGTGAGTGCCACAGTGTCGCCCTCATCCACTTGGAGATGAGAAAGCGCCTCCTTGGGCAGGATGACACCAACGGAGTTGCCAATTTTGCGGAGCTTGAGTTCTAGGAGCATGAGCAGAGCGTACTCACACATGTTATAACATCAAGCCGCAAGATCGCCTCCTCCTCAGTCGGCAGAAGAAAAAGAAATCGCCACCACTGCGGCGTTTTTGACAGGATGAAGTTCTCTATGCAACGCCTGCTCCCGCTCCTGCTATTTTGCTCCCTCATTCAAGCGGACGAGTTTGATCCTGTGCGCGAAGTCGTGCGCAGAGCGGTGGCGCAGGGGAATCCGCCGGGGGCGGTGCTGCATGTGGAAAGCGGCGAGAAGACGATGACGCTCGTGGAAGGCCAAAGAGCGCTTGCACCAGCCAAGGAGGCGATGACGGAGGACACGGTGTTTGACGCGGCGTCACTGACGAAGGTGGTGGCGACGCTGCCGAGTGTTTTGATCCTGATGGAGCAGGGCAAAATTGAGCTGGAGGCGGAGGTGCGGCGCTACCTTCCGGAATTTCGCGGTGGAATCACGCTGCGGCATCTGCTGACACACACTTCGGGCCTCAGGCCGGGGATTCCGAAGGAGCCGGAGTGGACGGGCGATGAGGCGGGAATTCGGCGTGCGGTCGAATTGGAGCCCGAAGGGCCGCCAGACCGGTTTTTCCGCTACTCAGACATCAACTTCATCCTGCTCGGCGAAATCGTGCGGCGGGTAAGCGGGACGGCTTTGAACGAGTTTGCGGCGAAACATGTGTTTGGGCCGCTCAAGATGGATTCCACGCGTTTTTTGCCTCCCGCCGACTGGAAGCCGCGCATCGCGCCGACGGAGAAGGATCAAGACGGCGTGATGCTGCGCGGCGTGGTGCATGATCCGACCTCGCGCAAGATGGGCGGCGTCACGGGGCATGCGGGTTTGTTCACGACGGCGGGCGATCTGGCGAAGTATGCGCGGATGATCCTCAACAACGGCGCTGGCGTTCTGAAAGCAGAAACAGTGAGGCTCATGACGACACCGCAGACTGTGGCGACGGTGTTTGAGCGGCGTGGGCTCGGCTGGGACATCGATTCAGCCTTCAGCCGGCCGCGTGGGAAGCGGTTTCCCATTGGATCGTTCGGCCACACGGGTTTCACCGGCACGAGCCTGTGGATTGAGCCGCAGACGAAGACCTTGGTCATTTTCATGAGTTCCCGGCTGCATCCCGACGGCCAGGGCAGCGTGCGGGACTTGTATGAGGAGATCGGCACAACGGTGGCGCAAGGAATGAGCTTCGCGGCAGGCGGGCCGCCTTGGCCGCGTGATGAAAAAGAGGTGCCGACGGTGCTGAACGGCATCGACGTGCTCGTGCGGCGCGAGTTTGCCGATTTGAAAGGCCTGCGGATCGGTTTGATCACGAACCAGACCGGCATCGACGCGCAGCGGCGCAGCACGATTGACCTGCTGGCCGCCGCGCCCGAGGTGAAGCTCAAGAAACTCTTCAGCCCAGAGCACGGTATCCGCGGGGAGCTGGATCAGGAGAAGATCGGCGACACGAAAGACAAAAAGACCGGCTTGCCAGTGCTGAGCCTCTACGGTGAGCGTCGCGCCCCTTCGGCGGAACAGCTTGCGGATCTCGACGCGCTCGTTTTTGACATTCAGGACATCGGCTGCCGCTTTTATACCTACATCGGCACCATGCGACTGTGCATGGAGGCGGCGGCGAAGGCAAAGAAGGCGTTTTATGTCCTGGACCGCGTGAATCCCATCGGCGGACGCGCCGTGGAAGGCCCGGCGGTGCTTGATGAGGAAAAGCAGACGGCTACGCATGCCATTCCTCTGCGCCACGGCATGACGGCGGGCGAACTGGCGGCGATGATGAACGCGGAACGCGCCCTGGGTTGCGATTTGAAGGTGATTTCCGTCGAAGGCTGGCGGCGCGGCATGTTGTTCGATCAAACCGGCCTGCCATGGATCCATCCGTCACCGAACATGCGCTCCTTGAATGCCGCGCAGCTTTATCCCGGCATCGGATTGCTCGAATTCAGCATCAGCGTCGGTCGTGGCACGGATTCGCCCTTTGAGGTGCTGGGAGCGCCCTATGTGAACGATTTGCGGCTGGCGCATGAGTTGAACCAACTTGGCCTGCCCGGTGTGCTGTTCACGCCGGTGCGCTTCACCCCAACGGCCAGTGTGTTCCAAGGCGAGGCCTGCGGCGGAGTGCGCATCGCCATCACGGATCGTGATGTTTTGCAGCCCGTGGAAACGGGCCTCGCCATCGCGACGGTGCTACAGCGGCTCTATCCGAAGTCCTTCGCGCTGGAGAAGGTCAACACGCTGCTCAACCACGACAAGAGCATGAAAGCGATCCGCGCAGGCGAGTCTTGGAAAAAGGTGATCGAGGGCTGGAGCGAAGAGCTGGAGCAGTTCACGCAGCGCAGGAAGGCTTTCCTGCGCTACGCGGAGTGAGCTGGATCAGCGGAAGAATTTCTTCGCCTTCTCGAAGAAGCTTTCTTCCATCGGCGAGGACTGCTCGCCGAGGGACTGAGCGAAAGCGTCGAGTTTCTCGCGCTGCTCGCCGTTGAGCTTCGTCGGCACGGCGATCTGGACATGGACGTAGAGGTCGCCATGGCGGTCTTCGCCAAGAACTTTCATGCCTTTGCCGCGCAGACGGAAGGTGGTGCCGTTTTGCGTGCCGGCGGGGATTTTGACGGCGGCCTTGGCCTCCATCGTGGGCACGGTGATCTCACCGCCGAGCGCAGCGGTGGCAAAGGAGAGCGGCATGTCGCAGTGCAGGTCGTCTCCCTCGCGCTCGAAGATCTCGTGCGCCTTGACCTGGATGACGATGTAAAGGTCTCCTGGAGGGCCGTTTTTGACGCCGAGGTCGCCATTTCCGGTGGAGCGCAAGCGGGAGCCGTCCTCAATGCCCGCAGGCACCTTGACGCGCACCTTGGTGCGTTCTTTGGAGCGCCCAGTGCCGCTGCAAACGCGGCAGGGATCGCTGATCATCTCGCCGCTGCCGTTGCAGTCCGGGCAGGTCTGCTGGATCTGGAAAAAGCCGCGTGAGCTGATGACTTGGCCGACACCACCGCAGGTGCGGCAGCCTTTTTTGCCACCACCGCCACTGGCGGAACCGGAACCGGAGCAGGGCTTGCAGGAGGCGCTGCGCTCGTACTCGATCTCGCGCTCCACGCCATGCGCGGCGTCTTCCAGGGAAATCTCCATGCCGTAGCGCAGATCATTGCCACGCTGCGGGCCATCGCGGCGACGGCCTCCGCCGCCACCTCCGCTGCCGCCGAAAAACTGCTCGAAGATGCCACCACCACCACCGCCACCGAAGACGTCGCGGAACACATCGAAGGGGTCGTGGAAGCCACCGCCACCGGCGGAGGGACCGCCCATGCCACCAGCGAAGGCGGCATGCCCGTAGCGGTCGTAAGCGGCGCGTTTTTGCTCGTCGCTGAGCACGTCGTAGGCTTCACCGACCTCCTTGAACTTGCCTTCGGCGCTCTTGTCATCCGGGTTTTTGTCCGGGTGGAATTTCACCGCGAGCTTGCGGTAGGCTTTTTTCAGGTCCTCGGCTGCGACGTCACGTGGGACGCCGAGCACTTCGTAATAGTCGCGTTTGTCTGCCATGAGGGTATGAAAGAGGGTTACGCCTCAGGGGTGGGAGCGGGACCGCTAGAAACGATGACACTCGCGGCTCGGAGCATGCGGTCCTTGAGCTTGTAACCACGGCGTGTGACTCGAAGGATGGTGCCTTCGGCGAGGTCGGCGCTGGTTTCCTGCGAGACGGCTTCGTGGAGGTTGGGGTCAAAGGCTTTGCCCAGCGCCTCAATCTCCTGCACGCCACTTTCACGCAGGAAATCGTGGATCTGGCGGCCGACCATGCTCATGCCCATGAAAATCATGGACTTCTCCGACTCAGCGCGGGCGGCTTCGAGTCCCATGTCGAAATTGTCGAGGATGGGGAAGAGGGCGCGGAGGAGGTCGGCATTGGCGTAGGCGCGGGTTTCTTGCGCCTCGCGGGCGGAGCGTTTGCGGAAGTTATCCAACTCCGCCTGGCTGCGGTAGGAGAGGTCTTTCCAGCGGTCCACCTCCTGCGTCAGTGCGGTGATGGGGTCAAGCGGCGCGGCTTCCTCAACAGGAGCGGTGGCTTCTGGATTGGCAACGTCTTCGGGCTTTGCTTGCTGGGTCGTTTCGGGACTCGGCTCGGTCATAGGATGATTCGCAGGGGTTTGGGGGGCGCGACTATGCCGTCTTCTGCATGGCAATCAAGGTGATGTCATCGTGCGAGCGTCGGCCTTTGAGAAAGAGCTCCAGGTCGGAGATGATGCCGCCGATGACCGCCCGGGGGCCAAGCGGGGCGTATTTGGCCAGCCGGTCCTGCACGCGCTCCTCGCCGAATTCGATGCCTTTGGGGTCCATGGCCTCGTTCACGCCGTCGGTGTAGAGCAGCAGGCAGTCACCGGGCTGCATCGAAAACTCGAGATCCTTGGTCACACGCTCAAAGACATCGCCTTTGTCGATGCCGACGCCGAGACCGGGTGGGTGGAGCGATTCGACCCGTCCGTCTGCCTTGCGCCAGACGAGGGCGGCGTTGTGCCCAGCCCGAGCAAAAGTGAGCTTCGAGCCGTCTTTTTCCGCCACAATGTAAGACATGGTGATGAACATGTCCTCCCGGATGTCTGGAGCGATCTGGCGGTTCACAGCGGCCAGCGCGGCGCTGGGGGTGGCGGCGTTTGGGGCCTTGGCGCGCATGAGCGTGCGGCACATGACGGTGATCATCGCGGCACCGATGCCCTTGCCGGAAACGTCGGCGATCACGAGGCCGGTTTTACCGTCCGGCAGCTTCAAATAATCGAAATAATCTCCGCTGAGAGTGCGCGCGGGGATGTTTTTTCCCGCGATGACGAAACCTGGCACCTCGGGATCGCGATCCGGCAGCAGCACTTGTTGAATCTGGCTGGCGTTGAGCAGTTCCTGCTGATCCATGCGGTTTTTCGCGGCATCTTTGTGCGCGACCGCATTGGCCAAGGCGAAGGCCGACTGCTCGATGAGCGAGTTGAAGACCTCGAAGTCATTGGCGTTGTAGTGGCGGCCCTCCTTGGGTGCGGTGACAGCCAAGATGCCAAGTCGGCGCGTGCCAAAGCTCAGCGGGCCGATCATGGCGATGACGCCTTGCTGCGAAGTGACTAGTTTGGGGCCCAGCCGCGCATCGAGGCCGAGGTCTGGCAGCAGTTCGGTCTTTTGCCTGTCGTAAATATCGCCGAGCAGCCCCTCGTCCGCCGCCACGGCATGCATGCGCAGGGTGCTCAGAAGCGCGGCGGGATTCTCATTCATCTGCTGCCGCACACGCTCTGGCACAGAGATGAGGGGCGCACAAAAATCCGAGTAATGCCGCGGGACCAGCCGCTGCGTGGCCTCATCGAGCAAATAAAGCGCCCCACCCGTGCTCTGGGTGACGCGGACCGCGCCCTCGACGATGAGCCGGTACATGGATGCCTGCTGATCGTCACGCCAAGTCGCCTCGCCCAAGTCATGCAGGTAATGGAACATGCGACGCTCCTCGGCCACGATGGCTTCCTCCTCGGCTCGAAGGGCGGCCAGGGCCGCCTTCTGTTGGCGTGCGACCTTGGCCAGCAAGATCAATCCTGCCGTCAGCAACAGCACGCACAGGACAAGGAGGAAAGTGGTCATGGTGTCAAACAACGCTCCCGGCTCATTCCGGCGGCGTTTCAGGCTTGGACGACGACATGCTCCTCCAGCTCTTTTTCCAGAAACTCGATCACATCATGAAAGCGGCACTCATTCGCGGCACTGACGCCTGCCAGGGCCAGATGCGCGGCGAGGACATGCTCGGTCTGCGCCTCTTTGCACTCATTGGTCTCTCCGCAGTGCTGAAGCGCCTCACAGGCCTGTCTGCGCTCCTCCGTCCAAAGATGGCCGTCTTGGTCCAGATCCAGAATGTGATCCAGTCCTAGGCTCGTGAGCAGTTGCAGGTTGCGCTGGTTCGCATTCAGCACACTGAGCGTGCCACCACCTGCTTCGCGGAGGTTGAGCGCCGCACCGGTCAGCATGCCCAGGAAAGTCGAGTCCATCATGGGGCAGCGCTCCAAATCGACGACGAAATCCTTCACTCCCTGGCCCATCACGCGCTGGAGCGCCTTCTTGGCCTGCAGGCTGTTTTGGAAAGTGCCTCGTCCGTCCACCCTCATCCAAAAAACGCGTCCTATGGTGCCGACAAGTATGTGAGTGGGGGGCGTCATGCGTTGCGGGGGTTAGTTCCAGAGCGCCGATTGCTGGCTGACCAGCTCTTCGTTGCCACGTAGCACGCTCACGCGCCACGCCGTCACACGGCCGCTTTTTAAATACTCTTCGCCGGTGACCTGAAACTTGGAAACGTTATCACGTCGGATGTTATCGACAACCTGCTCCTGCACACGCTTTTGGAGGCCGGAGAGCGCCTGCAAACATTCAAAGCGCACGGTCACTGGCCCGGCATCACGATCAGCCGCCTTCCACAACACGGTGTAATAGTGGCCATATCGCTCTCTGTAATCTGCCGCAGTCACCGCGCCGCGCAGGAGACGCTGATACTCAAACAGGACGTCTGGCGCGATCGTCTCCGGCGAGTAGCCAGGCATCACGTGAATGTACTTCACCTTGCTGATGCGTCCTCCCGGCCCATTCACTGCGCTTGAACACGCAGAGAGGGAAAGGGCCAGGATGGCTAGGCATCCAAGGCAAAAACGGAAGGTGCGCGGCGCAGTCGTCATGAAGAGCTGAATATTGAATCAGGAAGCATGATGTCAACGTCCCCTTCGATTCTTCATCAACTCTCCCAAATTCACAAAAGTGAGACCGGATCGACATCCCAGGTCACAATTACGTCTTCCGGCAGCTTCGTGGCTGCGATGACCTGCTGAATATGGCGGCACAACGGGCGGATCTTCGGAGCGCGTAGCAAAAGCTGGAAGCGGAACTGCCCGTGGGCCTTTGCCATCGCGCAGGGGGCGGGTTCACCCATGATCACGCCCTCTGGCAAGCCCTCCAACAGTCTCCGATGCAGCGTTTGCAGGGCAAATTCGGCCATCGCATCGTGTTTTCCCCGGCTAGCGAGCAGCACGACGTGCGTGTACGGCGGGTAATGAAAGGCCCGGCGCTGCTCCAGCTCCTGCTGCGCGAAGCCTTCGAAATCGTTGTGGCGGGAAAACTGCACCGCCGGGCTGTGCGGCGCATAGGTTTGCACCACGACCTCGCCTTTGACCTCGCCACGCCCAGCGCGGCCTGCCACCTGCACCAAAAGTTGCAGCGTGCGCTCCGCCGCTCGGAAATCTGGCAGATTCAGCGCCAGATCCGCATTCAGCACGCCCACCAGCGTCACATTTGGGAAATCGAGGCCTTTCGCGATCATCTGAGTGCCGATCATGAGGTCGATCTTCTGCGCCCGGAACTCCCGCAGGAGGTCGCGGAGCTGGTTTTTGCGCTGGATGGTATCCGTGTCCACGCGGGCGATGCGGGCTTGCGGAAACACTTCGCGCACCACCGCCTCGACGCGTTCGGTGCCGAATCCGGTGAATTTGAGACCTGGTTCATGGCACGAAGGGCATTTCGACGGCGGCAGCCGCCGGGAGCCGCACACGTGGCAGACGAGTCGGTTCTCGTGCTTGTGCAGAGTCATCGGGATGCTGCAATCCTGGCACTGCACCGTCTCGCCGCAGCCGAGGCAGGTCAGCGAGGTGTTGAAGCCACGGCGATTCAAAAACAGGATCGTTTGCTCTTTTTTCTCCAAGCGCGCCGTGATCGCCGCCCGCAGTTTCTCGGAGAGGATTCCTGCGTTCGCCACGCTCGTTCCCGTGCCTTTGCGCCGCTCCATGCGCATATCGACGATGCGGATCAGCGGCAGCGTGCGCCCGTCCGTGCGTTGCGTCAGATGCAGCAGCTCGTACTTGCCGCTGGCGGCGTTTTCGAAGGATTCCAGGCTCGGTGTGGCGCTGCCGAGCAGAACGACGCATTTTTCCAGGCTGCCTCGCACCACGGCCACATCCCGTGCATGATAGCGCGGCGTTTCATCCTGCTTGAACGAAGGTTCATGCTCCTCATCGACGATGATGATGCCCAGCCGCTCCAGAGGCGCGAAAATGGCGCTGCGTGCACCGATCACGATGTCTGCGCGATCCTCGTGAATCTTGAACCACTCATCGTGGCGTTCCCCATCGCTTAAATTGCTGTGTAGCACGGCGATGCGGTCCTTGATCGAAGAAAAACGCGCCTTGAAGCGCTCAATCGTCTGCGGCGTCAGCGCAATTTCAGGCACCAGCACCAGAGCGGTGCCGCCACGCTCGATCACACGCGCAATCGCCTGCAAATACACCTCCGTCTTGCCACTGCCGGTGATGCCATGCAGCAGGATCGGCTTCGCCTTCTCGGGTGATTCAATCACCTTCAAAATGCGATCATAGGCTGCCTGCTGCTCCTCCGTCAGCGTCAGCGGCTGACTGGGCATGAACTGCTCGTCATGAAACGGATCGCGTTCCACGCGTACCTCACTGCGGGTGATCCAGCCCGCTTTGAGCAACGGTTTGAGAATGGTGGCCACCCGCGGCACATCCTGGCGGATCTGGCTCAGCGTCGCCTCGCCTTTGTAACTGCGCAGGATGTCCAACACGCGCGCTTGCATCGGCGCTTTGCTGCGGAGCTTCTCAAACTCGGCGGGCGCAGGCTCTTTCACGAGTTTGAGATGGCTGTCCATCACGAAGCTGCCCGGTTTGTCCCGCACCGCCTGTGGCAGCATCGTGCGCAGCACCTGATGGCGCGAGACGACGTAGTACTCGGCGATCCACCGCGCCAGTTTGACCAGTCCTGGAGTGAACATCGGTCGTTGGCCGATGATCGACGCGATTTCCTTCAGCCTTCCGCGATGTGGCGACTCGTCGAGCAGTTCCAGTACCACCGCGTTCATGCGGCGGTTTTGCAGCGGCACCATCAGGCGTGATCCCACGACCACTTTCGCCGCCATTTCTTCCGGAATGGCGTAATCCAGCTCCATCGCCGCGGCGCCTTCGAGCTGGACCCGCGCCACGCGTGTCCCAGCCTGAGACGGCACCGCAACCTCCTCCACACCGAACAGATCACTCTGCTTCGGAGTCGGAAGCGCTGGCTGGGAGGGGGGTGGCATGAATTTCTATCCTAACCGGCGTGAATCCTCCGCCCAAACGATTCTTCTTTTGAGAAACGAATCTGCCCGTGCCATGGTTCATGCTCAGCAGCAAGAAGCGTAGGCATGTGGGACTTTTTGACAGAGCACTGGCGCGACGGCGTGGAGATCATCATCCTCGCCGCGCTGGCTTATCATGGTTATCTGTTCTTCCGTGCCACACGTGGAGCGCGCATTTTGACCGGCTTGATGGTCCTGCTGCTGAGCCTAGCGCTCATCTCTTTGCTGCTGGAGCTTTCGGTCATCAGCAGCCTACTGCAGCGCTTTTCGGTCTTCCTCGCCATCGCGCTCGTCATCATCTTCCAGCCGGAATTGCGGCGCGTGCTGGCCGAACTGGGCAGCAGCCGCATTTTTTCCTTCAACCGGCCCGACCCTGAAGCGCTGGATGTGCTGATGGAGGCCATGCAGCAGCTCTCCTCCCACCGCTGCGGCGCGTTGTTTGCCCTGAAGCGTGGCATCGACCTGAAACCCTACTCCGAGTCCGGCGTGGAGCTCGACGCCGTCATCACGCCGGAACTGATCACCACGATTTTCCATCCCAAGACCTCCCTGCACGACGGCGGAGCGATCATTGACCAGGGCCGCATCTCCGCAGCAGGCTGCGTTTTTCCCGTGAGCCAGCGTGAGATCCAGGACCGCGCCATCGGCCTGCGCCATCGCGCAGGCATGGGCATTTCGGAGGAGACAGACGCCATCGCGCTCGTGGTTTCCGAAGAAACCGGTGCGCTTTCCATCTGCTATCAGGGCAAACTGGAGCACGACCTGGAACCGGCGGAGCTTCGGCAGCGCATCAATGAGATCCTGAACGAAGGCTCCGCATTGAAAGCGGCGGCGGAACACGAAAAGGAGGGCGCTCATGAATTGGGGACATCAGCTTAAAGAACTCATCACCCGCAACTGGCGTGAAAAGATCATCTCTCTGCTGCTGGCCTTTTTGTTCTGGTTCATGATCAAGGCGCAGGATGTGCGCTACACGCAGCCTTACATGGCCCCGGCGCCGGTGAGGATCACGCCGCCCGCCAGTTCTCCAGCGCCATCACAGCTCGCGCCTGTGCTCCCACCTCCTGCTGAAGCCCCTTCACAACTCGAACCGGTGGTGACGCCGCCACCGGCTGCCCCGGGACTCAGCCGTGCCGCCGGGCTTTGACACCTCGGATGTCCTGCGCTAGAACGCGCGTCCTATGTCTGAAAAGCGCCAATTCTTCGGCACCGACGGCGTTCGTGCCGTGGCCAATCGTCACCCCATGACTCCTGAGTTCGTCATGCGCCTCGCGCAGGCCGCCGCCGTCGTGCTCGGTGGCAAACCCGAGGGCGGGGAGCGTCCGAAGGTCGTCCTGGGCCGCGACACCCGCGCTTCCGGAGAAATGCTGGAATCCGCGCTCGCCGCAGGCCTGAATTCCGCCGGAGCCGATGTCATTCTCGTCGGTCAGCTTCCCACCCCGGCTGTGGCCATGCTCAGTGCGCAGCTTCGTGCGAGCTTTGGCGTCATCATTTCGGCCTCCCACAACCCGTTTAAAGACAACGGTGTCAAATTCGTCCACGGCGATGGTCACAAGCTCAATGACAAGACCGAGATCGCGATTGAGCGCCTCGTGCTCGGCAATGAGGACACACCACGCCCCGAAGGCCGTGGCATTGGCCGCATCACCACACGTGCCGATGGCGTGGATCGCTACGTCGCGCACGCCATCGCCTCCATGGAAGGCGTGCGTCTCGACGGCATGCGTGTCGCGCTCGATAACGCCCATGGTGCCTCCTCTTATACCAGCGCCCTCGCCTTGGAGCAGCTCGGAGCTGATGTGCAGGTGTTTCATTCCGAGCCGGACGGCTTCAACATCAACGAGGAGTGCGGCTGCACGCACGCCGAGGAGATCGAGCGCATCGTGCGTCAATCTCAGGCGCAGGCTGGCATCGCCCATGATGGTGACGCGGACCGCATCGCGCTCTGCGATGAGGAAGCCATCGCCCTCGACGGTGACGAGCTCATGGCCATCGCCGCCGAAGCCATGCTGCGCAAAGGCACGCTCAAGCAGAACACCCTCGCCGTCACCGTGATGAGCAACTACGGCCTCGACGATCTCGTCTCCCGCCTCGGCGGTCGCGTCATCCGCACCGGTGTCGGTGATCGCTATGTGCTCGAAGAGATGCGCTCGCGTGGCTTGAACCTCGGCGGTGAACAAAGCGGCCACATTATCTTTGGCGACTGGGCCACCACTGGCGATGGCCTCATTGCTGGCCTGCAAGTGCTGCGCATCATGAAGGAAACCGGCGAGCCGCTCAGCCAGCTCCGCAAGTGCCTGAAAAAATTCCCGCAGAGTTCCCGCAACCTCCGCGTGCGCACCAAGCCGCCCATCGAAGAACTCGTCGAGGCGCAAAAAATCATGAAGGAGACCGAAAAGAAGCTCGGCGACTACGGTCGTGTGCTCCTGCGCTACTCCGGCACCGAGTCGCTCATCCGCCTGCTCGTGGAAGGCCGTGATGTCGAATACCTCGAAGCCCAGGCCGACAAAATCGCTTCCGCCATCCTTGCGCAGATTGGATAAACTTGGCTCTCGGTTCGCCGTCCTCTGTTGAGGTAACGCAAACCGGAACAGCGAACCGGGAACAGCGAACAAAATGCATTACTTCATCACTGGCACCGACACCGACGCAGGCAAGACCTACGTCACCTGCCTGCTGCTGGAAGCTTTGAAACGCAGCGGCAAACGCGTCGCCGGCTTCAAGCCCTTTGTCTGCGGTCAGCGTGACGACGCGATTCATCTCGCCAACGCCAGCAGCGACGGTTTGACTGTCGAGGAGGTCAATCCCGTCTGGTTCAAAGTCCCCGCCGCGCCGTATGCCGCCGCCTTGATGGAAAACCGCCGCTTCGAACTGAATGAAGTCATCGCTAGGTTTCATGAACTCGCGGAAAAGCACGATCACGTCCTCATCGAAGGGGCCGGTGGCTGGGAAGTGCCGCTTAACGAGTTTTCCACGCTCGCCGACTTCGCGCAGCGTCTGGCGCTGCCCGTCATCGTCGTCGTGAACAACAAGCTCGGCTGCCTCAACCACACCATCCTCACCGTCCGTAACATTCAAGCACGCGGCTTGCCCTGCGCCGGGATCATTCTAAACTACGTCAAAGACGAGCGCGACGCCGCCAGCATCAGCAACCGCATGGCACTCGAGCACTTCCTCGACGTGCCCGTCCTCGCCGAAATCATGCACGGCGAGACGGAAATCGAATGGCCATTTTGCGCTGATCCGCAGATCCGTGCCAAATCATGAACGCGTTTTCATCCGGGGGGCGAAAATTCCTGGCACGACCTTTGCGCACGCTGGCAAGAAAGGGGATGCGTGAAGCCAAACGGTTCCTACTGTCAGCCTTCCCCTGCTTCCTTCTCCCAGCCCCCGCGATTTGATTTTCCAATCCCAAAGCTCCACTCCCCTCGCTACCGCCGCTCCACGGATTGTGGCTCCGCGTACAGACATTCCTGGGGCCGTCGGACATTATGACGAGCTGAGGGATGCCGCAGGCAAGGTGCGGCCGCATTATGAGCAGGTCATCGCGGATCTGCAGCGCCGCGACTCAGCCGGAGTCAAACGGCTGTCCGACACCAGCCGCCGTCTGCTGGCCGAACGCGGCGTGACATTTAACATTTACGACGCCAAGGGTTTGGACACGCCCTGGCAGATGGACCCGGTGCCGTTTGTGATCTCGGCAGTCGAGTGGGCGGGCATCGAAAAGGCGCTCATCCAGCGCGCCACGCTGCTCAACGCAGTCCTAACCGACAGTTACGGTCCGCAATTGCTGATCCGCAAAGGTGACATGCCGGCGGCGATGGTGCTCGCGCAACCAGCGTATCTGCGTCCCTGCCACGGGATCAAGATTCCGAACGCCAAGCCGCTCCAGGTGTATGCAGCCGACATCGCTCGCGCCAAGGACGGTCGCTGGTGGGTCATCGCAGACCGGACACAGATTCCCACCGGCGCGGGGTACGCGCTGGAAAACCGCCTCATTACCTCCCGACTGCTGCCGGAGGTGTTTCGTGACGCGCGGGTACGGCGACTGGCCGGATTTTTCCGCCAGATGCAGTTGTCCCTTGCCGCCCTGGCCCCACGGCCGGCGGGAGAGCCGCGTGTGGTGTTGCTGACACCGGGACCGTACAATGAAACGTATTTCGAGCAGGCTTATCTGGCCCGCTATCTCGGTTACACGCTGGTGGAGGGCGAAGACCTCACCGTGCGCGACGACCGCGTGTATTTGAAGACCCTCAGCGGCCTGGAGCCGGTGGATGTCATCCTGCGCCGTGTGGATGACGATTTCTGCGATCCGCTGGAGCTGCGCAACGACTCCATGCTCGGCGTGCCAGGCCTCGTGCGCGCTGTTCGTGCTGGCAACGTGGCTCTGGCGAACGCCATGGGCTCCGGCTTGGCCGAAGCACCAGCGATGATGGCCTTCCTCCCCGGCCTATGCCGCAAACTGCTTGGTGAAAACTTGCTCATGCCCTCCGTGGCGACGTGGTGGTGCGGCCAGGAGACGCCCCGAAGGCAGGTGGAGCAACGGATCGACCAGCTCGTCATCAAGAGCGCCTTCCGCGTGCGTGGTCGCGAGGTTCATTTCGGTGAGAACCTCGCCGCCGCCGAACGTGCAGCTTTCATCGAGCGCCTACGCTTTGCGCCGGACCGCTGGGCCGCGCAGGAAAAGATGACCTTCTCCACCGCGCCGACTTGGGAAGACGGCAGGCTCGTTCACAAGCCGATCAGCGTGCGTGTCTATCTCGTGGCCACAAAAGATGGCTACATGGCTATGCCGGGCGCGTTGACGCGCGTCGCGGCCAGCATGGACTCCCCGCTGGTCTCCATGCAAAAAGGCGGCAGCAGCAAGGATACCTGGGTTCTCAGCGAGGGGCCGGTGGAAAACGTCACGCTGCTTTCCACCACGCGCACACCGGTCGAGCTGCGCCGTGTCGGTCACAATCTCGGCAGCCGTGTGGCGAATCATTTGTATTGGCTCGGCCGCTACGCCGAGCGCGCGGAGTCCAGCGCCCGTCTGTTGCGCTCCACGCTGCTGCGCTGCTCGCCTGAAAGCGGCATGAGCGAGACGCCGCTGCTGATGCCGCTTTTAGAAACACTGAAAAGCCTCGGCGTGCTCGAAGACCTGCCAGACGTGTCTGTGCTGGCCTCCCAGCAAGAACAGATCGAAGCCCGGCTGCTGGAGGCCATTTTCGACGCGGATCATCCCGCCAGCATCCGCTCCTGTGTCTCTCATATCCAACGCATCGGCATTCTGCTGCGTGACCGCATCTCCGTGGACACTTGGCGCGTCATCAGCCAGCTCAGTGATGCCCTGGACACCTATGACAACACGCCCAGCATCACGCCGATGTCCGACGCGCTGAATGTCCTCACGCGCATCATTCTCGAGCTGGCCTCCTTCCACGGCTTGGCCAAGGAAAACATGACGCGCGCCCAAGGCTGGATGTTCCTCGACATGGGGCACCGCATCGAGCGCACCGTGTACATCTGCGAGCTCCTGCTGGCTGGTCTGCGCAGTGCAGACGCAGAAAATCCAAGCCTGCTTGAGGCCATTCTCGAAGTCGGCGACAGCACCATCACCTACCGCAACCGCTACAGCCTGCTGCCACAACTCGCGGCCGTGTATGACCTGCTCATGCTGGACGAACTCAACCCGCGCGGGCTGCGTTTTCAGTTTGAGCGCATCGACCAGCAGTTCAAGCACCTGCCGCGTGAGCAAAGCTCCGCCGTGCTCACCCCGGCCATGCGCGTGTTGCTGGAAAACAGCACCAACCTTCAATTGTGTGATCCCACGGAACTCGCCCGCGTCGAGTCAGGCCAGTGGTCTCAAACACAGGTCGCTAGGCTGCTCCGGCAGCTCATAGATGCCATGCCCGCGCTCAACAACGCGCTCACCGCCGCTTACTTCGCCCATTCCACCATCAGCAGCAGCGATTCCGACTCTGCCGCCGAACCGCCGACGCCCGCGCGATGAATTACCGCATCACTCATCGCACCACCTATTCGTACAGCGCTCCGGTGGCGGTCTCGCATCACGCGGCCCGGCTGCGTCCGCGCGACACGGAAACGCAGCACTGTAAGGAGTTTAGCCTGAGCTTCGATCCCGAGCCTGATCTGTTCACCGAGCATAAAGACTCCTTCGGCAACCAAGTCTCCTGCTTCTCCATTCAAAAGCTGCACGGGCGGTTCGAGGTCACCTCGCGCAGTCTCGTGGCCTTAGCTCCCGTGTTGCAGCCTGATCCGGCGCAAACTCCTCCCTGGGAGGAGGTGGCCGCGCTGTTTCGTGATCCGGTGCCGATCGACCTGCTCGACCCCTGCCAATTCGTCTTCCGCAGTCCGCTGTTGGTGCATGAGATGGCGCTGCGTGACTTCGCCCTGCCCAGCTTCAAGCCCGGTCGGCCCATCCTCACCGCCGCCGCAGATCTCTGCTCACGCATTCATCGTGAGTTCGTCTTCGATCCGAAGGCCACCACGGTCAGCACGCCGCTGGCTGAGGTGTTGGAAAAAAAACGTGGCGTCTGCCAGGACTTTGCGCATCTCGCCATCGCCAGCCTGCGTGCCATGGGCCTGCCTGCCCGCTACATCAGCGGCTACCTGCGCACCCACCCGCCTGTGGGGAAACCACGCCTCGTCGGCGTGGATGCCTCGCATGCCTGGGCTTCCTGCTTTGTCCCCAGGTTTGGCTGGGTGGATTTCGATCCCACCAATGACTGCTTCACCTCGCTCGACCACATCACCGTGGCCTACGGTCGTGATTTCTCCGACGTCAGCCCCGTGCGTGGCATCATCACTGGCGGCGGGCATCACACGGTGGGTGTGGGCGTCGATGTAGAGCCGCTGGGGACCTGAGTTTTTCAAGCGGTCTATTTCCGTGTGTTTGGGTGGATTGAATGAGGCCTTAAAGCCGCGCTTGTGAAATTTTTCACAAAATCGCCTTGCCGCTGTTTAGGCAGCATAGATAGGTAGGTTTAACCTCAGAGTTCAGCCCCGCTTATTTCATGCCCACCGTCACCCGAGAATACGAAGCTCCGGATACCGCCGCGAAGGTGGCTCGGCATCTCGAAGCAGTGGAAGAGACGACCCAGGACATCGTGGGCGAGAAATTGGTGCTCAACATGGGGCCAAGCCATCCGGCCACGCATGGTGTGCTCCGCTTGGTGCTTGAACTGGACGGCGAGATCATTACCAAAGCCGATCCTGATGTCGGTTTCCTGCATCGTGGTGACGAAAAAATCGCCGAGAACATGCATTACAACCAGTTCGTGCCCTACACGGACCGGCTCGATTACTTGGCGCCGCTGGCGAACAATGTGGCCTACGCCCTGGCCGTGGAAAAACTCATGGGCTGGGAAGTTCCCGAGCGAGGCCGGGCGATCCGTGTGATTTGCTGCGAGCTGGCCCGCATCTCCGCACACATGCTGGGAGTCGGGGTGTTTGCGATGGATGTGGGAGCCATGACGGTCTTCCTCTACACCTTCACAGAGCGCGAAAAAATCTACAATCTCTGCGAGCAGCTCACCGGAGCACGCTTCACTACGAGCTACACCCGCGTGGGTGGACAGATCCGCGATTTGCCAGATGGCTTCGTGCATTCCGTGCAGCATTTCCTCAGCGAGCTCGAGCCGGTAATTGATGAAGTTGACAAGCTGCTCTCACGAAACCGCATTTTCATGGAGCGCACCCAAGACGTCGGCGTGATCTCCAAGGAAGAGGCCATCGCCTATGGCATCACGGGCCCCAATTTACGTGGATCAGGCGTCGAGCATGACATCCGCAAAGCCCGGCCTTATCTCGACTATGATAAGTATGAGTTCGACGTGCCCGTAGGCACAAAGGGCGACTGCTTTGACCGCTATCTCGTGCGCCTGGAGGAAATGCGTCAAAGCGTGCGCATCCTGCGTCAGGTGTTCAAAAATCTGCCCGGAGGTCCGATCAATGTGGCAGACGCCAAAGGCCTGCTGCCCAAAAAAGAAAAAGTTCTGATGAAGATGGAGGAGCTCATCCACCATTTCATCATTTCCACCCAGGGCATCGACGCGCCTGCGGGAGAGGTTTATTTCTCTGCTGAGAATCCGAAGGGTGAGTTGGGCTTTTACATCAACAGCACAGGCGGCGGTGTGCCCCATCGTCTGAAAATTCGCAGCCCCTCCTTCCTGAATCTCAGCATCATTTCCAAACTGATCCCTGGACACATGCTCAGCGACATCCCTGCCGTGCTCGGCAGCCTGGATTTCGTGATGGGCGAGTGTGACCGCTGATTTCCAACCCACTTTCTCCCCGAACACGCACGCATGGCCTTTGAAGTTCCAGCCGAGTTGGAAAAACGCATGGATGAGGCGATCTCGCACTATCCCGTATCGAAGCGCAGCGCGGTGCTGCCGCTGCTGCATCTCCTGCAGCATCATTTTCGCTTCATCAGTGACGAAGCCGTGGCCTGGGTGGCCGCCAAGCTTGGTCTGGAGCCGATTCAAGTGCTTGAGGTAGTGACTTTTTACCCTGGCTTCCGCCAGACGGCTCCCGGCAAGTTCCACATCCGCGTCTGCCGCACGCTCTCCTGCGCCATGGCCGGTAGCTACGAGCTGATGGAGTCTCTTTGCCAAAAAGCCGGTATAGACCGCTCTCATACGGACCATCATCATCCCATCGCGGTGAGTCAGGATGGAAAATACAGCATCGAGTTTGCCGAGTGTTTGGCGAGTTGCGGGTTCGGCCCTGTCTGCATGGTGGAGGACGACTTTTACGAAAAGGTCGCTCCGGAGAAGGCGGGAGAGCTGCTGGCGAAATACACCTGAGCGAAGTCATAAAAAACGCGACATTAAAGATGTCGCGTTTTTTGAATCACTGAGGTTTGGCTGCCTTACTTCTGGCGCCACGAGACGACGTCGTCCTTGGTGCTTGGCATTTTGTCCTGACCGATGCTGTAGATGGCCACTTCGGTGGGAAGTTTTTCGGGCGGGGGGCCATTGGGATTTTGCGCGATTTTAGGATCGGAATTGTTCAGGTCGGGATTCATGACTTGCTTGTCACCGTTGGTGTCGAGCAACACGCGGTAGGTCTGCCCCCAGAGATCCACGAGCTTATAGGGCGGGGCCGCACCCACGAGTCCAAACATCCCGTTTTTGGCCAAAGGAAGGTCGATATACTTGATGTCTCTGGGGTTCAGATTGACACCTCCGCCAGTAGCACCGCCAGCGGTGCCACCTGTGCTCATCAAGGCGCTGACGAGGCCGGTGTTTTCATCCGTTTCAAATTCTGGGGCGTCCTCACCATCAGAACCGCTCAGCATGCTGGAGTCGACCGGATAACGGTTGTAATCGACTTGATAGCTATCAATCGCGATGCGCAGATCTTTGATGACGGTTTGCACCTGAAGTCTGCGCGCGTCTTCCATCATCTTGGTGGCCTGTGACATCACTAGGCTTGCGAGAATTCCGATGATGACGATGACGACCAGCAGCTCAATGAGCGTGAAGCCCTGGCGGGTGGATGAAGTGATGGGGCAGTTGGTTTTCATGGTCTTCTTTTGAGGGTGGATTTTCTTGCGCTTACCGTGTGAGATTCGACGCGTGTGAATTTAATCGGTTTTAAATACTCACGTCAATACCTCTCGTCAGGACAGGTGATCTTCATCATTGTTCACGAATGCAGCGTGAGCTTTTCGGAGATCGCATGACACGGTTTGCTTGCCATGCGGTTGTGTTCCTAACTTTTGATTGTCAACAAATGCTTGCATCATATAATCGAACGCTATAAATCCGCCTCCCATCCTTCACTGAACACACACACAACCACGGTTCGAATCAAGCAACCGGCAAAATCTATGGCAAAGCAAGCAATCAAGAGCGGCGCAGATAAAAAGAAATATGTCTATTCCTTCGGAGCAGGGAAAGCAGACGGAGACGGCTCCATGAAAGCACTGTTGGGCGGCAAGGGTGCCAACCTCGCGGAGATGAGCCGCATCGGCCTCCCAGTGCCTCCCGGGTTTACCATCAGCACCGAGGTTTGCACCTATTTCTACCAGAACAAGAAGACCTATCCTGTCGCGCTTCAGGCGCAGATGGAAGCAGCGGTCAAGAGCATGGAAAAGATCATGGGCTACAAGTTCGGTGATGCCAAAGGCTTCCCGCTTCTCGTCGCTGTGCGCTCTGGTGCGCGTGACTCCATGCCCGGCATGATGGACACGATTTTGAACCTTGGCCTCAATGACCAGACCGTTCTTTCACTCGTGACCGCGACGAACAACGAACGCTTCGCTTGGGACTGCTACCGCCGTTTCGTTCAGATGTATGGTGACGTCGTCATGGGCGTGCAGAAGCGCGAAGGTGAAGACCATGAGCCCTTCGAGACCATCATTGAGGAGTTCAAGCACGAGAAGTACCACAAGGACATCCTCGACAGCGATCTCACTGCCGAAGACCAGCAGGATCTCGTGAAACGCTTCAAGCAGCTCGTCAAAGAGCGCAGCGGTAAAAATTTCCCAAGTGATCCGTGGGATCAGCTTCGTGGCGCTGCTGGCGCTGTGTTTGGTTCATGGATGAACGATCGCGCGATCGTTTACCGCCGCAAATATGGCATCCCAGCCGAGTGGGGCACCGCCGTGAACGTGCAGGCAATGGTCTTCGGCAATACCGGCAACACTTCCGGTTCCGGCGTTGCCTTCACGCGTAACCCTGCCAACGGCGTCAACGAGTTCTACGGGGAGTTCCTCATCAACGCCCAGGGTGAAGACGTCGTGGCTGGCGTGCGCACTCCTGAGCCAGTGGCCCAGTTGAAGAAGGAAATGCCGAAGTCGTATGCCGAGCTGATGAAAGTTCGCCAGACGCTTGAAAAGCATTTCAAAGACGTGCAGGACATCGAGTTCACTGTGCAGGAAGGCAAGCTGTTCATGCTGCAGACCCGCAACGGCAAGCGCACTGCAGCCGCCGCTCTGAAGTTCTCCATCGACATGGTGAAGGAAAAGCTCATCGACTGGGAGACCGCCGTGCTGCGCAATCCTGCCGATCAGCTCGAGCAGCTTCTCGCTCCGATCTTCGACCTTGCCGATGTGAAGAAGGCCAAGGCCATCGCCTCGGGTCTTCCAGCCGGTCCTGGTGCCGCTTCTGGCAAGATCTACCTCAACGCCGACCGTGCCGTCATCGCCGAGCAAAAAGGTGAAAAGGTTCTCCTCGTCCGCAATGAGACCAGCCCTGAAGATCTTCGTGGCATGATCGCTGCGGAAGGCATCCTCACCGCGCGCGGTGGCGTTTCCTCCCACGCGGCACTTGTTGCCCGTCAGATGGGTAAAGTGTGCATCTGCGGTGCCGCTGCTCTCGACATCAACTACGACAAGAAGACGGTCACCGTTTCAGGTCAGACCTTCAATGAAGGCGACTATCTCTCCATCGACGGCACCAGCGGCATCGTTTACGGTGGCCAGCTCAAAACCGCTCCTTCCGAGATCATCACCGGCATGATCAGCGGAGACAAGGCAGCCCAGAGCACTGAGAAGTTCAAGAGCTTCAACCAACTCATGAGCTGGTGCTCCAAGGCCACCCGCCTTCAGGTCCGCACAAACGCCGACACTCCTGAGCAGACCCAGAACGCCATCGCATTCGGCGCGCAGGGCATCGGCCTCACCCGCACGGAACACATGTTCTTTGAAGGTGACCGCATCGACGCCGTTCGTGAGATGATCCTCGCGGACAACCTCGCCGACCGCAAAGCCGCGATCGCGAAACTCCTTCCGTATCAACGTGAGGACTTTACTGGCATCTTCACGGCTCTTAAAGGATTGCCTGCGACGATTCGTCTGCTTGATCCTCCGCTTCACGAGTTCGTTCCGCATGACGAGAAGTCCCAGGCAGAGCTTGCTAGGAAGATGGGCGTTCCCGTTGAAAAAGTCACCGCTCGCGTGCAGGCCTTGCACGAGTTCAATCCGATGCTCGGACATCGCGGCTGCCGTCTCGGCATCGCGTATCCTGAGATCACGGAGATGCAGGCGCGTGCGATCTTCGAAGCCGCTGCGGATGTTTTGAAGAAGAAGATCAAGGTCAAGCCTGAGGTCATGATTCCTCTCGTCGGCTTCAAGAAAGAACTCGACCTCCAGGTCGAAATCGTGCATAAAGTCGCGAAAGAAGTGATGAGCGAGAAAAAAGTGAAGCTCGATTATCTCGTCGGCACCATGATTGAAGTGCCGCGTGGAGCACTGACGGCTGATGAGATCGCCGAAACGGCGCAGTTCTTCAGCTTCGGCACCAACGATCTCACCCAGACCGCTCTCGGCATGAGCCGTGACGACATGGGCAGCTTCCTGATGCCCTACACCGAGAACGAGATCTTCAAGAAGAACCCCTTCGCCACTCTTGACCAGACCGGCGTCGGTCAGCTCATCGAGATCGCCATCGCCAAAGGCCGCAAGACCAAGCCCGACATCAAGCTCGGTATCTGCGGTGAGCACGGCGGTGATCCTGACAGCGTCAAATTCTGCCACCGTGTGGGCCTCACTTATGTGAGTTGCAGTCCTTTCCGAGTTCCCGTCGCCCGCCTTGCTGCTGCGCAGGCCGCGATCGAAGAAAAGCGCGCGACCGCTTCGGTCTCCGCAGGAAAAAATGTCCGTGGAGGTGCCGTCAAAAGTGCGTCTGCGGCAAAACAAAACAACAACGCAACCAACAACAAACAGAGGACAAACACTATGGCTAAGAAAGCTGCAAAAAAGGCCGTCAAGAAAGCCGCCAAAAAGGCTCCTGCTAAGAAAGCCGCCGCAAAGGCTCCTGCTAAGAAAGCTGCCAAGAAAGCTGCCAAGAAGTAACTCGTTGGCCTCTTCGTGAGGTCAATGTGGCAGGGCAACCTGCCAACAAAAGCCCTGTGGGGGTCATCCTCACAGGGCTTTTCGCTTTTTAAGTTGTTGGAACGAAAAGCCCCAGGCTCCCAAGGCTGAGGACAAGCCCAGCAGCTTCAATCACCGCATAGCGTCATCGTAAACCGAACCCGGCGGCGGCTTAGACAAAAAAGTCCCCCCGGCAGACATCGCGTCTTGGCGCACGGTTTGAGCGTTGCTGATCTGCTCATTCGCCCCGCGCATGCTGCCCATCCCTCCGACACCGCTCATGCCTGTGACCTGCCCGTAATTTTGGTAGGAAGGCCGGTAAAAAGATTCCCCCCCCATTGCGCCAGGACTCAATGCCACCGGCGCGTCCGGCGTCGGCACGCCATCGGCTTTGCGCTCGGATTCGGCCAAGTAATGCTTGTTCCAGGCCGCATCATTCACCTTTTCCGCTAGCTCCGAGTCCAGCTTGCGCTTCTGCTCCTCGTAGTCTGCCTGGCTGATTGCGCCCCGCGCACGCAGGCGTGCCAGCTCGTCGTATTCTCCCTGCATGCGGGATTTGATCACTCGTTCGTAAGCTTCCAGTTCCTGCGCGGTGGGCACGCTGTCCATCGTGCGCGACGCACAAGACACCAGCAGCGCTGAAAACAAGGCGGCACCCAACAGTTTTGAGACGTTCTTCATTTCACATCGTAAGCCCGTGATGCTGCTTTTCAAATCAAAGCACCATCTTGATCCTGCGTTCCTCCCGTACATCCTATGACCCACATCAGCCCTGTTTTGGACCCTATCGACGCAGCCCTGCAAGCCCCCGAGCCTCGCGGCAATTACCTGCCGTATCCCGTTTCGCGTCTCGCCGCCAAAATCATCCCGCAGGATCTCACCAATTTCAAATCTCGCGGCGTTTCCCGAGTCGAGCGTGAGCTGCAGCAGGAGATGGTCGAAATTCAGGAGCGCTACATGGAGGTCATCGACGCCTTCAACTGGAACAAGCTCATCTACGAGAGCCAATTCGGCTTCGAGCCCATTTGCGGCGAGATGTACCATCTCTATGAGGTCGAAGGCAAACGCCAGCTCAGCATGATCGCGCCTGAGGAATGGCATCAGCGCTGGGTCGGTAGCTTCAGGCTCAATGCCGATGGCAGATGGCAGATCGAAAAAGCCGCGCCAAGCTTCAGTATTCGCGACTGGGTGCAGACCTCCGTCGGCTCTTGATGCAAACCACCTTCTCAGACATCGGCATGCGCCTTGCCGGGCCTAGCGGTATCCAGGAACTCATGGATGACTGCGGAGCCGCACTCACCACACACCCTGACATGCGCATGCTTGGTGGCGGCCAGCCTGCGGCCATTCCTCAGGTGCAGCAGCTCTGGCGCGAGCGCATGCGCGCCATGCTCGATGACGGCAGCATCGACCGCACCCTGCTCAATTACGATCCGCCAGGCGGCAATCCGCTCTTCCGTGAAGCCTTTGCCGCGTTTCTCCAACGTGAGTGCGGTTGGAATGTCACCAGCGCAAACATCGCCGTGATGCCCAGCAGCCAAAGTGCCTGCTTCTTGCTCTTCAATCTCCTCGCAGGCCAGAACTGTTCGTCCAAGCGCCGCATTCTCTTCCCGCTGCTGCCCGAATACATCGGCTACGCCAATCAGTCGCTCACTGAGGGCCAGTTCACCGCCTGTCTGCCGAGCATCGTCGAAACTGCGCCGCATGAGATCAAATACCACGTCGATTTCGACCGCCTGCGCATCACGCCTGACATCGCCGCCATGTGTGTTTCGTGCCCCACGAATCCCACCGGGAACGTCCTCACTCAAAACGAGTTCGACAGCCTCCACACGCTCGCCGACGCGCATGGCATCCCGCTCATCATCGACAACGCCTACGGTCATCCGTTTCCTGGCGTCATCCACAACGGCTTCCAGCCGAAATGGCAGCCCGGCATGATCTTCAGCATCAGCATGAGCAAGGTCGGCCTTCCCGGTGTTCGCACCGCCATGATCGTCGCTGATCCGCCCATCGTGAAAGCGCTGTCGAACATGAATGCCATCGTCTCCCTCGCAAATGGCAACCTCGGCCAGGCGCTGCTCATGCCGCTGCTCAAGGACGACACGCTCATCAAGCTCGGCCCTGAGGTCATCCGCCCGTTCTATCGCGAACGTTCCGACTTCGCCAAAGCCGTGCTAGCCAATGCGCTTAGCGACCGCGTTCCGTGGGCGCTACACACGCAAGAAGGAGCCTTCTTCCTTTGGTTGTGGATCAACGGCCTGCCCATTCCAGCGAAGGAACTCTATCGTCGCCTCAAAGAGCGCAAAGTCCTCGTGATCCCCGGCCACTACTTCGCTTACGGCATTGACCAGGAGTGGCGGCATCCACACGAATGCCTGCGCCTCACCTATTCGCAGCCACAGCACATCGTGAGCGAGGGGCTTGAAATCATCGCAGATGAAATCATCCGCAGCTTCGGAGCGCGGAACTCCGAGTCCGCAGCACTTCGCTGAAACGATTCGCTTCAAATGGCCGAGCCATTCGCAACCTTCATGGCCCGTGCCCTGTTCGATCCCGCACGCGGCTACTACACCCGCCACATTCGCACCGTCGGAGCACGTGGAGATTTCGCCACGTCCGCCACGCTTTCCCCCTGCTTGGGACGCGCCATGGCCGCCTGGATCAAATCCGAGTCAAAAGCGCAGCCGAGCATCCGTCACATCATCGAAGTCGGCGCGGGCGATGGCTCGCTCATGGCCGCTGTGCGGCAATCCCTGGGCTGGTGGCAGCGCCGTCAGTTCACCTTCCACATTGTCGAGACCTCCCCCGTGCTGCGCGAACAGCAGCAAAAGCGACTTGGCAGTAAAGCCCACTGGCACCACGACCTCGAATCCGCTCTCTCCCACGCTGAAGGTCACGCCTTCATCTATCACAACGAACTGCTCGATGCCTTCCCCGCCACGCTCGTGCAGTGGCAAAACGGTCTCTGGCACGAAGTCTGGGTGCCTGAGCAACTACACCCGCATCAGCTCGATTCCGCGCACTTCAGTGCTCTGCGTCACACCACCTTCAAAGACGGTCAGCGCTGCGAGCTGCATCCCAGCATCCGCGACTGGCTGCACCACTGGACGCCGCATTGGAAAGGCGGCTCCATGCTCAGCATCGACTACGGCGATGACTTTCCGCAGCTCTACCATCGCCGTCCGCATGGCACGCTGCGCGCCTACCTGCTGCATCAAAGGCTCACCGGCACCGACCTCTACGCCAACCCAGGCCGCCAGGACATCACTGCGGACATCAACTTCACCGACTACGCCGCCTGGCTACTCGAACTCGGCCTGGAGCCGACCACGCATCAAACGCTGGCCGAATTTCTTCAGCCACACGACGCGTCATCACAGCTTCTCGACGCTGACGGCGCAGGAACCGCCTTCAAGTGCCTCATCCACCGTCGTTGCTAAGATGACTTGGGTCCAAAGTCCTCAACGTACTGCTCAACGATCACCTTCAGCTCCGGCGGGCGTGGCAGACCGATCTCCACAGCGCGTGAGCCATCCACCTGCTGCGGCCAGTTATCCACGATGCCTTGAATCCGCGCATCAAACGCATCCACAACCGATCCTAGCTTGATTCCTCGTGCTGCGGCGACCTCTTGGATCACCTTCTCCGCGATCTGTGGCGTCACGCGATGCGCGGGAAGCACATAGGCACGATCTTTGCCGAGTTTGGACTCCTCCACCTCGCTCAAAGCGATGAACGACTCGATCACCGTGCGATAGCCGGTCATCGGATGCGGTTGATCGCGGCGGATCGGCAGATGGCAGGCTTCGCCATTGAGCGGTTCGCGAAACATGCCGCTGGCCCAGCTCGACGCAGCTGCGTTAGGCTTGCCTGGGCGCACGATCACCGTCGGCAGGCGCACGCTGCGGCCGTCAAAGTGGCCTTTGCGTGTGTGATCGTTCACCATCATCTCACACATCGCCTTCGTCATGCCGTAGGTCGTCTGCGGCAGTTGTTTGGTGGTGTCTGACATCATCTGCGACATGTCCAGGCCGCCGTAGCACGCCACGCTGCTGGCAAACACGACTCGTGGCCGTCCTTCCGCCGCCCGTGCCGCCTCAAACACATTTCTACCACCCTCCAGGTTCACGCGCATCGCGTCATCGAAGCGTTCTTCGCACTCCCCGCTCACCATCGAGGCCAGATGGAAGATCACATCGAACTGAGTGCCCGTGGTGGCCAAAACCGTCGCCCGGTCGCCAATGTCGCCCTTCACCTGCTTCACCCGCGCATCGGTCGGTGCTTCGCGGAAAAACGCGTCCAGCAGCACCATCTCGGTGATCGGCTGGCTGTTCCAAGTGCCGCGTTCGAGGAGCTTCTGCGCAAGCTGGGAGCCAAGAAAGCCGCCGCCGCCGGTGATGATGATTTTCATGCGTGGATTGGGAAGGAGTTTGCCATCGGTGGTTACCTGATGTGAGTTCACCAGACATGAGCAAGCCACTCAAAGGACACAAGATCGGATTCCTCGGACTCGGCAACATGGGCCGGGCCAATGCGCGTCATTTGCACGAAGCGGGGGCGGAGGTCGTCGTCTGGAATCGCAGTGATGCGCCGACCGAGGCCGCCGTGGCACTTGGGATGCGTCGCGCCGCTAGTTTGCCTGAACTCTCCCGCGAAATCGGCCCCGGCACCATTTGCATCAATCTCACCATGACCGATGTCGTCGAAAACGTCGTCTTTGGCCCCGGCGGTTTGATCGAAGGACTGCACAAAGACGCCCTCATCATCGACTTCGGCACCACTGGAGTGCCCGAGACGAAAAAATGGGCCGAACGCGTGAACTGGGTCGATGCGCCCGTGTCCGGCGGCCAGGTCGGAGCCGAAGCCGCCACACTCACCATCATGGCCGGCGGCAGTGAGGCGAATTTCCAGCGCGCTTTGCCGATCTTCCAAGTCGTCGGCAAAAACATCACCCATCTCGGCCTCAGCGGGGCAGGGCAGGTGACCAAGCTCGCCAATCAGCTCATCGTCGCCCAAACCATCGACGCCGTCGCCCAGGCACTGCGCATGGCTGAACTCTCCGGCGTCGATCCCGCGCTCGTCCGCAAAGCGCTCCTCGGCGGCTTCGCCGAAAGCCGCATCCTCGATTTGCACGGCGACCGCATGGTGCGTCGCGAATTCGCCCCTGGCGGCCGCGCCACACTCCAGCTCAAGGATGTGCGCCTCATGTCCCAACTTGCCGACTCCGTCGGTCTCGACTCACCCACCTTGAAAAACTCGCTAGCCCAGTGGGAGAAGTTTGTTCACGAAAAAGGCTTCGGTGATCTCGACCACAGCGGCCTGTTCCGCCTTTATGAGTGAAAGCGTTGGCATTTGAAAACAAAAAAGCGGCGTTGCAGACGATTCGTCTGCAACGCCGCTCATGAATATGGTCTGCTTACTTGCTGTTAGTCATCGGAGCAGGCTGGCTGGCCGCAGGCCGAGAAGCGTTGGTGAACACGGTGGTGTAGCGGTCCCAGCCGTGACCGACCAAACTCAGGTCGTTTTCTGGATTGAAGTAGTCACCATACCGCTCGGTGGGCATGGGGTAGATGGCATAGCCGCTGTTGAAGCCACCACCGTAGCCGCCATAGCTGTCAGCTGCGTTGGGGGAGACGAGGCCGATTCGATGGGCGTGGATCGGCCTGTTTCCCACGGACAGGATATGAGAGGCGTCTCCACTCGGTGAGTTCGTGCTGGAAGAAGGCGGCCAAGGTGTTCCACGGCGGCACCATGATCCACCATCTGCGCTGGTGCAGGAAGAGAGAGACAAAACGGCGAGAACCGAGAGGCAGAACAGGGAACGAGTGAGTTTCATGAGGCTGACGAGGGTGAGATCCAAAATTGGAATTGTTTTGAGAATTGGCCAGAGCTGAAAAAAAAGCAATCCTATAAATCCTGACGGACATTTTCACGCAGGGCTGACGCACCCAAACCATGGCAACTTCTGTTCTCGTGTCACGTCACGAGGGCAGCTTCCATCTGCATCCAGCGTTAGATGTGGAAAGGCACAGAAAGTCAGCCGTGGCCTGTCGATGCGCTGGCGCGCTTTGTAGCAGGACCGTCAAGGCGGCATCAGTTCGGCAAAGAGTGTATGCAATGACGTCAGGCAGACCGGAAGTCTATGCTCAGCGTCATTCCACCCTGACTGCGTTTACTCGTATTCGCGGTCTTCACAGAGAGTCTCGGCAGTTTCGCTAGATGGTTCGCGAGCGTTTCGCCGAGGAACTTTTCGCCATAACCCTGCTTTTTCTCCGGCTGCGGCTCATCCCACACGAGCACGCGGATGGGCTCGGCGGCGTGGAGCATGGTAAAGCATGTCAAAAACAACGCGGAGAGGATCGAGAGCTTGGTTTTCATGAAGGGATGCTTTTTCAGCGGTTGGTTCATTTGGAGTCTGAGGACTTCATCTCGGTCGTTCCGGCGGGAAACTGGTTTTTCGTCGTGCGGATGTCCTTTGATTGCTTCGTCAGGATCCACGCAACGCCGCGCGGTGGCGTGATGGCGGTGAAGGTGTTGCCGGAAATCTCTCCGCCGGACACGAGGCGAAAGTCGATGGCGTGGCGACATCGCTCAGCAGCGGTGTGCTGGCCGCATGGTTGAGCGATTGAAAACCTGCCTGCAACGTCACGCCATCGGGATGAATGGCCATGTCTTCGAAAACATTGCCCTCGATGCGGATGCGACGGCAGATGCCCGAGTCGATGCGGGTGAATCGGCAGTCGCAGTTCCGGATTTCCCAGCCGTCGTTCTGCCAGCGCGGGTTTTCCGCCACGGCATTCGCTAAGGATGCTGCGTCGCGATCCAGCGTGGCACCCTCCAGCGAAAGGTGGCTGCAATTCACAAACCCGAGCGCGAAGTGTGCGCTCTGCGTCTGATCCGGCGGCAGTTCAAACCAGAACGTGACGCCCTGTGCCAAGATGCGAAACGGCATCGCCACCTCGCTCACGTTGGGCATTCTTCTCGGTTTCCGCGAACTGCGGTCCCGCGGGCGCATCGAAGCTGAAACGATACTCCTCCGCTACTGGCGACTTCGAGTCCAGCATCGCCCGTGGCTGCGGCGATGGTTGCTCGCGACCATCGGCGGCGTGTCGGTCACGCGAGGATCTTCTTCATCACATGCCCGTGCACGTCGGTGAGGCGGAACTGGCGGCCTTGGTAGCGGTAGGTGAGGGCTTCGTGGTTGATGCCGCAGAGATGCATGATGGTGGCCTGCATGTCGTGGATGTGCACAGGGTCGCTGACGATGTTCCAGGCAAAGTCGTCGGTGGCACCGAGGACGCTGCCGCCTTTCACGCCGCCGCCTGCCATCCACATGGAGTAGGCGCGGCCGAAATGATCGCGGCCGTTGGGCTTGGCAGGATCGCCCTGGCCGAAGGGGGTGCGGCCAAACTCACCGCCCCAGATGACCAGCGTGTCCTGGAGCAGCCCGCGCTCCTTTAAGTCCGCGACGAGTGCCGCGCTGGGGGCGTCGGTGTCGCGGCATTGCTCTTCGAGTTGGGTGAAGAGATTGTTGTGCTGGTCCCAGCCGGCGTGCATGCACTGCACGAAACGCACGCCGCGCTCGATGAGCCGACGCGCGATGAGGCAGTTGTTGGCAAAGGTGCCCTTCGTGAGCACATCAGGGCCGTAGCGATCGAGCACATGCTTGGGCTCCTTGGAGAAATCGAGCAAGTCCGGCACGCTGGCCTGCATCTTGTAGGCCATCTCGAACTGCGTGATGCGCGTCTCGATCTCGGGATCGCCGTAGTCCTGGAGATGTGCTTCATTCATGAGGCGGATGTCATCGAGCAAAGCACGGCGCTGCTCGCGGCCCATCCCGGCGGGATTGCGCAGGTAGGGCACGGGATCGCCGACATTGCGAAAGCGCACGCCTTGATACCGGCTGGGCAGGAAGCCGCTGCCCCAGTAGTAGTCGTAGAAAAGCTGGCCGCAGGTCTTGCCTTTGTCCGATGAGGTCATGGCGACGAAGGCCGGCAGATCGTCCGCATCACAGCCGAGCCCGTAGCTGAGCCACGCGCCCATGCTGGGCCTGCCGGGCACCTGCGCACCGGTCATGAAAAACGTCACGCCCGGCGCGTGATTCACAGCCTCGGTGTTCATCGAGCGCACCACGCAGATGTCATCCGCGTGCGCACCGATGTGCGGCAGCATCGTGCTCATCTCCGTGCCGCACTGGCCGTAGCGTTTGAAGGGCTTGATGGCGGGTGTGATCGGCCATTTTTTGTAGCCGGACGACATGGTGGAGAGCCGGGTGGTGCCACGCACGCTGTCGGGGATGTCCTGGCCCGCCATTTTTTGCAGCACCGGCTTGGGATCAAAGAGATCCACATGCGAGGGACCGCCGCCCTGCCAGAGACACACGACCCGCTTCGCCTTGGGAGCGAAGTGCGGGAGATTCGGCAAACCGATCTGTCCCGCGAGGGCGTTGCGCTCACCGAGCAGCGAGGCCAGTGCGATGCCGCCGATGCCCTGCGCGGCGCTGCCGAATAACTGCCGACGCGTGACGCGCTGCTGATGGAGATGGAGATCGTGAAGCATGGTGGAGTGCATGAGGGCGTTCATTCGCGGGTGAGGGCTTCGTCGAGATTCAGGATGCCGAGGCACACCGCGCTGAGAGCCGCGTGCGATGTGGCGTCGAGCTTTGGCTCCGGCGGTGCTGCGCCGACAGCGAGCAGTTCGGCTGCGGCTTTGGTGTCGGCTTGATAAACGGCACGCTGCCTTTCCCACATGCGGCGCAGCGCGGCCAGGTCGCGTTCGCCGGGCTGGCGGCCGAGCACGCGCCGAAACGCGAACGTGAGCTGCCCATCGGCCGTGCTGGAGGCTCGCAGGGCCTGGGTCGCCAGCACGCGGGCCGCCTCCACCCAGGTCGGATCATTGAGCGTGGTCAGCGCGTGAAGTGGCGTGTTGGTGTTGCTCTGCCGCACCTTGCAGGTCTGCCGGGTGGAGGCATCAAACATGTTCGCCGGTCCCACGGTGCGCCGCCAGAAGGTGTAAAGGCTGCGGCGATACAAGTCCGCGCCCGTGGAGGCCGGATAGCTGAAGTCGCGCTCCTTGGTGATGGCCAGGGTCTCCCAGATGCCATCGGGTTGATAAGGATAGACCGGCTTCCCACCGATGCGGCGATCCAGCAGGCCGCTCGCCGCGAGTGCGACATCGCGCAGGATCATCGCGGGGGCGCGGAAGCGTGCTCCACGCGACAGCAGGCGGTTCTCAGGATCGCGCTGCAGGCCCTCGCGGGTCGTGCGGCTGCTCTGGCGATACGTGGCGCTGGTGACGATGAGCCGGTGCAGATGCTTCATGCTCCAGCCATGCTCGCGGAACTCCACCGCCAGCCAGTCCAGCAGCTCCTGATGCACGGGCAGCTCGCTCTGCACGCCGAGGTCCTCGGCGGATTTCACAAAGCCGGTGCCGAAAAACATCTGCCACATGCGATTCACCTGCACCCGCGCCGTGAGCGGATGCTCGGGCTGGAAAAGCCACTGCGCAAAGCCCAGGCGGTTCTTGGCCGCATCGCCACGATGAGCTGGCAGAAAGCCCGGCGTGCCTGCGGCCACGTCCTCTCGCGGATTCAGGTAATCACCACGGTCGAGGATCTTCGTCGGACGTGGACGGCTGTCCGACATGATCATCACTCGCGGCACGGTCGCTCGGAAATCATTGAGCGACTTCTCCGCGGCTTTCGCCTTCTCACGAGCTGCCGCCACGGCGGGTGGCGGGCTGTTTTTCACCAGGTAGTCGCGCAGCTTCGCCATGTCCTCCGCGCTGCGTGTCGTTTTCTTGAGTAGTGCCGTGATGTCATCCGGCAGCGATGCCCGGGAAGCGGGCAGCGGCGCCGAAGTCACACCGAGACGGAAGCGCCCCAGCAAGTGCTGCTTGTTCGACGACTGGAACTCCAACGTCACCTTCAACCTGCCACCCACCGGCACCGCCTCCGCACCCTGCACGATGAGTGTGTAGGGCTGGTGCGTGTCTGGAAAAAAGGCCCAGCCTGTCTTCGCATCATCGTCAATCGCCCCCTGCGGTGAAAACCCGCCCTGCGAGTAACTCGCCGTGGCGGCATTGCACTTGATCTCACGGCCATCAAGCTCCAGGCGCAGCTTCGTCAGCACCGCATTGCCACTGTCCGAGCGTCCTGCGCCCTTCTTTGGAAGACGTGAATCAGGGATCGTTTCCAGACGCAATCCGGTGATCGGGGCAACTGCGGCTGGCAGCGTGAGCGTGTAGTTCGCGGTATCCGGCAACGCGCCTTCGGCATACACCGACGCATCCTCCAGCACGCTCAACTTCACGCCATCCGTCGCGGCCAGCGTCTCAGGCTTCACCACGCTCCATGCCGTCGCTCCTTCGGTGGTCAGTTCCTTTTCACTCGCCTCGTAGAAGGCTTTCGTCTCGGCGGATTGCGATGCCGTTTTCTCCTCAGCTCTGGCCGAGGCAAGCGCGGCCTCCAGCTCCTTGTTGCGCACCTTCTGCTCATCCGTGCCCGCCAGCATCCACGGATCGGCGATGCGATACTGTCCGCCGCCGGACGGCACGCCGCTCTCCGGCACGTTGTTAAACAAGGCCAGCATCGCGTAGTAGTCGCGCTGCGTCATCGGATCGTATTTGTGGTCGTGGCACTGGGCACAGGCCATCGTCAGGCCCAGCCAGGTCGTCGCCGTGGTGTCCACACGATCAAAGAGGATGTTAAACCGCTGCTCCTCGGCGATCGCGCCGCCTTCACCATTGAGCAGATGATTGCGGTTGAAGGCCGTGGCGATCAATTGCTCGTCCGTCGGCTTCGGCAGCAGATCACCGGCGAGCTGCTCGATGGAAAACCGGTCAAACGGCATGTCCGCATTCAGCGCCCGCACCACCCAGTCACGCCACACCCACTGGAAGGTGTCGCCATCCTGCTGGAAGCCATTGCTATCCGCATAGCGTGCCGCATCCAGCCACGGCAGCGCCATTCGCTCGCCGTAGTGCTCCGACTTCATCAGCCGCTCCACCACCTTTTCATAAGCATCCGCCGATGTATCCGCGACAAACGCATCCACCTCCTCAGGCGTCGGCGACAGGCCGCTGAGATCGAGCGAGAGCCGCCGGATCAACGCAGCCCGGTCAGCCTCGGGCGAAGGATGCAGCCCTTCCTGCTCCAGCTTCGCGAGCACAAAGCGGTCGATCTCATTCCTCGTCCAGCCAGCCTCCTTCACCGCAGGCAAGGCCGGCCGCGCAGGCGTGGCATAGGCCCAGTGCGGCTCATACGTCGCCCCCTCATTGATCCAGCGCCTCAGCAGCTCCTTCTGCGGCACTGTCAGCGTGCGGTGCGAGTTCGGCGGCGGCATCAGTTCATCGCTGTCATCCGAAAACACCCGCGCGATGATCGAACTCTTCGCCGCATCACCCGGCACGATCGCGATGTCCCCGGACTCGACCGCCTTCATCGCCTCCTCCCGCACATCCAGCCGCAGCCCCGCCTTCCGCTTGTTCCCATCTTGCCCATGGCAGTAAAAACAGTTCTCCGACAAGATGGGCCGGATGTCGCGATTGAACTCGATTTCCCCCAGCGACTGCGCCTCCGCTGCAGGACTCAGCAGATGAAAGGTGACAAGAAAAAGCAGTGCGGCTCGCCTACGCGCAAACTGCGGCTGGAAAGTCGCACCGCTAGCCCGCTTAGTGAACGACAACTCACCACGCGCCCCCCCATCCCACCCCGCCGTTTGCTGACAGACAGAGGTGCCGAGACAACGGAGGAAGAGGGTGAGTTTCAGCATGGCAAAAGGCAATCGTCGTGAGGGACGATTCTCTACGCCCGCCGTGCTGGAAATCTACCTCCTTAGCGCATGGATCAGCTCAGCCACCTTGTTGATGAGATCCTGCATCTGAGTCTGGTTGTAGCTGCCGTCGGCGCTTTGTCCGAGCGTGCTGACGTCGTTGCTGTTGTTGCTCGTTTGGGCCAAGGCATTCGCGAATGGCGCGGGCCGGAGATGACGGTGGATTTTCAGCCGGAGTGCGAGATTCAGAACCATGCCACCGCCGATCACATCCGTGGCCACCAGCTTTTGAAACTCCGCCTCCATCGCGATACTTCATTTTTGGAAAACACGTTAGAATCAACTTCATCACTCCAACTCCGCGATCGCCGCACGCATCGCCGTGAGCACTTTGACGACTTCGGCGGCGGGGTCGTAGTCTTTGCGGCCCATGGAGAGCGTTTCAATCGGCACGAAGCCGCGATAGCCGCCGTCGTGGATGATCTTGGCGATCTTCGTGTAGTCGGTGGGTGGGGTTTTGAGACTGCTGCCGAGGGTTTCCTTGATCTGCCAGTTCACCGCATGCGGCACCATCATCGCGATGTCGGCATACGGATCGGTGGTGAAGTATTTGCCGGTGTCCACGAGCGCTCCACACCACGCGTGATCGACGCGCTGCAGCAGGCTGACGTGCTCCGGGCCAGTGCTGAGGAAGTCACCATGATTTTGCACGGCGACGATGACGCCATGTTTCTCGCCATGCTTAGCGCACTCGCGCAGCGCCTCGGCCATCCACGTCTCCACCTCGTCGCGCGAAGCCCCACCGGCGGCACCCTGCCAGTCATTCGGGTTCTTTAGCTGCGGCCCGGCAAACACCCGCACCACCGGCGCCCCCAGTCGAGCGGCCACCTCGATCCAGAGCTTCGTCAAAGCCACGCCCTCGGCTCGCACGGCCTTGTTCGCCGTGGCGAAGTCATTTTTCACGCCGGTGCCGCTGATCGTGATGCCGCGCTCATGCGTGTAGCGCTTGATGCGGGCGATGGAGTCGTCCGCCGGTGCTTTTGGATAACCTGGGAAGAAGTAGCCCGTGAGGTCCACGGCCTCAATGTCTTGCTTCACGCAGAAATCGCACACGCCGAAGAGGTCGATGCCCGTCGTGGCATCGGCGATATTGGCATTGAGCTGTTCGAGGAACGAATACGCGTTCAGCGTCGGTGTGAAGCGTGCTTTGCCCGTGCGCGGGAGTGGCGAGTAAGCCGCATCGACCGTGGCGGCTCCGATCGGAGCAAGGGCGGCGAGTTGAAGAAAGCGACGACGGCACATGGGGTGCGAAAAGCTAGCGAGTGAGCATCGCGGTCATGGCTTGGATTCAAAACGACTCCGCCATCTGATCGAGTTCCTGGTTGATGCGGTCTTTCCAGGTGGCGGGGAGATTGAGCTGGAGGAGTTGGTCGAAGGTTTCGATGGCTTTGATTTTCTTTCCGGCGGCGAGCAGGGCGCGGGCGTAGGCTTCGAGGAGGGTGCCTTTGCTGGTGATGTGGTCGATCTGACTGAAGTCGGTGCCTTCAAAGGCTTTCACGGCTTCTTTGGGGCGTTTGTTGTCGATGAGCAGACGCGAAAGACCGGCGAGGCTGTCGATGCGCCAGGCGTAGTTCGCGGGGGTGACGGCGAGCGCTTTGTGGAAGTGCTCTTCGGCCTTGGCGGTGTCGCCGTGCTTGAGGTGGAGCACGGCGGCTTCGCGGTGGGCACGGCCACGCACGCTGACTTCGGCCCCAGGCGCCTCGGCGGCCTTTTGCCATTGGCGCAGCTCGGCGGCATCGTTCTTCTTCTTGTGGTAGATCTCGGCGAGAAAGGCATGCGCCTGCCCACGGCAGCGCACGGGCCAGGTTTCGATGGTTTCCTCGCGCACGGAGGCGAGCGCTTCGTCGTAGCGCTGGAAGTCGGTGAGCACGCGCAGCTTGGCAAAGTCGCGATGCGCGGTGTCTTTCACCTGCGCAGCGAGCGCCAGCGAGCGGTCCGCGTTTTTGAGCGACTTCACGGTGATGTCCATGGCAAGGTCGAGGTAGTGGAAGTTCTCGCCGACTTCCTCGGTCTTCGCCGCGAGGGCTTCGAGCTTCTGGATGGCTTCGTCGTAGCGTTTGTCGGCCGTGAGCCGCTTCACGGCGCTGAGTGACTGAAAATCGACCGCGTGGGATGAGGCGGTGAGCAAAACCAGCGTGATGGCGAGGAGCGAGGGGCGATTCATGAGCGGATCATTTGAAGGTGGCTTTGCCAAAGCTCGCATCGCCGGGGATGCGGGAGGCGTTGAGCTTGCGGGTCCAGGCGGAGAATTCGCGGTTGGTCTTCTTGTCGGTGGAGTCGGTGAAGTGCACGCGACCGACATTGAGATACCAAGTGTCGCCTGCTTTGGGTGCCTGGGTGCGCAGGGTTTCAAAGGGAATGACGGCCATGGACTCCCAGCGGTTCTTAGCCGGGATGAGCTTGGTCTCAAAGGTCCACGCGCCGTTCCAGCCCTCGTCATTCCAGCCGTAGCGCGGGTGCAGGTAGTCGGCGATGAAGCCGTGCTCGGCCTCGTTGAACGATGTCGGCTCCGGCTCGTAGGCGAAGTAAAAGTAGCGGCTCTTGTCGGCGATGGGCGAGACATTGACGACGATGCTCTCCTGCAACCACAGCTCGGCATCGTGACCACGGGCGGCGAAGGTCGTCTTGTTCGCTGGCTGCTCGCCGCTGACGCGAATGTAGAGATTCGCGTCGTCGCAGAGCAAGCGGAAGGTCGTCGGTGCTTGCAGCTTCGTCACGGCGGCATCGGTGGGCAAAAGCGGGTGCGCCTCGGCCTTCTCCCAGCGGGTTGAATCGAGCGTCAAAGGCCCAGTCGCACGCTCGATGGTGAGCGATTGGCTCTGCTGGATCATTTGCGTCGGATTCGCCCGCATCTTCGCCGTGTCCCAATTGAATGGAGCACGTTCCAAATAGCGTCCGGCATACTTCAGGCTCTTTTCGTCGGCGAAGCGATACGCGGGGTTCTTTTTCTTCGCATACTTCGCGTCGCCGTTCGCCACGCCGGCGATGAAGGCGTTGCGCGCATCCACCGCATCGAGCAACTGCGTGAGCGAGGCCACGTTGTTCATCGCCTGATGATTGCGCCACGCATTGATGACGAGCGCGAGGTGCTTCAGGAAATCGAACTCGTAGCGCACGATGTCGAGCCTGCGTCGCACCTCGGGCAGCTCGGCGCTGCCTTCGGCGGCGGCGAGGTCTTCTTCGAGTGAGTTGATCACGTCTGGCGGCCAAAGAGTGCCGAGCGCGAAGAGGGGATCGCGTCCAGACTGATACGCATACTCTCGCAGCACGCGCCACAGCTCGACGCGCCTCTGCACGTTGGTAAAGAAGCGGCGCATCGGGTTCTCGCACTCGCGAAAGGCGGCCTGCAGGTATTCATCGAAGAGTTCGTTCGCGCACTGCCGCTTCGGGTCGATGGCGAGACGCAGATACACATAGATGTTTGGCCCTTCGAGTCCCCACTGCCCAGCGCCGGGGCTGCCATTCACCTGCACCATGCGCACGTTGTTCTCCGTGAGCAGGCGACTCTGCTCCGCGATCATCGAGATGGTGGTGAGCGGCGTGAGGCCCACGAGATGGAAGTTCCCCCAGTTGTAAAGATAGGCCGAGAAGCCGCCGGGCACCTTGAGCTGCTTCCACGCGGCGAAGGATTCCTCCTCAGAGCTCATCATTTCGATGATCGTGTTCTCCGGGAACTCGTGGAAGGTCTGTGGCGGCTCCCGCGTGATGCTGTAGGCGGTCATCATGAGCTTTTTCCCCGGACGATCCTTCATCAACCGCAGTGCCATGTCGCGATGCATGATCCAGATCTTCTCACCCCAGGCGCGGTCGGTGCTGAAGGCGATGCCGTCGGTCGGTTTCGTCGTGGGCTTCACGCCGTAAAGCGCCTCGCATTCCTTGCACTGGCAAGGGCGGAAACCATCGGCCTGGCCCAGTTCGATGACATCGTAGCCACTGTCGAGAGTGACGAGGATGTGCTTGTAGATGAGTTCGCGCACCTCGGGGTTCGAGAGGCAAAGCTGACCGTCCGTCGCGCCGACCTCTGGCTGCCGCACGTTGCCCGTGAGGATGAAATACTCGGGATGCGTCTTGCCATACTCGGCAATCGGCACCGCCGACGGATGCTGATGCCCACCACGCGACCACACACGCGTGAAGCGCCGACAATGATTCGCCGTGTAGAACAACTCCGGCCCATTGCGCATGTCGTGCTCGATGAAATGCGGCTCGCTGCGCTCATCGAGCGTCGGCGGCACATGAATGATCGACTGCGGCACAAAGGTCGTGCCCGATTCATCTGGCGACAAAAAACGCGCCCCGACAAAGCGATGCACAAACTCCGCCGCGCCAAACAGCGTGCCCTCGAAGGGCAGCGATGGGTCCTTCGACGCCGTGCGCCAGCCCGGGATGGCGCGTTTCCCTTCGAGCGCATCCGGCTCGTCATTGCCCATGATGATCACATTCCGCCCGACCACTTTGTGCGCAAAACCCCAGCCGCTCAGTTTTTTGAGATCAATCTTCGACGCCGCGAACTTCGTCGCTCCGACATAGAAACCCGGCCGCCCCGCCTCAGCCTGCGACTCCTTCACCACCGGCAGCGTGATCTTGTTCGCCGCGAACGCCTGCTGCAACAGCTCCGCTGCTCGCGTCGCCGACGACTCTGCCGTCGCATTCGCAAAAGCATCCGGCACCACGATCTGATACTTCGATTTGCCCCGGAACCCGAGAATCATGTCCTCCGGCTCATCCACATCCGTCGTCGCGATTTGAGCGATGCCTGGGAACGCAATGGCAAAGAAACAAAGAAGAGCAGCAAGCTGGCGCATGAGGCAAGTGGTGGTGAATGGGAACACGGGGTGAGGCAAACGTCACCAAAGGGCACGCTTTGTCCGCTCAGTCATGGTTGGCCACTTTAAGGCCGCCAATCACGGTTTGGTCTGCACCAACGCCGCACGGATGTGTTGCGCGACTTGTTTGGCCATTACAGCAGAGCCGCTGGGCATGAAGTGGACGTTGCGCTTGCCTTGCAACTCCGCTTGGCGGGGTTTCACCAGCGACCAGAGGTCGTTCCAGGTCACGCCTTCTTCCGCCATCACGCGATTGGCGATCTCGTTGTAGGGCAGCTCGGAGTCCTTCACATACTTCGCGGCATCGCTTTCCGGCACTGGCGTGGTGCTGGCGAAGATGAGCTTCGCGCCGGTTTGCTTCAGCCGTGCGATGATCTGTCGCAAATTCTTCTCATACTCTCCCGGCGGCACGTTTTGATGCCCGCCATTCGTCGGTGAGGCGTATTCGCCTTTGGCATTCTTGTCGCGATCATCGGCGAAACGATACGAGAGGTCGTGCAGACCGTGATTGAAGTGAATGACATCCCATTTCGCGTTCGCATCCGGCAACCAGCGCACGAGCCCATACGAACCGAGCGCCGTTTTCGTCGAGCCGCAGTTCGCAGGCACGCGATGCACGTTCGCCACGCCGATGAGCAGCTTCCGCACCTCCAAGGCATACGCGATGGACACCGAGTCGCCCATCAGTAGCACACGCGGCAGCTTGGGATCATCGGTGACGGCCGCAAACTCGGGCGGCGTGGCCGGTTTGGGCTTGGCCGGAGTGTCGGCGGCCATGAGCGAGGCCAGCGGCACGAGCAGCAGAGCGGAGAGAAGCAGGAGAATTGGTTTCATGGCGGGATTGGGGACCGTGATGAATGACCTACTTGCGAGCTGACTTCTTTTTCACGGAGCCGCCTTCCAGCGCTTTGATTTTGTGCTCCGCGTGAGCGGTAAACTCGGGCAGATCGAGGAAACCGTCATGGTTAGCATCCGCGCCCTTGAAGTGCTGCTCGCTGTGATGACCCATCTTGGAGATTTTGCGATACTCCGAGGCGTCGAGCTTGTTGTCTTGGCTCGCGTCCATTCTGGCAAAGCAAGGCTCGATGCCTTCGCTGAGAATGGCGAACCAGGTTTGCTTGTTGAGTGCACCAGCGAGTTCAGCGGCGTCGATGAAGCCATCGCTGTTCTTGTCACCTGCTTTGAAATGCTCATCGCCGTGGTGCTTTGCCTGCACATCCAGCGGTTGATACTCTTCGAGACTGAGCTTGCCGTCGCTGCTTTTGTCAGCGGCCTTCAGGATGCGCTGCATGAGCCCGGCGCTGGGTTCGGCGTGCGTCAGGTGCGTGAAGAGCAACCCGGTGACGAGTGTGAGTCGGTGCTTCATGCTCAATGATTCTTCTGTGCGGTCGGCGTCATCTTCGCAGCCCATTTGATGCCTTCGAGGATGTGTTGGCGTGCGAACGGTGTGCTGAGCGAGCGCAGGTCGTGGCCAAATTCGGTGTAGAAGAAGCGGCCACCGGTCGCGGGTTCGTGCGTCCAGGCGATGGGATGATCCGCGCCCATGGGCTTGCCGTTGCGAGTTTTGAAGTAATCACGCACCGGCGTGTAAGTGGTCTCGTCCACGCGCATGAGGACCTTGAAACCGGGCTGGCCGGTGACGACGCGATCGTGGTTCGTCCAATCAGCTTCGATCCAGAACTCCGCAGGCTGACCTTTGACGGATGGATGATCCTTCGCGGCAGGATCAATGGAGACCTTGGCTTTGCTGAAGTCGGAGTCGCTATTGAAGTCGCATCCGCCGAGCGCATTCAGCCACGGCCATTTCGTCTGATGCACCAGCGCGGCGTGCAGGCCGACGATGCCTTTGCCGCCCTTGGTGAACCATTCCTCCACTGACTTGCGCTGCTCCTCGGGCAGCACCTTGTCGAGTTCGTTGGCGTTGTTCAGCACGAGCACGTCGTAGCGGCTCAGTTCCTCGGCTCGCAGGTCTTTCCAATGCTCCGTCACGTCCACCTCGAAGCCATTCTCATGACCCAGCAAGACAAGCCAGCGATTGATCTTCGGCGTTTCGGGATGGCGATAGTAGCCGGTGTTGGAATAGACCAGCACTTTGAGTCCGATGCCCTTCGGTGCGGGTGCTGCGGGTTCATGACTGTGGCAGATACTGGCGAGCAGGAGCAGGGAGAGGAGGAGATGCTTCATGGTTGAGACGTCTTTTTAGACAGAAGAATGGGGACAGGAGAATAACTTCATTCAATCCACTCGCACCTTTTCTTCGTCGTCAACGTCATGCCCAGCCCGTGGCTGAGTTGGGCTGTGACGGGCAGTGTGGGATGGTTCGACCGCCGGATCATTCGTGCCCATCTCTGCGTGGTCGGGGTGATCGTGAGCGAGACGATCAGGTTCTCGAAGGTGAGCAGCGTGGCACGGCGCTCGGTGTTTTAGGCGGCGGATTGGAGCTTTGCGCCCTCGGCGACGACCGTCGGCGGCGTGCTGAAGCTGCGGGACCATTCGAGTAGGCGCGCGTTATTCAGTCACAATCAATGGTGGATTAAATGGGGTTCGTGGTGGGACAAGAGGGCGTTCACGCGCAGGACGCGTTGGTGATGGCCTCACCTCCGCCCATTGAGAATCATCTCATTCAACTTCTGCCGCAGGGCCTCCATGTCGGGATCGGCAAAGCCGGTGTCCAGGGTGCTCACACCGTTGGTGTTGTTGCTGGTGCCGCTGATGGCGCTGTTAAGTTGGGCTTGGTTGATCTCGCCGGGTGGGCCTTGGCCTCCGTCGCTGCCGTTTGGGCCTGGCCCGCATGAACATGCTGCTGCACGGGGTGAGGGACACGGAGTTCGACATCTTCCACGGCGACACCCTGGAGAACGAATGGGACATGATGAGGGAGGAGAACCCGGCCAAGAAGCCGAGCTTCGACGCGATCGTTGCCAACCCACCCTTCAGCTACCGCTGGGACCCAAGTGAGAGCATGGCCGACAACGTGCGCTTCAAAAGCCACGGCCTCGCCCCCAAGTCCGCCGCCGACTTTGCCTTCCTACTGCACGGCTTCCACTACCTGAAAGACGAAGGCGTGATGGCCATCATCCTGCCCCATGGCGTGCTCTTCCGTGGCGGTGCCGAGGAACGTATCCGCCAGAAGCTCCTCAAGGACGGCCACATCGACACCGTCATCGGCCTGCCCGCGAACCTCTTCTACTCCACCGGCATCCCGGTGTGCATCCTCGTGCTCCAGAAGTGCAAGAAGCCCGACGATGTGCTCTTCATCAACGCCGCCGAGCACTTCGTGAAAGGCAAACGCCAGAACCAACTGAGCGAGCAGCACATCGCCAAGATCATCGACACCTACCAGAACCGCACGGAGGAGACCCGCTACTCCCGCCGCGTGGAGATGGCCGAGATCGAGAAAAACGACTTCAACCTGAACATCTCCCGCTACATCAGCACGGCGGTGGGAGAGGAGGAGATCAGCTTGGGGGTGACGAATGAGAAGCTGGTGGAGATTGAGAAGGCGGTGCAGACGGCGACAGGGAAACACAATGAGTTTCTGAAAGAGCTAGGGCTGCCGCTGCTGCCGTAAGATCTTCCAGATGAAGCCCACCTTTGATCCTGCCGATGGAGTTGGCTATGGGCTCGGCTGCGTGGAGTGCGGTGACGGAAAGACAAAAAGATTGGAGACAGAAAAATAGGATTCGGGCCTTCCTGTTTTTGTCCCAAATCTTTTTGTCGTCTCGATGGGTGAGGGTGGGTTTCATGGCAGATCGCATCACGGTTGGAACTCGATCCAGTTCAGGCCGAGTTCGGTGGTTTTGTCGGCGCAGCGGGCGACGACGCAGATGTCGGCGAGGCCGTTGGCGTTGGTGAGCGTGGCGGGGATGGAGAGGAACTCGCCTGAGTCGGCTTGACCGGAGGGCTTCACTTCGATGGCGAGCGTTTCCTCGGGCCCTATCCTGAAGTGATGCCAAAACCATGAAGCGATTCCGGTCATTTGCTCCTTATCAAGCAGGAGCGGGTGCCGTGTGGGCCTCCCGCAGCGGCGGCAAGTGCCTCTTTGTGAGGCCAAGCGACGAGAAGTTTGAGGAGATTGCGAAGGTGGCCCGGTGAGCTTGCGGGAACTGCTGAAGGCGATGACGCCGCAGGCAACTCTTGAAATAGCTCCATGCGTCCACTACACTCGGCCCCGTGAGCGCGATCACTGCTACCCTCGACCTCGAAGACGACATGACCACAGTCGTGACGAACATGCTTCGTCAGTTTCCGAAAGGCTCTCGGGTGAAGCTCGCGATCTCTGAAGTGCCGCCTGCAACTCCGGTGCCGAGTCTTGAGGAGTATCGGCAAATGATCGCCACTGCGCGACGGAAGGCTCCGCGCGGCCCTTGGGCAACGACTGCCGAGACGATGAAGGCGCTACGGGAGGGCGAGGAAGACTGAGATGGCGTGGGTGGTCGATACCTCAGTGGTGGTGGATTGGTCACGGGCGATCCGCTCTTTGAACTAGCTTCCACGGCCTGCCTGCAAGCTCATCTAAATGATGGCCTCGTCGTCAGCCCGGTGACGTTTGTGGAGCTTGGCCCATCCTTCTCCGGCAACGATGTGGCGGCGGAGGCATTTTTGAAATCCTCGCACATCGGCACGACGGAGTTTTGGACTCCTGCGGACACGCTCCTGGCGCATCGCCTCTGGCATCAGTTCCAACAGAGACGCCGACAACTCCAAGTGGTGAAGCGCCCCGTGGCCGACGTGTTGATCGCCGCATTCGCCGAGCGATTCCAAGGTATCATTACGCGCAACGCCTCCGACTTCCGCAACATCCTCCCAACGCTAAGAATCGTGGAGCCGTGATCGCCGCGTGGTCGGGTGATTCACTTCTTAGGTGTCCATGATCGGCAGATGAAGCCTCCTTTGATCCTGCCCATGGATTCCCGGCTCAAAGCGCACGAGCTTCATTCCGACGGAGTTGGTGATCGGCTCGGCTGCGTGGAGTGCGGTGACGGAAAGACAAAAAGATCGGAGACAGAAAAATAGGATTCGGGCCTTCCTGTTTTTGTCCCACATCTTTTTGTCGTCTCGATGGGTGAGGGCGGGTTTCATGGCAGATCGCATTACGGTTGGAACTCGATCCAGTTCAGGCCAAGTTCGGTGCTTTTGTCGGCGCAGCGGGCGACGACGCAGACGTCGGTGAGGCCGGTGGCGATGGTGAGCGTGGCGGGGAGAGAGAGGAACTCGGCTGAGTCGGCTTGACCGGAGGGCTTCACTTCGATGGCGAGCGTTTCCTCGGGCCCTATCCTGAAGTGATGCCGAAACATCAATAACCACCGGAGTATCGCCTTTGATCCTGCTGATGGATTTTCAGCGGCTGCCACTCTCACGAGCCAGGGGGGGGCTCTGCTCAACGCCTTCGCTTCCCGGAGTGCCTGCAAGTGGTTCATTTCTGAACGGAACCTATGATCACTCACCCGCGAGGTGAACCGCCTTAGCAGCCAAGGCTGGGGCGATCCACATGCCGCGCTTCTCCAGAGCGGCGATGGCGGCACTCACGGATGGCAGCAGACCCGCTTGTTTGGCTTGAAGCAGGATGCCAAGCGTGCCTGTCACTTGGAGGCCAAGGGTTTGGGCGATTCGCCGAGCTTTGAGGTCGTCGAGGATTACGGCATCGTGAGCTTTATCCAACGCGGTCTGGATGACCGCAGCCTCGCCCATGTCGATCTGCGCTGAGAGCAGGGGATGGACGGCCACACGATGGGAGGGATGGTGGATGCCTGGAAGGGATTGGATTTCCTGCCATGTCGCATCTTTGGCATGACCGGCGGCGAGTTCCTGGCCAACTTCCCAGGGGACAATGACTTCCCCAATCAATCCTGCCAGCGAACCCAGGCCTCCAGGCAAAACGGCGTGAAGATGAATCGCGGGGCTAGTGTTGATGACGGTCATGCAGGGTGCGGGCGACGTTCAGGTCACTCTCCAACTCGTCCTCACTCGCCTGCAAGGCGGAGACGCCCCAACGACCGAGTTCATAAAGGAAATGCACTCGGGGCATGTCGGCGAGATCGGCGGCTTGGCCGGAGCTGAGTCTGCCTGTGTCAAAGAGCTTCACCGCCATCGCCATGCGTGCTTCGCGCGCAAACTCGCCTTCGGAAACGTGTAGGGAACCGAGAAGCGATTCGGGGTATGGGATGCTCAGAGTCTTCATGGTTGGAGAGTATGGCACCAGAAAGGCGGAGGCAAGGTGGAGATTGGCACCGTTCATCTGTGGTGGGTCGTCCGGCGTCGCCCATGGTAAGATGAAGGACGCAAGTGCCGATGGTTCCCAGCTGGTGACACTCTCACGAGCCAGGGGGGGGCTCTGCTCAACGCCCATCGCTTCCCGGAGTGCCTGCAAGCGTCTCGGCAAACCGCTCGTGGATGCGCTCGGCGTCGTCGTGGGCGGCGTGGCGGGCCGGGGTTCGCTTGGCGTCTGCCATCATCCTTTCCGAGTCCTTTGCAGGGCATTGACGCCTTTCCACCCACCCGTTACCATCACCCCATGAGCACACGACAATTAAGCATCAGTGATTTCGCCGCCCACTGCTTCGATGAACTCTCCTCCATCGAGAAGAGCGCGACTGTGGTTGAACTCGTGCGCGACGGCAAGATCGTCGCGTTCGTCTGCCCGGCGGCACAACCCAAGGGCAGCACCGGCACCTTGTCCGACTGGATGGGCACCGGCGCAGGCTTCACTCTCGCCCCCGGTGCCAGCTTGGATGACCCCGCTTTCGCTCCCGAGGAATGGGAAGACGCTTCTGACGACTCGTAGCCGCTCCTTCCTCCCATGCGCTACTTGCTCGATACCAATGCCTGGCTCCGCTGGTTTCACCGCCCGCAGGAGATTTGTGCCGCCACACGGCAGCTCCTCAATGCCGCTCAGGTCGTTGGACTCTCTCCCATGAGCATCATTGAAGTCGCGCAGAAGGCACATAAAGGAAAACTCATCCTCCCGCTCCCTGTCGATGTCTGGGTCAGACAGTCTCTTCCCGCTGGCCGCGTCAAACTCCTCCCCATCACCGTGGATGTCGCTCTCGCCTCCTACACATGGCCGGACGACTTCCATGGCGACCCCGCTGATCGCATCATCGCAGCCACGGCGAATGCGCACCGCCTCACCCTCATCACCTCGGACGAAAAACTGCTCGCACGCTCCGATCTTCAAACTCTCTCGACGCGCTGATTCATGCCCATCCCGATGTCCCGCCAGCCGCTTCTGCGTTAGCCTTTCGCGAGAGACATCTACCGCACCCTCCTGGAAGACATTCTTCCCAGCGGCAGCCTCAATCTGCGAGAAGTGCCGATGCCCCTCACTGCTACCTGCGAGCACGTGACCGGTATCACGCCTATTGGCCGGATCGAACTACCGGACGGCAACACCATTGCGCTGCTCGAAGTTCACATCGCTCATTCACGACTACTTCGGCGAGCGAGTGCCGGAGAAAAACCGCGAGCGCCACGCCGAGATCGACCGCCCTGGCTCCCACCCGCTCCACCACCCCCAAGCGCAAGCGCGCCTCTTCTTGACCAAGGTTTCTGAAAACAAAAAAGCCGCACGTATAGGAGTCTTGTGGACTCTCACGGCGCGGGACCGAATTTCGCGTGCAGCGCTGCAAGGCTGCCCGTTTGAAGCTAGAGCATTTTAAATAATACTATAACCGCAAGAGGCAAAATAACCCATCGCATCCTTGGCTGTGATTTTTGAGAATGCTTTGCTGATGGCTGCATCGAGTTCTTCGGGCGTGCGTGCTTCGTAGCTGCGCAGCAGTGC
>JAPLUL010000069.1:0-75886 GCA_026397635.1 Verrucomicrobiota bacterium | reverse complement strand
CTATAGATAGGCACGGCTGCCGAGCCTTGTTTGACCACAGCGAAAGGTTTGCCTCTGCACTGAGAGGGGAGAGCCGGATTTGTCGTGCTTTTGTCATGCATAACACCTGCCGCAGTGTCAATTGCGGCAGGTGTTTGTGCTCCGGAAGCCCGTAAAATGGGGCTTCCAGCCCCATTTTGAGCTTTGCTTACTGTCGTTTGTTCGTAGTCCTGTGCGGACCACTTTGAATCACGCCACACGCACCGAAGAAAGCCTGCCGTCATCACGTTTGAATTTGCCCATGAACGCGAAACGCATTCTCCTCCCGCTCCTCCTCGCCACCACCGCCTTCGCCGATGACGTGCCGCAGTGGCGCGATCTCTTCAACGGCAAGGATCTCACCGGCTGGGTGGATGTGAACACCAGCAAGGACACCTGGACCGTGAAAGACAGCCTGCTTGTGTGCAAAGGCCTGCCCATCGGCGTGATGCGCAGCGAGAAGCAGTATGAGAACTTCATCCTGCACATTGAATGGAAGCACATGCAGGCAGGTGGCAACTCCGGAGTCTTCGTGTGGAGCGAAGGCAGCACGCCGTCGAATCGCCCTCTGCCCAAAGGCATGGAAGTACAGATGCTCGAGCTCGAATGGCCCAAGCTGCATCCCACCAAGGACGGCCAGCCGAATCATCCCGGCTACGTCTCCGGCGAACTCTTCGGCGCGAACGGCCTCGAAGGCAATCCCGACAATCCACGCGGCCGCCGCAGCATGTCGTGGGAGTTCCGCTGCAAAGGCAAAGGAGAATGGAACACCTACGACGTCGTCTGCGTCGATGGCACCGTGAAGCTCTCGATCAACGGCAAGTTTGTGAATGGCATCAGCCAGAGCACCGTGCGCAAAGGTTACCTCTGCCTCGAATCCGAAGGCGCGGAGATCCACTTTCGGAACATCAAGATCATGGAACTGCCCGGTGGTCGCGTGACACCGGAACAGACGGCTCCGGTGGTAAAGTAGCCGTCTTCACGAGTTCCTCGACCTTCGTCGTGATACGCTCCTCCACCGTCTCCGTGTAGGGAGCTCGGTGACCGTATTCGAACATGCCGGTCACGCCTTCGTAGCCGCCTTCTTTGAGCACTCGCAGGCTGGGGATGTAGCTGGTGAGGTCGTTGTTGTAACCACAGACCCAGGTGTTGTTCCAGCCGTAGGCCGCTTTGAACTTGAGCGAGTAATCCACCACCGTTTCTCCCGTCAGTGCGATGAAGGTGAAGTCCGTCCCGATGCGCCACACTTGAACCGGATACTTCACCCGATCCTGCGGCGAACCGAGCGTCTCGTATTGGCGGATGAAGTGCTCGAACTCGCGCTTCGGCATGCCGGTGAGGTTCGGCACGCGTTGTTTCAGCTCATCCAGCGGAATCCCCGGCTGCAATTCCAGTTCTGTCTCTCCCATCGCGGCTCGAATCGGCCCGCTGAGCGGTTTCATCGTTCCCGCGATCACCTGGCGCACCGCTTCGGCCAAAATCTTGCCATACATGCCCGCCAGTTCCGTTGCCTCCACATCCTTCCCGCGAATGCGCGGCAGTGGATTCGCATCGCCGCCGCAATTCTGCACAAACATCGCTACAGAGCCTGGAAACGACTTCTCCAGCTCCAACTGTGCAAAGCCCGCGTAGTCACCATTGATGCTCAAGCCACCCAGCGCCGTCGTGTGGCACGAATAGCCGAACACGATGGCCTTGAGGGCATTTCCGTTCTTCACCGTGATCACCGGCACATCCTGATCCACCTGCCCGCCGAGCGCTCGACTCTCCGGACCACGCGAGCGACGTCGATTCACCGCCACACCCGCCAGACCTTGCTCAAAGGCCAGTTCCGCAGGAGCAAGGTTCGCCATGGCCTTGCCAATCACCTCATCATACTTGGCATAGACCATTGCCGTGTAGCGATCCTTCGCCGCCGCTTCCTCCGGCGTGAATTCATAATACAACCACAGCACATCCTCCGTCACCGGGCACGAGTGATTGTGCGACGTGTTCAAAACCAGCCGCTCCCGCGGGATGCCATGCTTATCCAGCGCATTCTTCGATATCACCGCGATCATCTTGTCGCTCAGCCCCACCAAATCCGCCGTCACCAGCATCGAAATCGCCCCTGCATCATCTTTGAGTGCCAATGCCTTCAGCCAGATCGCATGCTCCACCCGCTGCGACATGCGTGTCTTGCCGCCATAACCGGCCAGCGGCACGGATTCGGTCGGTGTGATGTCCACCTTCGCCGCGCCGGCATGCCAGCCTGCGAAAGCTGAAGAAGCAACAAGAAGGAAAAGCAGGAGCGGAATGGCTTTCATGGCAAACACGTTGAAGTGGAGAAGTGATGTTCGACTATCGCGCCGAACTCTTTCTGTCTTGCAGTTGTCCGGGCTAAAGCCATGCGTGCAACTCACCATCACCCAGCCGCCATGAACTCCCATCGCATCGTCCCTGTTGTCCTCCTCGGAGCGCTGATGAGCCTGCCGCGCCTTGATGCTGCTCAGCCGAATGTGCTTCTCATCACCGCCGATGACCTGCGACCGGAGCTTGGCTGTTACGGCTCGGTGGCGAAGACGCCGCATCTCGATGCCATTGCAGCGCGCGGCACCACATTCACGCGTGCTTACTGCCAGCAGGCAGTGTGCAATCCCAGCCGCTCCAGCATGCTCACCGGCCTGCGCCCGAGCACGCTCGGCCTCTACGTCAATGGCACGCACTTCCGCGAGTTGAAGCCGGAGGTCACCACATTGCCGCTGTGGTTCAAGGAGCACGGCTACACCACCCGCTGCACCGGCAAGCTCTTCCACAACTGGCACACGAAGGAGAAAGGCGATCCGCGCTCGTGGTCCGCCCCCGAATTTCTCCATTACGCCAATCACGGGGACGACACGCCGCAGATCAGCGGACCGCTCCCCGAAAACCATGCCAAACACACCCAAGGCCTGCGCAAATACGGCTCCGTTGGCATGTGCGAGTGCTATGACGTGCCTGACGAGGCCTACTACGATGGACGCGTCGCTGCCGAGGCTGTACGCATCCTTCCAGAGCTGAAAAAGAGCGGCCCCTTTTTCCTCGCGCTCGGTTTCTGGAAGCCCCATGCGCCCTTCAATGCCCCGAAGCAATACTGGGACCTTTACGACCGCGCTCAGCTGCCTGCTCTGAACCCGACATGGCCTGCCAACGCACCCAAAATCGCCTCCCATCAAAGCACCGAGATTCTCGGCCCGGTAGATCAGCAAAAGCAGCCCACAGCGGAGCAGATCGCGGAGATGCGCCACGGCTACTTTGCAGGCATCAGCTACATGGACGCGCAGATTGGCAAGGTCATCGCAGCCATGAAGGAGCAGGGCCTCCTCGAAAACACCATCATCGTCTTTTGGGGTGACCACGGTTATCACCTCGGCGAGCACGGCCTGTGGGCCAAAACGAGTAACTTCGAGCTCGATGCCCGCGTTCCTTTGATCATCGCTACGCCGCAGGCCGGGCAACGAGGTGTGCAAACCGCCGCCCTTGTCGAAATGATCGACCTCTTCCCCACTCTAAACGGCCTCTGCGGCCTGCCTGCCGCGCCGGGTCTCGAAGGGAGAAGTCTGCGCCCCGTTCTGGAGAATCCGGCGGTCACAGTCAAGCCCGCCGCCTTCACTCAGCATCCACGCCCCGCGTATCCCGACCGCAGCCCCACGAAACAACCCACACACATGGGTTACAGCGTCCGCACCGCCAAGTGGCGCTACACCGAGTGGCGGCACTGGCAGACCGGCGAGATCGAAGCACGCGAACTCTACGATCACACCTCTGATCAACCGGAGCTGGAAAACGTCATCGGTCATCCGCCTGACAGGATTGCGCTGGAAGAAGCGGAGAACCTCCTGCGTGCGCAGTTTTCGCTCAAGAAGTGATGTCCCTGTGACCTGCCGCTACTTTTTGATCTCCGCTGCCATCTCCAGCAGCGCGTTCATGAGCTTCACGGAGGCCTGGGACTCGGTGTTGTTCGTGCCGGGCCAGGTTTCGTAGCCACCGAGCTCAAAGTGACGCGGTGTGGGCATGTAGCCATAGTAACCGTGCGCCAACTCGACCATGAAGGATTTTGCGAAAGGGCTGCGCTTGCGGAACTCGACGCCGGTTTCGGCGAAGGTTTCACAGGGGGACGAGCCGATGCAGATGTCGCCGATGCGCAGGATCTGCGCGGGGAATTTGGTCTCCGGACTGGCTTTGGCGAGGCGCTGCACGCGTCCAGCATACGCCAGAGGCAGATCGGCCTTGCCGCCTTGGATACGCGGGGCTTTAGCTTCGGTTTCCTTGGCCCAGGCGATGAGCTCAGCCGGGATGCTGCGCCACTTCACATCGAGTTCGCGATAACGGGAGGCTAGCGGAGCCTCGGCCTGCCACGTCAGATTCTGCAAAGCCGCGTTCACCTTCGCAGCGACATCTTCCGCGACGTAGCGCATTTGCTCATACGGCTTTTTTCCTGGCTGTGGGTTGCGGAAGTTGATGTTGTTCGCGTCGCCACTGGTGCCGTTCGCCATCATTGCGACAAAGGGCGGATCGTCGCCGCCGCTGGCTTGCAGCTTCTTTAAGGCCTCGCAATACACGCCGTAGTAATCCGCAGAAATGTCCGCGCCGGTCACACCGCCGACGTAATGCAGCGAGTAAGCCGAATAGACCGAGATCATGCGGCCGCTGGGCTCGCGCAGCGCGATCAGGCTGATCGTCGGATCAGGCTCGCCCGCAGGCTCCACCAGCGCCGGATTGCCCGCGCCGGGATTCATCTTCACTTTGTCGATCTTGCCGAAGGGATTCGGTGGCATGGCGCCTTCCTTGAGGAACCAGCGGCGGATATGCACGTGCTCCGGCACGTCCACCGTGCCGAAGGCAATTTCCGCTGGGCGCAGCAGGTTTGCCGCGCGCCGCACACCATCCGCGATGCGTCGCGCGACGAACTTCTGGTAATCCGTGAGCTCCAAATCGGAAAAGAAGCCGCGCACCGGCCCACCGAGCGCGTTGACGGCGGAATGCGTGTGCGTGCCGCTGATGAGCACATTCGCCGCCGGGATGCCCGTCTCCTTTTCGATCCATTCCCGTGCCTTCAGCGACACGCTGCGATGCAGGCCGAGTAAATCACACACGATCAGAGCCAGCTTCGTTTTGCCGTCATCCAGCACCAAGCAGCGCGCGTGCAGCTCATCATGGATGTGCGTGCATGGATACGGTGCAAAGCCGCCCACCACCTCGCCGCCGAGTTCTGGGGTGATGTTTGACGTGGCCGTGCCCGCACGGAGTTCCGCACGAGCGATGTTCAGCGAGGCAAAGAGAGCAATCAGGGGCAGAAGAAGGCGCATGAAGCCAATACAGCGCCTCTCTGCATGGCCTTTCCAAGCGGTGTCATTCGAAGTGAGGTGGGCTTGGAAAGCCAACCCTACCCAAACAGCGCCAGCACCGGCTTCCCACCGTCCACGATCGGGATCGGGCGGTTTTCGCGATTCATGAGCATCAGATCGGGATCAATGCCGAGCGACCAGTAGATCGTCTTGGCGAGATCTTCGGGCGACACGGGTTTGTCGTCGGGATAGGCAGCTTCTTTGTCGGACTTGCCATAGACGATGCCGCCGCGCACACCGGCACCAGCAATGAGAGCGGGGAAACAGGTGCTCCAGTGGCCGCGGCCCCAGGTGGCGTTTGGCGTGGGTGTGCGGCCCATTTCGCCGATGGCGATGACGAGGGTTTCATCGAGCAGCCCGCGCTCGTCGAGATCAGTGAGCAGCGCGGCGCAGCCTTGATCAAACGTGGGTAGCAGATGATCGCGCACATCGTCGCTGCTGCGATGCGAGTCCCAGCCGTAGCCATCGGGGCTGTCGTAATGCACCGTGACGAAACGCGTGCCCGCTTCGACGAGTCGTCGCGCCATGAGGCAACTTTGGCCGAAAAGATGCCGTCCGTAGCGATCCCGCATTGCTTCGGCCTCAGCGCGGATGTTGAGCGCGCTGCTCGTTTTGTCTGACGAGATGAGCGCCATGGCCCGCTTGCGATGCAGGTCCATCGCGTCGCCATCGCCCATGTCGAGTCGCGCGCGCACCGCCTCGAATTGATCGAGCAAGCCGACACGCTCCTGGATTCGGCTCACAGGGATCACGGGCTTCAGCCCCTCGATCTCGTAGCTCAGCTCGCCATCCGCGCAGGCACGCCAGTAGGGATTGTCCTTCACGTCTTTCTTGTCGATGACGGTGGTCATCGGGTTGTAGGCCTGACCGAGCCAGCCCGCATACTCGCCGGGGCGGATGTATTGCCCGCGATCTTGCAACTTGCCGAGCCGGTTTGGCAACACGGCATACGAGGCGAGATCACGCTCCATGCCGCCGGGCATTTTTTGGCTCAAATGCTCCACCACCGAGCCCATCGACGGCCAATCCTGCGGCGTGGCTGAAAAGCCGCCTCCGATCGGCAGATGCCAGCGATGGCCTGTTTGCAAATAGTGTCCAGCGCCGCTGTGATCGTTGTAGCTGTGCGTCATCGAGCGGATGACCGCGAACTTGTCAGAGATCTTCGCCAGTCGTCCCAAATGCTCGCTGATCAGCAGGTCCGGCGTGCTGCTGCGGATCGGTTTGAAAGGCCCGCGCACCTCGCTCTTCGCGTCCGGCTTCATGTCGAAGGTTTCAAGCTGACTCGGACCACCGAAGAGGAACAAAAAGATCACCGACTTTGCCTTTCCGCCCGCGAAAGCCTGCTGCGCTTCCTCGGCTGCCAGCACGCCCGGCAGCGTCATCCCAAACAAACCCGCGCCGCCAATCTGCAACAACTCACGACGCGAGACGCCGGAGCAGTTGGTTCGTGTTGTGCCATTGATGGTGAGCATGTCGGCGGAACATACGGGCAGTGAGCGGCTGGGTTATCATGCCGTGCCAGTCATCTGCGTTTGCGGAGATATTCCTGCGCATTGCCTCGTGCTGTGTTGATCTCAGTTTCATTCAAACTGAAACCCGTCGTGCCGGACTGCATAAGATTTGTCACTTCCTGTCGATGCTTCAAGCCAAGCGCATGACCTATCTCGTGCGAGGTCACACGCGGTAGGGGTTCGTCGAGTCCGCCGGGGACCTCGCGCAGACTGGCTGTGTCCTTCACGACGATGGGTTCGCCGTAGTAGAAGCCGTTGGGCTGCACCTGCTTCACATAACAGATATCGATGGCGTGAGCACTGAGCCTCTCCTTCGGAATCATCGAATGCACGCGATCAAACTCGGGCTTCATCCGCATCTCCGACGGCATTGGGGTCGCGCTTGTCGGGCTGATGGACTCGATCTCGAACTGGATGCCGGCCTGCGACCAAACCGTGTTCACCTGGCCCATGATACGCTTCACATCAGCTTCGACGAGCGTCGTGTGCATCGCAGGGATCGAGTCGGACTGCATGAGATGAATCCGCACTGGCAGGGTGATCACAGACCGCTCCTCAGAGCGCAAACTCAGCGACCATGCCTCGCTGGAAAGCGGTCGTGCGTGGCCGCCCGCGACCCACAGCTTGTCTTGGAAAACGAAGACCGAGTGCTCATGCCGGGCCTTCCAGCATGTTTTTGTCTCCAAACGCTGCCAGTTTTTGCCATCCGCGCTGTGCCAGACGTCACCGAAATTGTCTTTTTCCTTCGACCAACCACCCAGCACCCACATGCGCCCGCGATACACCGCCGCGCTGAACCACAAACGCGGATCCCACGGTGCAGTCTCGGTCTCACAGGCCCAGTTCACGCCGTCGCTAGATGACCAGACGTCGTTCTTCGCGTGATAGCTCGGCACATAGTTCCCACCGCCGAGGATGTAGATTTTGTCGTTCAAAACGACCGCCTGATGATAAGCCCGCGGCGACCACGCGGCCTTTGCCGTCTCCTGCCGCCATGCTTTGCCATCCACCGATGACCACACGTCGTTCTTCAAACTCGCGTCATTGCCGAAATAGTAATTCTCCGTGCCGCCAAGCATCCACATCTTCCCACGATGCTCCACCAGTCCCGCCGCGAGCCGTGGTGACCATCCAGCGTTCGCGGTGACCTGCTCCCATTTCGCGCCATCGCCTGAAGACCACACTTGATTGCTCGCGGAGTGCCCCGGCAGCCGTCCTTTGTGCCATCCACCCATGATCCACATTTTGTCGGTGAAGGTGATGCTCATCGGCAGATCGCTGTGCAGCCAGGGTGCGCTCTTTTCGATCAACGACCACGTTTTGCCATCACCTGAGGCCCACACATCGCGCGGAGGCTCCGCATACGACTGAAACCATCCGCCGCCGATCCAGAGCTGGTCTTTGAATACCCACTCCGCCTGCGAATCGCGTGCCTGCCATGCTGCGGTGCCTTCCAGCACCCAGTCCTGCGCAAATAGGCCGCCACAGGACATCAGCAGCCAGAAAATTTTACTCTTCATAATTTTGTCCAAGTTTGGGTTCATATCAGCGCCTTCGTCACCACGCGCCGCTCCTCCACACCGGTGAGCCGTTGATTCAGCCCCTGATGCGGAAAACTCAGCCGTTGGTGATCAACGCCCATCAGATGCAGGATCGTCGCGTGCAGATCGCTGACATGGCAGCGATCCTCGACGGCCTTGAATCCAAGTTCATCCGTCGCGCCGATGGCTTGACCGCCTTTCACACCGGCTCCGGCCATCCACATGGAAAAGCCGTGCCAGTTGTGATCACGCCCCGGCTTGCCCACGCCTTCGCTCGTCGGTGTGCGGCCAAATTCACCGCCCCACACGAGCAGTGTCTCATCCCAGAGGCCCGTGCGTTTCAGATCGGCGATCAGCGCCGCGATAGGCTTGTCTGTCTCGCCTGCGTGCAGTGTGTGATTGGTGATGCAGTCGTTGTGACCGTCCCAGGTGTCCTCGATGTGCCCGCCGCCGGAGTAGAGCTGGATGAAGCGCACGCCTTTCTCGATCAGCTTGCGCGTGATGAGGCACTTGCGGCCAAAATCCGCTGTGCGCTTGTCATTGAGGCCATACATCTCACGCGTCGCCGCGTCCTCGCTGTCCACATCCACCACGCTCATCGCCTCCGTCTGCATGCGATACGCTAGCTCATAGGATTCGATGCGCGCCATCAGCTCCGTCTCATCAGGGTGCATTTTGAGATGCTCCTCGTTCAGCGACTTCAGCAAATCGAGACTGCGCCGCTGCGTGCGGTCGCTCGTGCCCTTCGGCGTCGCCAGATCAAGCAACGGCGAGCCACCACTGCGGAACAAGGTACCCTGATACGCCGCCGGCATGTAACCCGCCGTCCAGTTCGACGCACTGCCGATCGGCCCGCCACGCGGGTCCGTCATCACCACAAAGCCCGGCAGATTCTGATTCGTCGTGCCCAGTCCATAGCTCAACCACGACCCCAGGCACGGCTTGCCGATGAAAATGCTGCCCGTGTTCATTTGCAAACAACCGGACGCATGAGCTGCCGTGTCCGCATACATCGAGCGGATCACGCACAAGTCATCCGCAAAACGCGCCGTGTGCGGAAACAAGCTGCTGATCTCCAGCCCGCTCTGCCCATGCCGCGTGAATTCAAACGGCGACTGCATCAAATGACCCACCGCCCGCCCGTTCGATCCCACCTTCGCATCGCCCGTGTAAGGCTTGCCATGAAACTTCGTCAGCATCGGTTTCGGATCAAACGTGTCCACCTGCGACGGCCCGCCGTTCATGAAGAGAAACACACAATGCTTCGCCTTCGCCGTAAAATGCGGCCGCTTCTCTGCTAACGGCGAAGCCGCGAGCGCTTTGCTCGCCATCAAATCCGCCAACGCCAGCCCCGCAAACCCACCGCCGACCTGCCAGAGAAACTCCCGGCGTGTCTGGCCACAAGGCGTGCGATTGGGGATGAAGCGGGACATGAGTGAAGCGATGAAAGCCATACGGCTATCAGCCTGCCGCTCTTTTTCGAATCAGCGATGCAAACTGCCGCGTTGACACCTCAAACACGTAGCCTCAATGTATCAACATGACAGCTATGATTCAAAAATGGGGCAACAGCCTTGCCTTGCGCATCCCGCTGGCCGTCGCGAAGCAGATTCACGTTCAGGAAGGCGATCCCGTGGTTCTCAAAGTTGGAGCCTCCGGCCTCACCGTGAAGGCGGTGCCCAAGCGCCTGAAGTTGGATGACCTCCTCGACAAGGTCACTCCAGAGAACCTGCACCCAGCCACCGAATGGGGAGCAGATGTCGGACGGGAGGTCGTGCCTCCATGAAGACCAAGGCACCGCCTATTCCCGAACTCGGAACCCTCGGCTGGCTCGTGTTCGATCCCCAAGCTGGCCGCGAGCAAGCCGGGCGACGCCCCGCCATTGTCCTGAGCCACACTCGCTACAACGAGAAGACCGGCCTCGCAGTCTTCTGCCCCATCACCAGCAAAGTGAAAGGCTACCCCTTCGAACTCGCTGTGCCCACTGGTCTGCCCGTGTCTGGCGTGGTGCTCTGCGACCATGTCCGCTCACAAGACTGGAAGGAGCGCAAATGGCAGCCGATCTGCAAGGTGCCTCTCACCTTCGTGCATGAGGTCATGGCGCGGACACTGACGTTGTTTGAGATGCCAGCGACCTAGGCAAAACCGGAAATCAAAGGTTTATGGACACCACAATTCAGACACTTCAGTACATTCATGTTCGATCACACTTTGCTGTACTTTGGAGGATTGCTTTGTGGGGTATGGCTACAATGCTAAGCAGCCCTCTATGTCCGCAAACCAACGGGGACAATCCGGACTGGCGTCGGCGAAAACAAGTCCCTGCCAGAAATCGACTTGGATCAAGTGTTTGACCTTCCGCTTGAGGGCGATTTCAACGTGAGTTTGCGCATTGAAACAAACTTGCCGCAGTTTGGCGATCTTCCCGCTTTACCCAACGGCTATAACGGGATGCGAGTAAAGAATGGACGATTTTCGCCACTTAACTAGCCGTGCCGAGATCGCTGTCACTCCGGATAAACAAACTCGTTCAGGTTCAAAATCACGCGGCAGGCCTGCTCCAGCGGTTCCTCACGCAAAAACGCACGCATCTGCGTCAACTCGGCCGCCGATGGCTCGCGGCACAAGGCCAGCCGCCATGCGAGCGTGATCTGCTTCTCGGCATCATCACCGGCTTCGCGTTTCAGGCGTGCAGCGAAGTGCGTTGACTGTTGGTTCACGAAGTCGCCGTTGAAGAGGCTGAGGGCCTGTGGGGCGACGGTGGTGACCTGGCGTTGGGGGCAACTGCTCACGGTGTCGGCCAAGTCGAGGGTTTCGAGCATGGGGACCACCAACCCGCGTTTGATGAAGGCGTAGATGCTGCGGCGCGAGGCTTCGCGCTCGTCGGAGGCCTGCCAGACTTTTTCTTTGTCGGTGTTGGCTTCGAGTGCGGCTTTGGGAATGCCGGGCTTCATCGCAGGGCCGAAACGCTTCGGATTGAGCTGGCCGCTGACGGCGAGCATGGAGTCGCGGATGGCTTCGACTTCGAGACGGCGGTAACGCATGAGCGCATCGGGCGATTTCATCGACTGCCACGCGCGGCTGGTGAGAATGAGTCGGTGCAGCTTTTTCAGCGACCACTGCGCGTCGTGCATGAACCAATGCGCAAGCCAGTCGAGCAGTTCGGGATGCGATGGCGCGGCCCCCATGAGGCCGAAGTCGTTCGCGGTGGTGACGAGGCCCTGGCCGAAGTGCTGCTGCCAGACGCGGTTCACGATCACGCGGGCGGTGAGCGGGTTATTGGTGCTCGCGATCCACTGTGCAAGGCCGAGGCGGCGTTGCGTGGTCTTTTCGCCCGAAGGAAACTGCGGCTGCTGTTTGACGAGTATCGCTGGCACCGCTGGCTCGACGAAATCGCCGAAGCGTGTGGGCGAGCCGCGTACGAGCACATGCGTCTCGGGCGCTTTCGCGGAGGGCTCACGCCAAGCGTAAACGTCCGTGCCATCGACGGGCACGGTCAGCTCCGTGCGGCCTTTGCGCGGGCGTTCGAGCGCATTGAAGACGGCGACGAGGCTGTAGTAATCGCGTGTGGTCAGCGGCTCGAATTTATGATCATGGCAACGGGCGCAGCCGATGGTGAGGCCAAGAAAGGCCTGCCCGGTGGTGCTGACGATGTCGTCGAGCTGATCGTAGCGATCCGTGGCGGGATCAGCGGGTTCATCATCCCAATGCCCGAGCCGCAGGAAGCCGGTGGCGATGTGAGGTTCGAGCGACTTGTTAGGCAGTTCGTCACCTGCGAGCTGCTCGATGACGAAGCGGTCGAAAGGTTTGTCCTTGTTGAGCGCCTCGATGACGTAATCGCGGTAGCGCCAGACGAAGGGCTTCTCGGCATCGCGCTCGTAGCCGTTGCTGTCGGCGTAGCGCACCACATCCAACCAGTGGCGTGCCCAGCGTTCGCCGTAGGTGGGGCGAGTGAGGAGGTCGTCGATGACTGCATCGAGCGATGGGTGCTTCTCCTGCTCCGCTATCGTCGGCGGCAGGCCAATGAGATCAAGATACACACGGCGCCGCAGCGCCATCGGAGCGGCTTGTGGCGCCAATGCGTGCTTTCCGAAGACAAAGGCATCAATCGGATGCTTCGAGGCCGATTCAGGCACCGTCGGTCGCTTCACCGGCTGAAACGACCAATGCTCCGATGGCTTATTCGGGATCACTTCATCGCTCGGAAACGGCGCGCCGGCAGCAAACCACTGCCGCAGAGCTCCAATCTGTGATTCGGTGAGCCGCGCACCCTCGGGAGGCATGCGTTTGTCTTCGTCGTGGGATGTGACTCGCTCGATTAAGTCGGAGTGGATACTCTTGTCGATCAAAGCGCCCGCATCGAGTCGCAGGTCGCCTTTTTGCTTCACGGAGCCGTGGCAGGAGACGCAGCGCTCTTTCAGCAACGGCTTGATGTCCTTCGTGTAATCGACCGCGGCCGCCGCACGCGTGGAAAACGCGATCAGCAGGGCAAAAAGAATGGCGGGGCGTTTCATGGGTAGGAACAAGAAAGATTCTGGCGGGTGTGCTCTTGCCTGAATTTGGCACGCGCCATGGGTTCTTTCCGGCCAGAGATCATCCAGAGCGAACGTTTCAAACGACCTCATGAACCGACTGCCACTCATTCTCTGCGTTCTTCAAATCGCCACACTGAACCTGTCAGCACAGCCAGCGGCTCTCAGCGCGGGAGCCGCTGCCGTGGACATCACGCCGACGCAGTTCCCGATGAACATGCCGGGGGGATTCAGTGCGAACATGGCTGAAAAAGCGCATGATCCGTTTCATTCACGGGCGCTGGTGCTCAATGACGGCCAGACGACGCTGGCGATGGTCGTGGTGGACAATCTCGGGGCCGGTCCCGATGTGCTGAACGAGGCCAAGGCGCTCGCTGCCACGAAGACCGGCATGTCGGTGGACAAGATGCTCATTTCATCGACCCACACTCACAGCGGCCCCTCGCTGAACACACGCAGCGAGGCTGCGGCGAATTATTACAAGCAGTTCGTCGAAGGAGTGGCCGGGTCCATCATTCAAGCCCATGCGGCGCTCAAACCGGCCGCCGTTGGCGCTGCGGCACACCCGCTGCCAGACGAGGTCTTCAACCGCCGCTGGTATCTGAAGCCGGGCAAGATGCCGCTGAATCCGTTTGGCCGCATGGACACGGTGAAGATGAATCCCGGCACCAGCCCCGATGTGCTCGACCGTCCCGCCGGTCCGACCGATCCTGATATCACGATTCTTTCCTTGCAGGATGCGAAGCGGAAGCCGATCGCGATTTTTGCCAACTACTCGCTGCATTACGTCGGCGCTGCGCCCGGCGGCCAGTTGTCCGCCGATTACTTCGGTGAGTTTGCCCGCCTGATGCCCTCACGCATGCGTAGCGATGAGAGCTTCGTCGCCATGATGTCCAACGGCACCTCGGGCGACATCAACAACATCCCCTTTGGCAGTACGCGGCCTCCACGCGAGCCGTTTGAGCAGATTCGTCTCGTCGCGGCGAAGGCGGCAGACACGGCGTGGCTGGCGCATCAGAAGATCGACAAGCATCGCGCTGATGCGCGGCTCGGCATGCTCCAGCGCGAGATCACGCTGAAGTATCGCCGTCCTTCGGCGCAAGATCTCGCAGAGGCGAAGGCGGTGCTTGCGGTGAAGGCCAAAGACGCCATCGAGAAACTGCCGCGCCTAGCGCAAAACTACGCGCACAGCGTCGTGAGCGCGGCAGAGCGGCCCGAGGAAACGATCACGGTGAAGATCCAGGCCATCCGCATCGGCGACTTCGCGGTGTGCGGCATTCCGTTCGAGACTTTCGTCGAGATCGGCCTCGATCTGAAAAAGCGCAGCCCGTTTCCGCAGACCATGGTCATCGGTCTCGCCAATGGCCGCCACGGCTACCTGCCGACGCTGGAGCAGCACAAGCTCGGCGGCTATGAGACCTGGCTTGGCACGAACTCGGTGCAGGAGGACACGAGCGTGATTCTGACGAACAACCTGTTGGAGATGCTGGCGGAGCTGAAGAAGGCTGAGTGACGCGCGTCATTCCTTTGCCCGCGAGTCGATGCAGATCGTCACCGGGCCGTCGTTGACGAGGGCGACCTGCATGTCCGCGCCGAAGATGCCGCGGGCCACGGGTTTACCCATCTCGGCCTCCAGCAGCGTGAGAAACTGCTCATAGAGCGGGATGGCGGTCTCGGGCCGTGCGGCGCGGATGAAGCTGGGGCGGTTGCCCTTCTTCGTGCTGGCGTGCAGTGTGAATTGGCTCACCACGAGCAGATCGCCGCCGCTGTCCTTCACGGAGAGATTCATCTTGCCCTCTGTATCGGCAAAGATGCGCATCTGCGTCACCTTGGACACCAGCCAGGCGAGGTCATCGGCGTTGTCGTCGTGCTCAAGGCCGGCGAGAATGAGCAGCCCAGGGCCGATTTGGCCGGTGATGGCACCATCGACCGTGACGGAAGCGGAAGAGACGCGTTGGAGGACGAGGCGCATGAAAACTGGGTGATTGTTAAGTTACCGCAGCAGCAGCGCGCCTTTTTCCGCATCGAAGCCTTTCTCCCACTTCGCTACCACAAGCGTGGCGACGGTGTTGCCGATGAGATTGGTCAGAGCGCGTGCTTCAGACATGAAACGGTCGATGCCGATGAGCATCGCCAGTCCGGCGACGGGGATGCCGGTGTCGATGGTGCTCAAAGTGGCCACCAGCGTGATGAATCCCGCGCCCGTAACGCCTGCCGCGCCTTTGGAGGTCAGCAGCAGCACGCCGAGCAGCATGAGCTGCTGCCAGAGTGTCAGCGGTGTGTTCGTGGCCTGCGCGACGAACAAGGCGGCGAGCGTGAGGTAGATGCAGGTGCCGTCGAGATTGAAGGAGTAGCCTGAGGGAATGACCACGCCGACCACGGACTTGTCACAGCCAGCGTGTTCGAGTTTTTTCATGAGCTGCGGCAGCGCGGTCTCGGATGACGAGGTGCCGAGCACCAGCAGGATCTCGTCTTTGATGCACACGAGCACCTTCCACAGGCTAAAGCCGCAAAAACGGCAGATCAGGCCCAGCACCACGAAGACAAACAGCCCGCAGGTCACATAGACGCAGCCGAGCACCTTCGCCAGCTTCACCAGCGTGCCCGGTCCTTCTGAACCGACCGTGTAGGCCATGGCCCCGAAGGCCGCGATGGGTGCTACTTTGGTGATCATCGCCACCAGCTTGAAAAACACCTCCCCGACCGCGTGCAGCAGCTCCAGCACGATCTGGCCGCGCTCCTGCATCTGGCACATGGCGATGGAGACGAGAATGGCGAGAAACAGGGCCGGCAGCACCGATTCGTCCGTGAACGCGCCCACGAAGGTCTTCGGCACGATGTTCATCACAAAGGTGGTCGTGCTCGTGTCATGCGCCTTCTCCGCGAACTCGGTGATTTTGGCGGTTTCTTTGGCCGTGGCCTCCGTCGGCATGCCCGCGCCCGGTTGGGCGATGTTGGCCACCAGCAGGCCGATGATGAGCGCCAGCGTGGTCAGCACCTCAAAATACACCAGCGCCTTCCAGCCGACGCGGCCCACGCGTTTTAGATCGCCCATGCTGGCGATGCCTGCGACCACGGTGCAGAAAATGATCGGCGCGATGAGCATCTTGATCGCCTTGATGAAGATCGCCGCCAGCGGCTGCATCTTCGTGCCCGTTTCTGGGTAAAACAGTCCCAGCAGCACCCCCAAAACGATCCCGATCAGCACCTGCACATACAGTATTTTCAGCCACTTCATGGGCGCGGATGCTGGCAGGTCTGCGGCAAAAGCCAAGAGGCTTTCTTGCACCTGGTCAAAGTGTGTACGGCACCCTGATTCCCGGTGTCCCGGTGGCGAAGTCCCTGGTGTTGCGCGTCACGAGATCGGTGCCATAAGCGCGAGCAGAGGCCCAGATCAGGGCATCGGGCAGTTTGAGGTGGTGCTGCTGCCGCAGTTGGATGGCTTCCCGGCACACATCCTCGGTCAGTTCGATGAGTTCAAACTGTGCAAGAAACGACTCCCAACTGGCCTGGGTCGCGGTGTCGGGTGCCCCGACGAGCACTTCCATCCAAGTGATGCGTGAAATCGCCACCTCGGCGTGAAGAGCCGCCTCCGCCAGCGCGAGAGGATGCCCGGCGAGCATGTCGATCACGATATTGGAGTCGAAAAAGCGCTCATGGGCGTTTCAGCGGCTCCATTCATCCCGGAGGGTGGAGATGTGCTTGTCCCCGTCCAAATGAGCCGGCCAAGTGCCAATGGCAGGGTGGCGGGCGATGCGTTCAGCAAACGGTTGAGCTTTGCGGGCCTGCCCGGCCTTCACCCGCCGCATCATGGCCAGCACCGTGTATTTGAACTGCGCGGCGGTCGATTGATCGAGCGCGGCCAGTTCACGGACGAGGTCGAGCGAGATGGATTTCATGGCCGGAAGATGCTTCGCCCACGCCTGGATCGCAAGGCGACACTTGCAAGCCGTCACGCCGCCAAGATTCATGCTTTTACCCATCCTTGCACCCTCCGCCGGGCGTGCTAGGCTCGCGGCCCTCTAAACCACCAATCCGCACGCATCATGGGCAAAACTCTCTTCGAAAAAGTCTGGGACTCGCACGTTGTCGGCACCCTCGCCAATGGCCAAGCACAGCTCCTTATCGACACGCATCTCGTCCATGAGGTCACCAGCCCGCAGGCCTTCGGCATGCTGCGTGATTTGAACCTGAAAGTGGCCTACCCGCACCGCACCTTCGCCACGGTCGATCACATCGTCCCCACCGACAGCCAGGTCTCCCCGTTTTCCGATCCGCTCGCTGAAGCGATGATCCAGGAGCTGAACAAGAACGCCAAGGACTTCGGCATCACCTATTTCAGCCTCGCCAGCGGCAAGCAGGGCATCGTTCACGTCGTCGGCCCTGAGCAGGGCATCACCCAGCCCGGCACCACCATCGCCTGCGGCGACAGCCACACCGCCACGCACGGTGCTTTCGGCGCGATCGCCCTCGGCATCGGCACCACGCAGGTGCGCGACATCCTCGCCACGCAGACCATGGCGCTCGGCAAGATGAAGGTCCGCCGCATCAATGTGGACGGCCAGCTTCGCCCCGGCGTTTATGCGAAGGACGTGATCCTCCACATCATCCGCCTGCTCGGCGCGAACGGCGGCATCGGCTACGCTTACGAATACGGCGGCAGCCTCTTTGACGCCATGTCGATGGAAGAGCGCATGACCGTCTGCAACATGAGCATCGAAGGCGGTGCGCGCTGCGGTTACGTCAATCCGGACGAAAAGACCTTCGAATACCTCAAAGGCCGCCCGTATTCGCCGCAGGGGGATCAATGGCTCGACACCGTCGAAAAATGGCGTGCCGTCGCCACCGACGCAGACGCCGTTTACGATGACATCGTGAACATCAAGGCAGAAGACGTGCCGCCAACGGTCACTTGGGGAACCAGCCCGGACCAAGCCATCGCCGTCACCGAGAACGTGCCGACCGCTGAAAGCGCCACCACCGAGCCTGCGCGCATCTCCATCCAGGACGCGCTCGATTACATGAAGCTGCCTGCCGGCCAGCCGATCAAGGGCACCAAGATCGACGTGGCCTTCATCGGCTCCTGCACCAACGGTCGTCTCAGCGACTTCCGCGAAGTGGCGAAGTACATCAAAGGCCGCAAAGTCGCCGCTGGTGTCAAAGCCATCGCCGTTCCCGGCTCGCAGATTGTCGATGTCCTCGCCCGTCAGGAAGGCCTCGACAAAGTCTTCAGCGAAGCTGGTTTCGAATGGCGCGGTGCTGGATGTTCCATGTGCCTCGCGATGAATCCCGACAAGCTCATCGGCGATCAGCTCTGCGCTTCGTCCTCGAACCGCAACTTCAAAGGCCGTCAAGGCAGCCCCACCGGCCGCACCGTCCTCATGAGCCCCATCATGGTCGCCGCCGCCGCCCTCACCGGCAGCATCGCGGACGCCCGTGAGGTGTTCACGATTGCGGGTTGATTCACCCCTTCACGACGAGGGCGGATTCGCGAGAATCCGCCCTCTGTTGTTTGATTCGATGAATCCAGAACCACTGACGAAACGGATGTGCTTCGCATGACCGGGTTTTGTGAATTCATCTTCCTGAAATGCAATCGGCAGCAGAATAAAAAACCATTCTACTGTCCCCATTCTCCTGTCTGAATCGGTTTATCCCAAAGCACAAATCGTCCGGATTTGCCGTATGGCATCCGTTCAGTGAAATCCGTGGCTCTCCTTCTGGCACTCATCCTCCTCTCGCTGCTGGCGCTCAACGCCTGGATGATGTCGCCCACGAAGCTGCAATGGCAGTTGCAGCTTGTCACGTTGGAGTTCGGGCACTGGCTGGCACTGCTGTCGCTCGTTTTGATCTATCCGGCGGCGCAGACTTCACGTTGGTTCGCCTTGCCATGCCTGCTGCTCGTCTGCGTCTTCCTCATCCCGGCCTTCCAGGCCTCCCGCATCGCCAAGGCGCAAGGATTGGCCTTTTCCTGGCTGCGCTTGTGGCTGCCGCTTCACACCCGCAAGTTCGAAGTCCACCACGAACGCCGCACTTATTGGCAGCAGGGCGATGAAGCGCTCGACATCGTGATCTATCGGCCTATCGGAGCTGACCAACCGCTGCCTTGCTTGCTCATCGCCCACACCGGTGGTTGGGACAGCGGCGATCCGGGTGAGTTCATCGGCGCAAACACCGAACTGGCTGCTCACGGCTACATTCTCTGCTCCTTCGGTTATCGCCTCGCTCCAAAACACAAATGGCCTGCACAAGCCGATGACACCCGCCATGCGTTCGCGTGGATTCGTGAACACGCCGCCGAACTCGGCATCGACACGAGTCGCATCGTCCTCATGGGGCGTTCTGCGGGTGCGCAAATCGCCGCTGCCTGTGCTTATGGCATGCCTGAACTCGGTGCTGGTGGCTGCATCTCGGTGTATGGCACGCCGAACATGCATCTGGCCCGCGAATGGTCCGTGCCGGACGATCTGCTCAAATCGCTCACGCTCGTCCGCCAATACATGGGCGGTGATCCGCACGAAGTCCCCGCAGCCTACCGCAGCGCTTCCGCCACGACGTTTCTCGATCAGCACAGCCTGCCCACGCTGCTCATTCACGGCACGCTCGATTCCCTCGTCGGCATCGGCCACAGCCGCCGCTTCACCGCATTGCGTGCGGGGCGTGAGGATCATCACTTCCTCGAGCTTCCTTGGGGCACCCACGGCACCGATTACTTCCCCTCCACGCCCGGTGGCCAGCTTTCCATGGCCGCCATCGTCCGCTTCATGGAACGATTCGTTCACGGTGGCTCGTAGTGGAGCGCGGACTTCCAGTCCGCAGCACTCCGCCACACCCAGCGCTCCATGAAATCATACGGCCTCCTTTTTTGCCTCGCAGCGTCACTCTCCTTCGCAGGCGATCTCCAGCTCACGCTTCCGCCCGTCGTTTACGCCACGCCAGACGTGCCGATGAGCCTTTACCACGACAACCTCGTGCTCACCGAGACGCCGCAGGACTATCGCTTCGAGTTCGAGTGCAAACTCGGCAAAAACGAAGCCCGCCGCTGGACCGTGATGCCCACGGATGCCGATGTCGGTGACCACCCGCTTGCCATCACCATCAAAGACGCCAGTGGCAAGGTGTTGGAGCAGGGCAAGACCACGCTGCACATCTCCCCTCGCAAAGCCGGTGCCGAGAAAACCCTGCGTCTCCTCATCGTGGGCGATAGCCTCACGCACGCCACCGTTTACTCGAACGAGATCGCCAACCTGCTCTCCCGTCCCGGCAATCCGAAGTGGACCATGCTCGGCACGCACAAACCGGCCAGTGCTTTGCCCGGCGTCGTGCATGAAGGCTACGGCGGCTGGGCTTGGGCCACCTTCCTCACCAAATTCACTCCCGAAACTCCCGGCGTCACCGCCGGACCGCTCGCCCGTAAGGCCACCAGCCCCTTCATCTTTCCTGCAGCCGATGGCAAAACCGGAGTCTTCGATTTGAACCGCTATTTTGCCGAGCATTGCGACAACCAGCCGCCCGATGTCGTCACCTTCCTCCTCGGCATCAACGACTGCTTCGGAGCCGATCCCACCCAGCCCGACGCCACCATCCACAGCGTCCTCGACAACGCCGATAAACTCCTCGCCGCCTTCCACCAAGCCGCGCCCAAGGCCATCCTCGCTGTCGGTTTGACCACACCGCCCAACGCCCGTCAGGAAGGTTTTACCGCCAACTACAAGGACAAGTACCCGCGCTGGGGCTGGAAGCGCATCCAGCACCGCATCGTCCAGCTCATGCTCAAGCGCCTCTCCAATCGCGAACAAGACGGAATCCACCTCGTCCCCACTGAACTCAACCTCGACCCCGTCGATGGCTACCCCAACAACAACGGCGTTCACCCCAACCCCGTCGGCTACGCGCAAATTGGCGCGAGCTTTTACGCGTGGATGAAGGCAAGGTTGTGAAATCCATGCCGGTCTGCCCGTCTGCACACACTGGCTGGCCTGCGATATTGACAATCTCAGTGTCATCGAACATTTCTCTGTCATGGCAGCAATCATCTCGGCTCCAAAATCCTGGGTCGTCTCTGTGGGGAAGTTGTCCCTTCCCCGGCGGGCGGACCGACGCTTGCAGACGTTGATGGATCGTAACAATGACGGATTGCTCACCGTCGAGGAGCGCAAGGAAATGGCCTCCCTGGTCGAGTGGAGTGAAAACGTCTCGCTCCTCCGTGCGCAGGCGCTGCTGTCTCTTGGCCCTGACGGCGACGATTCCTGCCAGCTCGACCTTCAGCACCTCCCGGTATAAGAACACCAGCGCATTGAGGGCTTGGTTTTGGGATGCAGCCGCGAGCTTACGGTTCACCGCCAAGTTTGTCAGAAATGCGGTCACCTCCTCCGTGCCCATTTCCGCTGAGCCGAGTGGCGGCGGAAGCCACGAGACAGACTGCGACAAAGGAGCAGCCCTGGAGCGCAGCGGGGGAAACGGGGTCAGTGTGGAATGGCACTGAATTAAGCCCTGTTTGGGATCAAATACGCGGACGTTTCTCGTCCTAAAGCCGCCTTAATTCAGTGCCATTCGGGTCAGTGTGCAACTGCATGACAAACAACCATGACTTTATGTCCGTTGGCGCTCTGTCAGCCGGTTGCAGCCTGACCCCGTTTACCTGACCCCGTTTACCTCAGCGGCCCCCGGCGGGCATGGCACAGGAGTCGTGGATGACGGTCTTGCCGCCTTGTTTGGCGAGTGTCGAGCCACGGCAGGCCGCTGCTCTCTGCCATGAGGCGGGCCACAAGGCGATGATCACCGCTCCTCCACCCAACCTGGTGCGGGATAGCTGCCGAGCGTTTTGACCTGCGCGGCGTGCTGCTCCAGGGCGGTGACGGCTTGCTGGATGGCGGGATCGGAGTGGTGGCCGCTGATTTCGAGGAAGAAGCGGGCCTGGGTGCCGCAGGGCGTTGGGCGGTTCTCAATCTGGCGGACGTTGATGTTCCGCGTGGCGAAGATTTGCAGCACTTCCATCAAGGCACCGACGCGATCCTTGGAATGGATCATGAGCATGGTGTTGTCGTTGCCGGAGGGCGGGCCGGAGCGGCGGCCGAGGATGATGAAGCGGGTCTGCGTGGCGTATTCACGCGGGGAGGTGGCGATGACGCGCAGGTCGTGCAGCTCGGCGCTCAACGGCGTGCCGAGGGCAGCGATGGCGGGATTCTGCGCGGCGAGCGTGGCGGCGGCGCTGGAACTGGCGGACTCGATGAGCTGAGCGGCGGGGAAAGCCTGCGCGAGCCAGGGACGGCAGCGGGCGAGCATCTGGGCACGACCATGGATCTCGGTGATGGTGCCGTGCGGCCCCTGCGCCATGACGGCGGCGTCGGCCTTCCACAAAATCTCGGCGTAGATCTGCAAGGTGCTGTCGGCGAGATGATCGAGCGTGTGATGCACGGCGCCTTCGGTGGAGTGCTCGATGGGCAGCACGCCGTAGTCGGCGGTTTGCGCGGCCACACGGCCAAACACGCCCTCGGTGCTGGCTTCGGCGAGGTATTCGACGCAGTGGCCGAACTTGTTCACCGCCGCCTGATGCGTCCAGGAGCCGGTGGGGCCGAGGTAGGCAATTTTGAGGCTGTCTTCCAAGGCGAGCGCGGCGCTCATGATCTCGCGGTAGATGGCGCGGATAGCACGCTCGGTGAGGCGGCCGTTTTGAGCGCGATTGATCTCGGCAAGCTTGCGCAGGAGCTGGTCCTCACGGCCTGGCACATAGATGTCGAGGTCGTCCTTGCGCTTGATCTCGCCGACGGCATGCACCAGCTCGGCGCGCTCGTTGAGCAGACGCAGAAGCTGTTGATCGATGCTGTCGATCTTTTGGCGGACTTCATCGAGGGACATGGGCCGCAGGAGGGAAGGGGGTTAGGATGCTTCGGCCGCCGGTGCCTCAGCCGCAGCCACCGGGGCCAGGGAAAGCTGATGTTCCTGCGGTTGATCGGCGGCGGTCGGGCCATCTTCGGCCGTGGGGAGCTTCACGCGGCGCAGTTCGGAGGCGTTGGGCATGTCGTCGAGGCTGCGCACGCCGAAGTGATCCAGGAAGGCCTCGGTGGTGCCGTAGAGCAGCGGGCGGCCGGGAAGATCGGCGCGGCCTTCGATTTTCATCAAGCCGCGGTCGATGAGCTGCTGCACCATCGCATCCACCGAAACGCCGCGCACGGCCTCGATGCCGGCTTTGGTGATCGGCTGGCGGTAGGCCACGATGGCGAGTGTTTCGAGCGCGGGCTGGCTGAGGCGCTGCACCTTCTTGCCGGGGTAAAGCGCACGACACCATTCGGCATACTGGCCACGGGCGGCGATACGCCAGCCGTTGGCACGCTCGACGAGGGTGAAGGAGTGTTTCTCGGCCTCGTAGCGGGCGATCAGCTCGTCCAGGATCGCGCGCACCTGTTCTTCGGTCGTGGCCGCCAGCGGGGCCACCCACTCAGGGATCACCACGTCTTCGCTGGCCGACTCCACGATGTCCTTGGCCGTGTCTTTGACGGCGGCGCACATGTGCGACACACCCAGGGGCTCCTGGGTGGCAAAAAGAAGGGCTTCTACAATCGAGATCAGTTCCATGACGCGGGCGGGCAATCTCAAGCGAGCCAGAAGGGCGAGTCAAGCCGGGGAACGCACTTCACCGGGCCGGTGGCGCCGCATTCCTTTGCCGCTGTTCTTGACACCCCCGCACCGTCCACGCTCTGGTGGAGCGCATGGCCCTGCGTCTGGACACTGCCGTCATCCGAGGCGAAATCGACAACACCACCCGTGGAAACGTGCGGGGGAAGCTCTGGCTCGTTGGTCAGGCGGAACCGATCGTGCTCGACCTGCGTGGTGATGCCTGGCGCGACGTCGCGGGCAGCCGGATCACCTTCACCCATCCCCGGCCGGAAGCGCAGGCTGCTGCCGCCGCGTTGCACCTGAAGCAGAAGGGCTACGTCGGCGACATCACTGCCTCGCAGAAGGTGAAGATCGAAGGGGAGAACGAGGATCTGGATGGCCTGTTCGAAGAAGACGACGATGAAACAGAGGCCGCTTCAGAATGGCGAAACTCGCTTTATGTGGAGTGGTTCTCCGAGGAAAACGGACGCGTGTTCATTGAGAGCACCGACTTTGAGATCAGCGTCTCGGAATGGCTGTGGGAGATGGACACGGCCGCCGAGGAGGCGCAGAAGATGGCCAACCTGCACACGATGCGCGGCTGGCTGGCGGGCATCATTCAACGTCCCGAGCCGAAGAATGACGATGATGACGAGGATTTCGACGACAGTGAAGAGTCCTGGGAGGCGTCCCTCAAACAGTCCGATCGCCTGAGCGACGCGCACATGGAGGCACTGGAAAAATACGGCATGGACGGTCTGGACGATGACCGTGTGTCCTTCGTGATGGGCTGGGACCACAGGCTCGGCGGTGGGGAGGGTGAATCCGAGGTGGCTGACGATGGCGAGGCTTGGAAAGGCGAACCTGATGCGAGTGATCCGCAAGCGTTTGACGAGGAGGGCTTCGACCAGTGGCTTGTAGAAGAGGAGTCCAAGGAGCAGCATCCGCTGCAAAAGCGGGCGCATGATCTCGTCATCCGCCTGATGACCGAGCTGGATGACGAGCGCTCAGAAAACGCTGAGACCAGTGACGGGGACACGGCGCTGGATCGTTTCATCCGCAACACGATGAACATCAGCGGAAAGTTGGCCGGGGCGCTGGGCATGCGCGGCTTTCCTGGTTCTAGGAACAAAGGCTACACGCTCGCCATCCTGCGCCGCTGCCTGAACTGGGCCAACGAGGCGCTGTCTGCGCTCAATGAGCTGGTGGAATCGCCTGCTTGGCAGGGCCGGCTTGATTTGCTCGCCGAGTTCCGCGCTGAGTTGTTCGCGCTGCGAGATGGGATGACGGATCTGCGCAGGGAGCTGCGGGGATAGCGATGGCGTAGGGCGACTCTTGGCTGCCTGATCCGTGGAGGTTAGAGGTTGTGCTGCCGTCGGCGACACTTCTTACTTCTTACTTCTCACGCCGGGAGGCTGCTAAGCGGAGCGCAGCGACTTCCACGGCTCTTCCTCGCTGTGATCGACGAGGCCCGGCTCATCCGCCTTTGCGGGGGAAAGAATCGCGAGGAAGACGAGCATTTCATCGCCCACGTTCCAGGTGCCGTGGATTTCGCCCATCGGGATGAAGGCCATGTCGCCCGGACCGAGGATTTTCTTCTGCTGGCCGACCCACTGCTCCGCCTTGCCGGAGATGATGTAGATCATTTCCTCCCGGGTCGGGTGCGAGTGGAAGGGATGGCTGCGGCCCGGCTCCATGTTCGCGCGCACCATCATGAGGTGCTGGTTGTTGACGATGTCGCTGCGGCAGAGCCACTCTTCGAGCGTCCACGGGGACTGATAATCGACTTTTTCAGCGGCGGTGACGAAACGGCGGTCGGAGATGGCGTCGGACATGGGATGAGATGCTAGCGTGCTGCCAACACGACGGCAAGCCGCAGGATGCACCTATGGCTATCCGATTTGCCACTTGGCTACAGGTTCCGTAGGCCAGAGGTAAAATGATGACGGGTAAAATGATGTTCTGATCATTTTACCCGTCATTATTTTACCAACTCAATAGTTGAACAAATCCTTCACCACCCACGGGCGCTCGAGCTCCTTGCCCTGCTGCTTCATGAGCAGGGTCAGGGCGTCGGACATGCGCTGTTTCATGTGCTTGGTCAGGCGGCGGCCTTTGCGGGCGCGCTGCACGGCCTTGTGGGTCATCGGCTCGGTACTGGCGGTCACCAGGGCATGATTGGTCACTTCATGCTCGGTCATGATCCCGTCCAGAGGCTGCACGCCCATGTTGCGCTCGATTTCGTCTTGTCCCATGATCACCCTCTCATTCCGCAAACCGCCGTCCGCAAACTGAATTCGAGCCATGTGTGCCACGCTCCATCTCGTGAGTTATTCCTCGGCGCATCAGTATTGAGGTCATCTTTCCCTATGGCTTATCCGGGTCCATCAGCTCCTTCCGTGATGCGCCGGGTGATGGCCCCGGCTCTGGAGGCATTCGTGGACCTGATTTACCCGCGTTTGTGCTGCGGGTGCCAGGTGCCGCTGGGGCAGGGGGCTCCGCGCAGCGGTGAGAGGGCGTGGTTTTGCCAAGTTTGCGCGGATGAACTGCCGCGGGTAGAGCCGCCTTACTGCCGGGTGTGCGGGGAGATGTATGACGGGGCATTCACGCATGAGTTCCGCTGCATGAACTGCAGTGGGCGCAAACTGGAGTTCGAGTTTGCCGTGGCCGCCTGCCGGGCGGAGGGCGCGGTGCGGGAGCTGGTGCACCAGTTCAAGTATGACCGCCGCCTGCAACTGCGCGGCGCTTTGGCGGCGCTGATGCTGCGGACTTTGGAGGAACCTCGTCTGGCCGGGGAAAATCTGGCGGATTGGCTGCTGGTGCCAGTGCCGCTGCATCGCAGCCGCGAGCTGGACCGAGAGTTCAATCAAAGCTGGGAGCTCTGCCAACGGCTGGCGCAGTGGACGGGCATCCCGGCGGCGAACGTCCTGGCTCGCATCCGCGAGACCGACACGCAGGCGAGCCTGGACCGCGATGAGCGGCTGCGTAACCTGCGTGGGGCCTTTGCCCTGCGTCAACCACGGCCCTGGCGGCCCAAAACCGCGCTCCAAGGCCGCCGCATCCTGCTGGTGGACGATGTTTTCACCACGGGCGCGACGACGAGCGAGTGCGCCCGGGTGCTGCGGCGGGAGGGTGGGGCAGAAAAAGTGGTGGTCATCACCGCAGCACGCGGCTAGGATCGGCCTCGCGTCCGGCTCTGGCCGGGCCTGACAGTGCGAACGCCGGGTGGATTTGATCCTACCCGACACCTCCTGCGACATGCCACTCGGGGAGACGCCCCATCAGGTCCGTCATCGCAAGACGTCCACACCGATTGACCTACCATGGGATTTTTCAAAAAACGCACCGTTGACGAACTTGGCGAAAAGAAACGCGACATGCCGGAGGGCCTCTGGACGAAGTGCCCCTCGTGCAATGAGAGTCTTTTCGAGGATGCATTGAGCAAGAACCTCCGCGTCTGCACGAGCTGCGGCTACCATTTCACCATCAGCTCCGGAGAGCGCATCTCCAGCATGGTGGACGAGGGCAGCTTCGTCGAGATGGACAAGGTGCTCGACTCGGTGAACGCCCTCGGCTTCAAAGGCTACCTGGACAAGGTGAAGGCCTACCAGCAGAAAACCGGGCTGACCGAGGCTGTCGTCACCGGACGGGCGCTGATCGAAGGCCTGCCGGTCCTGCTGGCCATCATGGATTTCCGCTTCCTCGGCGCCAGCATGGGCAGTGTGGTGGGGGAAAAAATCACCCGTGCCATCGAAGCCGCCACTGCCGAGCGCAAGCCGGTCCTGGTGTTCTCCGCCTCCGGTGGTGCCCGCATGCATGAGGGCATCCTAAGCCTCATGCAGATGGCCAAGACGAGCGGGGCGCTGGCCCGGCACGCCGAGGCGCGCCTGCCTTACATTTCCATTCTCACGCATCCGACCACTGGCGGTGTGACGGCCAGTTTCGCCACGCTGGGAGACATCATCATCGCCGAGCCCAAGTGCATGATCGGTTTCGCTGGTCCACGTGTGGTAAAGGAAACGACCCACGCCGACCTGCCACCCGGCTTCCAAACGGCCGAGTTCATGATGCAGCATGGCTTGGTGGACATGATCGTGGATCGCAAAGACATGCGCACCACGCTGGCGAAGCTGCTGCGCTACATGACCGCGGGCAAGGCCGCCTGATTGAGTCAGCGTCTTGCTCTCTTGTTTTACCGCCATCTTGTGGATTCAGAACCAGGGACCAGGCATGCCATGCTGGGGTCGCTGGGCGATAAGGAAGCGGTGAACACGGCTCAAGAATGTGAATAAGCGCCCAGGCTGTGAATATAGCCTCGGTATTTTCCGCGAATAATTATGGCAATCGGACTGGCAATCCATTATTTAAGGCCCATTAAATAACGCGATTTGCCAGCCTGTGCCGCTGGTTGCTGTTTCCGCCTGCCATGTCCGCCGCGAAAAAAGGTCCCAAAAAGGCTGCCAAGCGCTCTCCCAAGAAGCGCCCGGAACCGGACACACATGTCATTGACTACGAGCCGGAGTCCCCGGTGATCCGTGAGCATGAGGCGGAGGAGCGCCGCCGCCGTGGCTTCCGCACCGCCATGTGGATGATCGCTGCGATGATCATCTTCGGCCTTGGCTGGGTGACCTGGCATGAGGCGCTGGAAAAGAACGCCCAATTCCTACTCAAGGCGGTGGAGGTGAACACGGAGGGCACGCTCACGCGCGAGCAGATCGTCGCCGCCACCGGCCTGACCACGGCCACGAACCTGCTCACCATGAACCTGCGCGAGGTGCGGGCCAAGATCGAACGCCTGCCGCAGGTGAAGTCCGCCGTGATCCACCGTGACTACCACGGCCAGCTGAGACTGGATGTCGTGCAAAGATTGCCAGTGGCCTGGATCGAGTGCGCGAAATGGAAGCTGATGGAGCCGCTGAGCGGCAAGGGCTGCCTGATGGACGCGGAGGGCGCGCCAGTGCCGTGCGAGGTGATCACGAAGCAATGCCTCGCCATGCCACGCATTCAATTTTCTGGACTCAGCGAGGCCGTGCCCGGCAAGGTGGTGCCGGATTTGCAGGTCCACGCGGCCCTGCGCCTGATGCGGGAGCTGCAAAAGCGTGACGAAGATGGCCGCGCCAAGCTGGAACGCATCGAGATCCCGAATGCGTGGTCGCTCGTCGCTCATTTGGTCGGCGAGGTCAAAATCACCTTTGGTGTGGACGATCTTGAGCCGCAGCTCGCCCGCTTTGACCGTTTCACCCACGAGGCGCAGGCGCGGAACTGGCGCGTGGCCACCTTGAACCTCCTCGCACGGGTGAACACGCCCGCCACCTTTCACGAGCCACCGGACGTCACCGGGCTGAATCTGGCGGACACCGCCGCCGCCTCCACCCCACCCGCACGCTGATTCTCTCCATGGCCAAAAGCACCATCTACGCAGGACTCGAAATCGGAACGCACAAAATCTGTGTCGTCGTCGGCGAGGCGAAGCGTGACGGGGCCATCAAAATTCTCGGCGTGGGCCAGGCGCCCTCGCGCGGTGTGCGCAAAGGTGAGATCGTCGATTTTGAAAAGGTGCAGACCTGCGTGAATGACGCGCTCGTGCGCGCCGAGGACCGCAGTGACGTGATGATCCGCAATGTCTTCCTCGGCGTGACCGGCGCGCACATTGAAAGCCTGAACAATCGTGGCCGCCACCGCCTGCCGGACGATCAAACCGAGATCACCGAGGATGATGTCGAAGAAGCGAAGGAGATCGCGCGCAGCGTCTCCATTCCGCAGTCGAACGTCTTCCTGCATAGCGTGACACGTCAGTACATCGTTGACGGTGTCGAGGCCGTGCGGCAGCCGATTGGCCGCGAAGGGCGTGTGCTGGAGGCAGACTATCACATCATCCACGGCATCCGTGGCCGCGTGCAGAACGCCATCCGCTGCGTGCGTGAGATTCCGCTCGAAGTCGAAGATGTGGTGTTCAATCCCGTCGCCGCTGCCCAGGTCGTGCTGACGCGTGAGGCGAAAATGCAAGGCGCACTCATGATCGACTTCGGTGCCGGCACCTGCGATTACGTTTTGTATGAAGACGGCATGATCACCGCCTCCGGGTGTGTGCCGCTGGGAGGCGATCACATCACGAACGACGTGGCGATGGCCCTGCAAATCCCGAACGGCCGCGCTGAGCGGCTGAAGGTCGAGGAAGGCAGTGTTTTATACGATGAAGTGCCAGAGGGCGAGATGCTCAGCATTGAGGACGATACCGGTTTGGTCCTCGGCGAGGTCGAGCGTGCTTTCCTGAACGAGGTCATGAATCTGCGCACCAAGGAAATTCTCATTCAGGTGCGCGTGCGTGTGGAGGAGCATCTCGGCCGCCTCGGGGCGGGCATTTACCTCACCGGTGGCGTGAGCCTCATGAAAGGCGTTGACGCCGTGGCGCGTGAGGTGTTTGGCACCAAAGTCACACGCGCTGGCTCCGCTCCCGTGAGCGGCATCACCGCCACCTTCGAGAACCCGCAGTATTCCGCGCCCATCGGTCTCATCCGCTACGCGCAGATCCTCGACAGCGAAAAGCCTTTTCTCTCGCCCTTGAAGCGCCTCGGCAGGCGCATGCAGGAGCTTCTATCCTCCGTCACTCTTTAATCACCAGCCAGCCCATCCTAAACCACCCACGATTATGGTAGAATACGACCGTTCCCAGTCCAGCGAAGGCGCCAGTAAAACCGGGCCTCGCATCTGCATCGTTGGCATCGGCGGTGCTGGCTCCAATGTCGTCGATCGCATCACGCTCGACCGCATCGTCGAGGCCACGCTCATCTGCGCTCACACCGATGTGCGTGTGCTAGGCCACTCCATGGCACCGGTGAAGATTCAGCTCGGCGCGGAGCTGATGAAAGGCATCGGCGCGGGGGGAGATCCGGATCTTGGGCGCGAAGCTGCTCTGTTCTCCCGTGAGCAGATCCGCCAGTCGGTCGAAAATCACGACATCATCTTCATCAGCGCCGGTCTGGGCGGCGGCACCGGCAGTGGCGCGGCTCCAGTCATCGCTGAAATCGCCAAAGGCACCGGGGCGCTTGTTTTGGTCGTTGCCACCATGCCCTTCAGCTTTGAAGGCCGCCGCCGACTTGCTCAGGCGGAGGAAGCACTCGAACTGCTGCAAAAACGAGCCGATGCGCTCGTGCTTTTTGAAAACAATCGCATGGGAGAGCTCATCCTGCCGAAGGACGGCATCCAGAAAGCCTTCAATCAGGCGGATCAGCTCATCGCCCAGAGCCTCCGTGCGGTTTCCACCATCACCTCCACGCCAGGGCTGGTGAAGCTCGGCCTGGATGATCTTACCACCGCGCTGGCCGCCACCAATGGCCGCTGCCTGTTCGGCTTTGGCGAGGCCCGGGGTCAAAACCGTGGCACCGAAGCGCTCAAAAAGGCGCTCAAGAGTCCGCTCATCGACCAAGGACGCCTCCTGCATCAGACCAGGACGCTGCTCGTTCACGTTGCCGGCGGAGAGTCGCTCACACTGGTCGAGGTTGAGGGCGTCATGAAGCAGCTTGGCCGTCATGTGCCCGACCAAACGCACATCCTCTTCGGTCTCGGTGTCGATGCGAAGCTGGGAGATGCGATTGCCATCACGCTCATCAGCTCCCTCGGTCTGAGTCAGCTCAATGCGCACGCCACCGCTGCGCCGCCGTCTGAAATGCTCCAGCCGCGTGCCGAGGCAGCCCCCGCGCCTAGACGTGAGACACCGGTGAAAAAAGCCGTCGCACCGCTGCCGATGCATGCAGAGCCCGTGGCCGAACTGCTTTTCAAGTCCGAGGAGATCACTGCCCCAGCGCACTCTCCTGCCGTGGAAGCCGTCGAAAGCATCCCAGAACCGGAACCAGAGCCTTTCATCGAAGAAGAAGAGCCGACATTTTTGGATGAGGCAGAGTTTGCGGCCGCGCCGCCCGCGCCGCCTGAAATCGCACCCACGCCTGCCACCGCCCGCATTCCCGTGCGCACGCCGGTGGCAAGAGAACTCGCCGAGGCGGCCCGTGCCAAGGAATCCACGCTGGCCTCTGTCGTCGCCCGTAGTGTGACGCTGCAAACAGAGTTTGCTCCGCCGCAGGATGAATTGATCTCGTTCGACAACCCGCCGCCTGCCGTCACGACGATTCACGCCACCACCATCGTCGCTCGCAAGCCTGCCAGCGATCCGCAGCAGACCTTCAGCCTCGGCGAAGAAGATCGCGGCCGCTTCAAGGACACCGAACCCTCCATCATACAGGGTGAGGATCTCGACGTGCCGACTTGGATGCGCCTGAAGAAAAAGCTGCGGAGGTAGTTCTCTCTCCGCAGCCTGTTTTCAGAAGATGCTGATGCCTACTCCTTGAGCTTCGCGATCAGGTACTCCGTCGTTGCTTTGGCCTTCACGTCAGTCACACCCGGATAAAACAGCTCACAGGCCACACCATTCGCCTTGCAGTGCTCCTGCAGCTTCACGCCAAAGTTCGCGGTGTGTGTCGGATCCTTCTGCACCTGTCCCATCGCAGGCGGAGCGCCAAAGGAGAGGTAAACCGGCGGATCATCCGACGAAACAAGCGCGTAGGGCGAGTACTCGGCGATCCACGGCAGGATTTTCTCCCGTGCGGCCAGGAAGGCGTCGAATTTCGGGCGTTCCTTGCCAGGAAGGAAGGCATGTCCGCCGTAGGAGCTGTTCGGCGTCCATGCCTTCATCTGCTGCGGGTCCAGCGTGGTCTGTGCGCCATTCACCGCCGCACAGAAGAGCCGAGTCGATTCACGCGCGATGGGGTCGCTGCTCTTCGGATCGGCCATGTCGGGGTGGAAGGCCAGCCACAGGCTGGAACACGCGCCCGCCGAGCCGCCACTGGCGCCGATGCGTGTCTTGTCGATGTTCCACTCCGCTGCCTTGCTGCGCACGGTCTGCAAGGCGAGCGCCGCGTCATGCAGCGGCGCTTTCACAGGCGGCTCCACCTCTTGCGCCTGCGAGATGTAGCGGTAGTTGATCGAAACAACGGAGATGCCTGCCTTCAAAAACGGCTCCACGGCGATCCCCGCCTTGTCTCCGCCCATCCAACCGCCGCCATGGATGTAAAACAGCAGCGGCGTGGGCTTATCCGACTTCGCCTGCCAGAAATCGAGCACGTTTCGCTCATGCGGGCCATATTTGAAATCAGCCACCGTCTTCGGCGGATTCTGCGGATAAACTTTCTTGGCCGGAGCCTTCTTGGCGGGCGCTTCAGCCTTCTTCGCCGGAGTTTCGGCGGCGAAGGAGAGGCTGGTGAGCAGGAGGAGGGAAAGGGTGAATTTCATGGTGGGCCGATCAAACGTCGGCACGAACGGCCATCTCACAGGCTGATAACAAACATCACTCCGCGCTTTCTTTGAGCGGGGGCCGGTGTTCATGCCGGACTTGCAGCACCGTCACCACCTGCTCCTGCTCATCCACCGTGAACAGCACCCGCCAGCCCATGCCTGACTTCCATGGACGGAACAGCATCCGACGAAGCACGACTTCGGGGTGCCATCTGCCGTTTTCAGCAGCCAAGCTGTGCCGCTCTGGATGCTCACAGAGTTTTTCGAGGGCCTGGTCCAATTCGCGCGTCCATCGCTTTGCCAGCACATCTCCATCCTCCAACTCGGTGCGGTACCACTGACGCTGCTGCCGGATGCTCAGTTTGGCTTCAGTCGCAAGAGTCAGCGAGTAGCTCATGCACGTTCCGTCGTCTGGTCGTCTTCTAGGTAAAGGCTGTCGAAAAACTCACGTGCAGGCGTGCCGTGTTCTCCCTGGGCATAAGATTCGACAGCCGTCTTCAACCGCTGGTCCATCTGATGCTCATGAGCCTCCCGGGCCATTTTTTCATACGCCTCCACCGGCACGAGCACCGCCGCCGCCTCACCATCGTGAGTCAACACCGTCGCCCGCCCCCGCTGTTTCAGACGCGCTGAATGCTCGCGTGTATCCAAGGCGAACTCCGCCATGCTGAGGACATCGGTGTTGAGGACCATGTTCATAGGCCGAGGCTATCATAACGTATCTAATTCTTCAACGTCGCGATCAAAAACTCCGCAGTTGTCTTGTGCTTCACATTCGAAGCGTTGGGATAGACGAGTTCGCACTCGGTGCCAATGGCCTGGCAGTGTTCCTGGAGTTTGACGCCGTAGTTGGAGGTGTGCGTGGGGTCTTTTTGCGGCTGCCCGAGGGCGGGTGTGTCGCCATAACGGAGATAAACAGGCGGATCGTCCTTGGAGACGAGTTCGTAAGGTGAGTACCGCTTGATCCACTTCAGCACGGACTCGCGTTTTTCCAAAAACTCGGCAAACCGGGTGTCGCGCGTCTTTTTGTCGTTCGGGTCCATGAAGCCGAAGGCGTGGCCGCCGTAACGGCTGTTCGGCGTCCACTCCTTGAGCTGCTTCGGATCGAGCGAGGTCTGCGCCCCTTCCACCGCCGCGCACCAGAGTCGCGTGGATTCGCGTGCGACAGGATCGCTGCTGTTTGGATCGGCCATGTCATCATGAAAAGCGAGATAGAGACTGCTACATGCGCCTGCACTGCCGCCGCTGGCACCGATGCGCTGCTTGTCGATGTTCCATTCGGCTGCCTTGCTACGCACGAACTGCAAGGCACGTGCCGCATCCTCCAGCGGCCACTGCACCGGCGGTATCATTCCGGCGAGCTGCGCTTGGTAAGAATAACGATAGTTGATCGAGACGACCGAGATGCCTGCGGCGAGGCAGGCCTGGGCCGGAGCAGGATTCGCCTTGTCGCCATTCACCCAGCCACCGCCATGGATGAAGAACAACAGCGGTGTGGGCTTGGTGGACTCTGCCTTGTAGAAGTCGAGCACCTGCCGCTCATGCGTGCCGTAGGCCACATTCGCGATGGTGGGGGCGCGTTTGGGCACGGGCGCCGGGTTAACGGCGGGCGCGGGAGTTTGCGCGTGAAGAGATGCGACGAGCAGGAACGGGAGAAGAGCAAGTTTCATGGTCTGAGCACCATTCAACGTTCGCGTGGCTCGGGTTTGTTCCAAAGATCATGCCGTGAGCGGGTACACGCGCACATCCACGCCAGGGGAGCCGATGACGTGGTCGGGCGGACGCTGGGGATCGCTGAAACCGGCCTGAAGCAGCGGCTTCGCGTCCCAGGCATCCAACTTCGCCTCCGCGAGTGGATAAGGAACGTGATGCACCTGGCCGCAGCGGATGCCACGCGGGCTTGGCGAGAAGAGCAGGTAGCGCTCAGCGAGGAAAAATTCGAGCGTGCCGGGTGCGGCCGTTCTTGTTTCGTCAGAGAGTTGATAGCGCAAGCGCGTCTGTGCGGGTTCTCCGCGACGCTGGCAGGTGTAGTCGATCCAGCCGTCTGTCATCGGTGCCTGCATGCGGGCGTGTTGATACGGCAGATGGAAAAACGTGCGCGCGGCCCAGACAGCGAGCGGCTGATCGCAGTCCAGCGAGTAAAACCACACGCCAGCGCGGCCCTGTTCGTCATGCACATAAGTGCGGACGTTGAGTTCGAGGAAGTCACTGATGCCCGGCACGGGCGGGCAGAAGCGCGGGCGAATGCCACGCATGTAAAACGGCACGATGGCAAGCCAGGCATCGCCTTGAAACGTGTCCACAAACAATCCCGGCGGCAGCGTGCGCTGGATGTCCGCCGCGTCCCAGCGCCAGTGCAGGAAGGCCAGCTTCTCCCAGCGCTGCAGCAGCACATGCTGACGTGAAGGTCGCGCACGGACGGCTAGACGAGATTCGAGCGTGGGTATGGCAGGCATGTGAGAATGATACGTCTGATTTCGCGCCCATGCGCCTTCAGGATTCGTTCATCCAGCATGCGCACTCGATCATCCACCCTCGGCCTCCTGCTGCTATCGCTGCTCAGCCTCGCCTCTTGCGCCCCTATGAAACCTGCCCCGTTGCAAACTGTGCCTCATGTCGATCTCAACCGCTATGTGGGAGATTGGTTCGTCTTTGCTCACATCCCTTACTCGCTTGAAAAGGGCAAGGTCGGCACGCTGGACCGCTACGCGCTGCGCCCGGATGGCAAAATGGACAACATCTTCCTGTTCCGACGCGGCAGCCTCGATGCACCGCTGGAGCAGTGGAAGGGCGTGGCCTGGGTCCACAACAAGAGCACCAACGCCGAATGGCGTGTGCAGTTTGTCTGGCCGCTGCGGGTGCCGTATCTCATCATCGACCTCGACCCGGACTACCAGTGGAGCGTGATCGGCTATCCCAGTCGCAAACTGGCCTGGGTGCTCAGCCGCAAGCCCGTACTCGATGAAGCGACGTATCGCGGCATTCTGGAGCGGATGGCGAAGCAGGGCTACGACACACGCCTGCTCGTGAAGGTGCCGCAGCGGGCCGAATAACAAAAAGAGGCAGGACTTTCGTCCTGCCTCTTTGATCGCGATTAGATCAAGCAAACAGTTTCGTCACCGGCTTGGCCTTCACCAGCTCACGCGGTTGGTTGAGGTGATTGTAAACGATGGTCTCAGGGTCGATGCCGACGCTGTGGTAGATGGTGGCGAGCAGTTCCATCGGATGGACGGCGTCTTCGGTCGGGGCGGAGCCGGTTTTGTCGGATTTGCCGTGGACGTAGCCGCGCTTGATGCCGGCGCCGCCGACGATGGCGGTGTAGCAATAAGGCCAATGGTCGCGACCGTCGGCGCTGTTGCCGTTGCCGGAAGTGGAGACGCCTTTTTCAGGGCTGCGCCCGAATTCGCCGAGGGCGACGACGAGGGTTTCGTCAAGCAGGCCGCTGGCGTCGAGGTCGTCAAACAAAGCGCTGAGCCCCTGGTCGAGCATGGGGCCGGATTTGGTCTTCATGCGGTCGGTAAGGCCGACGTGGTGGTCCCAGCTGTGATTGTCGGAGTTGGCGACTTTGGGCCAGATGACTTCGACGACGCGGGTGCCAGCTTCGAGCAGACGACGGGCGAGCAGGCAGCTTTGACCGAAGGTGTTGCGGCCGTAGCGGTCGCGGAGTTTTTCAGACTCGCGGTCGAGGGCGAAGGCATCGCGGGCACGACCGCTGGAGATGAGGTTCAACGCTTGGCTGTAGTAGCTGTCGAGGCTGAGATCCTTGGTGGCGGCCTCAATGGCGGGCATCTGGTCGTTGATGGCATCGCGGAGCTTCGCACGACGCTCCAGGCGCACGCTGAAGAGGTCGGGGCGCAGTTGCAGGTCTTCGATTTTGATGCGGTCCATCTTGCCCATGTCGAGATCGTCGCCATCGGGGAAGAGCGTGTAAGGATCGTAGGCCTTGCCGAGGAAGCCCGCACCGCCGCCTTTGCCGACGACGTTGTATTCCTGCAAAGGACGCGGAAGCTGGACGAAGGGCAGCATCGGCTCCGTCGGCGGCTTGAGACGGATGATGTTCGAGCCGAAGTTCGGGAAGTCTTTCGCGTTCGGTGGTTCGAGCTGGCCGGAGGGGCTGACCTTGTCCGTCGTGTAGCCGGTCATGATCTGGTAGATCGCGGCGGTGTGATTGAAGAGCCCGTTTGGCGTGTAGCTCATCGAATTGATCATGGTGAACTTGTCGTTCACCTTCGCGAGGCCGGGAAGGATCTCAGTGAAGTGCTTGCCGGGCACCTTGGTCGGAATGGTTTTGAAAGCCGAGCGCACTTTGTCCGGCACGTTTTCCTTCGGGTCCCAAAGGTCGAGGTGTGAGGGGCCGCCCTGGAGGTAGATCATGAGCACATGCTTCGCCTTGCCCCAGCCAGCGCGGCCTGCGTTTGGCGAGGTGTTGGCCATGGCTTGACCGCGAAGGATGTTGTTGAGCGTGAGTCCCATGATTCCAGCGCCACCGACGCGGAGAATGTCACGGCGCGTACTGCCGAGATGGTTGTCACAAAGGTCTTTACCGGGAACTCCAGGAATGCGGAACATGGTGTGTGTTGGGTGCGTGTTGAAAAGGCAGTATCAACCGCTTGTACGACATGTTGGGGCTGATCTTGCCGTTGGGAGGCAGATCGGCAGGAAAGTCCATCGCGCCGGGCGGATGCGGCAAGGCATCAACCAACCGTCATCCGCCGCGACCGCCTAATCAGCAGGCCGCCGATGCCTGACAGCAATAGCATGCCGTGGGATGGCTCCGGCACGGCGGCGACTTGGTAGTCCATCTGGTAGGTGACCACGGCTGAGACTTCCTGAAACCAAGCGGTGTAGGTGCCGGGTCCGAGCGGGCTGGAGATGCCGGTGCCGCCACTGAATGAGCCGCCAGCCATCTGAAAGAGAAGATCGTTCAGGCCGGTGACGAGCGTGTTGGCTAGGTGCCCGGAGGAATTCGTGATGCTGATGCTGGTGCCAGGAGCGATGGCATAGAAAGGCTGACTCCGTGGAGAATAGCTGATGACGTCAATCGCGGTGAGCTGGAAGCCTGGCGCGATGGTGAAAGTAAAAATGTCGCGATCAAGCGGGATGCCATCCGCAGGAGCGTCGCCCATGCTGCCCATGAGGGTGTTCGTGCCAGAAGTGAAGGTCACCGGGGTTGGTGCCAAGTGGTTGCCTGAGAGGTCGCCTGAGACAGCCTCGTTCCAAAGCGTGGCCGCGTTGGCGCTGGCAGCCCAGAGACTGAATGAGAGGATGAAAAGGATGCGCTGCATGGAGGGTATTCGTGGGGCGTTTTCATTGGCGTATGACATGCGGGCACACAAGCCACTGAATGGTCACGCGCACGGTGTGACACGCGAGTGTTTCAAACAGGAGACACCATGGGTAACTGTTTTTTTTTGACGATTTTGATACATGTCGAAAACGTCGCAAAGGCTGTTTTGCGAATGGGTGGAGCGAGCCGCTACAGAAGTCTGTGCCGTCGAAATGATTTTTCTACGGCTGCATGGACAACCTTCAAAGCACTCCCGTCATGAAACACACAGCCATCCTACTCGGTGCCTTCGCGGCGCTTTCCCTGCCGGTTGATGCCGTCACACTTCTCGGTGTGACTGCCAACAATCGTCTCGTCTCGTTCGACTCATCGGCCCCCGCCACTTTCCTCACCGACTTCGCCATCACTGGCTTGAAGGCCTCTGATGGCGTCACCGCTGATCCGAGTGCGGTTCTGGTGAACTTGGCCTGGAACAGCGACAACAACAGCCACTACGGCATCGACACCAACGGCAACTTCTACTCCGTCAGCCAAGCCGGCGTCGCAACCGTCATCGATAGCACCTTCACTCCCACCGGCTTCACCGCTGGCCTTGCCTACGATCCCTTCACCCAGAAGTTTCTCTTCGCCAGTGATGCCGCGGAGAGCGTGCTGATCGCTGCTGACGGAACGCGCACCAACAACCCTGCGCTGGTCTTTGGCACAGGTGACGCAAACTTCGGCACGGCACCGAAAATTTTCGGCGCAGGCATCGACGCGGACTTCGGCAATGCGTACTTCGTGGACGCTGATCTCGACATCCTTGCTTCAAGCCTGGATCCGAACTTCAGCGAGCTATTGACCATTGGCGGCCTGGGTCTTGATGTGGTCTCCTTTGGCGGCCTCACGGTGGACGCGGAAGGAGTGCTTTGGGGCACATTGTCCACGGATGGCCTGACTTCCTCACTCTACTCGATCAACACCTCCACCGGTGCAGCCACTTTGGCCGCTGGTTTCGGTGCCGGCGTCGGCATGGAGTCCATCGCGCAGGTGCCTGAACCTTCCCGCGCGCTGCTCCTCGGCTTGGCCGGTGCGGGCCTTTTGTTCCGCCGCCGCCGCGTCGCAGTCGCCTAAATCCCTTTTCTGCGTCTTCGGGCGCAGATCAACCCAACACCACTACTCGACAACCCATGAAATGCACCACTCTCCTTGCGGCGGGCCTCGCGCTCGCTTCGACATCCGCCTTCGGTCAGGGCTTCCTGACTTCCGAGCCCTCTTATCTTAACGCGACTCCTACCTCGAACTTCAGCTTCAACCCCATCGTCACGGTCGGCGACCGCGTGCCAGTCACGCCAGGCACGGGTCCAGTCGGGGCCACGAACTTCGCTTTCTGCGGCATCCCAGATGCCATGGGCATCTATAAAGACAGCGTCAGTGGCGAAAACATCCTTTTCGTCGCTCACGAAACTCCTAGCACCGTTAACCAAGGTCCGTTCGACAGCTTGGCCGGCTCCACACGGTACAAGGGTGCTTGGGTTTCCCGCTTCTCGCTGAATGGCACCACAGGGGCCATCCTCAACGGCAGCGTGGCTCACAAGGAACTCTTCCTTGAGAACACGCAGGCTTCAGGCGCGCTTGGCACTCGTCCTCCGCTTGAGGGCGACGCCGCTGGCTTCACCCGCTTCTGCTCCGGTTCTTTCGCCGGCCGCGAGCATGGCATGGACCGCCCGTTGTTCTTCACCAATGAAGAGTCTGACAGTGGCAACTACGATGCGGGCGGCTCGCAGACCGTTGTTGTCGCCGACGGCAAGATGTACACCGTGCCAGATCTTGGCCGTGTCATCCGCGAGACGACGATTGTGCAACCCCGCCGTGATGACAAGACCGTCATCCTTTCCTCGGAAGATGGTGCGGCCACTGGCAACGTTGTGTCCTACATGTACATGTATGTTGGTACCAAACTCCGCCGCTCCAACAGCGTGCTGGATAAGAACGGCCTGACCAATGGCAAGATCTACGTGCTCTGCGGCAACGCCGCCCAGCATAACGAAGGGACCTTCACCAGTGGCAGCCTTGCCATGAAGTGGGTGGAAGTACCGAACGGTGCTGCGCTCACGCATTCTCAGCTCTCGATACAGTCCGACGTCCTCGGCGGTTTCGGCTTTGTACGCGTGGAAGACATTGAGTTTGATCCAAAACAGCCTACCCGCAGCGTGTTCCTGGCCACCACCGGTGGTAGCGGCCCGAACCGCCTTGGTCGTTTGTATGAGCTGACGATGAATCCGACCAACCCGATCGCCAACGGTACGCTCAATGTCGTGTACAATTCGGATACGATCATCTACCCCTCCGGTAGCTATTCCGGCGCAGCCACAGGTCGCTTGACGGCTCCGATCACCGGCGCTCTTGGCACCTACACACAGGGCGCCATCGGCACCACCGATTATCCAGTCAGCGTCGATAACATCGCCGTCTCCAAGGACTTCATCGTCATCTGCGAAGACCGTAACAGCCCTGCTGACGCCGTGTTTGCCAACTTCTCCCGCAATGGTGGCGTGTGGACGCTGAACCGCAATGCTGCCTACGCCGCGAAGCTCCAGTCCACCTTCAACTACGCCTATGTGCAGAGCCGTGACTCTTCAACCGGCCACACGGCAGGTCTGTGGGAAACGTCTGGCGTGGTGACCTCCGATGCGATCTTTGGCCCGGGCACCTTCGTCATCAATGTGCAGGGCCACCTCGGTGCCACCTCTCGCATGCGCAGCAACATCGCCAAGCCTGCCCACCTCGGTGGCGGCACCTACACCAAAGCTGAGGCCCAAGCTGAATTCACCGAAGACGGCCAGGTTCTGATCATGCGCCCAGTTGTTCCTTGATCCATAGCCTGACAGTTCTGTCATAAGCTCATCCCGGCCATGCACTGTGCGTGGCCGGGACTTTCGTTCCCAGGAAGCCATGTCTTTTCCCATCTCCCGCCCTTCGATTTTCCCTTCTGTCCTGCTGTGGATGGAGGTGGCGGGTCTGTTGGTTTGCGTTCTGGTTTTCAAAATGATCTGGCTGCTGCCGATGGCGGCACTGGTGATGTTGATCGCGTGTCTTTTCCACGCCCGGCCTGCCACGGGTGTGTTGCTGGCACTCGCGGCTCTCATCCCGGCTCTTTTATTTCGTTCCGAATGGGCTCCCATCGGCATCGTTAGCCCCGGACTGGCCGTGGGGGCTTTGGTGAGCGGCGCGGTGCTCTCTTTTTCAGGCATCCTGGCCTCGACGAGGGCCGGGGCATGGCCTCCGCTGCGGCGCTGCCTGCTGCGCCTGTTAGTCGTCATTCATTTCATCTGTGCGGGTGTGCTGCTGGCCGCGCAGTATTTGCAAACACCGCTGCACGGTTGGCTATCTCTCGCACTGGGGCTGTGTGTTAGCCTGCTCGTGGCGGACACGCTGTCTCGTCTGACCGTGCGCCTTTACACACCGCGCCGCCATTGGCAGAGCCTGGCGCAACCTGGCGCGTTTTTCTTTTTTGCATGGCTCGGTCCAGAGTGGCGTGACTGTCTGCCTGCGATGGCTGCTTCCGATGCGGACGATCATGTCTCGCTCAAACTGGCGGACATGTGGATGTGGCCGGTGGTGCGCGGCGGGCTGCTGCGGCTGGTGGCGGCTGTTTTACTCGTCGCCTGGGCGGCGTCCTGTCTGCATGAGGTGCCCGCTGGTAGCCAGGGCGTGCGTCAGTATCTGGGCTCATGGGAAAAGACGGCGCTGGAGCCTGGACTGCACACCTCCCTGCCATGGCCTCTCGGTGGCGTGCAACTCGTGGACACGGGCCGCGTGCGTGAGGTGGTGCTGGGCTTCCGCACCGATCAAGGGCAGCCGATCTTGTGGGAGCGGGCGCATTACGAGGGGGAGCAGCAGTCTCTCGTCGGTGGCGGGGATGACTTCCTTTCCATCAGCGTGCCGATTCTTTTTCGTGTGAGCGATCCGCTGCGCTTCCTGCGCAGCATCGCGCGTCCGGAGGAGTTGCTGGCGCAGGAGGCACAGCGTGTGCTCCTCACGCTGGCGCTACCGCGTAAGGCAGCACAGATCATGACGCAGGCACGGGAAGAGATGCGCGCGGAGTTCCGCCTGCGACTGCAGACGGCGCTGGACGCGCTCGACTCCGGCATCACCATCACGGACGTTTTGCTGCGGGATGTGCATCCGCCGGTCAGCGTGGCAGAGACCTTCCAGGAGGTCATTTCCGCCATGGAGGATAAGGAGGCCACGATCCACGATGCCGAGTCAAACAACACGGACAGCCTTTACAACGCCAAGGGCTTCGCTGCCGCCACGCTGAAGCAGGCCCAGTCCATCGTGGACAATCGCGAGGCTCAGGTCGCCGGGCAGACGGCGCGTTTTGAGAGCCGTCGTGTCGCGTGGGAGCTGAGCCCGCTGCTCTTCCAGTGGCGCGAAGGATTCCGCGTCTTTGATGAAGCTCTCGGCAGCACGAAGAAAGCGATCCTTGACGACAGCATCCGCACACGCATCCCCGCGCACATTGATTTGCGCAAGGTGCTGAATCCCGATTTCGTCAGCAGCGCCCCACCTGCGCCCCAGGCGCTCGTCCCGCGCCCGGTGAAGTCCCTCGAAGCCTTCGACATGGAGATCGAGGGCTTCGTCAAAATGGGCCAGGGGGAGATTCCTGCGCCTGACATGACCCCGCCAGATGCTGACAATGTCCTCAAGAACTCTTCCGCGCCAAAACCATGAGCGACTCACCGCCTGACTCCACCGCCCGCCGCACGATCATGCTGCGCCTCGCCCTCTTCATCGGCGCAGCACTGCTCGTGCTCGCCTTTGCCTGCTGTTTCCTCGTCAATGAGGCCGAGCACGTCATCGTCCTGCGCTTTGGCAAGCCCCTGCGCACGGTGGAGCAGCCCGGGCTGCACTTCCGCCTGCCAGTGCCGCTTGAGCACCTCGTGCGCATTGACCGCCGCCTCCAGCACGCCGAGATACGCATCAGCGAATCGCTCACGCGTGACCAACGCAATGTCATCGTGCCGGTTTTCTTCACCTGGCGTGTCCATGAGGCGCTGACCTTCCACACCGCCGTGCGCGATTTTGAGCCTGCGCGGCAAAAGCTAGACGCCCTCATCACCAGCGCACGAAACACCGTCCTGGGCAGCCATGACTTCGCTGATCTCGTCGGCGACGAGCGTGTCGGAGCCTCCATCCCCGCGCTGGAGAAGGAAATCCTGACTCTCGCCGCACCCGATGCACTCAAGCAGCTCGGCATCGACCTCACGACCACCGGCATCACGCAGATCCAGCTTCCGGAGGCAAACACGGAGTCGGTCTTCCGTCGCATGAGAGCGGAGCGCAAACGCGAGGCCACACAATACCGTGCGGAGGGCCGCGCCAAGGCGGCCGAGATGAAGGCGGAGACTGATAAGCAGGCCTCCTTCCTCATCGCCGATGCGAAACGCCAGGCCGAGGAGATGCGCGGCAAGGCCGAGGCCGAGGCCGCTGCCATCTATGCCGCCGCGCATGGCAAAGATCCTGCCTTTTACCGCTTCCTGCGGGAGCTGCAGAGCCTGCGCACTGTCGTGGACAAAAACACCACCGTCGTGCTCGACACCTCCGTGGCTCCCTTTCACTGGCTGAAGGTCAAGGAGGGGGATGGGAATCCCGTGAAGCCCGTGGAGAGCCTGCCGACGTCACCCGCGCCGATTGGAACCGACCCGTGATGACCCCTTCACCCCAAGCCCCCTCACCGCTGCGCCACGACGGCCATCTCGTCGAGGCGCTGCTGCTTTTCCTGAAGCAGCTCACCGCGCACGCACGCTGGGTCTTTGTGGTCCTGCTTTTGCTCTATGCCATCTCCGGCATCCGCACCATCCAGCCGCAGGAGACTGCTCTTGTGCGCCGTCTGGGCCGTCTTCAGCCGGACTTGCATGGTCCTGGTCTGCTCATCGGTCTGCCCGCGCCTTTTGATGAGGTGCTACGTTTTGAGACCGGGCGTGATCAGAGCCTTCCGCTGGATCAATGGGCGCTCGTCGGCGGAAAAATCGGTGATCCTGACAAGCTCATCGAAAAAACCGATGCACAGCTCTACAAAGAAATACGCACGCGGGAAATCGAGGAAAGCGAGCGCCAGAAGTTCGACTACATGACGCTCAATCCCGTGCTGCACGGCTACACGCTCACTGCCGACTACAATGTCATCCAGGGCCGCTTCACGCTGCGCTACCGTATCACCGATCCCTTCGCGCATGCTTCCGCAGGCACGGACATCGGCACCCTGCTTGCCCGCCTGGCCCGCCGCTCGCTTGCCATCCAGCTCGCCGCGCGGAAGATCGATGCCAGCCTCACCTCAGACCGTAGCGAGGTGGCCGGAAAGGCCGCCGCTTCACTCCAAGAGGTCGCCACACGGCTCCAGCTAGGCATCCGCGTCAGCGGCATTGACATCGTCACCCTCTCGCCGCCGAGCCAGGTGCTCATGGCCTTTGAGGAGGTCGTCAATGCACGGCAGTTCGCCAAAACGATGGCGGAAAACTCCCTCCAGTATCAGGGAGAGACGATCACCAAGTCCGAAGGGGATGCCGCCGCCATTCTTCAGCGCGGTCAGGCCTACAGTGCCGAGCTTATCGCTACCGCGCGTGGCGAGGCCGGTGCCTTCACCTCCGTGCTCGAAAACTACCGCCGCCAGCCGGAACTCGTGGCCCAGCGCATCCTGCGCGAGAGCCTGGATGCCGCGATGAGCCAGATCTACTCCCGCACGCTCCTCCCGGCGGAGAATTCAGCGCCATCCATCCTCGTCGAGCCCTCGCCAAACTTTTCCCGATGACTTACGATCTCGACAACGCCACGCGTTCTCGCCTGCGGCTGCTCTTCACCGCTACCAGCCTGCTCGCCGCCTCCACCCTCACCGGCTGGCTGCGGCCCGGCCAGCCTGCCATTCCCGCGCTGCTGGCTCTCGTCGGCGTGCTTGTCGTGGCGCTGCCTATCGTGCTCGGGGTGATCCGTGCCATTCGTGCCACCGGCTTCGCCGCCACGCAGTTTTACATGGACCAGTATGTCGTGCTCGCACTGGCCGCCTGCCTCGCCACCGGCCGCTACCTGACTGGCGGCATCGTCGCGGTCATCCTCGTGTTCGGCCAGATGCTGGAGGAGCGCACCACCGTCGGTGTCGAGATGGCGCTTTCCAAGCTCCGCCAACTCAACCGCCTCACCGCCCGCCGTCGGCGTGATGAAGTGGAAGAAGAAGTCGAAGCCGCGGAACTCAGCCTCGGCGACATCATCGTGCTGCGTCCTGGTGAAGTCGTGCCTGCGGATGCCGTCATCCTCACTGGCAGCGCCATGATGGATCAAAGCCGCATCACCGGCGAATCCGCACCCGTCGAGGCCAGCACTGGCAGCGACATCTTTGCCGGCACGCTGAATCTCAACGGCGCTCTCACCGCCCGCGTCACCGGCGCTGGTGCGGACACCGTCATGGGCCGCGTGCAGAGCATCATCGAAGAGGCGAAGACCAGTGAGGCTCCCATCATCAGCCTCGCGGAAGATTACGCCCGCTACTACACGCCGCTCATCATGCTCATCGCCGTGAGCGTGTTTTTCTTCACTCAGGACATGGAGCGGGCCATCGCCGTGCTCGTCGTCAGCATTCCCTGCGCCTTTGTGCTCGCCAGCCCCAGCGCCATGGTCTCCGCCATCGCCGCCGGTTCACGCATGGGGCTGCTGATCAAAAGCGTGCGCCATCTCGAAACCGCCCGCCTCGTCGATACCGTGGTCTTTGATAAAACCGGCACACTCACCGTCGGCAGGCTCGATCTCGAAGACGTGCTTCTGCATGATGCAGCTATGAGTAAAGACGAAGCGCTGCGGCTTGCCGCCGCATTGGAAAGCAGCTCCAATCACCCCGTCGCACGAGCCATCGCCCATGCAGGCGAGTCATTGACGCTGCCGAAAGTCGCCGACCTCATTGAGCATCCCGGACTTGGCCTCGAAGGCATCGTTGAAGGCAAAAAGATCCAAATCGGCCGTCTTTCCTGGCTGCGTGGCCATGGCATGGAGATCGCGCTCGATCCCACGTTGCTCACCCGCCACAGCCTTGTGCTCCTCTCTGTCGATGGCCGCCATACCGCGACTTTTTTACTCGCTGACCGCATCCGTGATGAAGCGGCTGAAACACTGACGCGCTTGCGCAGTCTCGGCATCACCGACTTCGTCATGCTCACCGGGGATCGCGCTGAAGTCGCCCAACACATCGCCAGCAGCATCGGCATCACCGATTTCCAGGCGGAGTGCCTGCCTGAGGACAAAGTCGCCCGCATCCGTCTGCTCAAGCAGCAAGGCCACCGCGTCCTCGTCGTTGGGGATGGCCTGAATGATGCCCCCGCACTGAAGGAAGGCGATCTCGGCGTCGCCATGGGGGCACTCGGCAACGACATCACTGTCCACACTTCCGACGTCGCCCTCATGTCCGGCGACCTGCGTCGTCTGGCTGATCTCCTCGTCCTTTCCGCCCGCACCGTCGGCATCATCAATCAAAATTTGCTCTGTGGTTTCCTCTTCATCATCCTCGCCATCACCGCCTCCAGCCTAGGCTTCGTCAATCCCGTGCTTGCCGCCTTCCTGCACGAGTTCAGCGCCTTCTTCGTCATCTTCAACAGCGCCCGACTTTTGCGCTTCGACGGACTGGAAGACGAGAGTCCCGGGGAAGTGCCCACTCAATCTCTTCAGCCCCTCCTGGCATGAAAATCCTGGTTTCACAGGTGAAAGCCCTCTGGCGGCAGCGTCAGTGGTTCTGCATGGGCCTGCTGGCGGTGCTCTCCCTGCTGTTCGGCTTTCTAATGGGCGAGAAATCTGCAGCGCTTCCGGCGACGGGCGCGGTGCCGCCGCCGTCGCGACCAGAACTTGCCGGGGGAGCAGAAACTGCGCACCGGGAGAGCCTTCGCTGGTCATTGCTGAAAATGCCGGCCTCGGAGGAGGAAACACCCTTCTGGATGTCTGCGGTGGTGCCTGAGCCGGAAAATTTCCGCATGCCCTCTGCCGCCGTCGTCCCCATGCAGCCCTCGCCGCCAGATGTAGGTCCATCAGCTCAACCAGCAGGTCATCCTGTGGTATGACCAAGATGCCGCTGCGGCCACCGAATGGCTGAACACTACCGGACGATTTGAGGAGTTGTCGCCCTCGCTGGCCTCCATCGCGGCTGTTCTCGGTGAGCGGGGTCATTTTGACGCCGCGCGGCTGGTTCTGGAAAACATCAGCGACCCAGAGGCAAAACGAACTGCGGTGCTGGAGCTCTTCAGCCTCCAGGCGCGCAACGGCAGGGTGACCCGCGAAGGGCTGGCCGCTGAAGGCTGGCAGCCTGCGGACATCGACCAGGTCTTTCAGGGGGATTGAGTGAGGCTTATACCTGCGTGAGGAGCAGGGCCACGACGAAAAAGCCGCGCCCCCCCGCAGCATCCACATAAACATCCCAGACGCGGTCGTCGTTTGGCACGAGCACGGTCTGGTTCGCCGCCCCGCCGGGCGTGAGCGCGAAGGGCGTCACGCTGAAGTCCCCGTCGAGCTCGGTGTGATAACGCACCTGGTAGGAGGCGAACGCCGTGCCGTGGAAGCTGAGCTTGAAGCGCGAGCTGCCGCCGGACCTGGTTTGCACGGCAAGAGAGCTGACATGCAGGCCGAGGTCCGGGACCTGCACGTTGAGAACGCCCGTGTTCGCGTCGAAGCGGGTCGGCAGCGAGTTGAGGTTCGCTGGAGCCGGCCCTCCCACTACCTCGCCGCGCACATTGTATTGTGAGCCGTGGCAAGGGCAGCGCATGTAGCCGTTCGTCAGAATGAACTTGCCCACGGTGCAGCCCGCATGGGTGCAGATGGAGTCAAGCGCGTGGAACTGCCCGGCGGACTCCCGGTTGATGGTGAGTGGAGGCACGATGGTGCTAAAGCGAAGTTGCACGCTGCCGCCGTCGCTTAGCAGCGCGGGATAGTCCGCCGGCCGCAGCCGCAGCAATGCCGGGCCGGGCGGGGCCGCCATGGAGATTTCGGTGAGAACCGTCGCGGCCCAGGCATGTCCCAGGGCCGAGCCTAGCATGTAGCGTTTGATCCATCCGCGGCGGCTGCTTTGGCTGCTCGTACTCATGACTTAATCATGCCGCGCGGAGGTCATTTCTCATCTTTTGCATGGCAACAATTCGGCCACACTCAGCGTGCAACGAAAACGTTGCATGCCGATGATGCGGGACGCACTTTAAACATTCGTCATGAACGATTTTTCACCGCCGCCATCCAGCGCGAAGATGCGCCGGAGAGGCCTGCGTGAGCAGTGGTTCTCGATCACCTTGGCCGTCCTTTTCGCACTGGTCGTCGCTTTTTGGGCCGGGAGCGGTTTTTTGGCGCAGCGTTTGCGCGAATGGCGTGTTTCCGCGCCGCTGGACGAAGCGGAAATCCTCATGGACAGGATGGACTGGGGAGCGGCGGCAACGAGACTTCGCGAGGCCATGGGCATCGCGCCAAACAGTCCAGCAGTGATCCGGGCCGTCCTGGATTTTCAACGCCGAACCCACGCTACTCCGGGGGACGTCATTCAGACTCTCAAAAAACTTTCCGACAGTGGCGATTGGAAGATGGCGGACATGCTCAGTCTCGCGGAAGCCGAGTTTGCCCGCGGGGCGCATGAGATGGCCCGGAAGACGCTCGCGACCATGCCAGAGGCCGAGCGCTCCACCAATCCAGCGGTGATGGCTCTGGAGGCGCGCATGCTCAACAAGGAGCAGCGTCATTCCGACGCGGAATCCCGGTTGCGAACCGCGCTCACCGCCGCGCCCACCGATGTCGAGAGCCGTTTCAAACTGGCGCTGCTGAACTTCAAGCAGCCGCATCCCGACCTGCAGGCCCAGGGTAGGGTGGAACTCTGGAACATCGTCCATGCAGAGGGGGAAGCCGCGCCCCTGGCGGCGCGTGTGCTCGCCTCCGACGCCCTGCTGACGGGTGCGCAGGCGGAGGAGCTGCTGCGCTTGGCCGAGGCCATGAGCACCGAGGGCAGGGAAATACGCCTAGCGGTTCTCACCCGCCTGATTCGTCTCCGCCCGCAGGAGAAGGACGCGATCCTTGATGATGAGACGCACCGCCTGGACGCAGACGATCATGCTGGCCGTCTGCGCTTCGCGCAATGGTTGGCCTTCATTCACGAGCACGAGCGTGCACTGGCGCTCCTGCCTTCAGAGCAGAGCGTGAAAGCAGGTGATCTCCCCGCAGGCCTGATCGAGGTCAGGCTTGAGGCCTTCGCCAGCCTGCGGCGACTGGACGAGGCCCGCCTGCTGCTGGGTAAACCCGAGGTCAGAGAGAAACTGGGAATGGTGGGCTTCCGCCTGTGGCAGGCGCGCATGTCCGCTATGCAGGGGGATGCGCCTGACGCCGTCCGGCAGCACCTGAACATGGCTTTTGACGCCGCGAGCGCGGAAGAGGATGCCGCAGGTTCCCTACAAGCAGCCAGGATCGCCGAGCAACTTGGGCTGCCGGGCATGGCGGCGTTGTTTTACCAAAAGATGGCTGAGAAAACTTCTTCGCCCGAGGGCAGGCTCAGGATGCTCGAAAGGGCGCTCGCCATGCACACCGACGCACGGGATGGCACCGCCATGCTTAAAGTGGCCCGCGTGCTGAGCGAACTGACCCCTGGCCATGAAGCGAACGCATTCCTCGCCGATTACCTCTCCTTGTTGTTGGGCGATTCGATCGAGATCATCGCCGCGCGTGTGGAAGGCACGCCGAGCAAAGCGTTGGACGCCGTCACAGCCCGAAAGAGGGTCTTTCTCAGCGCCATCGCTGCGTATAGGCTCCAACAACCGGTGCGACTTGCGGCGCTCAAGGAGCTGCAAGCTACAGTATGGCCTGCGGGGCAGCGCGCGGTGCTCGCTGCCTTGATCGCCACCAGTGGTGATCAGGAGGCGGCTTTCCGCCTCGGCGAACGCATCCCGGCTTCCCTGCTGTTGCCTGAGGAAGCCCGCATGCTAACTCTGGCACAATAAGCTCAAGTCTCCTTTTGCTTCCGGCGCCGAAGCGGATGCCAGAGCTGACCGAGGTAGTGCTTGGAAATCGGCTCATGGATGCCGAAGGCCTGGGGTTCGTGATCGGGGCGGCGGTAGGTGTCGAAGAGCATGTCCATCAGCGGCGAGATGCGGCTCAGACGTGCTCAATCCGAGCGGATCGGGGATCAGGTGGCGGCGTGTTCGGCGTGACATGTGAATACACCACATAAGCCGCGAGCAAGCTGAGCGAGAACAGCAGCGCAGCAACACGAGCGAGCATGGATCTCAGGTTCATGGTTTTTGGGACGGCGCTGGCAGGTCCATGCGGAAGATGCCGAGTTTCGAGCTGGGCATGAGTTAAAGAGTAGGCTTGCTGCTTTGCAGCACTCCTGCGCTGATCGTGGTCGCGCCCGTGAAGGATTTGCTGCCCGGCATGATCAGTGCCGCTTTTGGAGCCGGGCATGACGGCTTGCGCTGCTTTCTGGCGATCGGCAGGAGGAATGAGATGGCTGATACTCTTGGAACCGGGCAGCATGACCGGATTGGCCTGCCTGTGTGTGAACCAGACGCAGCCGATGAGCAGTGCGATCGAGGACAGGATGACACTGGCACCAAGAAACGACCTCATGGGCTGAAGGCTAGCAGGAGGAGCGATCCGGCGTCGAGATTTTTCTGTGGTTCAATCTGGCTCAAAGAGTGCGCTCATCTCGATGCTGCTTTGGATGAGCTGGTCGCTCAGCTCGTTGCGGACGAGGCCGCTGCTGGTGACCATGGTGAGGAAGAGGGTCTTCCGGGTGCGGGTGTGACGCTGGAAGATGTCACGCTTCAAGTTCAGCGTCGCGGCATATGCCTTGTCGATGAGGAAAGGCGTGTCGGTGAACTTCATCTCGCAGAGATTGATCGTATTGTCAGCGCGGTCGATGAGCAGGTCGATCTGGGCACCGCCGTCTTTTTTGCTGCGGGGCCGATGCCGCCAGGCGGTGAGGGTGGTCTGCATGCCGGAGATGCCGAGGGCGCGACGGAGCTGCTGCCCGTGCTTGAGGCAGAGCATTTCAAAGGCGTGGCCGCTCCAGTTCCGCCAGCGCGGGGTGCCGCGCACCTGGAGCCAGTGGCCGCGCCCGGCGGCGGTCTTGGAGCGTGGTTTCATCCATGCATGGTGAAACAGTGAGAACTCATCGACGAGACGGTAAATGCGGTCACGGCTGGCTTTGCGAAAAGGCGCGGTGGAGGCGATGAAGCCGCCGGCTTCCAACTCCTCCAGCATCTGGCTCATGCCACCGCCGGAGCTGAGGCCGGTCTGGACCAGCAGCTCATCACGGCTGAGGCCCTCATCGACGGCGGCGAGCGCGGCGATGATGCGGAGGTGTTCCTGATAGCCCTCAAAGAGGGAGGCATAGAGCCGCTGGAATTCCTCATGCAGCGCACCTTTGGGATCAAAGCAGAGCTGGTCGATGTTTTGCGCAGCGGAAAGGCTGCCGCGCACTTGCTCGAGATAGTACGGCACGCCGCCCACGGCCATGTACAGCTCCACGATTTGCGCCTGCTTCCAGCGCACGCCGCGTGATTCGAGGAAGGCGGCGGTGTCATGGAGGTTGAAGGGCATGAGCTGCAACTGCCGGGTGACGCGGGCGTGCAGGCCGCCACGATCACCCACGACGTGGCGCAGCATCCACGCGGCGGCAGAACCGGTGATGATGAGCATGAGTTCCGGCCGCTTCGAAGCCCAGGCGTTCCAAAAATGCTCGAAGGCGGGCAAAAAACGTGATCTGGGCGAAGCCAGCCAGGGGAATTCGTCGAAAAACAACACGCGCTTCTTCCCAGCGGGCAGGCGCTCGAGGTAGGCTGTCAAATCACTGAACGCTTCCTGCCAACTGCGTGGCACGGCGGCGCGGATACCTGCCGCCGCGCTGAGCGCAGCGGCGAAGTTCTGGAGCTGCTCGCCGAGCGTGGCTCTGCTGTTGCCCACGAGCTCAAAGGTGATGCGCCCCTCAAAGTGGCGGCGGATGAGGTAGGTCTTGCCAATCCGCCGCCGCCCATGCAGGGCCACAAACTCGGGCTTTCCGGAACCGTACAGCCGGTCGAGCACCTCCTTTTCATAATCACGCCCGACAAGCGCAAGGCCGGGCTTGGTGCTGCTGGTCTTCTTGGCGGGCATGGCGGAGGTAGCCCAGAAGTAAGTTGTGGCGAGTTTGATGGCAAATCCAAACTCGCCACAAGTCCAAATTTATCGAGTTATGGCGAGTTTGAATCAAAATCAAACTCGCCACAACTCATGTCAGTAGGCTGATTCTCAATCCACAAACATGAATTCATTGCTGATCATGAGCACCTGCGCGAGCTGGCTGAGCGGCTGCTGGGGCTTGGGGCGGCCGAAGGGCCACCGGTTGGCATCGCAGAAGTCATTCTTGGCGTTCGTGAGCAGTTCACCGTTGTCAGCGCAGGTGATTTGTGGCTGCCAGTCGAAACTGTCGCTGTCAGTGCCGGTTTCGTTGTGAACGAGGAAGCTCACGAGGTCGCCACGCTTCACTTCAGTGGTGATCTGCGTGGGCACTTTCTTGTTTTGCGGCGTGCAGAAGTATTCGGAGACGACGCCGGTGCGGCTGTTGTGAATCCAGGCGCGGACGCCGTCGCCACGGTCACTGCTGCGGCTCAACACGGCGTCGATGCTGACTTTCATGTCCGTGGGCACCTGCCAGCGGGCGGTGACAGCAAGGTCTTTGGGCGCGGCATGACCGCCGTAGTTCGCCCAGAAGGCGTGGCCCCACTGCGGATCAGCACTGGGGATTTTTTCACTCGGACTCCAGAGCTTCTGCCCACCACCGCCGCGTTCGGTGAGATGGGCAAAGGGCTGGAACTCAGCGAAGGCGGGTTTGCCATCGGGTGTGCGGGTGAGCGTCATCGTGCCATAGCTCCAGCGGAAGGCTTTTTCGCCGTTCAGCGCGTCGGCGTCTGCTGCGAAGCGCTGGGCAAGCTCGACTTCGTCCGGTTTCGGATCGCGGGCGAGGATGCGCTGATACATCGCGCGGATGGCCTCGGAATCGAGCGTGCTACCTTTCAGCGTCGTGGCCTCGCCGATGGCATCGGCACGGGCGCGCATGAAGGGGCTGTTCATCAAAAAGAGCGCCTGCTGCGGCACGGTGGTGTTGAAGCGCTGTGGGCTGTGGCTGTCAGGATTGGCGAAGTCGAACATCGCAGGCACGCTGGCCTGGTCGTAGCGGTCCACTTTGAGATAAAGCGTGCGGCGGGTGTCAGAGTCCTTCGCGTTCAACTCGACGGCGCGTCCGCCTTGCTTCGCGGCATCCAGTTCACCCGTCGCGGCGAGGATGGCATCGCGCATGGTCTCGTAATCGAGGCGCTGGCGGTTGAAGCGGCTGAGCAGATCGTTCTCAGCATCCTGGGTGAGTTTTTCCGGCGTAGCGCGGCTGCTCTGCTGCCAGGTGCGCGAGGTGAGGATGAGCGTGTGCAGCTTTTTCAGGCTCCAGCCGTTTTGCATGAGGTAATCGGCCAGATAATCGAGCAAATCAGCCTGCACGGGCTTCGGGGTCTGCACGCCGAAGTCGCTGGGTTGCGAGACGAGCGGCTTGCCGAAGTGCTGCATCCAAACGCGGTTCGCGATGACGCGGGCGGTGAGTGGATTGTCCTTGCTGGCGATGTGCTGGGCCAGTTCAAGCCTGCCGCTGCCGTCCGTGAACTTCTTGCCGCCAAACATCGTGAGCCAGGCACGTGGCGCGGGATCGCCCTGCCGCGCAGGATTGCCGCGAATGTAAATGCGCACGTCGTTGGGCTTCGGTTTGTCGAGCAGCACCATCGCGCGTGGTGGCGCACCAGCGTGCGTGGCATCGATTTTTGCCCGCTCATTGCTCAGGCGCACGGTCGTTTCGAGATCCTTGCGGGTAAAGAAAGCATCGGCGCGTTCGACCGGCACGGACATGGGCGAGAGCTTGTCCTGCATGAGCTGGCGCATCGGCTCCGTCTTGTCGGTGAGAATGATCTGCGCGTAGGCGCTGGCCACGTCCTTCAGCGACTTCGGCGGCGCTTTGGCAAAGGTGGCGGCGATCTCCGGCGAGCAGCCGCTTTCCGGTTTGGCGAGTTCTTGCGCAATCGCAGGAGCCTTGGCGGCAAACTCACCCGCAGGGAGTTCGGCAAAGCGTTTCCACGCGACCATCGCGGCGTGCGGCTTTGCAGTGAGCGCGTGGCGCTTCAAAAAGTCGCGCCACTGGTCTGCCACGCGGTCGCGCAGCTTCATCTGACCGGCTTTGCCACGGAAGACGGTGTTGTCCGTGATGCTGACAGTCTCCTGCGCAAAAATGAGGTAGTCGGCGAGGCGTCCCTGATGACGCAGTTCCTCATAAACGGTGCGCTTGAAGTCGAGTTCCTTCTTGTGAATCTCCGCGACCTTGGCGTCGTAGTCTTGGCCGTCTTGTTCATTCGCCGCCTTGCCGATGATGGGCATGGCGGGTTCGTCCGGCTCGTCGCTGCTGTTGAGGATGCTGAACATCGCGTAGTAATCGCGGCTGGGAATGGGATCGAACTTGTGATCGTGACAGCGCGCACAAGCCACGGTGAGGCCCATCAGCCCACGTCCCACGACATCAATGCGGTCATCGGCGATGAGCACGCGGTCATTGATGAAGCGCTCGCCGACATTGTAGAAGCCCAGCGCCGCGAGATGCGGTGAATTCGGCGTGGAAGCCGTCAGACGATCGGCGGCGAGTTGGTAGCTCACGAACTGGTCATACGGCATGTCCTCGTTGAGCGACTTCACGATCCAGTCGCGGTAAGTGTAGGCGTAGGGGTAAAAATTGCTGCGCCCGGCGACTTGGTAGCCATTCGTGTCTGCGTAACGCACCACATCGAGCCAAACGCGTGCCCAGCGCTCACCGTAGGCGGGTGAAGAGAGAAGTTTTTGAATGACGGCATCCGCGTCGGCCTGGTCGGCTTCTCCCGACTTCGGCGGCAGGCCGGTGAGTGTGAGATAAAGACGGCGCGTCAGCGTGCGTGGGTCCGCTTTCGGCGCAAAATCGAGTCCTGCCCCTTTCAATTTGGCCCCGACGAGCTCGTCGATCGTTTTGGAACGATCCGCCTTCACCGGCAAGAAAGCCCAGTGCTGCATCGGATCGGCCTTCGGAGCCGCATGATCGGCCACTTCCGGCTCCGCCGGCCAAGGCAGACCAAGGCTGACCCATCTCTCCAGCGCGGCGATCTGCGGCGCTGGCAGCTTATCACCCTTCTTCGGCATCGCTTCGACACCAGCGACGTGATTGATGGCCTTGATCAGCTTGCTCGCGCTCGGATTGCCGGGTTCGACGACTTTGCCGTAATCACTGCCGCGCACGACGGCGGCACGGGAGTCGAGGCGTAGGCCATTTTGATGCTTGTGTGCGTCGTGGCACTCGTAGCAGCGCTCGGCGAGCACTGGACGGACGTTTTTCTCAAAGAACTCGATCTGGTCCGGCGGAAACGTGTCCGCCGCCGTGGCGAACGAGCAGGCGACGGCAAGGCCGCCCAAAGCAAGAGAGGGAAACTGGAAACGTGGGGTCATCTGGGGGTTTTGGAACCCGGCAGTTTAGCGCCGAACTGCCAAAAACCAAACGCGCATCCGGCAGATTGCCTTGCAGGAGGGGATTCCCCCATCAGAGACGATCCCTTCTGGATGACCCCTCACTCACACCCAATGTCATACACCAGCAGCTTCTTCGCCAGCGGCAGCAAGGTCTGCTTCACGGCATTCACATGCGCGGGATGCTTTTCATAGGCGTCCATGTCCGCCTTGCTGTTGAAACGCATCACCAAGCCGACATCGAAGCTGTCATCGACGATGGGTCGCTCGCTGCCGACGGGAGTGCCGACGCTGAGGTGCTGGATTTGCGAAATCTCGGCCTGGAACTTCTTCGCGGTGGCGATGACCGTGGCGCGGTCGGCGGCGTTGCCGGGACGCTTCAACCAGACGAGGACAATGTGCTCGACCTTACCCTTGGCGGTCGTTTGGCAGCCAAATGGGCAGGTGGTGCAGGAACTGAGGGCGAGAGCGACAGCGGCGGAGAGAATGAGAATGGCGTTCTTCATGACGTTGGTTAGTCTGACACGACATGAAAAACCCGTCGAGACTGTTTCTGCTCCTTTTCGCCTTCGCCACCTGCTCTGCGCAGGAGGCGTTTGACCGCCTGACCTCCCACGCGGCCCCAAAGCCGCTGTCGAAGGACGCGAAGACGAGCGACTGGCCGCGCGTGCTCGGCCCCACCGACGATGCCATCTCGCCGGAGACGCATCTGCTCAAAAAGTGGGCCGCAGGTGAACCGAAGGCCGTGTGGGAGGCCGCGATGGGCGAGGGCTACAACTCGCCCGCGATCAGCGGCGACTATTGCGTGATTTTTCACGCGCTGGAGGGGAAGGAGATCATCGAGTGCCTGCATCGTGAGAATGGGAAACGCTTCTGGTCGCATGATTACCCGATCTCGTATCAGGATCGCTACGGCTTCGGCAACGGACCGCGAGGCAGCCCGGTGATCGCCGATGGCGTGGTGGTGACGTATGGCGTGACGTGCGAACTGCGGGCGCTCGATTTGAAAACAGGCAAGCTGCTGTGGAAGCGTGATCTGCGGGCCGAAATGCATGTGCCGCAGGATTTCTTCGGCGCAGGCGGCACGTCGTTGATTCTCGACGGGCGAGTCATCGTGAACGTGGGCGGCAAAAAGGCGGCGATTGAGGACTCCGAAGGCCTGCGTGATCGAAAAGAGCGTCTCGCCGAGGCAGGTGTGAGCGTGGCGGCATTCGATTTGAAGAACGGTGAAGTCGTTTGGAAGATCGAGGACGCTTGGGGCGCGAGTTACGCATCTCCCATTCCCACCAAGCTGCACGGACAGCTCAAAGTGCTCGTCTATGCCGGCGGCGAGAGTGATCCGGCTACCGGCGGTCTCATGTGCATCGATCCGGTGAGCGGGAAGCTGCATTCGAAGTTCGCGTGGCGTGATGATGAATACATCCAAGCCATTGGCACCTCACCCGTGGTCATTCCGGAGAAGAACCGTGCCTTCATCACCACCGCCTATCCGAAGGGCCGACCGCTCGGCGGTGCCATGGTGGAGTATGATGCCGAATTTCAGCCGAAGGCGGTGTGGAAGTCTGCGAAGCTCGGCGTCCACTGGATGAGCCCCGTGTATCATGAAGGCCATCTCTATGCCATCGACGGCGAGACCGAGCCGAAGTCCCGCCTCGTCTGCGTGAATGCCGACACCGGCGCGGAAGTGTGGGAGCAACGCATCGAGTGGGAGGACGCCGAGTTCAGCAAACAGACCGGCCGCGCCAATCCCACCCGCCTCAGCATCCTGCGTGCGAGCCTTCTCAAAGTGGACGGAGCCTTCCTCTGCCTCGGCGAGATCGGTTCCCTCCACTGGCTCGACCTCAGCCCCGCCGGAGCCAAAGTGATCGCCCAAGCGCAGCCGTTTTATGCGCTCAACACTTGGAGCCTACCCGCCCTGAGCCACGGCCTGCTCTATGTGCGCCAGCAGCAGAAGGATCTGATGCAGAAGACGGGCGAGCGAGTGATCTGCCTGGATTTGAGAGGGGAGTAAGGTCAAAACCCCGATTCAAATTTTGAAACGCGGTGAAATCGCAACTCGGATTTCTCGATTCCTGCCAGTAGTCGGATTAAAAAGGTCGATCCCACGCCCGAGATCGAAGTCGAACGCCTTGGTGAGCAGGTAGCGTTCATGAGGCAAGTGATCATTTTGCTTCACTGAAGGAGAAATGCAGGTTCCTTCACAAAGACTTTCCAGGCGTTGTTGGATGGCATGAGTTTGATTACCTTCGGTATGAATGACGAATTCAATTTGTTGCTCCGCTTCGGAGAGAAAGCCGACCCACCATTTGAGGCAGTGATAGTAGTTCTCGCCAAACTGCTGGCCGATCATGTAATCCCACACTTCAAACTTGGTGGTGACGAGGTGAAGCCGAGACAAATACCGTTTGAAAAAGCCTGCAGCATCCATCTGGCCTTCATTCAGAATGATTCCACAGGCCATCCGTTGACGATTGGCGGCAAAGTCGCTGCTGTGAAACGCCTCGATTGCAGTCACCTCCACAGTGCCTGTCGGGTGCGGCGCTGGTGACTCCGTGACAATCACATCCAGGTCTGGGTGATTACGATTGGCAAACGCGACCTGTGCGGGTCTCGCATCAATTGACGCTTCGCACGTATCGAGAATCGGAGCGAAGCGATCTCTTTTCCAGAGGCTCTCCAGCAGGGCCGTGGCCTTCATCCGTGCAGTTTGCTCAGGGATTGCCTGTACAGCCGCTTTGAGTTCAGGTCCGGTTTGCCAGTCAGTTGTTTCTGCGAGAAGGCAGTTCTCCAGAAGTGCCCGGAGAATGCCAATGAGCGAATCCATGCCAAGCACGCCCATCCCACTGAGCTTGCGGACTGATTCAGGATCAAGAAAGGCGCAGAAAATCATGGCTCAGAACATTTCATCCAGCCTCTCCTCGAAGAATCCCTGAGGCCAGTTGTCCACGAACCGGCCCTGCTCGTCGATCCGCAATTCTTGAACCGTCGAACCATTCTCACCGGGCTGCACATAAAGAATGGCCACATCCTCCGGCTTTATCGCAGGCTTTCCCTCCGGCAGCGAGTTTCGCGTCGTTTCGCGAATCCGCCGCATCACCCGCAGGATCAAATGCTCGCTGTGGGTTTCGATGAGGAAACGGTTTCCGCGCTCTTTGGCAGATTGGATGAAGAGATCGGCCAGCTCGGTTTGCAGGGTGGGATGAACGTGGAGTTCTGGCTGCTCGATGGCGATCAGGCTGTTATCGGAACCAAAAGCGGAAGCCACAAGCGGCATCATCTGGCTGAAGCCAATGCCCATGTTGGAAGGTGACATTCTGCTTCTTCCAGATGCCAGCGAGAACTTAACCCTAGCAGAATCAAATCCGCCGGATGTTTGCAAGCCTTTGCCATTCTTGGCAGAGTCCAACATCCTTCGAAGCCGGTCTTGGTTGCAATACTGGAGTCCACTCAGGAGGAATGCTTCAGCTTCCTCCAAGCCCAATTCATTGTAATGCTCCAGCCCGCGTTCATCCAAGCTCATGTCTAGATCGCTTTCTGCGATTGCTCGGGCTCTATTCTCGATATCCCACTCGGTTGGCTCTTCTTCGCCGTCCCGAAAATCTTCCTTCAGAGATTTTTTGGCCGAATCTTCATAAACGGACGCAAGTCCCTCAATGACGGAATCCCGATAGGCTGGATCTAAGTCCAACTTGGCTTGAAAGGCAGCACCTAATACCTCTTTCATGAATGACTCATAAAACACATTCTTGAATGAAGAGCCAGGGAACAGGCGATCAAAATCCAAGCGGTATTTGGTCTCAAAGCTGTTTCCTGCCAACCATTTGTTAACTTCCGCTAGCAGCTTAGGGTCCGCCGCAAGATTCCACCATTCCATCATTCCAGGCTCAGATTGGCGTGCTTTTGTGATTTCGTCACAAATCGGGCGAATCGGCCCGTGGTAGATGAGTTTGGTTAACTCATCTCTCAAAGAGGCATCCACCACTTTGATTTGTGTCGTCATCGCCGACTTGAGTGAATCAACGGCTGTATTTATTTTCCGCATCCATACAGGTGCCAACGCTTTGAATTGTCCTAGTTTATGCGCCTCCTCAAACATGCTGTAGATGTCGATTTCATCTTCCTTACTGTCCTCGATTCTAAAATGGTCTGCATCCGTGCCTGGAAGCGCCGTGTACTTTTGAAGTGACAATCGACTCTTAATCGAGTGGTCCACTTTTGCGTTCAGAATGCCCTCATTGTCCAACTCAAACCTTGCAGCAGACATGAGCTGGCTCAGGTCATCTCCCAAACTACTAATTTGGAGATGCTTTGAGTTCCAATTCGTCGAATAAGTCACCCACTCAGACTGCTTCTGCCTCAAAGTCAAAGCCACCGTTTCAAGACCAGTGCCTTCTTTTTTTCTCCACGACAGCCCGAGTTCAAGAGACTCCCCCTCTGATTGAACGGTGAATCCAAAGGAGATGGGATTCGAGTTCCCGTTCCGAACCATGTCGGCATAGGAACCCGGATGGCGTTCGCCCGCACCTTCACTTTTGGAGAGTTTGCCATTCAAGATGGCGTGTCTTGCTACCAGCAGGGAACGAAGGAGCGAGGACTTGCCCGCGCTGTTCGGCCCAAAGATCAGCGTGATCGGCTTGAGTGGCACCCGCTGGGGAGTGCTGAAGGCCTGATAGTTGCCGATGGAGAATTCAGTGAGCATGAGATGGAATAGTTAACGGTCGGCGGACTGCTTTTTCACGATTTCGACCCGGACAGAGCCGAGAGGGAGCCCGAGCAGCTTTCTGATCTCGTCGATCTGATCCTTCTTGTGATCGGTGGAGGTGTTGGTGTTCACGAACCAGCCCGTATTGCCGATGCGATGGTGGCTGTAAGGCTCTCCCTGTTTGGGATTCATGAAGTCTCTCTGGGGTGACTGTGACACCAAGGCATTCTTCAAAACTCGGATGGCCTGAAGCCTTGGCAGAACGCCCGACCCGAAGACTTCGACGAGCGTTTTTATGTAAGTGACCAAGGATGCTGCGGCCTGCGGGGCATCAATGATCTGTTCCGTGCGGTTCTGGTTTGCGGCACGCCAGTTGATGCTGATGCGAAGGCGGGTTTGCGGTTCCTTGGTCTGCTCGGCTTTTGTGAGCGTATCCAAAGCATCCATCTTCTGCTGCCACTCCCGGCGGGATTTAATCAAGGCATCGAGTGCGCCTTCCATCGGCTTCAACGCGGCGGTGATCGCCGCGACTTTCTGCATGTCCCCGGCAATGGCTGCGGTAGCGATGGCCTGCCGGGCGGCAGCGTCCGCTGAATGGGTTTGGGTCTTCCAAGTTTGAATCTCGCTCATGTGTGAATGCAGCTTTAACGGATGACCGGAACGTTTGCCAGCAGGACAATTGCATGCGACATGGCCATACAGTCATGTTCAAGCATCTCGCCAATCAATCTGGGTTCTCTCTCGAACGTCTCGCCTCTCTTTGTGAGGTGGCGGAGGCGGGGAGCATTGGTCAGGCGACGCGAGGAGATGCAAATCGGCAAAGTTTGCTGAGTCGGCAGATCGCCGAACTGGAGGCGGTGTTTGGGGTGGCACTGCTGGCGCGGCAGTCACGACCGTTCCGGCTGACTCCCGAGGGACGTGAACTGGCGCAGGCGGCGCGACAGTTTTTCCAGGTGGCGGATGATTTGCAGCGTCGGGCAGAGAACGCAGCGCAACGCGTGGTGATCGGCGCAGGTGAGACGTTGATTCAATGGCTGCTGTTCCCGGCGTGCGAGGCCATTCACCGGCAGGCGGGCAAGGTCGTTTTCACCTTCAAGAATCTCGACAGCTCACGGTTGATGGAAGCACTCCAACAGGGCGAGATCGATTTGGCGCTGATCCGGCGTGAGGATGTGACATCGAGTCTGGCTCACACGGAGGCCTGGACCTATGCTCAAGCGGCGTTTGTGCCCAAAGTGCTGTCCCGCTCCGCCACGGTGCTCAAAGTGGAGGAACTGGCCGCGCTGCCGTGGGCCGTGCTGGAGGGCCGGGGCCATTTCCGCCAGTTCCTGGAGACTAAGGCGCGTGAGAGCGGCATCAAGCTGAACGCAGTCATGGAGTGCTCCTCCTACACGCAGGTGGCGATGGCGGTCCAGACGGGACGCTATGCGGGATTTCTCCCTGAATTCGCCAAGAACGCGGCCTTTGCCGGGAACTCAGCGGTGATGCAACGCCCGTTGGAAAAAGGACTGCGCTATGACCGCTCACTGGCGCTGGCCTGGCGCGAGGCATCGGTGCGGAACCGGGCGTTTTTGGAGAAGGTGATTGAGGCGCTGCGGGTGCGGATTGGGAAAAGCCTTTGATCCGGGCCTGGCTTCACGGCTTCACCGGAACGAGGCGTTCCTGGGTCCGCACAATCCTGCCGCCGAGCTCTTTTTCACGCTGACGCAGGTAATCACCGATCTTCTTCTGGTCATGACCGAAGTCGGAGGTGATCTTGCGGCGAATGTCGCGCAGCCATTCGAGGCCGTCGTCGTGCGGTTGGTGTGATGGCTTGGGGTTCATGGCTCAACTTCCAGGAGTTCGAGGGGAGTGATCAGCTTGGGCGTTTTGTAGCCGAGTTTGGCATTCGTGCGGACGATGTGATCGGTCTCGCTGGCATTGGCGATGTGGCGGCAGTTCCACGAGGCCAGAATATCACACTTCCAAAAGGTGGCGACTGCCAAGTGGCGGGCGTCGCCATCGGCGTCAGCCGGCATGATTTTGTGCTCAATGTAATGCTCCACAAGGGCGTCGATTTCAGGTGTGGTCTGAAGCAAGGGAATGTCTGACATGAGCGAGAGGCATTCGGCGCGCTTTGGCTCAGGGGTGTCTTCAAGTTCGCGGAGAACCCAGAGTGAGGAGACGAGGGCGTCCTGCTACTTCGCCCGGTCCCACCACTCGCGAGTCCATTCCCGCCGCGCCTGCATTTGAGCACCTGGCCTAGTCTCAAGGTAGAAACTTGGGATGCTGGTCTCGACGAAGATGAGCTGGTTCACGGGCCTGATGCTACGTCCCGACTTGGCAAAGTCGAGTCACGAGTGATGCGTGGTGAAGGCGGGACGCCTCGCTCCTTGGTCAGCCTGGAAGGCTAACCTCCACGCTGCTTCATCGCCTCCGCCACGAACGGCGCGAACTCGCGGAAGCTTCAAGCGCTTTTGCTGAGGCCCCAGGCGGTGTCTTGTTGGTGATTCGGATCGATTTCGGCGGCTTTGGACGAGGAACTCCCCGTGCGGGTGATGCCGGATTTGGCGGGATCGAGCACGCTGTTGTTGCCGCGACGAAAATGCTGAATGGAGAGAGTTCGCGCTTGGCGGATGGAAGGCGGTTTGATAGCCTCGCTGTCTTTCCAAAAAAATGAACCGCGAACTCATCATCCGTCTGTGTTTCGTTGCGCTCGGCCTACTCGTAGCTTCTCTGATCTGGGAGATGATCAAGGAGGCGGATGATGGCATGAAGCTGGTGGCGGTGATTCTGCTGGGAGTGACGGGCGGCATCCTGATGGTGAAATTTGTGATCCCTTGGATCGGGGATGCGATGGGCGAGGCGGTGTTTTCCTCCGGTGAGCAGTTGGAGCAGGATGAGGTGACGAAGGCGGCCGTCTGCATCTCCCAGGGCGACTATCCAGGGGCTATCAGCCACTACGAAAAGATGCTGGAGGAAAAGCCAGACGATCCCTTCCCAGTGGCCGAAATCGCGAAGGTGCATGCGGAGCGTCTGCATGATCCGCAGTCAGCGCTGCAAGTGCTCAGCGTCCATTGGCAGAGAAAGGACTGGCCGGTGGATGACGCGGCCTTCATCATGTTCCGCATCGCGGATGTGCAACTGACGCACTTACACGACTTTGAGTCTGCGCGTGACATGCTGCAGCAGGTCATCGGCAACTTCCCGAACACGCGGCACAGCGCGAACGCCCACCACAAGATGAGCGAAATCGAGCAGGCCGAATACAAGGCGCTGATGGATCAGCGTCTAAAAGCGGGCGCCTCTGGAGGAGCGACGGCCTAAACTCTTTTTCCATGGTGGACGATGCTCGCGAAGCTCCAGTGCTGGACCCGGGCTAATCCGCTGATGGTGCTGGCGCTGGCCGCGACGGCTGGCATTCTCAGTGCGGAGTTTGGCGGTCTGCAAGGCCGTGAGATGGAGCTCATGGGAGCTGCGGCGTTGCTGCTGGCTGCCGCCTTTTGCTGGAAACGCGCTTGGCTGCTGCTGCCGGGCTGTGCGCTGGTGTTCGCGTTCATTCATGAGACGCGGATGGATGAAACGTTCCGCCACCCGCTGCGCCAGGTGCTGCAAGGCGCGGACAAACCACTGCCAGCCACGATTCATGGCAGCTTGGTGCCGGATTTCGACACCACGACGGATGGGCGTGACCACGCACTGTGCAAGGCGTGGAAGATCGAGATTCCAGCCGCGGGTGTGGTCATCAAGCAGGAGGTGACACTGCTGGTGCGGCTGCCCAATGGCATGCGCTTTCCGGGTACGGGTGTGTTTGAAATCAGCGGAGGTGTTTACCTGCCGCGAGCCTCTTCGAATCCGGGTGCGTTTGATGCCCAGGAATACGCGCTGCGAAACGGTCGAGTGGCACGGTTGGATGCCGAAGGGTTGCAGCGCATCCACGGCGAGGGTGAGCCGCTGTGGTGCATGTTCTTGGAGACGGCGGAGCGTTGCAGGCGGTGGATCAGCGAGCAGCTCACGAAGGATCTGGAGGATGATCCTGAAACGGCGGCGGTGATTCGCGCGATGGCTCTCGGTGTTTCCGCCGAGGCGGATGATGAGATCGAAGACGCGTTCCGCAACAGCGGCACACTGCATGTTTTCGCCGTCAGTGGATTGCATGTCGGACTGCTGGGCGTGATCGCGCTGGCGTTGATGCGGCAGCTTGGGCTGCGGCGCGGTGTTTCGCTGTGGGTGACGGTGGGACTAGTGTTTGTGTATGCCTTCATCACCGGGTGGCGACCTTCCTCGGCAAGGGCCGCGCTGATGGTGGCCGTGTTTATGGGCGCACCGCTGGCGGACCGCGAATCGTCTTTGCAAAACAGCCTGGGCCTTGCTGCGCTGCTCCTGCTGGGATCTGACACGCATCAGCTTTTCATGCCGGGGTTCCAGCTTTCATTTGTGGTGCTGTGGCTGAGCGTGATCGGCTCGGCACCCATGGTGCAGCGCTTGCTGCCGCTCACAGAACTTGATCCATTCCTGCCGCCGCAGCTTGCCAACTGGCGGCAGCGCGCCTCAAGCCAGGCAAGGCGGTGGCTGGTGGTGACGCTGAGTGTTTCGACTGCCGCATGGCTCGGCAGTCTGCCCTTCATCCTCGGCCATTTTCAATCCGTCACACCGGTGGCGGTCATCGCGAACTGCGTGCTCGTGCCGCTGTCCTTTTTGTGTCTGGGTGCCACTTGTTTGAGCCTGTGCGCTTCAGCGCTGCATGTCTCTGGAGCACAAATCATCGTTAACAACCTCAACTGGGCCCTGGCGAAGGCGATGGTGGCCAGCGCGGCTTGGTTTGCTGGTTTGCCTGGAGCGAATTTCCATTTTCAGCCGAATTCGGCCATGGCGAACGCTCCCGCCATGTGGCGCGTGCTGGAGCTGCCCCATGGCGCGGCGGCGAATCATCTGCGCCTTGCAGACAGGCACTGGTTGTTCGACGTGGGCGATGAAACGAGCTTCCGCCGTGTGTTGCGCCCCTATTTGCGCTCCAGCGGCATCAATGCGGTCACAGGCGTGTTTCTCAGTCACAACGATGCGGATCATGTCGGCGGGATTGAAAAGGTGATCACGGAGTTTGACCAGCCGCGTCTGTTTTGCAGCACGCAGGAGCCGGGAGCGCAGGATTCCTCGCTCACCACATTGCGCCGACTCTCGGATGCCACGGACGGCAGAATCCTGCGCCGCCTGCGTGTGGATGAGCGCCTTGCCTTGTCCGACGACCCGCTGTTCAAAGCCGAAGCGCGGCTGCTTTACCCGTCTCAGCAGGTGCAAAACGCGCGTGGGGACGATCGTGCGATGGTGGTCATGCTCCATCTCGGCCCATGGCGTGTGCTATGGATGAGCGATGCGGGATGGAACGCGGAAAAAACCCTCAGCACGAGCGCCGCAGATATTCGCTGCGATCTACTGATCCGCAGCCAGCACGAGCAGGATCGCGAGGTGAGTGCAGAATTCCTGCTCAAGGCTACGCCGCGGGTCATTGTCTGCGGCAGCGATGCGCGCGAGCCGGAGGTGATGCTGCCAGAATCGCTGATCCAGCATGCCAAAGCGCAAAACATCCCGCTGCTGGACACTTGGCGTCATGGCAGCATCGAACTGCGCATGTCAGCGGATGAGTTACACATTCTCCCAGCAAAAAATCAGCCGCAGGTGGTTTTAAAACCTCGTGAATGAAAAAAACGGGCGTTTCGGCACCCATCCGCGTGCAATCATCATGCTTGCAGCAAGGGGCGGAGTCTTTTCGCCCATGTAGAAACCAGATGTGCCGCCTAACGAAGGGGCTTGAGACCTTCAAGCCGAGCCAGCTTGGAGGCTTTTTTGTCGAAGCTCCAAAAGCGTTCGCACTTCAGCACCAGCGCGGCGGCCACATGCAGGATGTCATAGGTACGGAAACCATGCCGCGCGCTGTGGCGCAGGGAGATGTCCTCAAACTTCGCAGAGACCTCGGCGTGCGACACATTCACCAGCCGCAGCGCCAAACCCTGTGCGAGATCATCCCGAAACTGCTGCTGGCAGGCGGCCGCCAGCTCGGCGCTGAACCGCGCCTGTGCTTCCCCAAAGCCGGTGAGCACAGATTGCTCGAAAGCATTGATAACCTCCAGCCGCGTGAGCCAAATGATGGGAAGGACGGGCCGCTCAGCTCCGAAAACACTCTCTGCTTGAGCTGTCTCCGGGCGTTCGAGATAGAGCCTGGTGATGAAGTTGGTGTCGGCGTAAATGCTCATCATTCGCCCGCGATGAGTTTGTCGAGTTGCTCGCTCTGTGCCTTGGTCATCATCGGCATCTTGAGAGCACGGCGGCGGGCGGCGAAGTCGGGGTATTCAGCCTTCGGCGCTGCGGCTGGCGGCGGCTCGGGGCGCAACTCGTAGGTCGTGCCTTTGCGGCTGCGGATGCGGATCAGTCCCAGGCGATCACAAGCCTCCAGCACTTTGGCGAGCTGGCGATTGAGGTCGCGCACGGTGAAATCAGTGGTGGAATGACTCATGACGGACAATGTCCTCACGAATGTCCGTCGTCAAGAGCGGTGCCGCTCGTCGGCTGCCATGGCTACAGTCCCGCATCAGGCCGCTCACCGAGCCGGGCGATGATGTCGCCCATCTTGTTGTTGCGGATGACTTCGAGCTTCACTTCGGTGCCGGGCGGCTGGGTACGGATGATGTCCAGCAGGTCGCGTGGGGAGCGAAAGGCCATGCCTTGGAATTTGGTGACCACATCGCCGGGCTTGAGGCCAGCCTCGGCCGCGGGAGATCGAGGACTGATGTCAGTGATGCGGGCACCTCTGCGAGCTGTTCCCCACACTGGGTCGATGTCCACCGGCTCGCCGCTGACCTCCAGGCCGAGAAAGCCGCGCCCTGTGGTGCTGGGGCTAGCAGTCTTGGCGGCGTTCGCCTTGATTTTTTCATTCAGGCCATCCACCACGGTCTTCACACTGTTCGCCGGCACGGCGAGGCCCACGCCCTGCCAGGCACGCACGCTTTCATCCCCGCGATAAATGGCGACGTTGATGCCGACGATCTCGCCGCGAATGTTGACCAGCGGACCGCCAGAGTTGCCGGGATTGATGACCGTGTCGGTTTGCAGGTAGTCCATCTGGCTGTCGCTGAGATGACGATCTCGGGCGCTGATGATGCCCTGCGTCACCGTGCCGCTCAAACCGAAGGGATTGCCCACGGCGAAGACGATCTGGCCGACGCGCACTTCGTCGGAGTTGGCGAATGTGAGCGCGGGGAAGTCGGCGCGATGGCTTTCGATCTTCAGCAGCGCGATGTCACGGTCAGGACTCGCGCCGAGGATCGTGGCGGGGTATTTTTTGTTGTCGTTGGTGATGATCTGCACCTCCGCCACGCCCTCGATGACGTGGAAGTTCGTCACGACGTGCCCTTCCTTGCTGATGATGGCCCCGGAGCCGAGACCGGGGATGACTTGCGCTCTTTCACCGATGAGGCCGAAGAACGGATGCCACTTCACTTGGCCTTGGCGCAGGGTCTTGGTGTTGATGCTGACGACGGTGGGCAGCACGGCCTCGGAAAGTTTGGCAAACTCCTCGTTCAACTGGCCTAGCACAGTCAGGTCATTCAGGTTCAGCTTGGGCTTGTCTGGCGTGGTGAAGGTGGAGGGCTTTTCGCCTTTCAGAAGATTGATCGCGCCATAGCCTGCTTGGTCCTTCCGCCACCAGGAGAACAGAAGTGCGGCGAGCACGAACATCAGGGTGGCGAAGAGCAGACGGCGAAAAAATTCCATGCGTACCAATGCGTCACGGGTGGAAAATTTCCAAGGTCAAACTTCAGTCCACATTCGGGCCTCAGGCCGTCGAGCTGATAGGGCTTCGTCGCATAGCGCAGGCACCACGGCGGATGGCCGACACGATGTCGCAGCGGGTCTTGGGGGGGGCTCACGCGCATCACGGATGCATCCAGGCCGTCTGTTTCGCCAAGACGGCGGTCCCCCAGCGCCACGTCGGGACTCAGCTCCCGAATGACGTCTAGCCCGGCGCGTTCGCCATCGCCGCATGCCCTTCAGCCCGGCAAAGCGTGAAAATCAGCTTCAAAACAGGCGGGTGCCCCTCAATAACAACGATATTTGCCAATATTATGAGTTTTGCCGTGCTTCACTTGATTCAGCCACCTTGACCTTCGGCAGTGTCTGAGTTCGATCTGTCAGAATCCGGCTACTCAGAGGCTTCGATTGCCAATCGAAGCTACTTTGGCATTCTAGCACCCCGCCATGACCTCCCCCCTGCTTCGCTACTGTCCCGACCTTTACAACTATCAGCGCCGTGAAACGCGTCCGGTCATCGTCGGCAAGGTCCAAATCGGCGGCGGAGCACCGGTGGTGGTGCAGAGCATGCTCACCAGTGACACACGCGATGCAGAGGCCTGTGTGAAAGAGGCGCTCGGACTGGCCGAGGCGGGCTGTCAGATCGTGCGAGTGACAGCGCAGACGCGTGTCATCGCCGAAAACCTCCAGCATATTCGCGATGGCCTGCGTAACGCTGGTTGTGATGTCCCGCTCGTGGCCGACATCCATTTCAAGCCTGATGCGGCGATGGAAGCCGTGAAGTGGGTGGAAAAAGTCCGCGTGAATCCCGGCAACTACGCCGACAAGAAGAAGTTCGCCGTCAAAGAATACACGGATGGTGAGTACGCTGCCGAGGTGGCCTACATGGAGGAGCAGTTCGTGCCGCTGGTGAAGGAATGTATCCGCCTGGGCCGCGCCATGCGCATCGGCACGAATCACGGCTCCCTCAGCGACCGCATCATGAACCGCCATGGCGACACGCCGCTCGGCATGGTGGAGAGCGCCCTCGAATTCGCCCGCATCGCCCGTGCTCAGGGGTATCACAACTTCCTCTTCTCGATGAAGGCCAGCAATCCGAAGGTGATGATCGAGGCCTATCGGTTGCTCGTCGCACATTTGAACCACCTCGGCTCCGACTGGAATTATCCGATTCACCTCGGCGTCACCGAAGCTGGCGACGGTGAAGACGGCCGCATCAAGAGCGCCATCGGCATCGGATCGCTGCTCGCAGATGGCATCGGCGACACCGTGCGCGTTTCCTTGACCGAAGACGCCATCTTTGAGATCCCTGTGGCCCAGCAGCTCGTGAAGCCCTACAACGAAGGTCTTCCAGCCCACTTTGAGCGCATCGAAAACGCTCCGCCGGTCAGCTATGATCCCTTCGATTACGTGCGTCGTGAATCACAGGTGCTCACGATCAACGGCGTCAAAACCGGCGGTCACGAAACCGTCCCCGTCTTCGTCACACGCAAGAAATGGGACGCCGTGGCTCACAAGATCGACAAGCTCGGCGACTACAAGCCGGAGATCGTCATTGAGGACAGCGGTGTGCTCGAAATCGACCCAAGGGACGATGCGGCGATTGCCAGCCTCAACGCATCCGCCGAAGCCAAACTCGTTTCGCTCAAAGACGGCCTCAAACTGCCCGTGATCGCCGCGTATCGACTGCTCGCCGCCAGGATCGACAAAAAGCATCCGATTCTGCTCAAAGACACGCTGCAAGCCGCTGGCAGCAGTGATTTCACTGAAAACTTGCTCACTGCCGCCACGAACATCGGTTCACTGCTCTGCGATGGCATCGGCGACGCCGTCATCGTGAATGGCGAAGAGGCTCCCGGACAGGGGCTGCGCATCAGCTACAACATCCTGCAAGCCGCCGGTGTGCGCATCTTCAAGACCGATTACGTCGCCTGTCCGAGCTGCGGCCGCACGCTCTTCAATCTGCAAACCACCACGCAGAAGATCCGCGCCGCCACCGGTCATCTCAAGGGCGTGCGCATTGCCGTCATGGGCTGCATCGTCAACGGCCCCGGCGAAATGGCCGACGCCGACTTCGGCTACGTCGGCGGCGCTCCCGACAAGATCAATCTCTACGTCGGCAAGACCGCCGTGAAGTTCAACATCCCCGAAGGTGAGGCCGTCGAGCGCCTCATCGACCTCATCAAAGAGCACAACCGCTGGTTTGATGCGCCGGTGGCGGCGTGATCGCTCTTTGCGCAGGAATGAAATTTCGAACCTCAGACGCTGGCTGAGGCGAAAAGGTCTGTGACATTGACTTTCACGCCACTGAGAGTCGTGCATTCCAGCACAACACCTGCGCCGCAGCGCTGCTGGTTTTGGTAGCGGCCTGCAACCGGCTCACGATACACTTCGATGCAGAGTTCCGCCGCGTTGACGATCCAATATTCAGTCACCCCGGCTTCCGCGTAAACGTCCGCCATTTCACGGACAACCAGGAGGCTGCTGACGGACACCTCGACCACGAGTCGCGCGGTGGCCGGATGTGCGTGGTAATCAGCGCGGTGGCCCTCGACGACAGAGATGTCCGGCTCAGGCTCAGAATCCTTGAGGGTCAAAGGTGCTTCCTGGCGAATCCAGAACATGCCGCTGACGGCTGAGCGCAAAAACTCGATCAGCGCGTCCGCCAGTTTGGTGTGAAGGATGGACTTGCTCATTTTTTCGATGATCACCCCCCGGATGAGTTCCGCGCGTTCTGGTGCCAGTCCCTTGTCGATCATTTGATGCCATGCCTCAACAGACAGCGGCAAGGCGCGTTGCTGGAAGGCCGGCTGGGACAAGATGGACAGCATGCAATGACACTAAGTTTCAGATACGACACTGGCAAGCGCTCATCACGCAGCGTGGATAGGTGAAATAGACGCCCGCAGTCGCCTGATCGCCTCGGCGTTCGACTCGAAGGCGAAGTCGTCGAAGTCCACGGCATCGAGTTCGCAGGCCATGAACTCCATGACTTCGGCGGGATCGGCTTTGACGCCGCTGAAGTCCGGCACGCGGGCGACGTAGAAGAGGTCGAGCGTCGGCCAGGGGAAGCCTTGGAAGGGGTAGGTGTTGTTCAGCGAACACAGATAAGTGAAGGCGCTGGCAGGCAGGTCGAGGCCCACTTCCTCACGCGTTTCGCGAGCGGCTCCCATCTCGCCGGTTTCTTCAGGTTCGATGACACCGCCGGGCAGGCCGAGTTTGCCCAAGCCGGGCTGATGCGCACGCCGGATGATGAGGATGCGTTCCTGGGCATCCAGGATGAGGGCGCAGGCGGCGGGAATGGGCGTGATGAAATGACGGTAGCCACAGGCGGCGCAGGCAAACTCGCGCCAGCTTTGCGGGGTCAGGTCGCTGCCGCCGCAGTTGCTGCAAAATTTGTAGGGGGACTCAGCCATGCGGCCTTCCCTGCCGCCGATGCGCCCACCATGCCAGCACAAACACGAGCACGCAGGCCGCTTTCATGACGAACAGCCACCATGGCTCCCACCAGGCACCGGTTTGCGCCTCAATGAGATCCGAAACGCCGAACACCAGAAACGCCATTGGCAGCAGCCAACTCCATGGCCGCCTCCTGCGGCCACGAAACGCCAGAATGAGGGCGATGACGAACCAGAGTGCTGCCTCGGCGTGGTTGAACACCGCATGAAAGGAGATTTCCGTTTCTGGCATGGGCGGATGCTCCCATGGTGGCAGGGACGGATCAAGGCGATGCCTGGATTTCTTTGCCGGCGCCGACGTCCTCCTGCCAGCGAAGCCCGCTGGGCCATTCGGTTTGATCTTCCCGGAGCTGTGCCTTCACCGCAATTCGGCTTTCGCGTTGTTCGCCGTTAGTGGCTTGTGGCTGAAAACCGCACAAGATGGCGTCTATTCCACCGCACTCGCCGTGCCATCGGCCTGCTCGGGCTCCGAAGGCAGCATGAGAGCGAACGCGGCAGAGGGAATGAACAGGAAGCCGGCGTAAAGCAGCGCGGTGCGGAAATCACCGACTGCTTCATCGACCTTCACGAAGATACCGAAGAAGACGGTGCCCCCTGCGGCGACGATACGACCGATGTTGTAGCAGAAGCCGGAACCCGTGGTGCGCAGCAGCACAGGGAAGAGTGGCGGCAGGCACATGGTGAAAAGTCCAAACACACCCTGACAAGCGCCGACGCCGCCGTGAAAAAATGCATCGAATCAATGCATGGTATTGGGTGTAGTCGAACGGTGAAGGGCAGGCAGGCCATGCTGGGTGCTTGCGATGAACAGCCGGGTGTGCCAGTCTTGGCGGCATGAGCACGCTCACCGCCCCTCTGCCCACGGACCTGCAAGATTTGCGCCCGCTGCTGCATCGCCGATTGGATGAGGCGACGCCGGAGGAACTCACCGCCGTGCACAACGTCCTGCTGGAAATGGAGGCGCGGCGACTGTATGAAACGCTGGGTGCGGAGATGGATGGCGACTGGGCTGCCGGACGGCTAACCAAGGAGAACATCGAAGAGGCCATTGCGGCACACCGTGGCAAGCACCCCTACCGATGATTTTGGTGATCGACACGAACTCGCTGCTGCAGGCGCTGGCTGCAGGGAATCCGCTGCGACCGCTGCTCGATGCGTGGTTCGCCGGCCGACTGACCTGGGCGATGAGCAATGAAATCCTGTTCGAATACCAGGAAGTCATCACCCTGCGCAGCGGTGCGGTGCGCTGGCAGCGGTTGAGCGCCATGCTTGATATCGTCGAGCAGGCGAGACCGGCCACCTTGCTCCGCATCAGTCCCAACTTTCATTTTCATCTCATCACTGCCGACGTGGACGATAACAAATTTGCCGACTGCGCCATTGCGGCGGAGGCAGACTTTGTGACTACGGACGACGCGCATTTTGGCCCGCTGGCAAATTCGGGTTACAAACCGCAACCGATCACGCCGACGGAGTTCATCCTGCGGCATCTGAGGAGCCCGTGATGACCACGCGGTATTCGTGCCGTGGCCTCCTGGCACCGTTTTGCTCTTGAAGCACCACCACCACCGCAAGCAAGTGACTTGAAATTTGAGGATGCCAATCCGCAGCGCTAATGCGTTGCGCTCAGCAACCTCGAAAAGATCACGGATGGTCGGGCATCTTCAATCCACCGCACTCGCCGTGCCATCGGCCTGCTCGGGCTCCGAAGGCAGCATGAGAGCGAACGCGGCAGAGGGAATGAACAGGAAGCCGGCGTAAAGCAGCGCGGTGCGGAAATCGCCGACTGCTTCATCGACCTTCACGAAGATACCGAAGAAGACGGTGCCCCCTGCGGCGACGATACGACCGATGTTGTAGCAGAAGCCGGAACCCGTGGTGCGCAGCAGCACGGGGAAGAGTGGCGGCAGGCACATGGTGAAAAGTCCAAACACACCCTGGCACGCCCCGATGGCGGCGAACTGCCATTTCGTGGCCTCCCAACTCCACACCTGTGAGAAGGACAGATACATGAAGGCGAAATAGGCCAGCATCATCCCGACGATGGTATTGCGGTAGCCAAACAGCTTCGCCAGACCACCAGCGATGTAGTTGCCGATCAACGAGCCGAACATGATCCACATCAAGCCGGTGACGACAGCCGAGTCTTTGCCCGCTTTGTCGAGCGAGACGATTTCTGCTAGGCTCAGCACATGTTTTTGCTGCCAGAAGAGGAAGGTCCAGTGGGCCGTCAACGACACGGCGCAGATGATCATCACGCGCCACGTCACACCACGCACCGCAGGGCCAAACAAGGCGCTTATCTTCGGCACCTCCTGGCCCACCCGCGCTTGCTCCCACTCTTCCGTTTCAGGCACGGCTTTGCGAATCCACAGCGTGATCAAGGCGGGCAGAATGCCGATGAGGAAGATGTAGCGTGGCTCCTGGCCCGCCAGCAACCAACCCGCAAGGCAGGCCAGGAGCACGCCGCAGTTGACCGCGCTTTGCAGTGTGGCGGCGATCCATGGCCGCCATTTCTTCGGCCAAGTCTCCGAAAGCAACGAAGCGCCGACTGCCCACTCCCCACCGATGCCCAGGGCCGCCAGGAAACGGAAGATCAAGAGATGCCACCACTCTTGCGCGAAGAACGACAGCCCAGTAAAGCACGCATAAGTCAAGATGGTCAGCGTCAGCGCCCGGCTGCGGCCCAGGACATCGCCCAAGCGGCCAAAGAACGCTCCGCCCAGCGCCCAGCCGACGAGGAAGGCTGCCTGAATGATCGACCCATTCGTTCCGACGCTGGGATCGCTCTCCGGCACCAGCATGAGCTGCGCCACGAACGCCGTCGCGACGAGCGTGTAGAGATGCATGTCCAAGCCGTCAAACATCCACCCAAGCCATGCGGCGAGTCCGGAACGGCGTTGCTGTGGCGAAAGATCCCGCAAGCGGGTGATGTCAGGAGTGGCTGGCTTGCTCATGCGGGCGCGAGTCTTTCGCAGGCCGCCGGGAATGGCAAGCACAGTTCGCTGCCTACCGCTCCTTCCCCAGCTTGTTGTACTTCTCCACCAGCTCATTGAACTCCAACGTGCGGGCGTTCAGCTTCTCGATGGCGGTGTCGCGTTCGTTGGCGAGCTGTTTGAGCAGGGCGTTTTGTTTTTCGATGGCGCTGTTTTGGGCGGTGACGGCGGCGTTGTGATCCTTCAAAACAGCGCTGCCTTGGCCTAGAGCGGACTGGGCGGCAGCGAAGTTGGCCTGGGTTTGCATCAGCTCGCGCATGTAAATGGCGACCGTGATGCCGCGGGCCACGGAGTCGCCGGAGAGGTCGTTGTACTCGCGAGTCACCTCGACCAGCTTGGCCTCGACTTCGGCGCGCAGCTCGGTGAGGCGCTCGATTTCCTTCTCGTATTCCTTCACCTTGCGTTCCGCCTCGACGCGGGCGGCGTTTTCGGCCTCCAGGCGTTTCACGAGATCGGTGATGTGGCCGCGCAGACGCGCCTCACGTTGCCATTGCACGACACAGACGGCGCACAGGCCGAGGGAGATCAAAACCAGCAGCGTGAGGAGCAGGCGCTTCATTTCGGCTGGGCGGCGGCGTTGGCTGGTTTGACGTTGAAGGCGACCTTGGTGAAGCCGACGCGCTTGGCGGCGTCGAGCACCTTCACGAGGTCCGCGTAGCGTGTCTTTACGTCAGCGCTGATGTAAACCGGCGTGGCGGGATCTTTGCCAAAGCGTTCGGCCAGTTTGCGATCAAGTTCCGGCAGCGTGGTGGAGGTCTTGTCGAAGAAGACATCGCCGGTGGCATTCACGGCCAGATTGATCATGTCCGGCTTGAAGTCGGACTGCGCGGCGGAGGCGACGGGCAGGTTGACCTTGATGGTCTGCTGCTTCGACATGGTGAGGCTGACCATCATGAAGGAGGCCAGCAGGAAGAACATCACGTCAATGAGCGGGATGATTTCCAGCCGCGTCTTTCGTTCGGGCAATGGCGAATGTAGTTTCACGGTGGGATCAGGCCTTCGGAGTGGCTTTGTCAAATCCGTGCTGCACAGCAAGAATCAGCACGTTGTTGGCTGCGGCTTCGAGGTCAAACTTCAGAGCGGCAAGACGTGCATGGAAGTAGTTCATCGGCACCAGCGTGCCAATGGCGATGCCGAGGCCGGCTGCCGTGGCGATGAGCGCCTCACCGATGCCGCCGGTCACTTTTTCCACCGCGAGTTCGCCATCCCCCATACTGGTGAAACTGCCCATGATACCGGTGACTGTACCCAGCAAACCCAGCAGGGGTGCGAGG
>JAPLUL010000156.1:0-4420 GCA_026397635.1 Verrucomicrobiota bacterium | reverse complement strand
GAACGAGGGAATCCCATCAACCGCTTCAATGCCAGCTTCAGTGGCAATGCTTTCCTGGATGGCATCAAGGGCACCGCCTATGGACTGCTCAATCGCAGTGTCGTCATCGCACTGGAAGGCAGGGGGAAGATCGACCTTCAGGGGATTGCGGCAGATAGCTTTGGCAATGCACTTGGCAACTCGATTGTCGGAGCTATCCGACAGGGCCAAGAAGATCGAAAGGTTGACGACGTCCTTAAACAAGCGGGCGTTGATCCTGATGATCCCAACGTCTCTCCTACGCTCCTTAAGACGACGCGTGGACTAGTGCAGCAGGGCTACAACGCGAAGGACATCGCGACCTACATCGGGAACGAGGGCATCCAAGCCCGCGTATTCGGCGGGGCTGACTTGGCAAATCAAGCGATTGCCGGGTTCTCCGACAAGGATGTCGGTTACATCCTGAAGAACGGACCCGCTCCAGAGCCCGTTCAGCCCGAGCAAAAGCCCGGTATGGGGCTGGAGATTCTCGTCGTTGGTAGGGATGCGACGTCCACCTTTGTTGAAGACGTGCTACATCCAGTGATAGATGCGGCGGCGGCCTTCGGAGACTTCGCCAAGCAATACGAGGGGCTTGCTCAGCTGGCAGCGGCGGGAACTCAAATCGCTCTGTCTGGACCGGCGGCATTCGTTAAGAACACGATTGTCGACACGGTGGTTGGTCAGACCGTCGGAGAATATTCACAGCAGGTTGGCAGCTACATTCAGGAGAAGGCGGCAGGCTTCATCCAAAATACTTGGGGCTTCGGGAAGGATGAGTCCAGCTTCTTGGCAAATGGGGTGATGTTTGCAGGACAGGTCGTCCTCGATAGCGCACGCAACTTGGTTGATAGTGCGAAGAACATCAGCAACATTGTGGGAGGTCGGCGCGGCAATGCTGCGACTCGTGCCCACGTCGATCTCGAGCGAGATCGATTGATGCAAGAGAACCCTGACTGGAGACATCGTTTTGGTGGCACGGATAGCGTTACGGGGGAACCGCTTCCAGAGCTATATGTGCCTGCTGCTGGCGGAGGCAGGAGTGGATCAACTTATCCAGACTTAAGTTTTCAGAAGCCGGATGGGTCTTTCCACCATCACAACACAGTAGACACATACGCTGATGGTCAAACGCTGACGACTCGCGAGGCAGATAATTTGAGGCGATTACAACTGCTTCGCCCAAACGATACGACGACTACTGCCCCCAAACCTTGATTTATCCAAATCTAGTTACAAATGGCCGATAAAAAAATCATCAAGCCTTTCTTCCTCACAATAGAGGATGAGGAAAACCTTTCGAAGCTTCTCGTCGCGGAGATACCCTGTATCCGAATTTTGGACGACAATCGTTGGGACAGTCCGGAGCCAGTAATTAAAAAATCAATTGCTGAGTGTAATAGTGCCTTTGTCTATCTCTGGAATACTCAGCGAACTCCTACGCTTCCGTTAATTGCAGTGGGCAGCGCGTTCCAGGGACCAACATCGGGGATCGTCATTCAGATCATGCGGTCCAGGGTGGTGGAGGGCGTTCTGCTGTCAGGACAAATGAGTGTGGGATTCAGCCAAAATAACTCTTGGATGGAAGATTTTTCCAAAAGCGTCGTGCGAATCGCTACCACATTGAGTGCATCGACATTGCATGCAATCGGTGGTGATCTTGCTCCCGTTCGAACGTATCTGGTGGGTGAGGGGGCGAGATCGTTTTCCTCAGCCGGGGGTTTGTTAAAGCACGTTACAGCAGAGACCTTTTATCGAGTGAAATAGACCGGCGCAAGTAAAGGCTTGGCAATGCACTCGGGAATAGCATCGTAGGGGCGATTCAGCAGAGCGAGATCGATAAACGAAGGGCGCAAAACGATCCACTGGCGAGCATTGATCGCTCTGCAAGGGCAAGCATCGGTGAAGCGGGACCGCTGCTTGCCGACGCCGGCAGTATTGGTCGCGACTTCACTTACAACGCCGCTACTGCAAGTGAAGGGACCTACGGTGGCTTGCAGGCAGGCGACAGTCTGTTCGGGGATACGGTCAACGATTTACTTGCGCCGTTGAACCGGGGTGTCGAAGAGATCAATTCGCTGATGGCCGATGTGCGAGCACAAAACGCTCTAGAGCTAGCCAACTTATATGCGCAAAACCAGAATGGATTGTTTTCTGGATCGCTACTTTCGGGTGCAGGCGATCAGCAGACGTGGATTAGGGGGGTGGTTGGTGCCGTGGCTGCAGATGCTGGCACCTACAACGACACGGCATTGGCTCTTAGCGACTACTTTGGAAAATCTTCATTCGGCTTGGATATTGCGCAAGGCATCTACGAGACCCCGTTGAAGTTTGACGCACTACGGACATTAAATAATGCCTCGCCACTGCATAGTGACGGCATGATAAAAATCGCTAGCAGCTCACTTGTCGATGGACTCGAAACGTATAGCTCGCAAGCTATGTCTATGCAGCAGATTGGAGCGGGTCTTGATCGGCTTGGGAGCGTGGGACGCGCAGTTCCTGTACTTGGAAAGGCGTTAACCGCCGCGGATGGAGTGGCTTATATTTATGCCGCCCCTGAAGGCCACCGAGTGCAAGCAGCTACAGCATTCGCGGTTGATGAAGTAGGCGCAGGAGCAGTTACGTTTGGAAGCATGGTAATTGGTGCTGAAATTGGGTTGGCTGCGGGTCCATACGCGCCGGTCGCTTCGCCAGTTCTCGCAGTTGGATTCGGAGTCTTAGCTGGGTTTGGTTGGGATGCCACTGCCAGTGAGTCGATAAGAGCTTGGGGTTATCAGACTGCACCGGGTGCTCGTCTTCCCTTGAGCTCACAACAGCAGCAGGAATTTGATTTGCTGAAGCAGGGTGTGGTTAAACGTCGGCCGTGAGTACGAAACGCAATTTGACTCCAGTCGCATGGACAAGCTTTGGCGCAGTTGTGGCGCTGATGATACTTGCGTATCTGCGGTTCTGGTTGGTTTATATACCGCCACCAGCTTTAAGCAATAACTTGAATTGGATTTGGTTTGGATTTGCTCTCGCGTGGTCTGCGCTAGTTGTGATTCTGCGTGTCGTCAATAAGCGTTACATCAATTGGTCCATCTTGAAGAGTGCTGTACTGATTGGCTTGTCTTCCCTGTTGTTTGGCTGGGGAATGATGTGCGTCGTCTTAGGAATAGGCGCTCTCGGTGCTAGCACGGCATCATTCGGAGCGCCGAAAGATGTGTGTTATCAGGTCATAGAATCCCCTGGGAAAGGGAGGAAATTTTCGTCGCTTGCAATCATGCATGTTGCAAGTGGGCAATTCTTTAAACTTACGTATGTCAGATCCCGGCTTGTATTGCCAAACCTTTCAAAAGGGGATTACGTAACCGCACATGGCAAACCATCTGCGTTCGGACTAATCGTGACGAGATTTATTCGCAGAGACGATTGTGTGTTGACTGAGCCGTAACTCGCGTAAGTAGATGCTTTTGGCAATGCACTCGGTAACTCCATCGTGGGGGCGATCAGCCCGCGTCGGATTAGCGAAGCGTAATCCGACTTCCGATACGCTTTTGAGCAGCGGCAAATACAACGCAGACTTTGTCTATTGATTGGCGATGTAGTCGGCTGCAAACCCATAGCTCAAGCAGTGAGGTAGCTATATGCATTGGCGAAAGATCGGGGACTCAAGCGGCTATTTGTCGGCAATGACTTCACACACACCGGCTTGGCTGCCGCCCAAACGGACGCCACCCACCAGACCGTGACCAGCACTCGCTACGACGCCGCTGGCAACCGCCGCCGGATTCACTCCGACTTCACCGACGGCGCTGCCACCTCGCCCCCGCCGCCCGTCAATCCTGAAGAGCCTGAGGGTCCGGGGGACCCGACCCGCACCGTAGCCGACCACTGGTATCGCTACGACCGTGAGAACCGCATCACCCTGGCCGAGGGCAAGCTCATCGGCACGGCGGGCACCGCCGGTGCCACCACCGATCTCGACCGGGACAATGCCAGCAGCGCCTGGCTCGAATACGACGCCATCGGCAACCGCCGGCGCGACACCCGCGCCGCTGGCAGCAGCGGCTTCGTCTATCTCGGCTATGACTACGACGCGGGCAACCGTCTCATCGCCAGCTACACCTCCGGCAGTGTCACCAGCCGCGGCACCCAGACCGGCGGCAAGGTCTACGACGGGGCTGGCCGGGTGGTCTCCAGCTACGGCAGTTTCAGCGACACCGGCGCCACCGCCCTGGGCGGCAAGAGCTATTCGGCCGCCAGCCAGAGCGACAGCTATTTCTACAACCTCAACGGCCAGCTCCTGGAGCAGCGGCACCTGCAGAACGGCAGCCTGCAATACGCCGTGGGTTACTACAGCAACGGCAGCACCACCAAGGGCACTGGAGCCAATGGCAGCGACGGTGCCAGCCTCGCC
>JAPLUL010000053.1:0-64882 GCA_026397635.1 Verrucomicrobiota bacterium | reverse complement strand
GAAAGAGCGGATCTGGCGGGCTTGGAAGGCGGTCAGGTCGGTGCGTGGAATGCGCCCGGCGGCCATTTCGGCGAGCATCGCTTTGGCGAAGGCAGGACGCGCGACCAGCGTGTCCATGATGCTGGTGGCGAACTTGCGATAGCTCTTCGCCAGCTGTTTGCCGATCTCGGGATCATCAAATTGGGAGAGACCACGAGCGGCGGTCGTGTTGAGACCGCGAACGTCGATGAGTTTGGTGCAAAGCTCCCGCAGATCATCTGGGCGGGCTTCGATGAGCGTCTTGAGCGCGGACTCGCGGGCAGTGATGTCGGCTTGATCATCGAGAGCGATTTTTTTGACGTCATCAAGCGCACGGCCATCGCCGAAAAGAATGCTGAGGCTCGTAGTTCGGGCTTTAGCCCGTTCTTGGTCCTTCCCAGCGCGGGCTAAAGCCCGAACTACGAACGAGTCCCAGTTCGCGGGCTTCGGAGCCTTGCGAATGCCTTGGAACGCTTCGTTCATGCCTTCGAGCACTTCGTTGGAGGCATCCAAGGCGAAAAGCGCATTCAACGCCTCCGGCTCCGACGCCAGCTTGCGGGCGATCCAACGCGTCACTTTGGGCCAGGAGCATGTTTTGGCGATTTCGAGCAGCGAATCGGACTTCAGCGGCGAAATGCCATACCAGACCATATGTGACAAAAAAGGGTCGTTGGCGTCTTCGGCGTGCGAAAACAGCGAAATGGCCAGTGAAGGCCGTTTTTCGAGCGGGAGGCGCTGAAGCACGCTGGCGAGTTGAAGGCGCACGAAGGCGGATTTTTCATCTGCGGCCATTTTCGCGGGATTGAAGGCGAGTTCGGGATATTTCGCGTGGGCTTGCGGACCAGGAATCGCGTCGAGAGGAGAAAACTGGACGAGTTCGCGAATGGCGAGCGCGCGTTGATGTTCGTCGCCGTTGAGATCAGCCTTCGGCCAAGGTTTGCGCCAAGCGAAGGGCGTTTCGGGCTTCTTCGGCTCGCCGTAGCTGATGCGGAAGATGCGGCCGCTGGTGCGATGCACACCGGTGCTGTCGTGGCATTCGCCGGTGTCACTCCAGTCGAGGATGAAGCCGCTGCCGTCGGGACCGGTGCTGATCTCGATGCCGCGGAACCACGGGTCGTCGCTGAGGAAGACATCGGGCTCGTGTTTGCCGACGTAGCCGCTGCCGTGGCGTTCCAAACGCTCCACGTTGGCGCGGCGGCCGTGCATGTTGAGGGTGAAGAGCTTGTTGCGATACTTTTCAGGCCATTGATCGGCTTGGTAGATCATCATGCCGATGTGGGCGTGGCCGCCGCCGAAGGAGTTGGCTTTGCCATCGCGCGAGTCGCTCCATTTGCCACTGCGATCGTAGTGGTAGTGGTCGGCGATGGTATCGAGCTTTTCATAGATGAGCGGGTTCATGGTATTCGAGTCCATGAGGTGAGCGCCGTGGATGAGGTGCCAGAGGTGGCCGGTGACGGTGTTGATGAAGAACATCTCGCCGTTTTGATTCCAATCGTGGCCCCAGGGGTTCGTGGTGCCGTGCGTGAGCACTTCGACGATCTTCTTTTCTGGATGGTAGCGCCAGATGCCGCCTTTCATCGGCACTCGTTGCTCCTCGGGCGTTCCAGGAATGCCGAGCTTGCCGGGGCAGGAGTGGCCGCAGCGGCCGTAGAGCCAGCCGTCAGGGGCAAAGCGCAGGCCGTTAGCGAAGTTGTGGTAGTTTGCGTCCGCCACGGTGAAGCCGTCGAGCACGACTTCCGGCTCGCCATCAGGAATGTCATCGCCATTCGCATCCGGAATGAAAAGCACCTGCGGTGGGCACATGAGCCACACGCCGCCGCGACCGACTTCGACGCTGGTGAGCATCTGCACGTCGTCGGTGAAGACTTTGCGTGTCTCAGCCACGCCATCCCAGTCTTTGTCTTCGAGAATGATGACACGGTCTTTCAAGCCGAGGTCAAAACGCTTCGCACGTTCGGCATAAGTGTAGTTTTCGGCCACCCACATGCGGCCTTTGGCATCCCAGGCCATGCCGATGGGATTTTGCACGTCCGGTTCGGCGGCGAAGAGCGCGGCTTTGAAGCCGTCCGGCAGTTTGAGTGCCTTCAATGCCTGCTGCGGCGACATCGGCGACGGATTGCCAGGCTCGCTGTTGTAGAGCGCGGGGAAGTCAGCGCTGAGGGCGCTTCCCAGCAGGCAAAGACTAAGGAGAATGGATTTCATGGAAAGCGATGAAGTGCTGTGTCACCCGCGAATCAGCCACACCGCAGCGAACGCGGTGAGCCAGAAGAGGACGTTTTCGAAGAGCTTCTGCGGCAGCTTTTTCAAGATCCACCAGCCGAGGAACACACCGAGGATGACGCCGGGCATGAGCGTGAGGTTGGTCATGAGGGACTTTGGATTGATGATGCCCAGGTCAGCGCTGAACGGGACTTTAAAAAGGTTCACAAAGAGGAAGTAACGGCTGAAGACGCCGAGGTGCTCTTTCTTCTCCAGGTGCTGGGCGAGGAGGTAAACGGTCATCACTGGGCCAGCGGCGTTGGCGAGCATGGTGACGACGCCGGCGAGGAACCCCATCGTCCAGGTGAAGCCCTGGTGCTCGGTGAGGGCGATAAAATCCTGCCGCCGCTTGTTGAGCAGCCAGTTGAAGACGAGCAGCGCGATGATGATCCAGCCGATGACGCTGCGGGCCATGGCGTTGTCGAATTTGCCAAGCAGCACCCAACCCACGATGACCCCGACGATGGCGGGAGGAAGGATCGGTAGGATGCGCCGCCAGGTGCCGCCTTGGCGGTTCAGAAAGTAGCCCATGAAGTCCGCCGCGATGAGCATGGGCAGGATCACGCCGACGGACTCCTTCGCACCGAAGATCTTTGCCATCAGCACGACATTCAGCGTTGAGGTGCCAGAGAGTCCGGCTTTTGACATGCCGATGCACATGGAGCCGAGCAAGGCCAGCACGAGCATCCAGGTGTCAGCAGGCAGGAGAGTGTGTTCGGTGAGCCAAGTCATTGGAAAATGACGAATGGCGAATGACGAATGACGAACAAGCGCGGATTCACCACTCGGACGCTTTTATCAAAGCGCCATCAACGGCGCGGGAACGAGGAAGGCGTGCTGTTCCAGCAGGCTGAGAGCACCATTCCAGGACAGATAGGGCGTCAGATAAACCACGAGGACGTAGGCCAAACCGATGGGCAAAATGCCAAGGCGTGCCAGCCAGCGCGGGAACCAATGGCGCGGCTGTTCTTGGTGTAATGCACGATTCATGGCCCAGCCGGTAAGGATGCGGGCGGGGAAAATGAAGATCACAAAGAGCAGACTCGGCAGCCAGGCCAGCTCGCGGGGCGTGAGCTCGATCTTCAGCAAATAAAGTGGCACAGCCAACAGCAGCGTGATGAGCAGCGCGAACCAAAAGGCCAGCGGTGCACGCAAAAAGAGGCGGCGCACCTCACGCAGCTCGAACATGGCGCTGAAGCGGTCCGTTTGAGCAAAGTGCGCCTGCAAAAAGGGCAGATGAATGGCGACGAGCAGCAGCAGCAAGCCACCCAGCAGCGAGAGCACAATCGAACCACCCAAAGGCACGCGTGTGGCGACGAGCAAAATGGCCACCGGCACGATCAGCCACACCAGAGCCCCCGCAAAGCCGCGCAGGCCGAGCCAGAAGTAAAACGGCAGCCGCAGACCGATGACATAGTCCGTGATCATTCGCTGGCTACCGGTGAATTTTCCAGGTGCCTTGAGCCAGCGGAAAAAGCGCTGCGGTTGCGGCCAGAGGAAGTGGCGCAGCTTGCCACCGCGAACACAGGCCCAGGCGATGTGCGCCAGTGTGACGACCGTGACGAGAACAAGCCCCCCATGCCAAGCCTGGGAGGTAGAACTGCCCGGCGCGATGATTTCAGCGTCTTTCCAGCAGCCGGAGACAAGCCGCGCTGGCCACACGACGAGCCACGTCCCCGCCGCGATGCTACCGAGAACGGAGGCTTTGCGCACGCCGATGAAGCCATCGCGGAAACGGCCCGTGCGGGCGATGGTGCCGCTCACCTGCAGCAGGTAGCCAAGACTGAGGAAATTCAGCCCGGGAATGACTGAGCAGGCCGCCAGCAGGGCGATCAAGGCCATGAGACCAAACAGCCAGTCGAACGCAAAGGCCACGCGCTGGAAGAATCCACGCCTCAGCTCAGGTAATGGCACCGCAACAGCCTCAGCAGGCAGGGGCGGGGGAAGCGGTGGAGGCTCAGACATGCAATGTGGTTATGAAAGTCGCAGGCATTTCGATGGTTGCAAAGTTTGCGCGGAAACCGTTGCTGGAGCCGTGTGTTAAACACCGCTTCAAACGACGCCTCGTCATGAACTCCGCCTCCCCTTCCCCTTGCTGGCTGCTCCGGCTGCGCAATGCTGTGATCCTGGCGGGAATCGGGGCTGGCGCGGTCTGGGGCGTGGTGGAACTACTCAGACCGCCTGTGGGCAAAGCAGCGAGCGAGGTTGCTTTGCCGCAAGCAAAGCTGGAGGACGTTTTGCAGGCAGCGCGGAAGGTGAACGCAGATTTTGAGCAGTCGTGGGCACAAAAACAAATCCAGCCGACGCCGAAAGCGGATGATCTCACGCTCATGCGTCGCCTGTCGCTAGCGCTGACGGGCAGCATTCCATCGCTGCAGGAAATTCGAGCAATGGAGTCGGTGCAGGGCGTGGACATCACGCAATGGTGGCTCACTCAGTTGTTCGCGGATCGTCGAGCGAGCGACTATCTCTCCGAGCGGCTCGTGCGCGTCTATGTGGGCATCGAAACCGGGCCGTTTTTGATCTACCGCCGTCGCAGACTGGTGGAGTGGCTGAGCGAGGCTATGCAGAAAAACCGGCCCTATGATCAAATCGCCCGCGCATTGATCGATGCCAAGGGCGTGTGGACAACCAGCCCGGAGGTGAATTTCATCTCGGTGACGAACGTGGCCAAAAAAGGCCCCGACGAAGCAAAACTGGCCGCCCGTGTGAGCCGCGCCTTTCTCGGTGTGCCGATGGACTGTGTGCAGTGCCATGACGGCAAGCTCGGCAGCCCCTGGCAGCAGACGGATTTCCACAAGCTGGCCGCTTACTTCGGCCAGACGGACTTTGCGCTCAATGGACTGCGAGACGATCCACAGCAGAGCTATCAATTCCGTTACCTCGGCAAAACGGAGGAAGAAACCGTGCCCGCGATGGTCCCATGGAAGCCAGAACTGTTGCCAGAGAAGGGCACGCCGCGCGCAAGGCTGGCAAAGTGGGTAACGGCGAAGGAAAACAAGCCCTTCGCCCGCACGCTCGTCAACCGCATCTGGGCGCTGCTGTTCAACCGCCCGCTCATCGCGCCGGTGGACGACATCCCGCTCGAAGGACCGTTCCCGGCGGGCCTGGAGGCGCTGGCGGATGATTTGATCGCGCATGACTTCGATTGGCAGCGCTTGATCCGCGTCATCGCCGCCACGCGGGTGTTTCAGCAGTCGAGCCAGTCGGCTGATCCGGTGCATCCGGTGACGCAAGACGCGGAAAAGGCCTGGGCAGCGTTTCCCGTGACGCGACTGCGGCCAGAGCAGATGGCGGGCAGCGTCATTCAAGCGTCGTCCTTGAGCACGATCGACGCGGAGACGCATGTGCTTCTACGCATCAAGCGTGATCTTGACGTGGACAAATTCGTGAAGCGCTACGGCGACTCGGGCGAAGACACCTTTGACGATGCCGGTGGCACCATCCCGCAACGGCTGCTGCTCATGAATGGCAACATGATCACCGAAAACACGAAGAATAACCCCCTGGTAAACGCAAGCACCCGCATCGGCATACTCGCACCAGACAACGCCACGGCAGTGGAAGCCGCCTACCTCGCCGTTTTCACGCGTCGCCCGAGTGTGGACGAGGCCAGTCATTTCACCGCCCTGCTGGCCTCTGGTAAGAGCCATCAATCACGCAGCAACGCCATGACGGATCTTTATTGGACGCTCATGAACGCCACCGAGTTTTCCTGGAACCACTAGCCCGCGTTCGCGGGAATGACGAATGCCCCTTCAAAATCCCATCGCCGCCTGTTCACCTTCGCCATTTTATGAACACTCCACTTTGCCAAAGCCATGACCATTGGACTCGTCGCACACTCCTCCGTGGTGCGAGCATCGCTGGGGTCTCCTGGCTCACGCCCTTGGGCGATCTGCTGGCCGTGGAGGCTAAAAAGGCTCCCAGTGGCAAACCGGCGCGCTCAGTGATCTTGCTCTGGCTCGGCGGCGCAGCCAGTCAGCTCGACACTTTTGATCCGCATCCGGCCACGAAAATTGGCGGCGGCGTCAAAACGATCCCGACGGCGATCAAGGACGTCAAATTCGCCTCAGGTCTCGAACAAACCGCCAGTGTGATGCAGGATGTCTCTTTGATCCGCTCCATGGTGAGCAAGGAGGGTGATCACGAGCGGGCTTTTTACAACATCAAGACCGGCTACCGCCCTGATCCGACGCTGATTCATCCCAGCATCGGTGCCATCGTCTGCCATGAACTGCCCGAGGCGAAGATCGAGATTCCGACGCATGTTTCCATCCTTCCCAACCAATGGCCCGCGCGCGGCGGCTTCCTCGGGGCGCAGTTTGATGCCTTTCAAATGTACGATCCCAAGTTTCCCGTGCCCGACGTGAAAGCGCGTGTCGATGACAAACGCATGGAGCGCCGGCTGGAGAGCCTCAGCGTCGTTGAACGCGCCTTCGCCCAGGGACGTGCGTCAGACATCGATCAAACCAAGACACTGCACCAAATTTCCATGCAGCGGGCACGCAGCATGATGACTTCGGAGCAGTTGAATGCCTTCAACGTGAGCGATGTTCCGGCCAAGGAACTCGACGCGTATGGCGACACACCCTTTGGTCGCGGCTGCCTCGCCGCCGTGCGTTTGATTCAAGCCGGGGTGCGCTGTGTCGAGGTCACGCTGAATGGCTGGGACACGCACGCAAACAACTTGGAAGGTCAGGCCACGCAGGTGAAAATTCTCGACGCGGCCTACGCTTCGTTGATCCGCGATTTGAAACGCCTCAGTCTGCTGGAGAGCACCATCGTCGTCTGCGGCGGTGAGTTTGGCCGCACGCCGAAGATCAACAACGTCGGTGGTCGCGACCACTGGCCGCATGCGTTCAGCATGCTCGTCGCGGGCGGCGGTTTTGCCGGTGGTCGTGTCATCGGTGCTACGGACCCTGAGGGAGTGAAGAAGGAGCCTGAAAAGCCGGTCTTCGTCGAAGATCTGCACGCTACCGTGCAGGACTTGCTCGGGATCGACTACAGCAAGGAAGTCATGACGCCAATCGGCCGCCCCATGGCACTCAGCAAAGGGGATGTCGTTGAAGCATTGAAGGTCTGAGAGGCTACAGCGGCAGTGGCTGGTCCTCGCCGATGACCTTCACTTCCATCTCCAGACTCACGCCGCGTTCTACGAGCGCCTTATCTTTGATCTGAGCGACGAGATCTAGCACTTCACGAGAGGTCGCACCGCCTTGGTTGACGATGAAATTACCGTGAACATCGGAAACGATCGCTTTGCCGACGCTTTGGCCTTTGAGACCAAGATCGTCGATCAATTTGCCTGCGCCGCAAACTTCCGGGTTCTTGAAGGTGCAACCAGCAGAGGCACCGACAGGCTGGCTGGTGCGGCGTTTGTGATGCGAGGCGGCGAGTTTGGCATCGATCTCGTCCTGTGGCGCCGGCGTGCCTTGCAGCACTGCGGAAACGACGTAGCGCTCATCAAATTCAGGCACGCTGCGGTAATGATGGGTGATTTCAGCGAGCGGCTTCTCCTTGATGCTGCCGTCAGTGTCGATGTAGCGGACGCTGACGATTTGATCGAAGGTTTCCGTGCCCATGGCACCTGCGTTCATGCGAATCGCGCCACCGAGGTTGCCAGGGATGCCCTCCATCCATTCAAAGCCGCCGATCCCGGCCTTGCGTGCCGCACTGGCGATTTTTTTGAGGCGCGCACCGGCTCCGGCGGTGATTTCGTTGCCGTTCACGAGCACGTCCTCGAATTCTCCCTTCGTGTGAATGACCGCGCCTCGAATGCCGCCTTCTTTGACGAGCAGATTCGAGCCACGACCGATCACGCGAATCGGGATCGACGCGGAGCGCAAATAACGCACGACTTCGGCGAAGGAAGCCTCGTTGCGTGGCTCGACCCAATACTGCGCAGGACCGCCAATGAGCCAAGTGGTGTGGCGGTTCATCGGCTCATAAAGGCGTGCCACGCCGCCACCGTTCGCTTCGAGAATGGCGCAGAGTTTTTCGAGCACGGGCAGGTCACGCGCGATGCAGCGTCCAACCTCATGCACATTGCCCGCACCGAGTGTGATGAGCAGATCACCGGGGCGCAGCGCGTTGCCGACTTTGTTGCGGGCGATGGGCATCGTGGGAGTGTTGCCGGTCTTGGTGTGATCGTTTTGCAGTCTCACCTCTTCGAGGATGGTCTCACCAGTGACGCCGGGGAGCGGCTTCTCGCTGGCGGGATAAACGTCGGTCACGAAAAGCTCGTCCACATCGCCAAAACTCGCACCGAACTCCTTCTTCAAAAGTTGGGTGCGGCTGTAGCGATGCGGCTGAAACAGGCAAACGATGCGTTTCGCGTTCAAGCCCTTCGCCGTAGCCAGTGTGGCAGCGATTTCGCTCGGGTGATGACCGTAGTCGTCCACGACGGTGAAACGCTCGCCGCTGTGACGGATCTCGAAGCGACGCTTCGCGCCACGGAACGTCTTCAACGCGTGCTGGATGGCCTCAAACGTCACGCCACAACGTGTCGCAAGCGCGATGGCGGCAAGGGCGTTGCTGACGTTGTGCTTGCCAGGAATGCCAAGCGTGGCGATGCCGAGAAGTTGGCCTTTGGCATACACCTCGAACTCCGAGTGATCCGGGCGCATTGAGAGGATGTTCGCCGAGAAGTCATGATCGCGGCTCCAGCCGTAGCTGACACCTTGCCCCCCGGCACAGACTTCACTCGCCACAGGATCTTCAGCGCAGTATATCCAATGTCCGGGCGTCTGGCTGAGCACCTGACGAAACACGGCTTTGATCGCCTCGATACCATCGTAGAAGTCGAGATGCTCTGGCTCGATGTTGAGCACGATGGCGTGCTCAGGATGGAAATTGACGAGCGTGCCGTCGCTTTCATCCCCCTCGGCCACAAACAACTCACCTTCAGCATCCCAGTGCGCGTTCGAGCCAAGAATCGGAATCTCCGCGCCGACGTAGTGGCTTGGTTTGAGGCCACCTTGACGCAAAACATGCGCCGTGAGCGCTGAAGTCGTCGTTTTTCCATGCGTGCCACAAACGACGACGCCCTTTTTGTTCGCCATCACAGCGGCGAGCGCCTCCGCACGACGAATCAACGGAATGCCCTGCTTGTAGGCCGCCTCATAGGCCACATTCCCCGGCTTGATGGCGCTGGAGTAGATGACCATGTCGCAATCCTCGACCTCCTTCTCGGTGTGACCGTGGAAGAACTGCAAACCAAGCTTCTGCAGCCGCTCTGTCTCCAGTGTCGTGGCCTTGTCCGAGCCACTGACCTTGTGCCCCAGGCCCAGCAACAGCAGCGCCAGGCCGCTCATGCCTGAGCCAGCGACCCCGATGAGGTCGATGCGCATGGGGTGACGGCTTTCTTTAAGGAGGCTGAGAACGGCGTGGGTCATGATGAGGCGTGAAAGCTAAGCGAAGCTTTCACGCCGGGCAAACACACGTTGGAATGCAAACCGCCTCAGATGAAAAAATGTCAGACTCAGTCCTCGCTGCTGGCAGCGAGGGCGGCGATGACGTTGATGTCTTCGAGGGTCGTTGTGTCGCCCTTGATGATCTCACCGGCAGCGATCTGCTTCAAAAGACGGCGCATGATCTTGCCAGAACGCGTTTTCGGAAGCGCGGCGGCAAAACGGACTTCGTCTGGAGTTGCCACAGGGCCGATGACTTTGCGGACGTGCTTTTTGAGCTCTTCACCGAGTTCGCGGTTGGTTTTGATGCCTTCCTTGACAGTGACGAAGCAGACGACGCCCTGGCCTTTGAGTTCATCCGGGCGACCGACGACGGCGGCTTCGGCGACGCTCGGGTGCGACACGAGGGCGCTTTCGACTTCGGCGGTGCCGAGGCGATGTCCGGCGACGTTCAGCACGTCGTCGATGCGGCCGATGATCCAGATGTAGCCGTCTTTGTCGCGACGCGCTCCGTCGCCAGCGAAGTACCAGCCTTTGAAGTCGCTCCAGTAAGTTTCCTGGTAGCGCTTCTTATCGCCCCAGATGCCGCGCAGCATTGAGGGCCAGGGCTTCTTGATAACGAGCTTGCCCTGTTCGTTGGGGCCGACTTCGTTGCCAAGGTCATCGACGATGCCGACATCGACACCGAAGAAGGGCAGCGTGGCGGTGCCGGGTTTGGTCGGGATGGCACCAGGGATCGGCGTGATCATGTGGCCGCCGGTTTCGGTCTGCCACCAGGTGTCAACGATGGGGCATTTGCCACCGCCGACTTGGTTGTGATACCACATCCAAGCTTCGGGATTGATCGGCTCGCCGACGGTGCCAAGGAGGCGCAGGCTGCTCAAATCGTGCTTCTTGAGCCATTCGTCGCCCCACTTCATGAAGGCGCGGATCGCAGTCGGCGCAGTGTAGAAAACGGTGACGGCGTATTCCTCGATGATCTTCCAGAAGCGGTCGTTCTCCGGCCAGTTCGGAGCGCCTTCATACATGAGGCAGGTGGCGCCGAGGGCCAGCGGGCCATAGACGATGTAGCTGTGGCCGGTGACCCAGCCGATGTCGGCGGTGCACCAGTACACATCGTCGTCGCGGAGGTCGAAGACGTATTTGCAGGTCATCTGCGCATGCAGCAGGTAGCCCGCGGTGCTGTGCAGGATGCCCTTGGGCTTGCCGGTGCTGCCGCTGGTGTAGAGAATGAAAAGATCCGCCTCGGAATCGAGCGCCACAGGCGGGCACTTCGCATCGACGTATTCGAGTTCGCGGTGCCACCAGACGTCGCGGCCTTCCTCGATGTGGATGTCCTGGCCGGTGCGCTTAAACACCACCACGGTCTTCACCGGCGTGTCATTGGCCTTGAGGGCGTCATCGACGTTTTTCTTCAAAGGCACCACCGCACCGCGGCGGTAGCCACCATCGGCAGTGATGATGATCGCGGCGCCGCTGTCGAGCACGCGGTCCTTGATCGATTCGGCACTGAAACCGCCGAAAATGACACTGTGAACAGCACCGATGCGTGTGCAGGCCAGCATGGCAATCGCGGCCTCCGGGATCATCGGCATGTAGATGATCACACGGTCGCCTTTTTTCACTTTGTGACGCTTCAACACGTTGGCGAAGCGGCAGACCTCGCGGTGAAGCTGCTGGTAGGTATAGACACGCTTCTCGCCGGGTTCGCCTTCCCAGATGAGGGCAGCCTTGGTCTTGCGCGGGCCGTTGAGATGGCGGTCGAGGCAGTTTTCGCTGACGTTGAGCTTGCCACCGGTGAACCACTTCGCGTTCGGGCACTTCCAATCGAGCACTTTGGTGAATGGCTTGGTCCATTGCAGTTCCTTCGCCTCACGCCCGAAAAACTTGTCCGGGCTTTTCAGCGACTCGGCATGCATCGCCTTGTACTGCGCCATGCTTTTGATGCGAGCCTTTTTGGCAAAGTCGGCGCTCGGTTTGAACACACGGTTTTCGACGAGGAGGCTCTTGTTCTTGGAGGCTTTGACGGGCTTGGCGGCGGCTTTCTTGCTCATGGCGGGAATGGTTCTGCGAATGGGAGGTGCTGATTAGAGGCCGGAGCCGCTTTTGCGCAAGGTGAAGCTCACCGGGTCAACTTCGCCTTGCCACGCCGCCCCCACGCCCTAGGATGACTGCTCTTTCGTCATGTTCCTCCCGCGCATCTGCCTGATTCTGCCCCTCTCCGTTGCTTTCACCACGGTCACGGCCCAGACCTACTCGAACCGCATCATCGCCGTCGTTGATGGCGTGCCCATCGCAGCCTCCGAGGTTCGGGACACGATCGCCGCCCAGGAGCAGATCCTGCGCTACCAGTATCAGAACGACCCAGCCCGCCTGAACCAGGAGCTTGCCGCCATCCGCGCCTCCGCCATCGAAAACCTCGTTGACCGTGAGATTTTGCTGGCCGAGTTCAAGAAAATCGGTGGCGTGATCAAGGCACAGTACGTGGATGACGACATCAACACCATCATCCGGGAGAGCTTCAAGGGCAACCGCGACGCCTTCGTGGACGAGTTGACCAAGACCGGCATGAGCGTGAAAAAATTCCGCGAGCAGCGCGAAAAGATGATCATCACCAACGTCATGCGCGCACGCAATGCCGGTGAGCAACCGCCCGCTACCCCGCGCGAGGTCGAGGACTACTACAACAAGAATGTGGACAAGTGGCGCGAGGGCGACCAGATCAAAATCTCCACCATCACCATACCCAAGTTCAGTGGTGAAGCCGGCTCATCCTCCGACAAGCAGAAAAAGCTTGCCCAGGAGCTGCGATCAAAAATCCTCAACGGCGGCGACTTCGCCTCCGCAGCTAAGGCCTACTCCCAGGACAGCCGTGCTGAAAACGGCGGCTCCTGGGACTGGATGGCCAAGACAGACATGATGCCCGCCATCGCCAACGCGGCCATGGCCTTGAAAACCGGCGGTGTCAGTCCTGTGCTCGACCAAGAGGCCAGCTACATCATCGTCGCCTGCGACGCGAAAAAACTCGGCATAGCACCCCCGCTCGACAAAATGCGCCCTGAGATCGAAAAAATGATCAACCAGGAGAAATCCAAGGACAACATCGACAAGTGGATGGAGTCCATCCGCAAGAAGCATGTCATCAAGCGTTTCTAAAAAACCGCCAGCCAGCCCATCTTGTGATCCAGATCGTTTTCAACGACATCAGCGCTGCGGAGCTCTCACAGCTCCCAACACAGACCCAGTTTCACCTGCTGGAGGCGCTGAACATTCAACCCGCCGACATCGACGAAGCAATCCTTGCCAAACGCTACGGCGTCTTGGAGCGGAGCGGTAAAAAACTCTACCGCTGCCGCACCGGTGACCACCGCATCTACTTCGGCATCGTCGAAGGCAACGTGCGCGTTCACCGGGTGCTGCACAAAAACACCCTCACCGACTTCCTCTTCCGCAGCAACCTGCCAGGCGGTGGCGAGGACGAGGAGTTGAGCAAATCCAAGAACTTCTGGCAGCTCATCGACGAGGGCGCGAAGACCTTGAAGGTAGCTTAGGCTCCCGAAATGACGAATTCCGAATGATGGAATGACGAATGCCCCCGGCTGTTCGTAATCATTCGGCGTCTATCATTCCATATTCGTCATTTCCAACCATGCTCACTCTCGACGCCCTGCTTTCCGACGAATCCCTGCGGCAGCAGGAGTTTCCGGTCATCAAAGACAGCCTGTTCCTTGCCCATGCGGGTGTCACCATCCTGCCGCGCCGTGTCACACGCACGATGCAGGCTTACCTCGAACAATGCAGCCTGCGTATGCAGGAGTATCCAGAGGCTTGGCATGCGGTGAATGAGACGCGCGTCGTCGCCGCGCAGCTCATCGGGGCCAAAGCCAGCGAGATCGCCCTCATCGGTCCCACCTCCGTCGGCCTGAGTTTGGTCGCCAACGGCCTCCCTTGGCAGACGGGCGATGAAGTCGTCAGCTATCTCGATGATTACCCTGCCAATGTGTATCCGTGGAGCGATCTGGAACGCCACGGTGTCGTCTTGAAACGGCTCCAACCGGCCTCTCTCGGCGAAATCACCCCTGAACTCGTCGAAGCGGCGCTCACGCCGAAGACCAAGCTCGTCGCCCTCGCTTCCTGCCATTTCCAAAGCGGCTACCGCATCGAGATCGACCGCATCGGCCGCATGCTGCGTGAGCGCGGAGTGCTGTTCTGCCTGGATGCCATTCAAACCGTTGGCGCGTTTGAAACACGCGTCGATCACGTCGATTTCTTATCCGCCGATTCGCACAAATGGATGCTCGGCCCCATGAGCGCCGGCATCTTCTTTGTGCGCGAAGCATTGCAGGACAGGCTCCGCCCCAGCCTGCTTGGCTCCTGGAACGTGCGCAGCCCCAACTTCATCGCGCAGGAAGAAATCGCCTTCGAACGCGGTGGCCGCCGCTATGAACCCGGCGCTCTGAACATCTCAGGTATCCTCGGCATGAAAGCTGGCATCGACCTGATCCAAGAAATCGGCCTCCCAGCCATCAGCGCCCAGCTTTTGAAGCTCAAAGCCCGCCTGCACGTCGGTTTGCAGCCGCAAGGCTTCACCTTCCTCGGCCCCGAACCGCAAAGTAGCCACGCCTCTGGCATCACGACGGTTCAGCATCCTCAGCGCTCACTCGAAGAAATTGCCAAGCACCTCAACGAGCAAAGCATCACTCCTTCCCTGCGCCACAATCGTGTTGGAGAGCCACTTTTGCGCTTCAGCCCGCACTTTTACAACACGGAAGCAGAGATGGATCGTGTGGCAGAGGTGATTGCGACGAGCGCTTGAAGCCGCAATCCGCACGGGATTGGCATTGAATTCCATGCCCATTCCCTCGCATGTTCCAGCTTGAAGACAGACACCCATGGAACTGCTCTTCGGCAAGCTGCTGGAGTTTATCGCAAACGAGGACGAACTCCGTGCCCTTTGGAGTGAGCCGGAAATGCGCAAAAGCTCACCTCCACGAGATGCCAACCCTCATCGTCGCCGAAAACAGCGACCTCTTTGACGTGCTGTCCCATGTGGCCCAAGCCCTGCCGCCGCTGATGCGTAAAGAACGAACTGCGCAAAGCCAAGGTGGAGATCCGTGCCCGCTTCAGCGTCGGCGTGGAGGAGCTGGATCAAGACAAGCTGACGCCGCTGGGGAGGCTGCGTAATCACAACTCCATCCAAGAAGCCGTGGCTGGTCTCGGCAGAAGCACCTGTATCAGGACGTGGCCTGCGCCGGCGTCACTGCACCGGCAGATAGGAGGCTTTGAGGTCGATTTTGAAGCGCCAACTCACGACTTCGGCGGGCTGGGTGGCATCGCGCTGGAAACTAAGGCTGACAGCGCATTCCTCGTGACGGAGTTTGTAGGGGAACGGATAGCGCACGGTCATGGTGGCGGGATCGTAGGTGGCAGGCACAGTACCGAGGCCAGCGACGCGCAGTTTGATGCTTGCCGGGACGATGGTGCCGATCTTTTTCAAACCGGCGGTGATGACCGGCATGCGGTTGGCGGTGACCTCGTCCGGCTTGGGGCTGAGGTCGATGAGCTGCTCACCTTTTTCGTTCTTGGCATCGGCGACGAGGAACTTGTTGGAACCGACATCGCCCCGGCCACGGAAGCTGGTGGCGAGCTTGAAGTTCGTGTCGCTGTCTCCGTGAATGATGTAGCGACCGAGTTTGCCGTTCGGCGTGTCCCAGGTGACTTTCTGGCCATTGACGGTGACGAGGGACTCGTAGCCGATCTGCAATCCGGTCTCCATCACGGCCTCATCAAAGATGCCGAAGGGATAGGCGAAGGAGGTGCATTTGATCTTGAGGTTCTGCTCCAAAAACTCACGCGAGTCCTTCAACTCACTCAAAATCCACTGCTGGAAATCAGCGTCAGTCTTCGCGCTTTTGGTGCGCTTTTTGAGGCTTTCATGCGAAACGCTGTGGCTGCCGATCTCACAGCCATGCTGCATCATCTCCTTGATCTGATCCCAGCTCAGGGAGCGGCCACCGATATTCACATACTTCTTGTAAAGGTAGATGGTGAAGGGAAAGCCGAAGTCTCGCAGCACCGGGTAAGCGAAGGTGTGAACGCCTTCCCAGCCGTCGTCCATGGTGATGACGATGGCTTCCTCCGGGATGTTCTTCTCGCCCTTCTTCCAGGCCATGACATCGCTGAGGGAAATGACAGGAATCTTGGAGTCCTTGATGGCCTGCATCTGCTCGCGGAATTTGGGCGCGGCGATGAGCATGGGGCTGCCGCCACGGTCACGGAAGTCGTGATAGCCGAGGATGGAGACGACGGCGGATTTGTTCAGCTCGAATTCGGGTGCCTTGGGCACTTCTGGCTCCGGGACGCCGGCGGCGAGCAAGGCAGACTCCTGCAGCTTCTTTTCGATGGCCTGCTCCTCGGGAGTCAGGACCGGCTCGGCGGGAGGTGGCGGCTTCGGAGTGACGCCGCTCTGCTCGGCCAGACGGCGCAGCTTGTCCTCAATGCGCTTGCAACTGGGGAGTGCACCCAAGGCAAGGACCACGAGGAAAATGAGTGTGAGGTGTCGCATGCAGGTCAGTTCGCTGGCGGGCGGGGTTTGGTGATGAGAAGGCTCTTGAGGATCAATTTCGGGGCATTTTTGTCACCCGCCGTGAAACGCAGTGTTTCGCCGCGATGATTCCCGGTCAAGGTCAGGCTGCCGAGACGGAAAATGCGGAAGGTCTCGTCGTCCTTGGTGACGCGCTCGGTTTCGAGGGCTTTTTCGACCTTCTGCCCGGCAAACTCGACCGTGAGGGCGAGCGGCTCGACCAGCTCCGTACAGGCATAATGCAGGAGCAGATCGTAGGTGCCGGCGCTGATGGCCTCAATACGCCATTCAGCCTCCCCCAGCAAGGCGGTGGCCGAGCCTGCGGCCGCAGTGGGCGAAAGCGTCCGCGCCAGCGCCGGGGAGAGTGCTATGAGCGCCTCTTTGCGCTCTGGCGGTGGAGGCATTGGGGCGGCAACCGGCATCTCTCCCATCTGACCTTTTTGCAGGGCGATGAGGTCCAGCACGCCGCCGCTGCTGATCACCTGCTGGATGCGAGAAATCTCCGAATCATACGCGGTGCGATCCGCCGCGCTGGCGGCCAGAGGCTGCAACTCTGCGAGGTATTTGCCCAGCAGAGGGATGTGGCGCGCACTGAGCTCCTTCTGGTAGATGCCTTCCATCTGCTGAAGGCGCGTGACTTCCGTCGGAGCAGCGGGCTGCTGCGCTCCAAGGGCCGTCGTGAAAAGCATCGCGAGACCATTGAACATCCGCGAGTTCACGGCCTATCACCTCCATTGCCTTCAGGTTGCAGCGCCCACGCGCCTGGCGGTGGCTTGCGCTCTTTGGTTTCGTTTTCACGCGCCTCCAGCATGGAGATGAGCGCCTTTTCCGTGGCGTTGCGCTTGAGGTCACGCGGAGGCGGCTGGACGGCGGCTAGGCCGTTATCGATAAGCACATTTTGATACAGGCCGACATCTGGCAGGAAAAGCAGTGCTGCCTGCGTGCCATCTTTGTCGCGATCTGGACGCACCAGCAGGCGCAGCGGCTTGTCGCGCAGGTATCCAGCCGTGAACTCACGCGCAAAGCGGCCGATGGAGATCACATCCTCTTCAGCGATCTTGAAATGACGGGCGAGGTTTTTCACGCCCGCGTCTTTTTCATCTGCCGGAGCGCATTTGACCCACAGCAGGCGGATGGACAGCTCACGCCCCTCGTGAACGACCTTGAATCGATCCCCGGAGGCAGGCTCGGCCGCGGCAAGACGAGCGTCGGAGATGTCCTCGAAGCCGTTGAGCCCACCGGCTGCGGTGGTGATGGCGCGTATGCCGGTGGGACCGGTTTTTTGGTCCGCAAGACGACTCATACGGCGCATCTCGACCTCCACCTGCCGTTTCAGCGCAGGTTGGCTAGCGGCGAGTTTCTCCAAGCCAGCTAGGTAACTGATAGCAGCGGTTTTACGGGCGGCCTCAAGAGCATCGCGCAACTGTGCCGTAGCCTGCTGCAAGGCGTCAGTCCCATTGATCGCAGGCGTGGTCGCGGGCAGGGCGGCGAAGCCTTCATCCGTGGTGGGAACGAGGCGAAAATTTCGCAGGCGGATGGTATTCGCAGGATACCCGGCGGCGCTGATGAATCGCAGCGTGACGGGGCTACGGGTAAACGTCAGCGGCCCGACGCGCACACTGGCAAAGGTCGTCTCATCCGCGCTGCGCACGATCTCAAAGCTGCGGCGATTTTCCAAAGAAGGGCCCAGGAGGCCGATCTCATTGAACTCAAACATGGCCGTCTGCTGCGGCTGAAACTTCGAGGAGGCGTAGATGCTGCCCGCGACCGGGGCATCGCTCATGTTGGCCTCGAATTCGAAGTGATAGCGGCCAGGGACGAGCCGGAAGTTAAGCCACTCGGCACCGCTGCCGTTGGAGCGCCAGCCACTGAGCATCTCACCGGAAGACTGCGCAGAGCCGGTCAGCCTAGCCTGTGCCAAAAGCAGCGGCGTGGCGAGACTGGAGGCCGTCCCGGTGTAGAGCGCCTTCAACTGCTCGCGGCGCTGACGGATCGCCCGCGCCTCCTCGTAGTCGCCCAAAGCGGCCACTTCCGCCTCAGCTTTGGCAAGAGCGCGTTCATACTGCTCGGTGAGGAGCTGAGAATCACTCATGACTTGGCGCAGAAGAGTCGAGCGCAGCGTGACGAGCGCCTGCGGCTCCGGAGGCGCGGCGGGTGCCGTCTGCGCATGCAGGCCCAAGCAGGCGCAGGCCTGCAGGGCGGCGATCCAGGCGGGGAGGCAGCGGCTCATCATCTCGAAGCTGGCACGAGCTCCACGGCCAGCAGTTGCATGAGGTTGTTGGTGACGAGCGATTCCACAGCAAGCGTGAGCGTGCCGGAGCCGTCGCTGATTTTAAGCGTGCCCGTGTTCCGCTCTTCCGGGCCTTTCATGGTCGTCTCTATCTGCGCCGTCAGGCTGAAGCGTGATTCTTTGACAAGCAGAACGCCGCCCTGCGCCGCGCCGCAGCGGTAGCGCAGCATCACCTCATAGCCACCGGCGGGCAGCGCTGGCAGCTTCCAGGTAGCTGCCGCGCCGATCTTTGACCAGCCAGTGATGGCACCTCCTTCTTGCCGCAGTTCCTTCAAGGTAGCGGCTTCAAGCGGGAGCTTGATGCGATCTGGCAGCAAGGCGGTTTTGAGCGCCTGCTCACGGGATTGCAGCAAGAGCAGATCTTGATCGAGCCGGGCCAGCTCTCCCTGAAGGCGCTTGCGCTCATCACGCGCGGTGATGGCGGCATCATAGTCACGCGCGGCGGCGAACTGCTTTTCTAGCACAGCCAGGGTCGTGATCTGCTGTTTGACCGGTGCTAGGCTGGCTTCAATGAGACCACGCTCATAGCCGAGGCGCTGCAGGGCGATCTCTGAACTCGCCCCGGGATCATCCGCACGCGCCTCCTCTGCCGGAGCCGGAAAAACAGGCCCCGCGAAAACGAACGCACAGGCGAGTATGAGGCCGGGTTTCACGGTGGGAGGATGAGTGAGCTAAAAGTGGCAGGATGCTAGCCGCAGCCACCTACGAAACAAGCGCGAAGTCAGGCTTGGCACCTGGAGCTTGCCGCGCTCTGATGCGCCGATGAACTGGCCTGTGATCAAAGCCGTCCCGCTGGCCGCGCTTTGAGCAGACGCTGGGTTGAAGAGCCTACTGTCACAGTGAATGAAAGCAGCAGGATGAATAAAAAATGCGGAAAACGCATGACGAGACGCGTGATGACAAAGACACAAGCCCGTTGATTTCCTATTTTCGTTTTACTCCTTTCCGTCCAGCCACATGCCAGCCGCCGTCCATCTCGTCATTCCGTGCTACCACGAGAGCGGGCGCATCGGCTCCTTCCTCACAGAACTCTGCGCCGTGACCCAGGCACTCGGCAGCGTGACGATCCGTGTCGTCGAAGACGGCTCTGATGCGGCTGAGGTGCGCCGCATGCGCGAAATCCTCTCCCCGCTGTGCCAGCAGCACCCACACCTGCTCGATCCGCTGTTTCTGCCCGACAATTTGGGCAAAGGCGGTGCCGTTTACGCTGGCTGGGCTGTGGAAACGAGTGCCGCATGGCTCGCCTTCGTGGATGCAGACGGCTCATGCTCCGCCGCCGAGGTGGCCCGGCTCATCCGACTCGCGCGTAACCAACCCACGCCCAAGGCCGCCTTGTTTGCCTCGCGTCTGCATCAGTTTGGCGGTGAAGTTCGCCGCCAGTGGAAGCGGAAGCTCATCGGTCGCGTCTTCGGCCTGCTCGTCTCCACTTTACTGGACATCCGCGTCCATGACAGCCAGTGCGGCCTCAAGCTCGTGCCACGCGCGGATTACGCGCGCATCGCCCCAGACCTGCGCATCCACGGATTTGCGTTCGATGTGGAACTTCTCGCCGCGCTGCACGATAGCGGCTGCCCGGTGCAAGAAATCCCCATCGCCTGGCACGAGACCCCTGGCGGCCACGTTCATCTCATTCGCGACTCCTTCCGCATGGCACGCGATGTGTGGCGGGTGAGACAAAAACGAATGGTCAAAACCTGATTTCTCTTCTGCAACCGTCTGAAACACGAAAAGCCCTGTCAGGGATTCGCTCCTCCTGCGCTCTTACCGGTCAAATCAGCCTTAAAAGCCTTCGTTTCGGCGGCAATGAATCCAGCCTCCAGGCGTTTTTTTTCTCACGATGACATTCTCATTGCGTTGATTCTGCCCTCGCCGCTATCCTCACGTCCCATCAATCCAACCATGAAGCCCTCGCTCTTCCCCAACCGTCGTACGTTCCTCCGTAACACCGCTGCCACCGCTGGCGGCATTTTCTTCCCTAACCTCATCCTTGGCCAGGAAGGCGGGGGCAAAAAACTAAACGTCGCCGGCATCGGTGGCGCAGGCGGCAAGGGCGCGTCTGACATCGGCATCGCCGGCAAAGGCGCGAACGTCGTCGCCATCTGCGACGTGGATCGCGACCGCCTCAAGAAGGCGCAGACGCTGTATCCGAACGCGAAGATGTTCGAGAGCTTCCGTGAGATGTTTGAGACCATGGGCGACAAGATCGACCTCTGCACCGTCTCCACCCCCGACCACGCGCATTACCCTGCCGCGATGGAGGCCATCAAGCGCGGCAAGCACGTCTGCGTGCAAAAGCCACTGGTAAACCGCATCTGGGAGGCCAACGAGCTTCACGCCGCCGCCAAAAAGAAGGGCGTTAAGACGAACATGGGCAACCAGGGCCACACCGGCAAAGGCATCCGCTTCCTCAAGCAGTGGGTCAGCGAAGGCATCGTCGGCAATGTCAAAGAAATCCACGTCTGGACGAACCGCCCCATCTGGCCGCAGGGCAACGAGGCTAAGTCCAAATACACCCCCGGTGAGCTGCCTGCGAGCCTCAACTGGGAGTCCTGGCTGGCGCAATGCCCATCCATGCCCTTCACCAATGGCCTGCATCCCTTCGCCTGGCGCGGTCATGCCGAATACGGCGCCGGTGCCATGGGCGACATGGGCTGCCACTTGCTCGACGGTCCCTTCTGGGCATGTGGTCTCGGCGAACCCTACAAAATGGAAGCCGAGTGCGATGAACTAACCGACGTGAGCTGGCCGAAGTCCTCCCACGTCGTCTGCTACTTCAAGACCGAGAAGTACGGCGAGATCAAACTCCACTGGTATGAAGGCAGCCGCAAACCTGAGCGTCCGGCCGAACTCGAAGCCGACCGCGATTGGAGCAAAATCAAAGGCGGCTTCATCCTGCGTGGCGATGCCGGTGTGATCCTCAACACCGACGATTACTGCGGCAGCCCACGCCTCATCCCGAGCACCAAGATGACTGAATTCCTCGGCGGCAAGTCGCCTGAGCTGAAGATCGAGCCGTGCATCGCCGAAGGTGAGCCGCAGCTCGAACTCGTCCGCGCCATCGAGCAGGACAAGATCTGCGGTAGCAACTTCGACTACTCCGTGCCGCTCACGAAGTTCTGTCTGCTCGGCAACCTCGCCATTGCCAACCCCGGCAAAGTCATCAACTGGGACAGCAGCAAGCAGGAATCCGACAACAACGACGCCAACAAGCTCATGAAACGCGCCGCCGTCCGCGACGGCTGGGATTACAGCTCCGAGAAGGTTTAAATCGACGTGAAACAGGCTGCCAGCCTGTCCTTCAACGCCCGGCAGTTCACGCTGCCGGGCGTTTTTTTATGTGGGCACCGCATAGGCCATCATTCGTTTCAATTTATTCTGTAACGAATGGCTCTCCCAGGGTTTGTTCTTGTCGTCATGCTCAGCCACTCCCCTGCCCCCTCACCTGCCCTGATGCTTCGCCTCGGATTCCTGGCCGTGGTGTCGGTTTCGCTCGCTGCATCGTCGAAACTGCCGCCCAGCGAGGTCAAAATCACCGAGGACGGCCAGTACCGCCGCATTCAGGCCAATGGCATTCCCGACCACGCGCCCGGCCAGTTCCCCAACCGCAACAACCCCAACTCCATCTCCGCGCAGCGCTACGACTACAAAGTGCCGTTGAATCCCGAGCTCGCGCCCCAGCCCGCGGCCTACCGCATGCAGCCTTTCGGTATCGCGGTGAATGGTGTCGTGTTCGATCCCTTCGCCGCCGAATGGTGGAAGGGCGATCCCAACAGCGGCTGGCAATACGAACCGCACGGAGGTGCCATCAATCTCGGCCTGGACAGCAGCAACGCGCATGTGCAGCCGAACGGCGCTTATCACTACCACGGCATCCCGACTGGTCTCATCGACGCACTCAGCGGTGGCAAGCCGCAGGTCACACTCGTCGGCTGGGCGGCCGATGGTTTCCCCATCTACGGCCCCTGGGGCCACAGCGACTCGAAGGATGCCAGCAGCCCGCTGAAAAAACTCGTCTCCGGCCATGTCATCAAATCCGGCATCCGCCCTGCAGACTCTCCCGGCGGCCAATATGACGGCTCTTTCGTGCAGGATTACGAATGGGTGGCAGGCAGTGGCGATCTCGATGCCAGCAACGGACGCTTCGGCATCACGCCTGAGTTTCCGCAGGGCACCTATCATTATGTGCTCACCGAGCAGTATCCCTTCATCCCACGTCAGTTTGTCGGCAAGCCTGACGCCAGCTTTGAGCGCCGTGGCCCGCCTGGTCGCGGCTTTGGCCCTCCTCCCGGTGGTCGTGGCCGACGCGGTGGCCCCGGCATGCGTCCATCGGGGCCGCCAGAGTTTCCACCACCTCCGTTTTAATCACGCCGTCTCCACCCGCACCTCGGCACCACCACGAATGCCGAGCATCTTCGCCTCATCGACATTCAAATCGAGCGTCAGCTCCTCCGGCACCATTACTCCCCAACACCGCCAACTTGGTTGTTCGTGTCTCCGCATGCCAATGCGCACTGGTGTCACGTTCCGTCATCAAAATGAGCGTTCTCCGGCAGGCACTCGTCTAGACCGACAAAAGCGCTTCCCTTGCCGCCCCAACGAGGCCTATTCTGACCCGAACCTTCCTCCAACGCCATGACTGCCACGACTTCAGACACCGCCCCGACCTGCAACCAAGAATGGGAAAAGCACGGTCTGTTCTTCGAGTATGGCAGCGCCGCGAATCCGCGGATGCCGAAGATCGGCATTGATGTGTTTCCGCCCTTGATGCACCAGATCGCCGAGACACAGGTCATCCCGCTGGAGCTGTCGAAGAAGCTGGAAATGAGCTATCCGGTCACCGGGCCCAGCTTGCTGGCGAATTTCATCCACATCGCCGCGGGTGAGGAACTGCCCACCGCCTGCCATGCCAGCAGCCAGGTCTTTTATGTCATCCGTGGCGCGGGTTTCAGCGTGATCGACGACAAAAAGCTGAGCTGGAAAACGGGCGATCTCTTTGCGCTGCCTGCCACGGGCGAGATTCGGCATCGAGCGAGCGAGGACAGCGCGTTTTATTGGGTGAATGACCAGCCGCTGATGGATTTCCTCGGTGCCAAGCCCACCAGTCCGAGATTTCGCCCGCTTTATTTCTCGCGTGAACTGCTCACGAGCGAACTGGAAAAGGTGCGGAAGGAAAACGAGGGCAAGGACAAGAACCGCAACGGCATCCTGCTCGCGAATCCCGACTGCCCGCAGACGAAGACGCTCACGCACTCCATGTGGTCGCTCTACAATCTGCTGCCCGCGAAGAGCAAGCAGAAGGCCCACCGGCACAACTCCATCGCCCTCGATTTTGCCGTAAAGGCCACGGAAGGCGTTTACACCATGATCGGGCGTGATCTCGACAGCGATGACAACATCATCAATCCCGTCCGCGCCAACTGGGTCGCCGGCGGAGCCTTCGTGACACCTCCCGGCTGGTGGCACTCCCACCACAACGAGAGCGACGAGGACGCCATCGTCCTGCCTGTGCAAGACGCCGGCCTGCACACCTACATGCAGACGCTCGACATCCAGTTTGCACACGGGTATTGAACCGGGTTTGGTGGAGGACCGACACTTCGGATCTTGAAAATTTTTTTAAATCCTACTTGCGCAGTGTATATTAGAAGTGCATGTATTTCGCATGAAGCTCACCAAACGTGGCGAATACGCCCTCCGCACCCTCATCCGTCTCGGCATTGCCGACCGGCAGGGAGAGGGTGTGATCTCAGTTTCGGTGCTGGCGGAGCAGGAGCGGCTGCCGTTCAAGTTCCTCGAAGCCATCCTCTTCGAATTGAAGCAGGCGGGTTATGTGGAAAGCCTCCGCGGCAAGCACGGCGGCGCACGGCTCGCAAAGCCGGCGAAATCCATCAAGATGGGCGATGTCGTCCGTCTGATCGACGGCAAGCTCGCGCCCATCGGCTGCGCCAGCGAGACGGAGTATGAAAAGTGTTCCTGTCCCGATGAGGAGCACTGCGGGCTCCGGATGCTCATGATCGATGTGCGCAACGCCATCGCCAACATCCTCGACCGCTACACGCTGGAACACGTCGTCGAGGTCACGCTGCGCAAACAAGAGCAGCAGGCTGTCGTGGCGAAGAAGGCCGCCAAAAAGAAGCCTTCATCCAAAGCGCGTCACGCCGATCCTGCCGACGGCTTCCTGGCCGCGCTGCTTGAACCCGTCATTTAGTTTTCCCATGAGCCAGAACATTGCAGAACCCGAAGTTGAGCCGTGGATCGACATCGTGCGCCAGAAGATCGAGGCCATGCGCTTCGGTTCGGTGCAGATCATCGTCCATGAGGGTCGAGTGACCCAGGTGGAAAGCACGGAGAAGACACGTCTGCCAGATGTCGTCGTTGCCGTGCCCGCTACAAAGAAAAAGTAGCGCCACCGCCCCCATAGCGTCGCCGAAAGGCCGCGCGCCCCACATTTGTCGAGAGGCTGACTGGAACACCAGAGGTCTTCAGAGCGAAGCGGAATCCCCGCCAACCTGATGAACCCGGTTCCGGCCAGCCTCTCGGCATTTTTTCTCCCGCGCCTACTGTCATCCCCCTGACGAAGGCCTCATTCCCTCCAGCACCTGCGAACGCCGACCGGACCTCCGGACGCCGACGCTCAGCAGATGCCGTCCATGAAAAAAAGCCCTCTCGCATCACACCAACTACTTCTTCTCATCCTCACGCTGGCTTTGCTGGCGACTCACTCACAATCGCAGTCTCTTTATTGGGACATCAACGACACCACGCCCGGCTCCGGTGGTCCTGAGCCGTCCGGCGTATGGGATTTCTCCACGCTGAACTGGAACAACGCCGCTGGCGATGCCACCTCGACCGCATGGACAAACTCAGGTCTCGGGTGAACGCGGCGCTGAATGTGGCAGGAGGTTCCTCGCTCTCCATCGCCTCGCCCATCAATGGCAGCGCCGGCCTGACGAAGACGGGAACGGGCATCGCCATCCTTTCCGGCTCCGTTTTGCCGACGGGGGCTTTCGCCGTGCAAGGCGGTGATTTGCAGCTTGCGGATGGCGTGACGGCGAATGCGACCACGCTGACTCTCGGCGCAGGAGCGGGCGTAACCTCCACGCTCGCACTCGGCACCGGAACGATCTTCAATCTCGGCGGAAATGTCACCTTTTCCGGCACGAACACGCCGCTGGCCGGTTTGATCCAGGGAGGCACGCTGAACCTCAATGGCACACGCACGGTGACGACGCAGAACATCACGGCCGATCCCGATCTGACCATCCAGTCCGTCATCGCGGATGGCAGCGCTTCTTCCGGCCTCACCAAGGCTGGGGGAGGAAGTTTGCTGCTCAGCGGCAATAACACCTACACCGGCATCACCACGAACAATGGCGGCACGCTGCATGTGCAGGGAAACAGTGCCAGTATCGCAAGCAGCAGCGCTCTTGTGACAAATGCGGCCACCATTACCAACATTGGCGCGGCGACAGATACCTTGGCCGTGAACCGTCTGGACGATTCCGCAGCGATCACGCTCGATGGAGGCAATGCAGGCGGCGCGACGCTGAACTACACCGGCGCAGATTTTGCCTCGCAAGCCGTGCATGCCGAAACAGCCGGTGCGCTGACGGTTTCGGGTAATCACCGTAGCTTCCTCACCCTCACACCCGGCAGCGGCGATGAGGTGACGCTCACGTTTGACTCGCTGGCACGTCTGGATCATGCCACGGCGCTCATTCGCGGCACAGCGCTGGGTTCGGTGGCGGGGACGGCAGGCTCTTCGCGTGTGTTTTTCACCACGGCACCCACTTTGACAGGCAGCATCGTCCCATGGCTGGTGGTGGATGCCTCCGCCACCGGGAATGGAACGGGTTTTGCGACTTATGATGCCACCAACGGCCTCCGGCTCTTCACGGCGGGTGAGTACACTGCGCCCGCAAGCGCCGCGACGGGTTCGAACGTGCTCAAATCCACTGCGGGCAACATCGCGTTCAACAGCAGCGTCAATGTGAACTCGTGGACCAATGCGAACACCGGCACGACGACGCTGGGAGCGGGAGTGACGCTCGGTCTGCAAAGCGGCGCATTGCTTTTCACCACCACGAGCACGCTCACGGGTGGCACGCTGGCCTTTGCCAGCGGCAGCGAGGGAGTCATCCACCTCACCAGCGGCGTGGCGGTGACGGCGACGGTGAACAGCGCCATCACCGGTTCCAGCGGCCTTACCTTCAGTGGCACGGGTGCAGGAAACAAAATCCTCGTGCTCGGTGGCAGCAATACCTTCACCGGCGATGTGCGCATCTACGCGGGCATTTTGCAGCTCGGAAATGCGAATGCGCTGAATGGAAATGCGATGCAAATTCAGACGGGCGGCTCACTGCGGCTCAATGGCAACAGCATCAGCACCACAGGTCTCGACGGCTCTGGCGCGGTGGTGAACAACAACGCCACCACGGCGTCCACGCTCACCGTGAGTGGCGGCGGCACCTTCACTGGCACGCTCAACAACGGCGCGGCTGCCACGCTGGCCCTCACGAAGACGAGCAGCGCCACGCTGACCTTGCAGGGCAACAATGCCTACACTGGCGCCACCACGGTCCAGGCAGGAACCCTCCAGCTCGGCGATGGCGGCGCGGGCGGTCGTCTCAGCGGCACCACCAGCATCACCGTGAGGCAGGGAGCCAAGCTCCAGCTCACCAACACCAACGGCACCAACGCGCTCACCGACCGCGTGAACGATGCTGCGGCCATCACTTTGAGCGGAGGCACCTTTGAGTTCGATAACAGCGGCGCGGCAGCCACCGACTACAGCGAAGCCGCTGGTGCCGTCACACTGACCGCAGGTGCGAGCCAGATCACCGCCGACCAGGCCACCACCGGACGCACTTCGAGGCTGACTTTCACCAGCGTCACGCGAAACAACGGCGGCTCCTTGAATTTCACCGGCGGAGCCAGCGGCCTCGGTGCCAGCACACGCAACCGCCTCGACATCGGTGGACTCGTGGAGGGCTTCATCGGCGGCTGGGCCACCGTGGGCAGTGAGTTTGCCAAATACAGCCCCGACATCGACACGGTGACGACTGGCAATCAGGGCAGCGTGAGTGCCTTCACCGCCGCGGACTACTCCACGCTGACGGAAGCGGTTTGGACCAGCTCCTTGCATGTCAAACCGGCGGCAGATCAAACGCTCACTGCATCACGCACCGCCGCCTCCGCGAATCTCGGCCTGGGGATTAATCTCACGCTCGGCACGAACACGTTCACGCTGAGCAGCGGCGGCTTGATCAAGCAAGGCGGCGCGGTGGGCAACAACAACGCCGCCAATCGCAGCACGATCTCTGGCGGCACGCTCACCGCGGGCAGCACAGCAGGTACGGAGCTGTTTGTGCGTGTCACCGGGGCCAATTTAAACATCACCTCCGCCATCGCCGACAACACGGCAGGCAGCGTGAACCTCGTGAAGTCCGGGGCGGGCTTGCTCATCCTCGGCGGCACCAACACCTACACCGGCAAGACTTATCTCAACGAAGGCACCATCCAAGCGAACAACATCGCCCGCTTCGGCAGCGGCGCTGGCCGTGAACTCGTCTTCAATGGCGGCACGCTGCAATTCAGCGGTGTCCTTGATCCCAGCGCCATCACCACCACCTTCAATGGCAACGCCACTTTCGACACGCAGGCGAACTCCGTCACGTTTGCCAATCCTGTCGGGAATGGCGGAAGCGGCAGCGTCACCAAAAGCGGCACGGGAACGTTGATCTTCACTGCGGCGAATAACTACTCCGGCACCACCACCGTGAATGCGGGCACGCTCACCGTCGGCAGCGGTGGCGATGGCACCAGTGCCTCGCAGGCCGGCACCATCGGCCGCACCGGCAGCGGGGCGACCACGGTGAATACCTCCGCCGTGCTCACGGGCAGCGGAGTCATCCAAGGCAGCACGATTTTGAATGGCGGCACGCTGCGTCCTGGAGATGCCGCCGGTGCCTCACGCGGGACGCTGTGGGTCGGAGGAGATGCCACCTTCACCAGCGGTGCGCTGGAGCTACAAGTCAGCACCCCCACGCTGAATGTCGCCGCGCTGGCCAATCGCGAAGACCCCGGCTACGCGGCGACCCTTGCGGCGCTCGTCCACAATGCCGCGTTGGCTAATCCGATCGCGCTGACGCAGCACGATCACCTCGATTTCGCCGGGGCCTTCGATTGGGGCACCGGAGCCGGTCTCTCGACTGTTTTGAGCAACGGTTACACACCCACTGCCGGAGATGTCTTCAATCTGCTCGACTGGAGCCGGGTGCTGAATGCCGACCAGCTCAACACCGGCGACAGTTTCCGCACGGGCAGCGAAACTGGCAGCGATCTGGCCCTCTTCGACCTCGGCGGCAGTTTTCTCTGGGACACCAGCTTGTGGGCCAGTCACGGCCTGCTCGTCGTGAGTGTCCCTGAGCCCTCACGAGCACTGCTGCTGCTCGGAGGCCTGTTCTTCGTCCTGTCTCGCCGCCACCAGCTCATTTGAACTCATTCACACCATGAACATCCTCACCATCTCAGATCATCTTTCTTCCGAGCAGCGCGTGCTTGTGGAGCAGGTCAGCCACAGCCCTTCGGCGCTTTCAAACGTCCGCCGCCGTGCGGAGGCCTTGCTTCTTCTTGATGATGGCACGCCAGTCACCGCTGTTTCACATCGCGTTGCCCTAGATCGCCGGTCCGTGCGTTCGCTCCTGCTGCGGCACCGTCGTGGCGGCGTGTATGCCGCGCTGCTGGGCACCCGACCCGCTCCCCGGCAGCGCTACTGGCTCGCGCTCAGTCCCATGCACTCGTTTGAGCCGTGACTGCGGCATGCCGTCTGCGTCCGCTTCCACATCATGATCGCCCTCCTTGTCTTGACCGTTTTCACCGTTCTTGGTGTTTCATTTGTATGCTCGCTCACGGAGGCGGTGCTGCTCAGCCTGAACCCACTCTCGCTGAAGCTACAGGAGAAAAAAGGCAGCTCAGTGTCTGGACGCTGGTTAAAGCTCAAAAATCAAATCGAGCGGCCCGTTTCGGCCATTCTCATTTTCAACACGCTCGCCAGCACCGGCCTCGCCACGCTTGCAGGAGCCATATCCACCGATGTGTTCGGCGGCGAGTGGCTATGGCTGTTTTCCGTCATCATCAGCGTCCTGGTGCTCTTCGGTGGCGAAATGGCACCGAAGGTCATCGGCGTGCATCATGCGGAAAAACTGGCTCCACGCCTCATCGGGCCGCTCACCTGGGTGCTGCGCGTCTGCCATCCGCTGGTGCTGCTGATGGAAAAATTCTGCGAGCGTCTGAAGCGCAGCTCAAACGATCGCACGCAGAGCGATCATATCATGGACATCATCACACTCGTGCAGGCGGCGAAAGCGGAGCAACTCATCCACACCCGCGAGGAAATCATCATCATCCACGCCGCCACGCTGAGCGCCCGCCGCGTGAAGACCGCCATGGTGCCGCATGAGGCCGTGAAGGTCTTCGATACGCGGCTTTCACTGCTGGAGAACGTGCGAAATGCCGGTGACAAACTCCACCGCAGCTACCCCGTCAGTCCGGATGGCACTTTGGAGCGTGTCACCGGCTACATCCGTGTGCGCGAGCTATTCGTGCAGAATCTCACCACCCCGGAGGCCAGCGCCTGGACCCAGCTCATCCGCCCCGCACTTCGTATCGACGGCAAAGTATCGCTCACCCAGCTCCTCGCCCTCTTTCTCGACAAACAAGAAGTCGCCGAGCTCGTCGATGCATCAGATGGCAGCCTGCACGGCTGGATCACCATGGACGACGTGATGAAAGTGCTCATGGGCGCACGGATTTGAGCTCACCAGCAACTTTAACTACTTGGTGAAACTTTTTTCTAATTCCTACTTGCCTAATGTAGATTTGAAAGATAAACGTCTCGCACATCGCCTCAGCGACCTTTAACAGCCGCCTGCGAATCCAAGAGACTGACCGGACCACCGGAAGTGTTCGCCAACGAAAGACCGCCCGCAGGCCATGCGCCTGCCCGACGGCTCCTCGTGCGACCAGCCGTGGTTAGGTCAGTCTCTTTTTTTCCGCCCACCGCCTAAAAATGGAGGCGTTCTCGACAACGACACCTGCCGACGCCGACCGGACCACCGGACGCCGACGCTCCGCAGATGCCAATCGCATGATCCAAAACACACCGACATTCCAAAACTCCCGTCTCTTCCGCGCCACCCGGCTCGGCTTCCTCTTGCTGGCTGCCGCACCGGCCTTCGCGGAGGATTACGAAGCCCCCAAGCTCACGCGAGGCACTTTTTACCAGAACCCGCTCAGCTACAGCACCACGCGTGATCCTGATCCGCCGAAGTATGTGCGCAATGTGAGCGAGCTTGGTATCGACTCGCTGCTGAACGTGAACTGGCTCGATGTGGGCCTCGATTACCGCTTCCGCTATGAGTATCGCGACGACGACATCCGCCGGGCGCAGGCTGGCCTTGATGAACCGTGGCTGCACCGCACGCGGGCTTACATCGGCATCAAAGAGATCGCTGATCCCTTCCGCTTTGCCGCCGAGTTGCAGGATTCGCGTCGCTACAACAGCAACTACGCCCGCGACAACCGTGACTTCAATGAGTTCGAGTTTATCCGGCTCTACGGCGAGCTGTATTTCAAGGATCTGCTCGGTCACGATGCCATCGGCAACTCCCGGCCACTCAGCATCCGCTACGGCATTCACAACTTCGAGTTCCTCGACCGCCGCCTACTCGGCAACAACCAATGGCGCAACACCGCGAACACCTTCCAGGGCTTTCACGCCAGCCTCGGCCAAGAAAGCAATGACTGGCAGATCGATCTGCTCGCCGTGCAGCCGCTGTATCGCTCGAAGTATGAATGGGACCGCCCCGTGGAGCAGCAGTGGCTCTACGCAGCCATTGGTCACTGGCGGGGCTGGTCGGACATCATCACGTTGGAACCGTTTTATCTGGCCTTGAATCAGTCGGCTTATAGGGGTGTGGCAGAGCGACTTGTCCACTCACCAGGTCTGCGCGGCTACGGCATCGTGGGCAGCACCGGCTTCGACTACGACTTCAGTTTCATCTACCAATTTGGCAGAAATGGAGCGCAAGATGTGCGTGCCTATGCCGGAAACATCGAGGTGGGCTACACACTCGCCTCGAACCCGTGGAAGCCGCGTTTCAGCCTCTTTTATGGCTATGCCAGCGGTGATCGTGATCCGAACGATAAGCAGGACAATCGCTTCGAACGCTTCTTCGGCTTCGGTCGTCCGTGGTCGGCGAACGATTACATCGTCTATGAAAACATCAGTGCGCCTAAAGCCCGCGTGGAGATCAAACCACGTCACAACCTGCGCGTGGACTTCGGCTACAGTTGGTTCTGGCTCGCCAGCGACAAAGATCGCTTCAACGGAGCGAATAACGCCCGTGATGTGACGGGACGCAGCGGTGGTTTCGTCGGCCAGGAGTTCGACATCCGCGCCCGCTACGCGCTCAGCCCCAAGACAGAGGTCACTCTCGGCTACGCCTATTTCAAAGAGGGTGATTTCATTCAAAACCGTGTTCGCAGCGGCGACACCGACTTCGCCTATCTCGAAGTCAGCCACCGCTTCTTCTGATCCGCACCACAACTCTCACTTCAACACTCCAAATCATCCAAACATCATGAAAGCATCGCTCACCCTCCTCTCCGCCGTTCTGTTCGGCCTCACCGTTCAAGCCGCCGACTTCGAGCTGCTCAACGTCTCCTACGACCCGACGCGTGAACTCTACGCCGAGTTCAACAAAGCCTTCGCGAAGCACTACAAGGCCACCGCTGGCAAAAAAGTCAGCATTGACCAATCCCATGGCGGTTCTGGCAAACAGGCGCGTGCGGTCATTGACGGCCTAGAGGCCGATGTCGTCACGCTGGCGCTCGCCGGTGACATCGACGTGATCGGTCAGCAGGCTGGCTTGATCGCGAAGGACTGGCAGAAGCGCCTGCCAAATAGCAGCGCCCCTTACACGAGCACGATCGTTTTCGTGGTCCGCAAAGAGAATCCTAAGGGCATCAAAGACTGGGATGATCTCGTGAAGCCCGGCGTGAACGTCATCACGCCGAACCCGAAGACCTCCGGCGGTGCGCGGTGGAACTACCTAGCCGCATGGGCTTACGCGCTGAAGAAATACGGCAGCGAGGCCAAGGCGAAGGACTTCATCACCGCGCTCTACAAGAACGTGCCGGTGCTCGATACTGGCGCTCGTGCTTCGACCACGACGTTTGCGCAACGCGGCATCGGCGACGTGTTTCTCTCCTGGGAAAACGAAGCCTGGCTCATCCAGCGCGAGTTTCCCGGCCAGACGAAAATCGTGATCCCCTCACTGAGCATCCTCGCCGAGCCCACCGTGGCCGTCGTGGACAAGAACGCCGAGAAAAAAGGCACCACCGAGGTCGCGAAGGCCTACCTCGAATACCTCTACACGCCCGAGGCGCAGGACATCATCGGCAAGCACTACTACCGCCCGCGGGATGCCACTGCCGCCGCGAAATACAGCGCCCGCTTCCCCAATCTCACTCTCGTCACCATCGACGGCGACTTCGGCGGCTGGGGCAAGGCGCAGAAGAAGCACTTCGATGAAGGCGGCCTCTTTGACCAGATCTACTCCGCGAAGTGAAACGCGGCTGACGCACTCAAACCACCTCCACACGTCATGTCCTACTTCACCACCATAATCGAAGCCGTCGGCCGCACGCCGCTTGTGAAGCTCAACCGCATCACGGCGGACCTTCCGGCCACCATTGCGCTCAAAGGCGAGTTCAAGAACCCGCTCGGCAGTGTCAAAGACCGCATCGGTCGCGCCATGATCGAAGCGGCGGAGCAAAGCGGCGTGCTGCAGCCCGGTGGGCACATCATCGAGCCCACCAGCGGCAATACCGGCATCGCGCTCGCCTTTGTCGCTGCTGCGAAAGGCTATCCGCTCACGCTGACGATGCCGGAGAGCATGAGTTTGGAACGCCGCACGCTGCTGACACTTCTCGGTGCCAATCTCGTGCTCACACCCGCGAAGGAAGGCATGAAGGGCGCGATCAAACGTGCCGAGGAACTCATCGCCGAGACACCCGGCGCATGGATGCCGCAGCAGTTTGAAAATCCGGCGAACCCGGAGATCCATCGGAAAACGACGGCGAACGAGATCTGGCACGACACCGCAGGTCAGATCGACATCTTCGTCGCCGCCGTGGGCACCGGCGGCACGATCACCGGCGTGAGCGAGGTCATCAAATCACGGAAACCCTCGCTGCAATCCATCGCCGTCGAGCCTGCGGCATCGCCCGTCATTTCACAGACGCGTGCCGGACAGCCGGTGCAGCCTGGTCCGCATAAGATTCAAGGCACGGGCGCTGGTTTCGTGCCGAAGAACCTCAACCTCGGCATCGTCGATGAGGTCCTCCAGGTCACCAACGAGGACGCCATCGCCACCGCGCAACGTCTCGCTCGCGAGGAAGGCCTGCTCGTCGGCATTTCCACGGGGGCCAACGTGTGGGCCGCGCTGCAAGTGGCCGCACGTCCCGAGAACGCCGGGAAGCTCATCGTCACCGTCGGATGCAGCACCGGCGAGCGCTATCTCTCCACCGCCCTCGCTGATGAGGCACGCAGCAAAGTCACCGCTTGAAACCATGACACTCCCATCCCATTTGCCATTCACCGGCAGGCACGCGTTTCAGCGCGACACCATCCCACTGCCATCCTCACGACTGATGACTGAAATCCACCCGAGCGAGCAACAAGGCATCTTCATCCCGAAGATCGTCAGCAAGCCGCTCAAACCGGGCTACGGCATCAAAATCGGCATCTTCGCCGGCATTCATGGCGATGAGGAAGCGGGCACGCTCGCCACGCAGGAACTCATCCGCTGGGCCGCCGAGAAGCCGGAGGAACTGCACGACTACGAGCTGCATTTCTTCCCCATTTGCAATCCGTCGGGGCGCAACCTCGGCACGCGACACAGCCACAGCGGACTCGATTTGAACCGCGAATTCTGGTTTGGCTCCACCGAGCCTGAGGTCGTCTATTTGGAGAGCGAACTGCGCCGCGAAAAATACGACGGCATCGTCTCCCTACACTCCGACGACACCTCCGATGGCTGCTACGGCTTCGTCAGCGGTGATCTGCTCAGCGAGCACCTACTGGAGCCCGCGCTGCAAGCCGCGAGCGACTTCCTGCCGCGCAACGAAACGCCCATCATCGACGGCTTCCTCGCTTCACGCGGCATCATCAAAGAAGGTTACCTCGGCATCCTTAGTGCTCCGCCGGAGCAGAGGCCGCGTGCGCTGGAGATCGTCTTCGAGACTCCTGCGCTCGCGCCCATGCCGCAGCAGGTCAAAGCCACCGTCGCTGCGGTGAAGCGCATCCTTGCCGAATACCGCGAACTCCAGGCCTACGCCGCGAACTTGTAGCACGAGTTTTCCAATTCGTTCCACCGCGTCGCACACTCCCAAACCCAACGAGTTCGAAAACTCGTTTTACGATTCGATGTCCCGTCCACGTCACGTCTTGCCTGGCTTCAGGCTCTCCCTCGGCTTCACCCTCACTTACTTGAGCCTCCTCGTGCTCTTTCCGCTCTCCATGCTCGCGTGGAAGGCGGCCAGTGGCGGCTGGGAGCATGTCCTCGAGACCCTCACGCATGCCCGCGTCATCTCATCACTCAAACTCAGCTTTGGCACCGCCTTCGTCGCCGCGCTGGTGAATGGCGTCTTCGGCCTGATCACGGCCTGGGCACTGGAACGCTATGCCTTTCCAGGTCGTCGCCTGCTCGATGCCATGGTCGATCTGCCTTTTGCGCTGCCCACCGCCGTCGCAGGCATCGCGCTCGTCACGCTGTATGCGCCGAATGGCTGGATCGGCTCGTTGTTGGCCCAGCACGACATCAAGGCCGCGTATGCACCGCTCGGCATCACCATCGCACTCACATTTGTCGGCTTTCCCTTCGTCGTGCGCACCTTGCAGCCCGTCATCGCCGATCTCTCGATGGATGTCGAGGAAGCTGCCGCCTGCCTCGGCGCGAATCGTTGGCAAACCCTCACCCGCGTCGTCTTTCCCGCGCTGCTGCCTTCCACGCTAGCGGGCATGACGCTCGCCTTCGGCCGAGCCGTTGGCGAATACGGCAGCGTCGTCTTCATCTCCGGCAATCTTCCTTTCAAAACCGAGATCGCCCCGCTGCTCATCACCATGCGCCTCGAAGAATACGACTACGCCGGTGCTGCGACCATCGGTGTCGTCATGCTGGCCGCGAGCTTCGGCATTCTTCTCGTTTCAAACTTCCTCACCAACTGGAGCCGCAAGCGAACGGGGCGGTGATGACGAATTCCTAAATCCGAATGACGAAAGAAGCCCCAATGCCGAATCCCGAAATCCAAACCTCCACGCGCTCACCTTGGACATTCGTCCTTCGTCATTAGTTCGTCATTCGGGCTTACTCATTCGTCATTTTAAACTGTCATGGCCGCCATCATCCTCCATCAAACTCACTCCCGACCTCGCAAAGCCACCTCCGAGTCTCCCTTCTCCCGCTGGCTCATCATCGGCAGCGCCGTGGCGTTCATGGGGTTGATGTTTGTGCTGCCGCTCGTCGTCATTTTTCAGGAAGCGTTCCGCAAAGGCTGGGAAGGCTATGTGGAAGCCTTTGATGATCGGGCGACGACGCACGCCATCTGGCTCACGTTGCAGGTCGCGACCATCACGGTGCCGTTGAACACGCTTTTTGGCCTCGCGGCAGCCTGGTGCGTCTCACGGTTCCAGTTTCGCGGGAAGCGCTTTCTGACCGCACTGATCGAGTTACCGTTGTGGGTGTCGCCGGTCATCGCGGGCATGGTTTATGTGCTGCTGTTTGGTGCACAGGGTCTTTTCGGGCCGTCGCTGAAGGAGCAGGGCATCAAGATCATCTTCGCGCTGCCCGGCATCGTGCTCAGCACCATCTTCGTCACCTTCACCTTCGTCGCGCGAGTGCTCGCGCCGCAGATGGAGGCGCAGGGTCAGGCCGAGGAAGAAGCGGCCATGACGCTCGGCGCGAACGGCTGGCAGATGTTCTGGCGCGTCACGCTGCCAAAAATCAAGTGGGGCCTTCTCTACGGCATCATCTTGTGCAACGCCCGCAGCATGGGCGAGTTCGGCGCGGTGTCCGTTGTCAGCGGCCACATCCGCAACAAGACTAACACCGTGCCGCTGCACATCGAAGTTCTCTACAACGAATACCAGTTCGTCCCCGCCTTCGCCGTCGCGTCCGTGCTCGCACTGCTCGCGCTGGTGACCCTGATTTTGAAAACTCTCACGACCACCCAACGAGGAGCAGCATGAGCATCCACATCCACAATATCTCCAAATCCTTCGGCAGCTTCAACGCACTGAAGAACGTCGATCTCGAAGTCAAAACCGGCGAACTCGTCGCCCTGCTCGGCCCCAGCGGCAGCGGCAAAACCACGCTGCTGCGCATCATCGCCGGACTCGAGTTTGCTGATGAAGGCGAAGGTAAAATCGAATTCCACGGCAGCGATGTCACCAACCGCACCGCCTACGAGCGCAAGGCCGGCTTCGTGTTTCAAAACTACGCCCTCTTCAATCACATGACCGTCGCCGAAAACATCGCCTTCGGCCTCCGCGTCATGAAACGGCCCGAGCGGCCCTCGCGCGAAGACATCGACCGCAGCGTCACCGAGTTGCTGCGCCGCATCGCCCTCGATGGCTACGGCGACCGCTACCCCACGCAGCTCAGCGGCGGCCAGCGGCAACGCGTCGCGCTGGCCCGTGCTCTCGCCGTCGGCCCACAGGTGCTGCTGCTCGACGAGCCCTTCGGCGCTCTCGACGCCAAAGTGCGCAAAACCCTGCGCAAATGGCTCCGCCAGTTCCACGACGAAACCCGCGTCACCACGCTCTTCGTCACCCACGATCAAGATGAGGCCTTCGAACTCGCCGACCGCGTCGTCATCCTCCACGAAGGCCACATCCAGCAAGTCGGCTCCCCCACCCAACTCCGCGAGAACCCGAAAAACGAGTTCGTCGCCGACTTCCTCGAATGCGTGATGATTTGATCCTCACCGTAGCGGAAGACGTGAGTCTTCCGAGGGAACGTTCACGTCTTCCGCTACGAGCCCAACCCCCTGCCGATCCCAACAGGAAGGTTTTCACTCACAGCATCTCCGACACCTAACCGGCCACGGGTGGCGCGCCCCCCCAAGTCACCCTCATGAAAAAAGCCCTCTTCGGAGGCCTCAGCATCGTCGTCGCGGCCTTCAGCCCCCCTCTTCTTGCTCAAACCAATGGCACCTGGACCAATGCCACCTCGAACTCCGCGTGGAGCACCCCTTCAAACTGGTCCGGCGGCCTCGTCGCCGATGGTGTGGATGCCATCGCGGACTTTAGCACCCTCGACATCGCCGTGAATCACACGAGTTTTACGCACAGCCATAGACGGACCGGATGAAAAAGAAGTATCTCCTCGCAAGCCTGCATTGATTGCAGTCAAAGCGCTGCATGGCAGCAACTCGGCACGGCGGCATTGCCGAAATCGAGGGTTCCACGCAGGCGCCAGGCCATGATGAGAGCGGCGGTGAAAGCGAGGGTGCGCTGGATTCTACGCATGGTCTGAGGCTGTACTTTGCCGCTGATGAGATGAAGCTGCGTTTGGGCAAGCCAGAGAAGCGGTAGCGTGCCCAAACCAAAAGCGAAGGCAAACTCGGCTCCTTTGAGGGCAGAGCCATTCGCCATGGCGAGGGCAAACATCAAATAAAGCGGGCCGCAGGGCAGCAGCGGTGTGGCGAATCCGAGCAATCCAGCCCGAGTGGCGCAGTGCATGCGAAAAGCAAAGGTCTGGATGCGGCGAACGCCAGAGCGAAGAAACTGCGGCTTTGGCAAATTGGTCTCCAAGCCCATCCCTACGACAGCGAAGGCGATGACAAGCAACCAGGGCAACACGATGCCCGCGCCATGCTGGAAGAACTTCAGCGGCATCACTCCGATCATTCCAGCGATGGAACCGACGACGGCATACGCAACGAGCCTGCCAGCGTGATACAAACCGGTATCGCGCATGAAGCTGGCCGTGCCCGGCTTGGACGACACGGCCCAGGAGCACGAGAGCGGGCCACACATGCCCACGCAGTGAACGCTGGTGACGAGTCCGGCTAAAAAGGCAGCTGCGCTGGTATCAATGGACTGCATGTACGGCTCGGGTGCTCAGTGGAATCTCCGGCGGGGCGTTTTGGATCGCCAGCGTGATGAAATAGACCCACCAAGCGACGAAACCGATGAAAGCGACGGCCACGAAAAGCCAGGGGCGACTGGAAAGAGATAGGGGGATCATCGTGGAGTGAGTCGTTAGAAGTGAAAGGTGAGAGGTCAGCGAATGAAATCCTTGGCATCGAGTGTGGCAGCAGGGGCGTGATCGAGATCAGGCCCGAGGTATTCCATCACGCGGGTGTCATTGCTGTCACCAAGGGCGGTATCGGTGACTTTGATGCGGAACCTGAAGTGCTCCCTGTAGTCAGCCTGCGGTAAGGTAAGGACGAGGGTCTTCAAATCCTCACCCATGGGCGGCAGGGTGATGGTTTGAGCGACACCGATGATTTTCAGCGAGTCAGGCACATCGCCGACCAGTTCGATCTTATAGGTGGATTCAGCGTTGCGCTTGTTGATGATGCGGAGCTGGAACTGGTTCCGAATGACGCCGGAGTCCACATAGAACGAGGCGCCGCCCATGCGCACGACACTGGCCCGCAGCGGCGAGATGCGAGTGGCTGCAAAAGCGAAAGCCATGGCACCGACAATCAGCATGACGGTGTACAAGATGGTGCGCGGTCGAATGAGACGTGTTTTACCTCCCTGGAGCCCGACGTAGGAATCGTAGCGCACGAGTCCTTTTGGACGCTTGAGCTTGGTCATGATGTCATCGCACGCATCAACACAGGCGGCGCAGCCGATGCACTCAAGCTGGAGGCCGTTGCGGATGTCGATGCCGGTGGGGCAGACTTGCACGCAGCGGCGGCAGTCAATGCAATCGCCCGCAGGCTTTTCGACGCTGGCTTTCCCACGCGGCTCGCCACGCTTTTTGTCGTAGCCGATGACAACTGAGTTGTCGTCTGTGAGCGCAGATTGCAAACGACCGTAAGGACAAAGAATGATGCAGAACTGCTCACGGAACCAACTGAAGGAAAAATACAGCGCTCCGGTGAGAAACAGCACAACGCCGAAGGCCTTGGCATGGTGCGCGGGCGAGTGCTGCATCATCTCATACAGCGCCTTGATCGAAACGAAGTAGCTGAGGAAGATGTGGGCGATGACGGCGGAGATGAGGAGGAAAACACCATGTTTGAAGACACGGCGGGCGATCTTCGACGCCGTCCACGGTGCATCCTCAAGCTGGCGTTGCGCAGCACCGTCACCATCGATCCAGCGCTCCACGCGGCGGTAGATCTGCTCCATAAACACGGTGTAGGGACAGGTCCAGCCGCACCAGACCCGGCCAAACAGCGAGGTGACGAAAAACAGCAAAAACGCCAGGCCGGTGACGAGAAAGAAGCCGATCCAGAGATCCTGGGTGGCGAGCGTGAGGCCAAAAAAATGGAACCGGCGTTCCTGCACGTCGAGAAAAACGGCAGGAAACCCATTCACCGGGATCCACGGCAGCGCGATGTAAATGACCAACAGCGCGAACGCAGCCATTCGCCTCCAGAGTGTGAAGGGGCCATGCACATCGGACGGGTGAACGAATTGACGCGAACCGTCGGCGTGGATGGTGGAAAGCGAGTCGAGCGTGGGGGTACTGGGCTTCATTGGCTGGCCTGGCGCGTCAGGCGGATGCTGTCCGAATTATTTCTTTAGAGGTGAGTCTGCCGCGAGCGTGATGGGCTCGCCTTGCTTGTGCTTGCTGAGAATGAAGGCGACGACTTCGACCACACGGGTGAGGCCGAGCTGCGGCTCCCAGGGCGGCATGCCTTTCGTGAGATCTGGTGAGCCTTTGCGGACGATGCTAAGAACCTGCAACGGCTTGCCGCCGTGTTTCCATTCGGTATCGTTGAGCGGCTGGCCTGGAAGCTTGACGCCGTTGATGTGCGCGGAGAGATCCGGCCCATGGCAGGCCACGCAGGTGGTGGCAAAGGCGGCCGCGCCTGCTCTCACGATCTTTTCATCCTGGGACATCGCCCAGAGCTTGTCGTCAGTGAGCTTTTCGAGCTCTTTGAGCTGGATGGCCTTGATGTTGGCAAGCGCCTTGTCCACCTGCTCTTCACCAGATTCACCGAGGCTGAGTTGATAGTAGGCGACCCAGGCGATCACAAACCAGACCATGGTGATGTACCAGGTGAACAGCCACCAGTTCGGCAGCTTTTGATCGTACTCCTGGATACCGTCATAAGAGTGCTCACGGAGCACGGGGCCGTTGTTGGGAGATGGTGGAGTCATAGCGAAGAAGGGAGTGAAAGTGTGGCGGTTGTCAGTCGTCCAAAGGGAGCCGGGAGAGCTTGTCCGCGCTGCCTTTGCGCATGCAGATGGCGCCCACGATGAAGATCGCGAATACGGCAAATGTGACGCCGAAGGCGACGTAGGGCACCCAGTCGAGCGCGGTGTCGTAGATGATGCGTTTATACATGAGGGGCGGCGGGGTGGATTATTTCGTGACGGCGGAGCTGCGGAATGCGTCTGGAATGCTGGGCTTCAGCGGGAACGGGATGCCTGCGGGTGTCCCTTTGAGTTTTCCTTCCAGCTCCGGCACATCGAATTTCCCAAGCTTTTGCAGGTAGGCGATGAGGGCGACGATCTGCGTGTCTGGCAACACCCCCTTGCGGCCCTGAGTTTCGAGTTCTTTGACAATCTGGATGCCCTGCTCGACGGCCTTGGTCTTGACCTCGGTGTCGGTCATCGCAGGATATGGCACCCCGAGCTGGGTCATGACCATGATCTTCTTGCGGAGGGTCTTCTGGTCGAACTTGTCGGTGAAGAGATGCGGGTACGAAGGCATGTTCGAGCCGGCCGAAATCGCACGCGGGTCCTTCATGTGATCGTAGTGCCAGCTATGCGGGTATTTGCCGCCTTCACGCGCCAGATCCGGGCCGGTGCGCTTCGAACCCCATTGGAAGGGATGATCATAAATGCTCTCGCCCATGCGGCTGTAGTCGCCGTAGCGCAGCACATCCGGCAGCATGGTGCGGATCATCTGCGAGTGGCAGTTGTAGCAGCCTTCGCTGACGTAAATGTCGCGTCCAACGAGTTCAAGCGGCGTGTAGGGCTGCTGGACGCGGTCTTCGACATTGGTAGCGCGATTGACCATGACGGTGGGAATGATCTGAATGAGACCACCAAGTGCCACGGCCACAAAGGTGAGCACCGTGAAGGGCATCCAGTTGTGCAGCAGGCTGTCATACCACTGCGACCAGCGGTGGTGGCCGCGCTGGAAGCGCTTCACCGCCAAGAAGGAGAAGACCAGCGCACAGACCAGCGCCGCGATGTCTGCACCCGGCGGCAAGAAGAGCCAAGCGAGGATGAGGATCAAGCCACCCATGGAACAGGCGATGGGATCATTGAGGAAGGCTTCCCTCATGCCCATCGTGTCGCGCTGATTGCGCTCGATGACGGCCACCTCGCGGGTTTCGTTCACGGGGCTGCCTTTGCGGATGGTCAGCCAAATATTGACGCCCATGAGGATCATGCCCACGAGGTAGAGCGAGCCACCCACGATGCGGAAACCCATCATGGCGCGGATGGAGGTCAGCGTGTCGATGAAGTTCGGATACACCAGCCCCGTGCCGTCTGGCGTGGTGGCATTCAGCATGAGGCCCTGCATGATGCCGGAAACCCACATGGCGCCGACATAGACCAAGATGCCGATCAGACCGAGCCAGAAGTGGAAGTTTGCCCAGGCCAGAGAGTAAAGCTTCGTGCCATACAGCCGAGGTGTGAGCCAGTAAAAGAGTCCTGCGGCCATGAAGCCGTTCCAGCCCATCGCGCCCGCATGAACGTGGCCGATGGTCCAGTCGGAGTAGTGAGAGAGCGCGTTCACCGCGCGAATCGAAAGCAGCGGCCCCTCAAAGGTGGACATGCCGTAGAACGTCACGGCCGCGATGAAGAACTTTACTACAGGATCGGTGCGGAGCTTGTCCCAGGCACCACGTAGCGTGAGCAGGCCGTTGAGCATGCCACCCCAGCTTGGTGCCCACAGCATGAGGCTGAAAAAAGTGCCCAGCATTTGCAGCCACTTTGGCAGCGCCGTGTTCAGCAGGTGATGCGGCCCCGCCCAGATGTAAATGAACACCAGCGACCAGAAGTGAACGATGGAGAGGCGGTACGAATACACCGGGCGCTCCACCGCCTTCGGCAGGAAGTAGTACATGATGCCGAGAATCGGCGTCGTGAGGAAGAAGGCCACGGCGTTGTGCCCATACCACCACTGCACCAGCCCATTCTGCACCCCGGCAAAGATTGTGTAGCTGTGCGTCCAGCTCGTCGGGATCGAGAGATGGTTCACGATGTAAAGCATCGCGATGGTGATGATGGTGGCGATGTAGAACCACAGCGCGACGTAGAGAGACGGCTCATTGCGCTTCGCCAGCGTCCAAAAGAAGTTCACCGCAAACACCACCCAAATCAGCGCCACGGCGATGTTGAGCGGCCAGATCAGCTCCGCGTATTCCTGGCCACGGGTCAAACCCAGCGGAAGCGTGATCGCCGCCGCCACAATGATGAGCTGCCAGCCCCAGAAATGGATGTTCGAGAGCAGATCCGACGCCATGCGCGCCTTACACAGCCGCTGCGTGGAGTAGTAGATGCCAGCGAACATCATGTTCCCCACGAAAGCGAAGATCACCGCGTTCGTGTGCAGCGGACGCAGGCGGCCAAAGCTGAGCCAAGAGGCCAGATTGAGCTGATGAAAGTTCAACTGCGAGGCGACGAACACGCCTACCAGCATGCCCACGATGCCCCAGATGATGGAGGCGATCATGAAGCGCCGGACGCTGCGGTCGTCGAACTCAATGGTGATTTTGGAGGCGGGGTTGGTCATGGCGTTGGGTGAAAAGGCTCAGCAATGGGGGAAAGAGGAGCGGGGCGGGCGGGTGCGCCGTCATCCAGCGGCAGCAGGGCGTCCTGCTCAATGCTGCGGTGTTTTCTCTGCGAGCGCTCCCCGAGAAACAGCACCGCAAACAGCACGGCGAAGGCGAGGCTCATGAAGATGGTGACAGCGAAAACTTCCATTGTTGGCGCAATAGAGCGCACCCCTGTTTTCCATGCTCGGCATGCATTGCTTGAAGCTGCCCGGATTTTGCGGGGCATTTTTCGCACACCGCGCAAAGGAAGATCAGTGCCCGGCGCGTTGGTTTGCCATCCACCTGCTGCCATGCGCCCACTCCTGCCGCTTTTCCTCGTTTCCAGCCTTCGCCTTTTCGCTCTCGAAGCGCCCGAAAAACTGCGTCAGCATCCATTACCAGACGCCGTGAAGCCTGCAGGCAGTGGAGCACGCTGGGTGGACCTCAACGCGGACGGTTTTGAAGACATCGTGATGTCCAATCCACGTGAGTATAGCGTGTTCCTCTTTGTGCCGAAGGAACGCGCCAAAAAGAACCTGCAATGGGACGAAGGCTGGTCGCAAGTGATGCGTGAGGGCAAGGCGGGCGATGCGAATAGCCTGCCGCTAATCGTGGACGCAGACGGCCGCGATCTTGGCGTCACATTTCGCGATGGCGCGATGTGGATTGAGGCAACAAAGCAGCGCATTCCCTTCTCCGAGCTGCTCAAAGTGCCCGGACCTGCGCCAAGATCGCCGCAGGACTCACTGAAGGCACTGAAATTGAAGCCTGGCTTTGAAGCGATGCTCGTGGCGCATGAACCGCTCGTGCAAGACCCGGTGTTCATCGACTGGGACGCGCAAGGAAGGATGTGGGTCGTGGAAATGGGCGATTACCCCTTCGCGCCAGGCGAGAAGACCAACGACGGCAGCATGGGACAGGGCAAAGTGTCCGAGTTACAGACCGGACGCGTCAAAATCCTCACGGACACGGATGGCGACGGTGTTTATGACAAGGCATCGCTCTTTCTTGAAGGCCTCAAGCATCCCACGGGTCTCGCGCCTTGGAAAAACGGTGTCTTCATCGCCAACATCCCGGACATTTTCTACGCTGAGGACACGGATGGCGACGGCATGTGCGACAAACGCGAAACCTGGTTCACCGGCTTCACCGCAGGCAATCCGCAGCATCTGGTGAACGGCTTCTGCTGGGGGCTCGATGGCTGGTTCTACGGCGCGAATGGCGACAGCGGTGGCAACATCACGAACTTGCGAACGGGCACACAAATCGCCCTTGGCACGAATGACTTCCGCTTCGATCCGCGCACCGGCGAGTTCGCGCTCGAAGGCGGTCGCAGCCAGTATGGCAAGTGGCGGGATGATTTCGGCAACTGGTTCGGCAACAACAACAGCACCATCGGCTGGCACTACTGGCTGCCGTTTCGCCATCTGGAACGCCATCCCGAAATCGTGGCGAAGTCGGTGCGCAGCAATCTGAACGACGAAAAGCGTGTGTTTCCCGCCAGTCCGCCAGTGCGGCGCTTCAATCAGGCGAGTTTCGTCAACACGCTAACCTCCGGCTGCTCGCCGATGCCGTTTCGTGACACGACCTTCGGCGCGGACGGGGAAAACGTGATGTTCATCTGCGAACCGGCCAACAACCTCGTGCATCGCGAGGTGTTGAGCTACGACGGCGCTTCCATCACCACCCAACGCCATCCTGGCGATTCGGAGAGCGAATTCATCGCCAGCCAGGACAACTGGTTCCGCCCCAGCATGGCCCGTACCGGTCCGGATGGGGCGCTTTACATCGTGGACATGTATCGCCTCGTGCTGGAGCACCCGGAGTGGATTCCGGCGGAGATCGCGAAGGGGCTCGCTTTGCGTGGCGGTGAGGACAAAGGGCGGATTTACCGCATCGCGAGGACTGGCACGGCTAAAACTGGGACTACAATGACCGATCCAATCGCAGCGATGGCTTCGTCGAATGGCTGGAGGCGTGACACGGCGCAGCGCTTGTTGATTGAGCGTGGAGATGCGGCTGCGGTTCCTGAATTGAAGAAACTACTCACCGCCGCGCCTGCGGTGCGGATTCAGGTGGCATTCACGATCATGCAGCTCGGTGGCATGACGCCGGATGCCTTGCATGCGGCGCTCAGGCCACTCGCTCCGCAGGTTCGTGCTGCGGCGCTCACGGCCACGGGAACTTCATCCGACGATGTGTTCATCGAGGTGGAAAAGCCGCTGCTGAAGCCATCGCCGCAGAAAGCGCCCGCCGTGGTCGCAGCGCTGCCCGTGATCACGAACCACAACCCGAACCGTCAGAAAGTCGTGGCCCAATACACCACGGAGGCCGTCAAACTCAGGGGTGATGCGAAACGCGGAGCCGCCGTGTTCCAAAAAGCCTGCATGATCTGCCACAAAGTGGGTGAACTCGGCATCGAGGTCGGCCCCGATTTAAAAACAGTCGCCACCAAGCCACGTGAACAGCTCATCGAGGCCATCTTTGACCCGAATCGCGCCGTGGAGCAGCGCAATGCGGCCACGCAGGTGATCAAGAAGGACAAGACGCTCGTGGTCGGCCAGCTCGCCTCCGAAACGCCCGGCAACCTCACCCTTCGCCTGCCCGGCGGTGCCGAGATCGTCGTTTTGCGCTCGGACATTGCCGAACTCAAAACGCTGACCACTTCCATCATGCCCGAAGGCCTCGAAAGCGTGCTCACCGCGCAAGATGTCGCCGACGTGCTGACCTTCATCGGCAGCAAAGGAGCGTGACGGACATGGCCGTGATTGGCACACTGGATCAGCCAGGGACGCGAGGAAGCGTTTGCCGTCTGCCGCTTGAAACCTGCTTTCCAGCCTAAGGTGAGCGCGATGATCGCCGCTGCCGCTGGAGAAGCCTGTCGTTTTGTCGAGATGACGAGCCTTACACAAAGGTGCCAAAGATGAAGATGCCGTTGCGGCTGGCGGCCTTGGGATTTTCTGCACTACCTTTCTCAGGCCTGGCCCGAGTCCCCAACTTCAGGCCAAGGGCCAAAAACACCTTTCCCTTGCTTCGGGTGCGTAAGCCCTGAGTTCATCGGACGTTCCAGCACTCCCCGGTTGCAGCCGTCGCAGGTCTCGTCGAAATGGCAGGGCATGTTTCCCAACCGAACGACTTTCCCCCTCCTTGGCGCTTTGGCGCTGATGGCTGTGGAGGGTCTCCTGGCGCAGACGCCGGAGACGCCGCCTGCCACTGCGCCGGTCGCCGCCGCTCCTACCGTGGCCAGTCCTGATCTGCCGACCCTCCAGGCCGCTGCGCGTACCGCGGAGGAGAAAATGCCCGCGGCGGAGCTGCCGCCGCGTGCCTATTTTGATCTCTCACCTGTGGAGCGTGAGCGCTGGCAGAAGTTTCTCCCGCAGACCTTGCTGAAGCTCACCCGCCGCGATCGTGTGCAGATCGTGGTGCTCGGAGACGCGATTCTCGACGGGGCAAAGAAAGACGGCAATGCCGACCCGTTGCTGAGGAGCTTTGCCGGGGCGTTTGCGAAGGCGCTGGCGAGCCAGTTTTATTACACCGGTGGCGTGCGTGTGCTGCGGCCCGGATCGAAGCTCCGAAGCAAGGAATCCATGGTGATGGGGCCGGAAATCCTGCTCCAGCCGATCCGCACGTCTAGCATTGTCTCCGCCGCCTCGGCGCTGGCGACGGTGGGTTTTCAAGGCCAGCCCGACCTCGTCATCTTGGCATATGGTCTGGAAGATGGCATGGCAGGCACCCCAATGGCGGACATCAGCACCGCCCTGCGCAGTGTGCGTGACACCGTCAACGGGAACCGCCTTGAAATGATCGTCGCCGGTCCGATCCCCCAGGTCGCAGCCCCGGAGGAGACGAGTCTGGCGCAGACGCGTGGTGCATCCAGCGTGATGCGGGATTTTTGTACGGCGGAGAAGCTGTTGTTCTCGGACCTGGGTGACTTTTCGCGCCTGATCGTGCCACCAGTGGCCGTGGGCGAGCCGCATCTGATCTTCCCAGCGGTGATGCAGCAGTATCAGAGTTGCTTGAACCTCGTCCCCTCAGTTCAAATCGCCACACCAACGGCGGAAACACATGAAGCCATGGGCCGCATCCTTTTTCAGGATGTGATGAGCGGCTCTCCCCAAGTGTCCTGGAGCGTGAGCGATGTGAAAGCCACTCTGGCAGGTGCAGACGCTCTCAAACTGGAATTCCAGATCGCCAACACCACGCGTGAGGCGCTCTCACTGACTGTGCTGCCGCTTGTGCCTGCCGGATTCCGTCTCAAGGACGCCAAGCCCCAGATCAAACTCGCCGCAGGTGCGAAAGAAACGGTGCAGATGGATTACAGCATCACGGACACACGCTCACTTCCGCTTCAAGACGCCATGGTGCGGCTGCCGGCGCTTGTGATCGCGGGCAAAGAATCACGGATTCAGGATCTCGTCGCTCCATTGCAGCCCTTCAGCGCCACCTGGGGTGCGCGGACCCTTTTCAATGCCGAGAAAGACTTCTCACCGGCCGTTGAGATCGAAAACACCACGGGCCAGAGCCTTTCCGCCGCCTGGGAAGTCAAGTGGGCCGGGCGCAAGCAGGAAGACAAAGTCAGTCTCGACGCGAATGGTGCTGAGACCCTGAAACTCACGCTGCCTTTGCCTATGGATGAAAAGGCACCGTTTCGCCAGCGGCTGCCGCTTAGCCTGGCAGTCAGCGCCAATGGCGTGAGGCAGATTTTTGACCGCTACATTGAGGTGGTTCGCAATTTTGGACTCAAAGAGCCGGTGCCTATGGGCGCGGTGGACGGCCAAGCCAGCGCGGTCACACTGCGGGCGGATGCGGATGGGATGAAGCTCTTTCTCACCTTCGACCTGACCGGGGTCGATCTCGTGGATGACGAAGCGGGCAAAGGCTTTGAATTACTGCTCAATCTCGACGCCCGCAGCTATGGCAAGCGCCTCACTCCCGGCGCGACGGCGGCCCTGCGCATCACCGGCAAGGCAGCTGATGGCGTGGCGCAGATTGATGAAATCGCCCCCTGGGCCTTCGGCAGTGGTTACGCAGCGGTGTTTGATGTGAAGGAACTCACCGCTAAGCTCAGCAGCTCAGCCTCTGGTGCTCGGCGGCTGACGATCAGCCTGCCCAAAACGTATTTATACTTGCACGAATGGGCGCTCGGGAATGGCAACAGCGAGATCGGCCTCAACGCGCGCCTCAGCGGCGGTAGTCGCTCCTATTTTCTGACACGTACGAACCGCCATGGCGACGACGCCGAAAGCCTGAGCGTGTTGGAACTCACTGACAAACCAACCCGCCGCTGGACTGTGCGCGTGGAGTAAAATACACCTAGAATGGCTGAAGAACGAGCAAGCAAAAAACTGTGGGACCGTGCGGCGTGGAAAGACGCCGGCTTTTTCCTGACCTACCTGCGTCCACACGCCAATGTGTTCATCCCCGCGCTCATCGCGCTGGCGATCACCGGCGGAATGACGATTGTCTTCATCAAAGAACTGGCTGCTGTGGCAGGTAAGGGCATTGGAGGTGCCACGGGACCGGAATGGATGGCCGAACTCCATGACAGCCTGTGGTTCCTAGTGGGCATCGTTGCCATCCAGGCAATCATCGCGTTTTTCCGCATCATGCTGTTCGCCAAGGCTTCCGAGCGGGCCCTCGCGGCGCTGCGGCTGGACACCTTCAGCCGCATCATCCGCCTGCCGATGGCGACTTTGAACCAGCGCCGCGTCGGCGAATTGGCCTCACGCCTCGCCAACGATGTCGAGGCGATGCGCGAGACGCTGGTGGTGACGATTCCGATGCTCATCCGTCACACGGTGATGCTTTCCCTCTGCCTGATCCTGATTCTGAACATGTCAGTGAAGCTCTCGCTGTTCATGGTCGGCACCATCCCGGTGGTGATCGTGCTGATCGCGATTTTTGGTTCCCGCATCCGCAAGCTGACCAAAAAAGCGCAAGACAACCTCGCCGCCTCGCAGGTCGTGGTGGATGAAAGCCTGCAAAGCATCGTGAGCGTGAAGGCCTTCCGCAATGAAGTGCATGAAATGGCCCGCTATGAGAAAAACCTCGGCGAGTACCTGTCCACGGTGATACGCGCCGCTATTCCGCGCGCCTCGTTCATCGCCTTCATCATCTTCGCCTTCAGCGTGGCCTTGATCCTGGTGACGTGGTTCGCCATGCGCATGCTGAACTTCGGCGAGATCGGGAAAGAGGAACTGACGCAGTTTGTGGGACTCAGCGGCATGATCGCGGCCTCCTTCATGCAGTTCCCCGAACTAATCACGCAGCTGCAGCGCTCTCTGGGCGCCACCGAGCGCGTGCGCGAGATTTTGAAGGATGAAGTCGAGCCGCAGGACGCCGAAAAAGCCGCTGTGACGCGCTTCCTTGGTGAGATCGAGATGCGCGGCGTCAGTTTCGCCTATCCCACACGCCCCGAAGCGGTGGTGCTGCGTGATTTTGACCTCAGCGCCAAGGCCGGGCAGCGTATCGCCCTCGTCGGACCAAGCGGTTCGGGTAAATCAACCAGTGTCGCGTTGCTGTTCCGCTTTTACGAGCCGACAACGGGTGAGATCCTCATCGACGGCCGTCCGATTCGCGACATGACGCTGACCGAGTTGCGGCGGAACCTCGCGCTCGTGCCACAGGAAGTGCTGCTCTTCGGCGGCAGCATCCAGGAAAACATCGCTTACGGCAAACCGGGTGCGACAGAGGATGAAATCATCAACGCCGCGAAGAAGGCGAACGCACACGATTTCATCATCGGCCTCACCGAGGGCTACCGCACGCTGGTGGGAGATCGTGGCACGCAACTTTCCGGCGGCCAGCGCCAGCGCATCGCCATCGCGCGCGCCATTCTCGCTGATCCGGCCATCCTGATCCTCGACGAAGCCACGAGCAGTCTCGATGCCGAAAGCGAGCGTCTCGTGCAGGACGCGCTGGACAAGCTGATGGAAAATCGCACCAGCATCATCATCGCCCACCGCCTAAGCACCGTGCGTCGTTGTGATCAGATCCTCGCCATGTCCGGCGGGGCGATCATCGAGCGTGGAACCCATGATGAACTCGTGTCGAAGCCCGGCGGGCTCTATGGCTCGCTGGCGAAGCTCCAGTTGGAATAGTGTCGGGGATGGTCTCTGCGTGTGACCAGCAAAACGAGTTAGGTTTCAGGCGGTGGACCGCGTTTGTTTGGCACCATGAAATCAATCCTGATCATCGGCTGCGGGAGCATCGGAGAGCGCCACCTGCGTTGCTTTCAAAAGACCGGGCGTTGCACTTTAACGGCCTGCGATGCCAATCCAGCATTGCTCACCGCCATGCAGGATCGTTATGGCGTGCCAACGTTTGCATCGTTGGACGACGCGCTGGCAGGGGCAAAATTTGACGCGGCTGTGGTCTGCACGCCAGCGCAGCATCATCTGCCGATGACGCTGAAGCTGCTGCGGGCCGGGCTGCATGTGTTCATCGAGAAGCCGCTGGCCATCGACACGGCGCTGGTGCCCGAGGTGCGCGGCGTGATTGCGGAGAGGCCGAGTCAGTTTGTGGCGGTGGCCTATGTGTATCACTGCATGCCGTGGATGCTCGGAGCGCGTGATTTTATGCAAACCGGCGGGCTGGGACGTATCCTCCAAGCCAGCGCCGTGTCTGGGCAGCATTTCCCGACCTTCCGACCGGCCTATCGCGAGATCTACTACACGCGGCATGAGACCGGCGGCGGGGCCATCCAGGACGCACTCACCCATTTGGTGAATGCCACCGAATGGCTCGTCGGCCCCTGTACGCGGCTTTATTGCGATGCGGCGCATCAGGCGTTGGAAGGCGTGACGGTGGAGGACACGGTGAATGTCAGCGCCCGTCATGGCGATGTGCTGGTGAGTTTTTCGATGAACCAGTTTCAGGCTCCGAATGAAACCACGCTGCTCATCGGTTGTGAGCGTGGCAGCATCAAAATCGAGCTGCACGAGAGGCGCTGGGGCTTTTTGCGGCACGGCGACAGCGCGTGGACCTGGAATGTCACGCCGCCGCTGGAGCGCGATGACCTTTTCATCGCGCAAGCTGAGGCTTACCTCGATGGCATGGAAGGCCAGCCAACGCCGCTGGCCACTTTTGAAGAGGCTGTGCAGACATTGAAGTTCAATCAAGCCGCGCTGCATTCTGCCGCCACCGGCGTAGCCATCGTCATCGAATGAGCACTGAAATCCGTCTCGCCATGCTCGGCATGATCGAAGGAAACGGTCATCCGTATTCCTGGAGCGGCATCATCAACGGCTACAACCCCGCTGAGATGGCGAAGTGCCCCTACGCGGGCATTCCCGTTTACATGGGCAAGCAGCCGCTCGAATCCGTGCGCATTCCTGGAGCAAGAGTGACGCACATCTGGTGCGATGATCCTGCGGATGCGCCGAAAGTGGCCGCCGCGAGCCTGATCGAGCATGTGGTGGCGAAACCGGAAGACGTGATCGGCCATGTCGATGCCGCCGTGATCGCCACGGACGACGGAACGGATCATGTGCGTCGTGCGCGGCCCTTCATTGAGGCCGGATTGCCCGTTTTCATCGACAAACCGATGGCAACGACGATTCCGGAGCTGCGTCAGTTCGTGGAATGGCATCGCGCAGGCAAAATCATCCTCTCCACGAGCGGTATGCGCTACGCGCCGGAGATGCGGGCCGATTTTTCGCATCTCGGTGACCTGCGCTGGATCACGAGTTTCACCTGCAAGACCTGGGAACGCTACGGCATCCATGCCCTGGAAGCCGTCGAGCCGCTGCTGGGCCCCGGCTTCCTCACCGTGCAGGCGCACAGCGATGCAAGTGGAGATGTCATGCACCTCACGCATCGCAACGGCGTGAAGCTCACGATGGGCGCGTTGCATGATGCGTATGGCAGCTTCGGGGCCGTGCATCTCTACGGCACGAAGGGCGATCTGCCGCTGAAGCTCACCGACACCTATCACGCCTTTCGGGGTCAACTCATCGCCTTCATCGACATGCTGCGCACCGGCGTCCGACCGCTGCCGTTTGATGAAACCGTCGAGCTCATGGCCGTCATCATCGCGGGCATTCGCAGTCGCGAGCAGGGCGGCGCAGCCATCGCCATCGCAGACATTCTTTCCGAACTATGAAAACAGCACTCTTCCTACTTGCCGCGTCATCGCTGGTCGCCGCCGAACCCATCGACATCGCCTCCCGCTGGGAATTGTTCGTTGACGAGTTCCTCGTCGCGCAGAAAAGCGGTGTCACACACAAGCTGCATGATCCGATCAAGCGCGAGATCGTCCTCACCACCGATCAACCGTGGGAAGGCATGACCTGCGCCTACTTCAGCGTTATCCAGGATGGCGAGAAGGTGCTCATGTATTACCGCGGCTCCTCCGGCGGCAGCGATCACAGCGACGCGCAGGTCACTTGCGTCGCTGAAAGCACGGATGGCATCCATTTCACGCGTCCGAAGCTCGGTTTGATCGAAGCAGGAGGCACGAAGGACAACAACGTCATCTGGCGTGGCGTCGAGGCGCACAACTTCTCACCTTTCCTCGACACCAATCCAAAGACCAAGCCCGAAGAGCGCTACAAAGCCCTCGGCGGCGTGAAGCAGCCTGGTAAGAACTGGCATCAAGGCGAAACCCCCGGTGGCCTCTACGCCTTCGCTTCCGCTGATGGCATTCATTGGAAGAAGATGAAGGACACGCCTGTCATCACCAAAGGCGCCTTCGATTCGCAGAATCTCGCCTTCTGGGACACGACTCGAGATCGCTACGCATGCTTCAGCCGGATCTTCAGCAACAAAGTCCGCGCCGTGCAGAGCAGCACCTCGGCCGACTTCCTCGCCTGGAGCGACGGCATCCCGCACCGCTATGCCAAAGACGTGCCGATGGAGCATTTCTACACCAGCGCCACCGTTCCATGCCCCACCGCGCCGCATTTGTTTCTCTCCTTTCCGAAACGTTTTGTCACCAACCGCAAAAAGGTGCCTGAGCATGAAGGTCCGGGCGTCAGTGATGCCGTCTTCATGTCCAGCCGTGACGGTGTGAACTGGGATCGTCCTTTCCTCGAAGCTTGGGTGCGTCCTGGACCCGATCTCAAGAACTGGACCGACCGCAACAACATGACCGCCAACGGCATCATCACCGGCGACACCGAATGGTCGCTCTACATCAGCGAGCACTACCGCCACGCCGACCACCGCATCCGCCGTCTCAGCGTGCGGAAGCAAGGCTTCGCCTCCATGCATGCCGATGCCAAGGGAGGAGAATTCACCACGCATCCGCTCAAGTTCACCGGCAAAACACTCGTACTGAATTACTCCACTTCCGCCGCTGGCAGCATCCAGATCGACGCCCTCGACGACGCGGGAAAAATCGTCACCACCATGCCCGAACTCTACGGCGACGATCTCGAAGCCAGCGTTCTCGATGTCTCCAAACTCGCCGGTCAGACGATTCGACTGCGCGTGAAAATGAAGGACGCCGATTTGTTTGCGCTGCGCTTTGCGGACTAACTCGCATCAAGACGATCGCCTTGACCTCTTGACCCCATCTTGACGATCTCCTGCCCCATGAAACATCTCGCCCTGCTCTTCGCTCTCTGTGCTTCGCTCCACGCTGAAGACATTCAGCGCTTCATCGCCATCGACCACGTCTGTGCCTGGCCGAACCTCACGCTGCTGCCGGACGGCAGCATCAACACGACGATCTTTGGCAAACCGAGCCATGGTCAGGTCGCTGGCGCTGCTGAGTGCTGGAACAGCCCGGATGGGCAGTTTTGGACCAAGGTCGGCATTCCCGCACCGAACGACGAAAACACCAACCGCATGAACGTGGCCGCCGGTCTCGCAAAAAACGGCGATCTGCTCGTGCTCTGCTCAGGCTGGACGGATGTGAAGCAACCGCAGCGTCCAAAGCAGGCGGCCTTCCGTGATGACATCCTTTCCACCTGGGTCTGCCGCAGCAGCGATGGCGGAAAGACTTGGTCGCAAATCAAAGAGTTCCCTGCACCCGATGCCGGATGGACGCACTACATCCCGTTTGGCGACATCAAGATCGGTGAGGACGGCGCATTGCACGTCTCCTGTTATGGGGGCGAGTTCACTGATCCCTCCAAGAGCACCAAGACCAAAGGCTACCGCTCCTGGCACTTTCGCAGTGATGACGATGGCAAAACGTGGCAGCGCACCGGCATCATCGGCCCCAAAAGCAACGAAACCACGCTCCTCCACCTCGGCGGCAAACGCTGGATGGCTGCCGCACGGGAGACTGGCATGGACATCTTTATTTCCGAAGACGACGGCGGCACCTGGGGCGAACCGAATCGCGTGACCGCCAAAAACGAGATCAACGGCCACCTGATTCGTCTCAAAGACGGCCGCATTCTCCTGGCCCATGGCAGCCGTGTGAAAGGCCAGTTTGGGGTTCTTGCCAAACTCACCAGTGACGAAGGCAAAACCTGGGGTGAGCCGATTCGCATCGCCCACACGTTGGAGTCCGACTGCGGCTATCCCAGCACCGTCCAACGCGCGGATGGCAAACTCGTCACGGCGTGGTATTCCAAGGCCTCCGAAAACCACGAACGCTATCACATGGGCGTTGCCATCTGGGAGGCTCCAGCGCCATCACTTTCTCCCAAACCATGAAACTCCGCCCCTCCCGCATCCTCCGCGAACTTCGCGCCGGTCAAAGCAGCACCGTTCTCAAGCTGAACATGGGCGATCCCCGCATCGTCGAGCTTGCGGGTCTTGCTGGAGCCAGCGCCGTGTGGCTGTGCAACGAGCATGTGCCGAATGACTGGCTCAATCTGGAGCACCAGATCCGTGCCGCAAAGCTCTATGACATGGACACCATCGTCCGCGTGAACAAGGGCGGCTACAGCGAGTATGTGAAGCCCTTCGAGTGCGACGCCACCGGCATCATGGTGCCGCACATCACCAGCGCTGATGAGGCACGTAACGTCGTCGATATGGTCCGCTGCCGCCCGATGGGCAGCAAGGCGCTGGACGCCGGAAACATGGATGGACTCTTCTGCCAAGTGCCGCTGACTGAGTATGCGCACCACTGCAACACCGAGAAGTTCGTCATCCTTCAGATCGAAAGCCCTGAAGCCTTGGAAGTGGTCGAAGAGATCGCTGCGGTTCCTGGTTATGACATGCTGCTCTTTGGGGCGGGTGATTTCAGCCACCGCATCGGCAAACTCGGCCAAGCCACCTGTCCTGAAGTCGTCGCAGCTCGAAAACGCGTCCACGCCGCCGCCCTCAAGCATGGCAAATACGTCGCCGTGGCCTCGCTGTTTGGTCAAAAAGAGCAACTCATCGAAGAAGGCACCCGCGTTTTCACGCTCGGCGCTGATGTCATCGAACTCGGCAATGCCTTCCACAAGCTGGTCAAAGACTTCGGTGGTGGCACTGCTGCACCGGGCATTGATTCGGTGTATGCGAACAAGACATAAACCGCTAACCAGAAGACTGGAATGACCTGCGGTCGGTTAGCGACCACACGTCTGACGCCTGAATTTTAAACCGGAAGCGTTTTCAGGAGGGCGCTAGTTCACTCAAAGTGCATCTGGCCGATGTCCGAGCGGCGCTGCATGCCGTCGAAGGTCACCTTGGCGCTTTCCGCGTAAGCTTTGTCTCGCGCTTCGACACGCGTGACTCCTTGCGCCACGATGGCGAGGACTCGACCGCCGTTGGTCTCAAACTGACCGCCAGCGTTGCGCTTGGTGCCGCAGTGGTACACACGCGCACCACTGACGGACTCCAAACCGCTGATCACGTCCCCGCTGCGGGAGGAGGCGGGATAACCGGCGCTGGCGCTGATCAGGCAAATGCTCCAACCAGGCGCGAACTGGATCAGATCCGGCTGCAGGTTTCCTTTCGCTGCTTCCAAGGCATAGGTAGCGAAGTCACCGCGCAGCATGGGCAGCACGGCCTCGGCTTCGGGGTCGCCAAAACGGCAGTTGTACTCGATGACCTGCGGCCCCGTGGGCGTGAGCATGAGGCCGAAGTAAAGGAAGCCGCGATACTTGAGGCCGTCTTTGAGAATCCCCTGCACGGTGGGTTGCACGATCTCGCGCTCAATACGCTGCATCAAGGCCGGTTCTGCGAGTTCCAGCGACGCCACGGCCCCCATGCCGCCGGTGTTGGGTCCCTGGTCGTTGTCGCGGATGCGTTTGTAGTCGCGGGCGGGCATTAGGATTTGATAGGACTCGTCGCAAACCGACGCGAACACGGAAATTTCGGGTCCGGTGAGGCATTGTTCGACCAGCAGGTCGCCGGGGCCAAAGCAACGCTTCTCCATGACATCGTGGATGAATTGCTCCGCTTCCTCATGGCTCGTGCAAACGGCCACGCCCTTACCAGCGGCCAAACCGTCGAATTTCAGCACAATGGGCGTCTCGGTGAGGGCGGCTTTGGCCTCGGCGGCGTTGGTGCAGATGGTGAAACCGGCCGTCGGGATGCCGTGACGCTGCAAAAACTTCTTGGCGAAGGTTTTGGAGGCTTCCAACTGCGCGATCTCCTTCAGCGGCCCCCAGCATGGGATGCCCGCCTCGGCGCAGAGATTGGCCAGCCCGCGATCTTTGACCAACCAGGCCTCCTCGCCCGCCACACAGAGGTCGATGCCATTTTGCTTCATCCAGGTGATGAGTTCCGGTAGTCCTGGCACGTCCACACGCGTTGCGAGTGCCGCGATGGCATCGCTGCCGGGATAGGCAAAGAGTTCGTGCTTTTGGGGCGATTCGCTGAGAGCCGTGATGAGGGCGTGCTCGCGGCCGCCTTTGCCTGTGACGAGAATTTTCATTGGGGGGCGGATGCTTAGCAGAGAGCGGCACCGGCGCAAGCCTCTGCACGAGGCGTGCTGCGCCGTGGCGGCTTGCGCCACATGTGGCGTTATTTGCGGCAGGGCGTGGAGGCGGGAAAATACGACACTTTTGATCTTCCCAACCACCAGCTCCCTTTTCCCCACCTACCCTCACGCGGACCAGCTTCATCATGAGCTGGCCTTACACGCAGCGGTGCGGAGAGTGCTGGCAAGCGGCAGCCTCATCCTGGGGGCCGAGGTAGCGGCGTTTGAGAGCGAATTCGCCGCATTTCTCGGTGTGAATCACGTCGTGGGTGTCGGTAGCGGCACAGATGCGATCGAGCTGATGCTACGGGCGCTGGAAATTGGGTCGGGGAAGCGCGTGGTGGTGCCTGCGTTCGCGCCTTCGGCGGTGGCGGCGGGCGTGTTGCGAAGTGGGGCGGAGGTGGTGTTCGCTGACATTGAGCGGGATACTTTCACGCTGTGCCCGGAGTCGCTGGACAAGCTGCTGCGCTCACCCGCCGGGCAGGGTGTGAAAGCGGCGCTGGTGGTGCATCTTTTTGGGCATCCGGCGGACTGGCTGAATCTGCAACGTGTGGCAAACGAGCACCGCATCACGCTGCTGGAAGACTGCGCTCAAGCGCATGGCGCAGAGTGGCAGGGGCGCATGACCGGCACGCTGGGAAAAATGGCCGCGTTCAGTTTTTATCCGACGAAAAACCTAGCCGCCTGCGGTGATGCAGGCGCGGTGGCGACGCATGACGCGCTTCTGGCGGAGCGCCTGCATCTCATCCGCCAGTATGGCTGGCGAGAGCGGAATGTGAGCACCCTGAAGGGTGTCAATAGCCGACTGGACGAGCTGCAAGCGGCGCTGCTGCGGGTGAAGCTGGTAACGCTGCGAGATCAGGTGAACCAGCGGCGCAGGCTGGCCGCTCTCTATGACGTGCAATGGCTCTCGAACGAGCTGCTGCAAACGCCTGCCGTGCGTAGCAGCTGTGCGCATGCGTTTCATCAGTATGTGGTGCGGTGTGAGCGCCGGTACGACCTGCGGCGGCACTTGGAAAAAGCAGGCATCCCGACGGCGGTGCATTATCCCGTTCCGCTGCACCAGCAGCCTGCTTTCGCGGCTCAAACAAGCTGTCCAGAGGCTGAAGCCGCTGCCTGCACCGTCCTTTCCCTGCCAATGCACGCTCACCTCACGGAACAAGCTGTGAACACGGTGTGCGAGGCGATTGAAACCCTGCCACCGCGATGCTAGCCGCCGAGTACGACATTCTGCGCCAAGTCGAGGACGGCCACTGGTGGCATGCCGTGCTGCGCCGCCAAGTGCTGCTCACTCTGGCGGGAGCCGCTCTACAGCCGAGAGCGCAACTGCTGGACGCAGGCTGCGGCACCGGCGGCATGCTGGCGTTTCTGCGAGAAAACTGCCCTGATCTGGAGCTGGACGGCATCGACACCTCAGAACTGGCCGTGCGGCACTGCCTCAGGCGCGGACTGAAGCAGGTGCGGCACGGGTCCGTCCACAACCTGCCTTTTGCCCATGATACCTTCGATGTGGTACTGAGTTTGGACGTGCTGTACCACTCGGGAGTGGAGCAAGACTGCGCCCTGGCCGAAATGCAGCGTGTGCTGCGGCCCGGCGGTCTTTTATTGCTGAATTTGCCTGCCTTTGACTGCCTGCGAGGAGCGCACGATGTGGCGGTGTGTGGCGCTAGGCGCTATAAGGCATGTCAGGTGCGGGAAATGCTCGAACGTCATAGCCTGACGTCCGTGAACACGAATTTCTGGAATGCTTGGCTGTTTCTGCCACTGCTGGCCTGGAGGCGCATGAGCCGCCTTCAGCCCGGAGTTGCGGTAACAGCCGCTGTTTCGGATCTGATCCTGCCTCCGGTGTGGCTAAACCGCTGCCTGAGCCTGATCGGACGGCTGGATGCAAAAGTGTGCCGCCTGCTCCGGGTGCCCTTTGGCTCTTCAGTGTTCGCGACGGCCCAGAAACCTGTGCCGCCAAGGGGGACACCCCAGTGAGCGAGGGCACCTCCTTCGAAATGAGCTTTGTGGTGCCGCTGCACAACACGGGCGAGGCTTTGTACCTGCTGCTGGACGCTTTCCGCACCTTGGAACTGGAGGAACGCTGGGAACTGGTGCTGGTGGACGATGGCAGTACGGACGGCACCTTTGCCGCTGCGAGGCGTCTGCTGGCCGACTTCCCGGCGCCAGTGATCCTCGTAGAACTAGCGCGAAATTTCGGCGAACACGCAGCGGTGCTGGAGGCCTACCGCCGCTCACGCGGCCGCTTGGTGGTGAACCTGGATGATGACCTGCAAAATCCGGTGGCCGAGGCGCTGAAACTGCTCGCTCATCTGCGCGAGTCGGACGCGGAGGTGGTTTATTCTTACTATCGGAAGAAAAAGCATCATTGGCTGCGCAATCTGACCAGCCTCGCGGCCAATCGCTGCGCCACGTTTCTGCTGGGCAAGCCGCGAGACCTCTATCTCTCCAGCTTCCGAGCGCTGCGACGTGAGTTGATTGAGCGCATCATTTCTTATCGCGGCCCTTACCCTTACATCGACGGACTGATTCTAGGCGCGACGAACCGTATCTCTCGGCTGGAGGTGGCGCACGCAGAACGCACGGTCGGCACGAGTGGTTACACAGCGCGCAAGCTGGTGCGGCTGGCTATGAGTCTGTTGTTTGATTTCAGCGTGATGCCGCTGCGACTGGCGAGCGTGCTCGGCGTGGTCTTATGCGCCCTGGGTGCAGCCATCCTGGCCGAGGTGGTGCTTGAGACGTTATTTGTGGGCCAGCGGCAGCTCGGCTGGGGATCGCTCATGGGAGCGCTGGCCGTCTTCAGTGGTGCTCAGCTGCTCATGCTAGGGATCATTGGCGAATACGTCGGGCGGGCGTTCCTGACCGTCTCCGGGAAGCCGCAGTCCCTAGTGCGCACGCTGGTCTGCCATGAAGGGAGGCCCGCATGATCCACGAGACTGTGAGCGAGGCCTGCTCGGTGCGTGGAGTGCGGCTCTTTGAGTTGCGCCATGTGGTGGATCATGTGCGTGGCAATCTGACGGCAGCGGAATACGGCAGAGAACTGCCATTCATGCCGCAGCGCTGCTTTTTGACCTATGCGATCCCGAGCCAGCAGACGCGTGGCGAACATGCGCACCGCACGTGCGCCCAATTTCTCGTCTGCGCACATGGCGAGTGCCATCTGTGCGTGGATGACGGTGAAAACCGCGAGGAATTCTGCCTCAACCGCCCGACTTTCGGCGTGCTGGTGCCGCCGCTGGTGTGGGCCTCCGAGCACCTGCACTCCTCGGACTCGGTATTATTGGTGCTAGCCTCGCACCTGTATGAGCCGGAAGATTACATCCGGGATTACCGTGAGTTTTTGACTATCGTGGGTACCCGAGGAGCGAGAGCATGAACACCGAATACCCAGACGTTTTTTCCCAACCAGTCACCGAGCCGAGGCCACGCAGTCTTTGGTCCGTGGTGACGCTCGTCATGCGCCGCCAGCCGTGGTGGGTGGCGTTGCTGCCCCCCACTCTGCTGACCCTGCTCATGGGCTGGCTGGACGACGTGACCGGCTGGGAAGTGAGTCTGTTTATTTTTTATGCCGTGCCGATTGTTATGGCGGTGTGGTGGATCGGCATCAGGTCAGGGATGTTCATCACGGCGCTGGCCGGTGTGGCGTGGTGGCACGCCAACCTAGACACCCATCCCTATGAAACGATGCTGGGCTACTCCTGGGCGCTGGTGAACCGAGAGTTTTATTTCTGTGTCGTGGTCTTTGCCGTGATGGCCGTGCGCAGTCAGCAGGAGGCCGATGACTCGCGCATCCGCATGCTGGAGGAGCGCCGCCAGTTGGAGGAGGACATCGTCAGCGTCAGCGAGCACGAACAGCAGCGGATTGGGCGCGATCTACATGATGGGTTATGCCAGCACTTGGCGGCCATTGGCTGCGCGGCGCGCGTGCTGGCGGATGATTTGCAAGCGCAAGCCTTGCCGGAGGCGCGTGACGCCGTCATGATCGAGGAATCCATCCGGCAGGCCGTACTGGAGGCACGCAATTTGGCCCATGGCATCTTTCCGGTGCATGTGGACCACAACGGGCTCTGCGCCGCCCTGTCTGACTTGGCCCGGGAAACCAGCCGCTTAACCGGTGTGAACATCCGTGTCGATGAGGCCTTGGAGGTCCATCTCGACAACCCTGAGCACTCCATGCACCTCTACCGCATCGCTCAGGAGGCCGTGGCCAACGCGGTGCGCCACGGTCGAGCGGGGGAGATCGTCATAGGCCTGCATCTGACCCCGGGCTATCTGGAACTGCGGATCGACGATGACGGTGTCGGCATGCTTGACAGTGGCAAGAAGAAACACGCTGCGGGCATGGGGCTGCGAACCATGCGTTACCGCGCTCAGATTTTGAATTCTCGGCTGGAAATCCAACCTAGCGCGAGCGGCGGCACCTCCGTGACGTGCCGCCTGCCCGTCGCATCCCAAACTCAAGAAAAGCACTCATGAAATCAAGCGATACCCATCACAGCGGCAGCCCGTGCAAGATCCTCCTCGTTGAGGACCACCCCATGTTCCGCGAGCACCTGGGGCAACTCATCAATCGCGAGCTTGGCATGTCCGTCTGCGGCGAGGCAGACAACATCCGCGACGCCATGCGGCTCATCCATGAGACACGCCCAGACATCGCCATCGTGGACATCACCCTGCGCGGCTCCAGCGGTCTGGAACTCATCAAAGACGTCAAAGCCCAGGGCATCGAAGTGAATGTGCTCGTCCTTTCCATGCATGACGAGGAACTCTACGCCGAACGCGCACTGCGCGCCGGGGCCAAAGGCTACATTACTAAAAACGAGGCCTCTGCCGAAGTCGCCCGCGCGATCCGCTGCGTGATGAACGGCGAGGTCTATGCCAGCAAGCAGATAACCGCCAAGCTGCTGGAGCGCATGACACAAAAGCGTTCCTCACCCGAGATCAACGGCATGGAAACGCTTGCCGACCGTGAGCTGGAGGTTTTCCAAATGCTCGGACGCGGCAAAAGCACGCGCGAGATCGCCCAGACGCTGAACCTGGGCGAGTCCACGGTGGAAACCTACCGCGCCCGTATCAAGGATAAGCTCCAACTCCGCAGCGCAGCTGAGCTGTACCTCCGCGCCGGGCAATGGGTGCGGGATCATGGCGCGTGACAGCCTTGGCCAAGGAACAGTGCTGTGGCGCTGGGGATGACAGCTCTTGTCATTTGATGCATGAGGCAGGTTTCGGGCAAAATGCGGAAAATCAATCACCCACGAAAATCATGTCGGGACGCCACCGCAAAACCTCTCAGCCAAAGACCTCCGTGCCCAGAAAATCCACTGAGGACACCCAGGTCATACCAGCGCAGAAAAAGGAGGTCTGTCTAAGCGCCTCCCCCGCACCTGACGGCCAGCAACCGACGACACGTTGGATCCATGCCATCATGGTCTGCGTGCTCCTGTCACTGAGCGTCGGCTTGTACACCTGGACGAAGGACTTTCCGATGCTCTTTGATGACTACACCTACCTGATCGACAACCCGGTCTTCAAGGCCCCTGACAAGTTCAGCTATCTGTTCCACTTCGAAGAGTTTGCCACCCGCCCGGCCCGCATGGGATCAGATCCCGATTACGCGGTCAATTTCATCCTGCGTCCCGTCGCCTACGCCAGCTTTGCCCTCAACCATGCCTTCGACGGATTCAACCCACGCTGGTACCGTTTGCTCAACATCCTTATCCACGCGCTCAACAGCGTGCTGATCTACGCGCTGCTGCACACACTGCTGCGGCGGTTCGCCAGCACACTGAGTCGAGGGTCGCTGGTCTTCATTCCCGCCACCGCCGCTTTGTTCTTTGCTGCCCACCCGCTGGGGATCGAATCCGTCACCTACATCATTCAGCGCTTCACCTCCCTGGCTACCTTCTTCTCACTGCTCTGCCTGTGGCTGTGGTTTGTTTCCTTTTCATTCAAATCACGCGCCGCGCTCTATGCTTTGCGAACGGGAGCCGTAGTGGCGCTGCTGCTGGCCATGCAGACGAAGGAATGCAGCGTGGCCGTGCCCTTCATGGCGGTGCTTATCGACTGGCTGGTGCTGCGCTCCGGCCTGCCGCGGGCACTCCTCCGTGCTCTGCCGCTGCTGCTCTGCACCCCGCTCATCCCGCTACTCGTCATGCTCACGGCCACGATGCAAAACGGCGGCTCTTTTGACATGAGTGCATCGTTGAACATCGTCAACTCACGCGATGCCCCCCTCAACCACTGGCACTACATCGTCACCCAGTGCACCGTGCTGGTGCATTACCTGCGGCTCATGGTCTGGCCCTTTGGTCTAAACCTCGACCCCGAGTGGCCCAAATACGAGTCTCTCTGGCAAGGGCCGGTACTCATCTCACTGGGCGTTCTGATGGGGCTGGTGGCGGCGTCCGGGTGGTTGTTCCACCGTTTTCGTCGCGATGTCCGTCTGGCCTTCGGCTTTGTGTTCACCCTCTGGTATTTCATCACCATCGCCGCCTCCTCGGGCTTGGTGCCGCTGCCAGACATGGTCGCGGAGCATCGCTCCTATTTGCCCTCAATTGGCATCTTTGTGTTGGTGAGTTGTTTGTTGGACTGCCTGCGCGGCTTGCTCCCCGCGCAGGCGGCTTGGCAGCGAACCATCGCACCTGCGGCCCTCGTCCTTGCCATCACCGCGCTGCTTTCCTGGCGCACCACTGACCGCAACACCGTCTGGAGCACCAGTGAAAGCCTGTGGAAGGACACCGTGGCCAAAAGCCCTGGTAAATTCCGTGCCTGGGGCAACCTCGGCGCGGCCTACTCAACCAACGGCAAGGATGACAAGGCCGTGGATTGCTACCGCGCAGCCCTCAAAATCGAGCCGCGCTTCCAGAATGGCATCCTCAACCTCTCCAACTCCCTGCTACGCCTCAACCGCCCCAAGGAGTCACTCAACACCACTCTTGAGCTGATCAAGTTGGACAACACCGCCGCAATCAAGCCAACTGTGGCCTTCACCCTAGGCCTCGGACTTGCGGGAGTGGGTAGGTATGATGACGCCGTCGGAGTGTTCCGGGAAATCCTCAAAGCCATGCCCGGCGATCCCAGGGCGCACAAAGCGCTCGGCTTCGTCTATTTTCAAACGGGTCTGCCACACCGCGCCCTCGATCATTATCTGGAAGCCGCCAAAGCCCAGCCATCTGACGCGCAACTAGCCGCACTCATCCTGGCAGCCGAGCAGGCCATGGAACAAAAGCGCAGCGGCAGGATGACGAGCTACTGAGGCACGTCGGGCGGGCGTGGCGGATGGATGTTTGCTGCGCTGGCGGCCAAATTGCAGGCGCAGTTAAAGATACTCACTTCGCTTCAACCCGGATCATGCAATAGAAGACGTTCAAGGTGCCGGAGCGCTTGTCAGACCAGGGGATTGACGCGTGTGTAAGAATCACCGTGATGGTGAACCTTCCGATTGAATACTCTGACAAGCCGGTGACACCCTTTGGCGG
>JAPLUL010000046.1:0-16194 GCA_026397635.1 Verrucomicrobiota bacterium | reverse complement strand
AGACGCGGCAGCATCTCTTCCCGAACTTTTTGACTCATGGACATCGACTTGGGTTGCCGGTGTCATCCTTTTTGAGTCAACGTCCTTTCCATCCCCGCACAGCTTTTATCCCCAGGGTGTCAAAACTTATGCGGCAACAGGATTTGCGGCAAAAAGAGAGAAAAAGTTGGAGGCGCGGAGTTTTCCCGGCACAATCCGCCACACTGATTTCTTTCTCCCGCCATGCCTCTCTCCGATCCCTACGCGTTCCAGCTCGCCGGTTTCAATGAAGGCGATGTCGATGAGATCCTGGCTGATCTCGACTACCTGCACCGCAACTCACGGTGGACACATCGGAGAGACCAGATCGAGCGCATGATCGTGGAGTCCCCGGTGATCCTGCTGGACTTTCTGCGTAGCGTGCGGCCCGATGTGGTGCGCAGCGCCATGATTCCGCGTCGAGTCAAGGACGCGGTGCTGCGGACAAAGGCGGCTGTTTGAGTTGTTGCGCCTGCGCTGACTTCCGCCACATTCGGCCTCCCCCAAAGTTCGGCTATTTGTAGGCCGGGCGCGACTTTCCTCATCATGTTCAACTGGATCATCAGAAAAATCATCGGCACCAAGAACCAGCGTACTGTGCGCAGGCTCACTCCTACAGTGACCGAGATCAACCGCATCGAGGCGCAGCTTCAAAACGAGCCTGAGGAAGCGCTGCGTGAGCGCACCCAGAAATGGCAGGCTCAGTTCCGCGCCTTTCATACACCACCGTTCCTCGGCGGGGTCAGCCTGCGCATCGCCGATGAAGCGGCTGTGGACGCCTGCCTGGAGCAGGTGGAGCAGTACTTCGCTTCTTTGAAAAAGCATTTCCCGTCCTTGCAGGACGATTACATCGCGCAGGGCCAGTGGCGCTCGGCGGGGTTTGATGAGAAGAAGCAGCGCATCGACCGCGCCCGTGAGGCCTGGAACCACATCCAGCCGAATTTTGACGCCATCGAGCAGAAGATGCTGAACGACATCCTGCCGGAAGTCTATGCCGTGGTGAAAAACGCCGCGCGTCGCATGTGTGGCCGCGAGATCGTCGTCTGCGACCAGCCGCTGGGCTGGAACATGGTTCACTTCGATGTGCAACTCGTCGGCGGCATCGCCCTGCATCGTGGCATGATCGCTGAAATGGCCACCGGGGAAGGGAAGACGCTCGTGGGAACGCTGCCTGTGTTCTTGAATGCGCTCACCGGGCGCGGTGTGCATGTCATCACGGTGAATGATTACCTCGCCCGTCGTGACAGCGAGTGGATGGGCAGCTTGTACAAGTACCTCGGCCTCACCGTTGGCTGCATTCAAAACGACCAGCCCAGCCACATCCGCGCCGAGCAGTACCGCTGCGACATCACCTATGGCACGAACAGTGAGTTCGGCTTCGACTACCTGCGTGACAACGGCATGGCCTCCAGCAAGGAGCAGCAGGTGCAGCGCGGCCATTACTTCGCCATCGTGGATGAAGTGGACTCCGTGCTCATTGATGAGGCGCGCACGCCATTGATCATCAGCGGTCCGGTCATGGCGGCGGAGAGCAATCATCAGTATGAGCGCTACAAGCCGCTCGTGGACCAGCTGGCCGGTTTGAAGCTCTTCCAGGTACACATGGGCCAGCCGAAGAATCGTGCGCTTGCCCGTTGCATGGAAGAACCGGAACTCCGTCGTGCGATGGAGAAAGCCGAGCTTTCGCTCTACGCCGACACGCAGAAGGTCGAGTTCTTCAAGCTCAAGGAGGAGCTGTATTACTTCATCGAGGAAAAGAGCCACGACGCCGATCTGACCGAGATGGGGCGCAATTTCCTCAGTCCTGACGAGCCGGACGCCTTCGTCTTGCCGGACATCGCCACGGTGTATTCTGAGATCGACGGCGACACCTCGCTTTCCGAAGAAGCTCGTCTGCGTAAAAAGACCGAGATGCAGGACCGCCTCTCCCACCAAGGTCAGCGCATCCATCAGATCAGCCAGCTTCTGCGCGCTTTCTGTCTTTATGAGAAGGACGTCGAATATGTCGTCGAGGAGAATAAAGTCATCATCGTCGATGCGCAGACAGGACGCAAAATGGCCGGACGTCGCTGGAGCGATGGTTTGCATCAGGCCGTGGAGGCCAAGGAAGGCGTGCAGATCGACGCCGAGACGCAGACGCTTGCCACCATCACGATTCAGAATTACTTCCGCCTTTATCAAAAGCTCGGCGGCATGACCGGCACGGCGGAAACGGACGCGGCGGAGTTCCACGACATCTACCATCTCGATGTGCTCACCATCCCGACCAATCGTCCGGTGAAGCGCAAGGACCACAACGACAGCATCTACAAGACACGCCGCGAGAAATTCGCTGCCGTGATCGAATTGATCCGTGAATTGAACGCCAAGGGCCAGCCGATCCTCGTCGGCACCGCCAGCGTCGAGGCCTCCGAAATGGTCTCCCGCATGCTCAAGCTGCAAAAGATCACCCACAACGTGCTCAATGCGAAGTACCACCGCCAGGAGGCCGAAATCGTCGCCCGCGCCGGTCATCGCAGCGCTGTGACGATCTCCACCAACATGGCCGGTCGTGGCACTGACATCAAACTGGGCGAAGGCGTCTCCGAACTCGGTGGTTTGTTCGTTCTGGCGACGGAACGACATGAATCACGTCGTGTGGACCGTCAGTTGCGCGGACGTTCCGCGCGTCAGGGCGATCCGGGCGAGAGCAAGTTCTTCCTCAGCTTTGAAGATGACCTCATGCGCAACTTCGGAGCCGCCGAGCGCATGACGAAGATGATGGAGCGCTTTGGCATGAAGGAAGGCGAGGAATTGCAGCACCCTTGGCTCAACCGCAGCGTCGAAACCGCGCAGAAGCGTGTGGAACAACGGAACTACGTCTGGCGCAAGCGCGTCCTCGAATACGATGACGTGATGAATCAGCAGCGCGAGGTCGTCTATGAATGGCGCAACGACGTGCTCAACAGCAACGACACGCGCATCCTCATCAACGAGGCCGTGGAGAAGGGCATCACCGAGCGCCTGAGCGCTTTCGTGCCGAAGGATCTCAAGGACGACACTGAGGCTGATTACGACAACCTGCTCCAGTGGGTGAATACCACGTTCCCCATCGGTCTGCGTGAGTTCGACGATGGTTTCAAAGCGCTCGACTTTGATGCCAAGTCCGCCTGGTTGAAGGAAAAAATCCTCAACGCCTACGAAGTGAAGGTCGGCAATGCCAATCCGACCGCCTTGCAGGAGATCGAGAAGATGATCCTGCTCAACGCCATCGACCGCCTGTGGCAGGAGCATTTGTACGCGCTGGATGCCTTGAAGGAAGGCGTCAGCCTGCGCACCTACGGCCAGAAAGACCCGCTGGTGGAGTTCAAGCAGGAAGCCTTCACGATTTTCGCGGAGCTGATGAACAACATCAACGGCGAGGTGCTCGGCAACCTCTTCCGCAGCACTCAGCAGCTTGCCGCGTTCGAGCAGTTCCTCGCCCAGCTCGCCTCCCAAGGCAGCACCCCTGCGCCGCAGCAGCGCCGTGAGGAAATCGAGGAGGAGGCAGAAGAAGCCCCGCCGAATCCGGGCCGTGATGGTCCACGCCTGATCATTCCCACCGCAGCTGCCAAACCGAAGCCCAAGGACACCAACGTCGGTCGCAACGACCCATGTCCTTGTGGCAGTGGGAAGAAGTACAAGCAGTGCTGCGGACGCCTCGCGTAAAACAAGGCCGCGTTGACTGCGGGAGCCGTGCAGGCATGGTTTTCCATGCGCCTGATCTCATGGCTCATCCTTTTTTCCTTGGTTGTGTTGCTCTCTGGCTGCGGACAGCCGGCGGCTGATCTGGCTATGTCCCCCAAGCGCCACAAGGACGGCATTGCGTTTCATCATCCGGGCAACTGGAGGGTCACTGAGACCACGGCGGAGCCAGGGTTTATCATGTGAGGGGCGCGACGCCAGGAGATGCGCTGGAAATTGTGCAGCTCCTCCCAGCGGACGGTGCCGCCACGCTCAACGAGTATGCGAACGACTTTTTTTGCTACAGCCGCCGGGGAAGCGCCTGCCGGTGTCGTCTCCCAGCGCAAGGTCACCGAGCTTGAGCCAATGAACTTGATCCCCTGGACGGCTGCTCACGAGCGAAGGAAACCTTCGTCATTGAGGTGCTCGGTGTGAGGGTGTCCCACACTCGCCGCTACCACGTCCGCGACTTTGCAAACCAGCGCTGCTTGGTGCTCTACCAGGCGGGGGGGAGGACTGGGCGAAGGCTGAGCCGGGATGCAGCTAGATCGTCTCCACAGGCAGCATCGCAAAGTGATTCGGGACTGCTTTGTTTTTTAAGCGACCACTTCTTTGAAGTGGTGGCTCGGGACGGGATCGAACCGCCGACACTAGGATCTTCAATCCCATGCTCTACCAACTGAGCTACCGAGCCTCTGACTTCGAGGGCCGCTAAAGGAGCATGCTTCAATCATGGCGCAACGGGTTTTTTGCCTTACCCCAAGATTGATTTCAGCCGCTCATTTTCCCTTCGCTGACAATGCGATGAGTGTCCACCCGGCCATGAGGCTCAGGCCGCCTAGCGGTGTGATGGCGCCGAGCCATTTGATGCCGGTGTAAGCGAGTAGATAAAGCGAGCCGCTGAAGATCAGCACGCCGAGCAGGATCATGCGCCAGGCCCAGACCATCGTCGGCTTGCTGCTGGCAAAGAGAGTGAGCAGTAGCAGCACGACGGCATGCGGCAGGTGGTATTGCAGCGCGGTTTCCCAGTGCTCCAGCTCACCGGCGGCCTTGAGTTTCTCATGCACCGGTCCGTGGGCACCGGAGGCGCCGAGGGAGATGGCGAGGAAGCCCAGCAGGGCGGATACTCGGAGGCGCAGGGGATCGGGGGACATGGTGGCTGGATACGTGATGGAGGAATGACGAATGACTAAATCCGGATGACGAATGCTGCTGAGCTAGTTTTGATTTCGTTTTTGGCTTAAACCTCCAATTGAATGCCCAGCTCGATGACCTGGCGCGGTGGGAGGTCGAAATAGCCGGTGGCGGGGCGGGAGAGGCGGGAAAGCATGACGAAGAGTTTTTTGCGCCAGGCGGCCATCTTGCCAGGACCGTTGGTCAGCAGCACTTCGCGGCTTTGGTAGAAGGTGATCCCGTTGCGCTTTACCTTCGTCTTCTCGCTCATGGCTTGGCAGAGATCGTTGAACACATCCGGTGACTCGGCGAAGCCGTAGCGCAGTAGCACACGGTAGAATTCGTCATGGTACTCGCTGATCTCGTGGCGCGTCTCATCCCGCACATACGGGGCGTCTTCAAAGCGCACGGTGAGCAGCACGACCTGCTGGTGCAGCGCCTTGTTGTGCTTCAGATGGTGCAGCAGCGCGAGCGGAAGGCCGTCGGCGCTGGCAGACATGAAGACGGCGGTGCCGGGCACGCGGATGATGCGGTCTTTCTTGATCTCATCCACCAGGAACTGCACGGGTAGGCGACCACGCTGCATGGCCTGGAAGAGGATGGCGCGTCCATCCGTCCATGTTTTCATGATGATCCAGATGCTCAGGCCAATGACGAGCGGGAACCAAGCCCCGGCCATGAACTTGAGCAAGCTGCCGGAGACGTAGCCGATTTCAGGGATGAGGAAGATGATAACGGGGATGCCTGCTTTCCAGAGCGGCCACAGCCAGACCTCGCGGGCCACGAGGAAGAACAGCAGGCTGGTAAAGGTCATGTCGAGCGCCACGGAGAGGCCGTAGGCGGCGGCGAGATTGGTGGAAGACTCAAAATGGAAGACCAGCGCGAGGCAGGAGACCATGAGGAGGTAGTTCACCTGCGGCATGTAGATCTGGCCGCGCACGTCGGGATTGGTATGGATGATCTTCAGACGTGGCAGGTAGCCGAGCTGTACGGCCTGCTGAGTGAGCGAGAACACGCCGGTGATCATGGCCTGGGAGGCGATGATGGTGGCCGCTGTGGCCAGGAGCAGGACGGGGATCAGCGCGGCTTTCGGCACGAGGCTGAAAAAGTGGTGATAACCGGGCTGCAGTGAGGCATTCACGTCTGAGAGGACGAGCGCTCCTTGCCCGAGGTAGTTCAGCATCAGCGCCGGCAGCACGATGAAGTACCAACTCCGCACCAACGGGGGGCGACCGAAATGGCCAATGTCGGCATACATGGCTTCACATCCGGTCACGGCCAGCAGGACGAGCCCCATCAGCACGAAGCTCTCATGGCCGTGATGCAGCAGGAAGTTGATCCCATGATGCGGTGAAAGGGACGAAAACACAGCTGGGTAGCTGCTGATGTTGATGATGCCGAGGACGGCCAGGGTGATGAACCATAGCACCATGATCGGCCCGAAGGCTTGGCCGATGCGGGCGGTACCATGCCGCTGCACCAGAAACAGGCTCATGATGATCCCAGCAGAGATGGGGACGACATAATGCGCCAGATCGGTGCCCAGCTTGGCATCCAGCAGGGCTAGGCCCTCCACGGCGGAGAGCACCGAGATGGCTGGGGTGATCATGCCGTCGCCATAAAGTAAGCATGCACCGAAAATGCCGATCAGCACAATGGCACCGCTGGTGTGCGGTTTGAACCGGGCTTTGGCGGAGCGGAAAAGCGTCAGCAGGGCAAACATGCCACCCTCGCCCTGGTTGGTGGCGCGGGTGATGAAGCCGAGGTACTTGAAGCAGACCATCAAGATCAGCGACCAGAACATCAGGGAGAGCGGGCCGAGCACGCCGAGCGGATCACCCGGCGTGGGTTTGGCGTGATGCAGGCACTCCTTGAGCGCGTAGAGCGGACTGGTGCCGATGTCCCCGAATACCACACCCAAAGCCACGAGGGCCAGGGTCCAACTGTTTGAGTTTTTGTGTTCTGACATGCGGAGTCTTCAGGTCGTTTCCTGAAGCCCTGTTTGGATGAGGGACTTATGTGGTTAGCTAGCGCGAGGGTGAATGCAAGAGACAGTTCGGCGCAGACCTGGCCGCGGATGGAGGCTTCTGCTGGACGGCGGCATGCAAACTCCCTTGAAAAAGCCACTGCAGCCAGTACTGGCTGCTTTTTCTTCCTAATGACCTCTTTTCTCAAAGGCTTGGTCGATTTCATGGAGCCGGTCGGCCTCGCGTGGATCGTTTTCACCGTTCTGACGCTCTTCCCGCTGCGTCAGCGCCGCTGGCGGGCCGCCGTGCTCCCTGGCGGGGCTTGGCTGTTGCTCACCATCACTGCCGCGCTGCCAGTGCCGCACCTGCTCCTCGCCTCTTTGGAGGACGATTGGCCGTCGGTCGATCTCGCCGTATTTCCTGAGTGTGATGCCATCGTGGTGCTCGGTGGTGGTTTGGAGCCTTCCATGCGCGAACCCTCCGGCATGCATCTGAAAGGCGGCGCGGACCGCCTTTTCACCGCGCTCAAGCTCGCCCGGCAGGGGAAGGGGAAACGCCTCATCATCGGTGGCGGTGTTTTTCAAACTGACGACGGTCGCACCATCTCCGAGGCCGATGGGGCCAAGGAATGGCTCAAGGCTTGGTCTTTGACCACCGTTCCGGTCGAAAGCCTCGGCGGCTGTGCGGACACCCATGATGAGGCGATCAAAGTGGCCGCACTTTCCAAGGAGAACGGCTGGCAGCGCGTCGCGCTTGTGACTTCCGCCTTTCACATGACTCGCACCCATGCCGTTTTCGCCAAAGCTGGCGTTCCCGTGTTACCCGTTCCCTGCAACTACGAAAGCGCCCCCTTGCGCGGCCGTCCGCTGCGTTGGATCGGCATCCCCAACGCTACGCACCTACTGCATTTTGAGTGCTGGCTGCATGAGATCGTCGGCTGGTATGCCTACCGCCTGCGGGGGTGGATTTGAGAGACTGGGTCGGAGTCCCGACTTCAGTGGAAAAGCATCCGAAAAGGGCGGTCAACGTCCTTCCGACTGAAGGCATCATCTCACGCTGTCTCAATCATGGCTTCATCGCCTGAAGCAACTCTGCCAGTGGGGTGCTGACGATGGCGGTGGATTTGTCGCTCATGGCGTAGGGGAGGATGAGCTGCCCGCCGTGGATGAGGGAGCCGCAGCTATAGACCACGTTGGGCACGTAGCCCTCGCGTTCGCTGCCGAGGGGGCAGAGCAGGGGCCCGCGCAGGCGTCCGATCACGCGGGTGGGGTCGTTGAGGTCAAGTAGCGCGGCTCCGATGCAGTATTGGCGCATGGTGCCGACGCCGTGGGTGATGACGAGCCAGCCGGCCTCGGTCTCCAGCGGGGAGCCGCAGTTGCCGATTTTCACGGATTCCCAGACCTCGGCGGGGCGGAGGATGAGGTGGGGATCGCTCCAGTAATGGGGATTGTCGGAAAACATGACAAAGAGGTTTTCGTCGTCCTGGCGGGAGAGCATGGCGTAGCGACCTCCGACGCGGCGGGGGAACAGGGCCATGCCTTTGTTCTGCACGGCGCTGCCGTTGAGGGTCAGCACACGGAAGTGCAGGAAATCCTGCGTCTCAATGAGCTGCGGCAGGATGGCGCGGCCGTTGTAGGCGGTGTAGGTGGCGTAGTACATGACGTTGCCGTCGTCTTCAATGAAACGCACAAAGCGGGCGTCCTCGATGCCGTTGCTCTCGTTGTCGCTGACGGGGAAGAGGATGCGCTCGCTGAGGGCGAGCTTTTCCGGGAAGCGCAGCTCGTAGTTGGAGTCTGCCAGCCATTGGACGCACTCGAGCGTGCGGCGGTTCTCATGGGAAAGTGGCAAGTTCTCGCGCCGCACCCGGACGACGCAGGCGGACAGCTCACTGCGGGTGAACTCGTCGGCCAGCGCATTCATGACGGTCATGGCGCATTCGTTATCGAAGCCCATCTCGTGCAGTTTGATGACGAAGCGCTTTTTCCGGTAGCCGGGATTCGGCACGACCTCCGGCAGGCTGACGAAGCGGGAGACGGGCGTGAGCGTGATCTCGCCGTCGGGGGCGATGTGGCCCTCGCGAAACTCGATGGAGGAGATGTGCCCTTCCCCAGTAGCCCGCAGGCTCATGATGAAGCGCAGCCCCCCCTCGGCGACGCCGTTTTGATCTGGATGCGGAACGATGGATGGATTGAACAGGGCGGCTGACTCCAGCGCGTACTCGCCAGAGAACACAGCACCGATGAGGAGCTGGCGCGCTCGACTGAGCTGGCGTTGGGTGAAGACCTGGGACTCCACTTTGACGAAGTGATTGAACAATGCGCTCTCGATGTCGAGGTGGCGGTCGTCAAAACCAGCATGCACGCGCTCCATTTCCTCCTCCACCTCCGCTTCGGTGAGCGCCAAGACGCGGCCGATGATGGTGGAGAGGCGGTGGGAGCTGGCGGGGATGAACGGTCGGATGATGACGCGTGCACTTTCGGGCTGGAGAGTGAACTGGTGGCGGTGCAGCGAGAGACTCATGCGGTGGTGGCGGTCAGCGGGTGGGTGGCAAAGTTCATGCCCGCCAACGCGAGGTGAAAGGCGAGGGTGGACTCCGCGCCCTGGTTCTGATTCACACGGTCGGGATGCAAGCCGTCAGCGCAGCCGCCGCTGGCGGGGTCGTAGAGCGGGAGGGAGAGGTCGTTGCGACCCAGGAACCACTCGAAGGCGCGGCGTGCCTCGCGGAACCAAGTGTCGTCTTGTGTGAGGCAGTGCGCGTCGAGACAGGCGGCCACCATGGCCAGGGCCTCGACCGGCTGTTGGTCGAAGTGGGCGCGGGCACCGTCTCTTTCATAAAAGCCGTTGCTGCCGATGGGGCGGAAGCAGCCAGAAGGCGTCTTCTGGATGGAGACGAGCCAGCGCAGCGACTCGATGCCGATGCGGAAGGCCTCCTCGTGGCCCATGGCGCGTCCGTTGAGCAGCAGAGCTTGGCAGAGGCGCGCATTGTCATAGGTGGCACTGGGTTCAAACCAGGGCCAGTGGTCGGTGGCGCACTGCTTCCACAGCCGGATGAGATCGGCCACCAGCGCCTCACGCGCAGCCTTGGCGCGGCTGTTTGCTGGGTATTCGCGCAGGTATTCATGAATCCCCAGCAGCGTGAAGGCCCAGGCACGGGGAGAGGAGAAGCATTCGACATTGGCCAACGCGGCCTCGAACAAGTCGGCGCAGAGAATGCTCTGCCCTTTGCGCTGCGGCCGTGCCGCGCCGATGCCGAGTGCCCAAAGGGCCCGGCCATGGCTGTCTTCACTACCCGCAGGCTCCAACCAGCGCCGGTCAAAGCTCATGAAGTTACGGAAGCGTCCGGTGTCACGGTTCAAGGCGCAGGCCAGGAAGGCCAGGTAAGTGGAAGAGAGGCCGTTGAGGCTGGCGCAGGGCGGTGTGCCGCCCAGATCGTCCAGCAAGCAGCAGAGGATGAATGCGCGCGCGTTATCGTCCGTGCAGTAGCCGTGATGAAAATCAGGCACGGTAAAGAGCGCATGCTGGAAGATGCCCGTGCTGTCGGTCATCCGCACCAGATGGTCGAGATGCAGCGCGGGTAGATCATAGGAGCGCACGGCCGCAGTCCAGCCGGCGAAGGCCGTGCGGGAAGGGGCTTTCCGCTCCGCGCGGACGAGCTGGAAGCACTCGATGTAGCGGCGGGCCACGGCGGGCCAGATCATCTCGCGCCCGGCATTCCAGGCTATCTCACGCGTGCGCTGCATCACGTCTGGCTGGTCCAAATACTCGCCCACGGCAGCGGCGATGGCGGCTGGCTGTGCAAAGGGCACCAAAATGCCACGCCCATCTGCCAGCAGCTCCTGCGCATGCCAGTAAGGGGTGGAGATGACGGCCTTTCCTGCGCCAAACACCTGCGCCAGCGTGCCGGAGGTGATCTGCGCCTGATTTAAATACGGCGTGAGGTAGATGTCCGTCGCGCTGACGAATTCCTTCAAATCCTCCGGCGTCACGAAACGATTGTAAAAGATGACGTGGTCCTTCACGCCGCGCTCCTCGGCCAGCCACTCCAGGCTCAGGCGGTAGCGCTCCCCCTCGCGTGCCAGGAGATGCGGATGAGTAGCGCCCAACACCAGATACACGACCTCAGGATGCGCCCGCACGATCTCGGGCAGCGCCTCAATCACGTGCTCGATTCCTTTCCCAGGCCCAATGAGGCCGAACGTGAGCAAAACCGTGCGCCCTTCGACGCCGAACTGCTCTTTTGACAGCGCAGAGTCGGCAAACGGCACATCCGGGATGCCATGCGGGATGATATCGATCTTCGACTCCGGCACGGCATAAACGCCGCGCAGGATTTCCGCGCCTTTTTGCGCCATGACGACCAGTCGGTCGCTGCGCCGCGAGATTTCATCCATCACTTGGCGCTGCGTCGTGTTTGGCTCGCTGAGGATGGTGTGCAGCGTAGTGACGACCGGCATGCGCACCTCTTTTAGCAGCGCAAGCAGGTGGCTGCCCGCCGTGCCGCCATAGATGCCAAACTCATGCTGCACGCAGAGAACGTCTGCGTTGTTGAAGTTCAGGTAGTCCGCCGCACGTCGGTAGGAGTGAATGTTTTTTTCCTCCAGCTCAAACCGAACGCGCTCCGGGTAGTCATAGCCTCCCTGGCGGTCATTCACCGCCACAGCGTAGCAGTCGGCCTCCGGGGCGGCGGCGCTCACGGCCTCGCAAAGATCTCGCGTGAAGGTCGCGATTCCGCACAACCGGGGAACGTGGTTCCCCAGAAAAGCCATCCGCATCCGGGACGGCGTGCGATTCACAAGAGTCCAAGGGTGAGCTGCATGTTTTGAGCAGACAGCTCCCAGACAAGACAAGCAAGACGTGATTTTGGGGTGAATACCGTATAGGCATCCATCCTCTAGGATCTGCCTCGCGTCATCAGGATGAGTTATTTTCGAGTAACTGGAGTGCTGGAGCCAAGACTCCAGAGCTTCACCACTCCATCGGCCAATTTCACCAAACATGGTGGCGCAAAGCATATATCCGGAGGTTGCGGTCTCTGTAGGCTCACAAGGAGGCGGCAAAAACACCCCTCACCTTACCCCTCCCCGCGCCTGCGCTGCAGATCATGGGATCATCCACAGCGGGGAGAGGGACCGCAAAAGAGGGCGGCATTGTCACTCGCAGGCCAAATGGCGTGCCTGCCAGTCCCTCTCCCCGCGCAGTGCCTGCGCTCGGTCTGCCATCGGTTGCGGGGAGAGGTTAGGTGAGGGGCACTCCACCAATGCGTAAGCGCTCACTGCCCGGATGAACCACTTTTCCCTTCACCCGCCGTGATCCCGCGTCATGATGCGCGGCATGACCCGGGAAGACGCCACCGCCATCTTTGAACGCATCGCCACGCTCCTTGAAATGCAGGGAGAGAACCCTTTCAAGGTGAGGGCTTACCGCACCGGCGCGGAGGTGGTGGAGAGCTTCAGCGGAGACATCATGAAACTGGCGGCTGAGAACCAGCTCGCGGGCATCAAAGGGCTTGGCGAGGCGCTGCGGGACAAACTGCACGAGATGGCTACCACGGGCCGGCTGGAGTTTTATGAAAAGCTGAAGGCGGAGTTCCCGGACACGATTTTTGAGCTGTTCGACGTGCAGGGCCTCGGGCCGAAGAAAATCGCGGCGTTGCATGCCGAACTTGGCGTCTCTTCCATCGCCGATCTCCGGCGTGCCTGTGAAAGCGGTGAGGCGGCCAAATTGTCCGGCTTCGGAGCGAAGACGGTGGAGAAAATCCTCGAAAGTATCGCCTTCCGTGAGCAGCACGCGTCCGAGTTCAAGCTGGACCAGGTGCATGCGCTGGTGCAGCAGATTTTAGAGGCACTGCGGGAGCACCCGAACGTGTCGCAGGCAGAGATTTGCGGCAGTTTCCGCCGTGGTAAGGAGACGGTGCATGATCTGGACTTCCTCGTCTCCACCAAGCAACCGGAGAAAGTCATCGAATACTTTGTGACGCTGCCGCAGGTCGTCGATGTCATCGCCCAAGGCCTCACCAAGGCCAGCATCCATGCCACGCACGGATTACAGTGCGATCTGCGGGCCGTAGCGAGCAAGGAATTCCCTTTTGCGCTGATGTACTTCACCGGCAGCAAGGAGCACAACGTCGCCATCCGCCAGCGGGCGCTCAATCGCGGCTGGTCGCTCAACGAATATGCCTTCACCGAGGTGCCGGACCATGTGAACGCGCCAGTCATCCCGCCGGTGCATGACGAGGCAGACATTTACCGTGCTCTCGACCTCGACTTCATCGAACCTGAGCTGCGGGAGAACAAAGGCGAGATCGAAGCGGCGGAGCACGGCGGCCTGCCGCGCCTGGTGCAGCTCGAAAACCTCCGGGGCGTCTTCCACAACCACACCACGGCGAGCGATGGCAAGGCGAGCCTGCGCGAGATGGCGGACGCCGCACGTGAGCTCGGTCTGCAATACCTCGGCATCTCCGACCACAGCAAATCGTCCTTCCAGGCCAACGGCCTCGACGAAAAGCGCCTGCTGGCGCAGGTCGAGGAAATTCAGGCGCTCAACGCCGAACTCGATGACCTTCACGTGTTCGCTGGTTGCGAGGTGGACATCCTCAAGGACGGCAGTCTCGATTTCAGCGACGAGATCATGGCGCGGCTCGATTACGTCGTGGCCTCCGTTCACAACGTCTTCAATCTGCCCGAGGCCGAGATGACAAAACGCATCATTCGCGCCATCGAAAACCCACACGTCACCATGCTCGGCCACTTGACCGGCCGCCTGCTGCTGCAACGCCCCGGTTATGCCATTAACGTGCCTGCCGTGATCGACGCTGCCGCCGAGACGGGCACGATCATCGAGCTGAATGCCAGCGCATGGCGTTTGGACATGGACTGGCGCTGGTGGCGGCTGGCGAAGGAGAAAGGCGTCAAATGCAGCATCAATCCCGATGCTCACAGCACCCAGGGTTTGCAGGCCGTGATCTACGGCATCAAAGCCGCCCGCAAAGGCTGGCTCACCCGCAACGATGTGATCAACTGTCTGCCTTTGGCGGAAGTCAAAACGGCCTTGGGAGCGAAGCGTGAACGTTTAGCACGTCGCTCTGGAGGCAGATTTCTTTAAAAAGAGTGAATTACTGCTTGCGGAGTATCCGGGACTCGCCAAGATCCACGCTCCCGCCGCCCGACCTCATTTATGAAGTCGGACGAACAAGGCCCGCTACGGTGGGCCTTACTTATCGGAGCCAGAACCGGAAAAGTCTGCGCCAGCTCGTTTTGAGCATGGTGCGCTGTCTTCCAGAACTGGCTTTTGATAAACGCCTCGGAATTCAGCTCTTTCACACCATGCCCACCATCAATCAACTCGTCAGACACGGCCGCAAAGACAAGGCGGTGAAGTCGAAGTCTCCCGCGCTCGCCAAATGCCCGCAGCGCCGTGGCGTCTGCCTCCAGGTGATGACCCGCACGCCCAAGAAGCCTAACTCGGCTCTTCGTAAAGTCGCCAAGGTTCGTCTGACCAACGGTTTTGAAGTGATCGCCTACATCGGCGGTGAAGGTCACAATCTGCAAGAGCACTCCATCGTCCTCGTGCGTGGTGGTCGCGTGAAAGACTTGCCGGGTGTGCGTTACCACATCGTCCGTGGTACTCTCGACTGCTTGGGCGTCGATGCTCGTCGTCGTGGCCGTTCCAAATACGGTGCCAAGCGTCCGAAGCCAGGTGCTGCCGCTGCTGCCACCAAGAAGAAGTAATCTCTCTGATCTCACCCTCCATCTCATCACGTCATGGCCCGCAGAAAACGCGTTTATAACAAAGAGGTTCGCAAGGACAGCCGCTACGATAGCGAACTCGTCGCAGCTCTCATCAGCAACATCATGCTGGACGGCAAGAAATCGCTCGCTGAGCGCATTGTCTATACCGCCATTGAGCAACTCAACGACAAAACGGACAGCGTTGACCCGCTTGAGCTTTTCAATCGCGCCATTGAGAACACCAAGCCGCGTGTTGAGGTCAAGGCCCGCCGCGTCGGCGGTGCCACCTACCAAGTCCCGCTCGAAGTGTCTCCTCGCCGTCAAGAATCCCTCGCGATGCGCTGGATCGTCGGTTACGCCCGCGGCCGTAAAGGTCAGGCGATGCACCGCGCCCTCGCCAATGAGCTCAAGGATGCCGCGCAAGGGCAGGGGAATGCCGTCCGCAAGCGCGACGACGTCCATAAGCAGGCTCAGGCCAACCGCGCCTTCGCTCACTTCCGCTTCTAATCGTTCCCAACACGTTTTTTTCGTCCCTTTAACGTTTTCCCGACCCCATGTCGAACCCTAACTCCCCTAACCGCGAATACCCTCTTGAGCGCACCCGTAACATCGGGATCTGCGCCCACATTGACGCGGGCAAGACGACCCTGACCGAGCGTATTTTGTTCTACACCGGCATGATCCACAAGATTGGCGAGGTGCATGACGGCGCTGCGACCACCGACTGGATGGAGCAGGAAAAAGAGCGCGGGATCACCATCACCTCCGCTGCTGTGACGGCACGCTGGAAGCAGCTCAAGGAAGAGGGTATCTATAAATCCCGCGAAATGGAAGACCTTCGCGTGAACATCATCGACACCCCTGGGCACGTTGATTTCACCGCGGAAGTGGAACGTTCCCTCCGTGTGCTCGACGGCGCGATCTTCGTGCTCTGCGGCGTGGCCGGTGTGCAGCCCCAATCTGAGACTGTGTACCGTCAGGCTGAAAAGTATGGCGTGCCTCGTATCGCCTTCGTGAACAAGATGGACCGCACCGGTGCCAACTTCGCCAACGTGGTGAAAGATGTTCGCACCAAGCTCGGCGCTCCAGCCTTCCCGATCCTGATTCCAATCGGCGCTGAGGAAAATCTCATCGGACAAATCGACGTGGTGAACCAAAAGGCCATCATCTACTCCGACGACGAAAAGTTTGGATCTAAATACTCGGTCCGTGACCTGCAGGGTGATGAAATTGCCACCGCCAAGGCCGCTTATGATGAGCTGTTAGATGCGGCTTGCAGCGCTGATGACGAGCTGGGAATGATCTTCCTCGAAGAGCGTCCAATCACTGCGGTAGAACTCAAGGCCGGCATCCGTCGTGCTGTGATCGCGAACAAGATCATCCCGATGGCCGGTGGCTCTGCCTTCAAAAACAAAGGCGTGCAGTATCTGATCGACGCAGTGATCGCGATTTCGGTGATCTACAAGGGCTTTGATAACGTCGATGGATTCCGCAAGGGTCTCGGCATCGAGCCGCCGAACTTGTTGTTCATGGTGTTCGGTTTTGGCCTGATCCACGGCTTCGGTCTATCGGCGCGGCTGCAACGGTTGCCGCTCCCAGAAGAGGGC